>CP090852.1:0-608989 GCA_041879415.1 Vibrio chagasii | reverse complement strand
CGAATTGGTCTGAAACTCGAAGTTTGGTTGATCATCAAGAAGTAGAACTTGTCTCTGCGGCGCAAGAAAATCGCTCCTTGGGAGAGAATGTCAAAGCGGCAAATAGCCTATTCTCGAGCCGCTTGGCACTTGCATCAAGACGCGAGGTGAGCAGCTTAGTGCTTGAGGAAGCGACTGGGTGGAAAATCGGTATCCTAAAAAATGCGGCGAATACTGAGGCAATAGTAGAGAAGTATCCAAACGTCGAGTGGGTTTTTGTTGACTCAACCGCTGAAGGCTTGAACCTACTTGATGATCAGAGCCTGGATGGAATGATCGATACGGTTGACGTCTTGAACTATCTCATTGATTCATATGGTCACCGAGACATTGGGATTATCGGGCGGCTGGACTTTTACCTATCACCAACCTTTCATGTGACTAAATCTGAGCCCCTGCTTTATTCTATTTTGAATAAAGCCATTGATAAGCTCTCCGCTGAAGAACATCAAAAGATCTCAGCGAAGTGGGCTGCACCTAAAGCGATAGAAAGGGTCGATTACGAATTGGTTTACACCATCTCTGCCTTTTCATTAGTGATTGTTTTACTGATTGTTTTTTGGAACCGAAAACTTGCTAAGCAGATTAGTATTGCCAATGAAGCGACAGAGGCACTAAAAAAGGCCCAAGACCAACTCTATAGCATGCTTAATAGCTCTCCAATTGCAGCAGCAGTGGTTTTTGAGGAACAGGTTCGTTATGCCAATGACACAGCAAAGCGCTTGTTTGGTGTTGAAAATAAGGAACTCTCGTCTATCGATGTGATTGCTATTCATGATTCTCTCGAGGTTCGTGATGACATTCATAAAGAGCTCAAGCTGAACGGAAAAGTCGTGAACAAAGAGTTAGTGCTTAGGAAGTCAGATGGCACTCGTTTTGTCGCACTTGTTAGCTACTACTTGTTTGAGCTTGACGGTGAAATTGCAACGCTATTTTGGGCATTCGATATTTCTGAAATGAAACGTCTAAATGAGCAATTGGCTGAGGAGAAAGAGAGAGCAAACCTCGCAAGTCAGGCGAAATCAGAGTTTTTAGCAAACATGAGCCACGAAATTAGAACGCCAATGAACGCGATTATTGGTCTGTCTTATTTAGCTATTGGGGAAATTACTAACCCTACAGCCCGCAACTATATTGAAAAAGTGCACCGTTCTGGTCACTCTCTGTTAAGCATCATTAACGATATTTTAGACTTGTCTAAGATCGAAGCGGGTCAGTTGTTTATCGATAATATTCCATTTAATGCCTTGGCGACTTTTAAAGATGTCATTGAGCTGATGGAGTCAAAAGCGGATGAAAAACAGCTTAACTTATCGATGTCGATTGACCCAGAACTCGATACTCCTTTACTCGGTGATCCACTCAGGTTGTTCCAAGTAATACTTAACCTTATTGGCAACGCGATTAAGTTTACGGAAAAAGGCAGTGTTTCTTTGACGGTCGATATTGTTGACTCAAACGAGCGTGAATTGACGATGAAGGTTTGCGTTGCGGATACCGGGATAGGCATTTCTGATGACAACCTTCATAAGCTATTTCAAGCATTTAGCCAAGCAGATACCACAACGACACGTCGATTTGGTGGAACAGGTTTAGGGCTCAATATCAGCCAAAAGCTCGTGAATGCAATGGGCAGCGAAATAACGGTTGAGAGTGAGTTTGGGCAAGGCAGTGAGTTTTCTTTCGTTGTAACCTTTGCTCGAACGACAAATGAAGAGTTAGCTCAATTCAAAGCACAAGAGCTTCAACTGGATTATCAGATAGAGTTCAAAGGCCAGAAGATACTGCTGGTGGAGGATAATAAACTTAACCAAGATCTTGCGTTAGCCTTCTTTAGTCGAGCCAAGCTAGATGCCGACCTTGCTGAAAACGGCAAAGAGGCACTGACATTAGCAAAGAACAACAACTACGACATGATCTTCATGGATCTACAGATGCCAATCATGGATGGGTTTGAGGCTACAAGATTGATCCGTGAATTTAATACCACTGTGCCTATTATCGCGATGTCGGCCAACGTGTTTGCCGATGCGAAACAAAGAGCAAGAGACGCAGGCGTAACGGACTTTTTGGACAAGCCGATCATCATTGATAAAGCGACTTCTTTGATCTCTAAATACATCGTGCCTGAGGTGTTGATTGAAGGTAAAGCGCCAGAACCTGCTCTGGTTGATGAATCGGTTTCTGATAACTCTGACCTATCGATTTTCTCAAAGGCTCGATTTGAGCAACTCACCAATAACGATACAGCCTTGCAAAATAAGGTGTTAGATAGATTCTGCCAAGGGGCCCCATCGATGCTATCGGAAGCGTTCGATAACCTAGCGCAAGAAGAGTGGGTAACGTTAGAGCGGAATCTACACACTCTAAAAAGTATGTCGGCTTCAATTGGCGGGCAGAGGCTCGCTGAATTACTCAGTGACTTTGAAAGCAGAGCTCACAATAAGGCTTGTGTAGAGCAAGATCTTGAGCAAAGCGAAGTTGGCTTAAGGGAGTTGATTGAAGCGGTCGAGCGTGATTTTGGTAAACCATGCGCAGCCACGGCAGAGAAAGGTGCAGATGATACATCGGACTCTTCTGAGTTAGATCCCAAGCAAATCTCTAAGCTGTTGTCTCTTCTCGAAGCTTACGATAACGATGCGACGCAATACGTTTCGGAGTTACTCATTGAACACCCTGATTCGAGTGTCCTAAAAGAGGTACTGGGATTACTAGAGAATTACGATTTTGAAGGTGCGAGCGAGGTGTTCAGCGCTTCACAACCATAGAATTAAAACTGTTTCTTGTCGTTAAAGCCTTTAACTATCGTGGTTAAAGGCTTTTTTATCTGAGTACTAACTTAATTGCTGACATTCTGTTTGATTAAATCAATCACGGTATTGTATCGATGAGGGAGCTTGCGGTTTCTCTTTTGGACTAAGTACAGCGTTTCCTCAACTTCTACTTTTGGCGGCACGACGTGCAACTTATCTCTTTCAGCAAAATTTTCAACGGCACCAGCTGGTAGCACGGTAAACCCTAATCCTTTTGATACAGGCAGCAGTATCTGATGAAGTTGGTTGATATAGCCTGATTTCGGTATCTCATTAATGTTGATGTTCGCGAGCTCTTTATCACCACACAGGTCGAAGTACAAAGAGAGGTAATGCGCAGAATCTGGGTGAGCTATCAGACCAATCTCGTGCAGTGTTTGTGGCGTTATCTCAAGATCGGCATGGCTATGGTGCACGATAAGACACAAGGCTTCTTTGCCGATAACTTGGCTTTGATAGTAACTGTCGTTCGGTGAATGTCTCACGATGCCGACATCGGTCGTGCCTTGCAGCAGGTCATTCAATATCTTTCTATTCGGGGCAGCCTCTAGATTAATGCTTAGGTCTGGGTGTTGCTGCTGCAGTTCAAGAAGCTTGGGATATAAGCGCAAAGAAAGTGAGCCTGAACAAGATAGGTGACACTGCCCAGAGTAAGGGTTATCAAAACTGAGCGACTCGAAAAGGTCTTCTTGGTCTTTCTCTAGTTTGAGCGCATAGCGATACATAATCCGACCTTGCTCGGTCAGCTCGAAGCTCTTGTTTTCTCGAGAGAGCAGTTCACAGTCGCATGCTTGCTCAAGTTTTTTGATGTGTTGGCTTACACCTGGTTGAGTCATGTACAACTTTTCAGCCGTTTGGGTGAAATGGCCGACTTCTACCAGAGTCTTAAATGTGTTGAGCCAAAGTGGATTAATCATACTCGCCTCTCAATACCGAAGTTTTTTGAAACAGTGCTAGGGCGTGTTGACCTTTCGTGGTTAAGTTTTGTTCGAGATAAAAGCGTTTTAATCGCGGCGAGGGGGAAGTAGCCTAGTCATTCTAAGCAAATCCCCCTCAACAAAGAGTAAAACGCTTTTAGCCGAACCCTTTGGGCAGCGTTTGCTGGTCATTTCTACTGCGTTATCGGCTTTTCATGTAGGCTAGCTACACATCAAAACCTCTGCCTTGTATAAATACCCAGCAACTCGCTGCAAAAATCAGCTCGAAAGATCAACACGCCCTAATTAATAACAAAAATTTATTATTATCTCCGTTTATGATAATTGCAAATTCAGAAGGAATTGAAAATATAGAAAGCGACGTCTTTGGTATCGTTGAAGATCGAAAAGGAGATGGCTTTAAAGCAAAACATAGGTAGTAGGTGAGTTTCATTTTTTGTAACAAAGTGTTGAGACTTTGTTGGTTATTTGGTCTAGTGATCAGCCGCGCTCACATTTAGGAACGAAGATGAATAGAAATGTTTGGCTACTATCACTGTGTCAGGCCTTATTAATGACAGGGAATATCCTACTGATTTCCGTGATTGGCTTGATAGGAAAACAGATTGCGCCCAGTGCCAGTATGATTACTTTACCAGTCGCGTTACAGTTTTTGGGATTGATGGCTGCCACCATTCCTGCTTCTTTGATTTCAGGAAAGTTAGGCCGAAAGCGAGGCTTTAGTATCGGTAATATCGTTGGAATTACGGGTGCGAGCCTAGCGACTTATGCGTTATTGCAACAAAACTTCTATCTGTTCTGCTTTGCGACCTTTTTATTAGGTATCGGTATTGGCTTCGGAACGCTTTATCGTTTCGCGGCTATTGAAGTGTGTGATGAAAATGCACGACACCGCGCAATCTCGATTTCAATGGCTGGTGGTGTTCTTGCTGCGGTACTCGGACCTAACTTAGCGATTATGTCTCAGCAATGGTCGCAAGATGGTCTTTACATTGGGGCTTTTGCTTCATTGATTGGCTTAAACATTTTGGCCCTCGTTATCTTACAGACCATTCAATTCCCTAAAGTGTCGTTTAGTCACCAAGCACCAAAATCTGAGCCTTTGAGTGCAATCGTGAAGGCACCGAATTTTGTTGGAGCCGTCTTTGCTGCAATGGTCGCCTATGCGGTGATGAACATTCTGATGACGGCTACACCATTGGCAATGATCGGCTGTGGTTTCGACTTTACCAAAGCGGCGGGTGTGATTGAGTGGCACGTATTGGGTATGTTTGTTCCTGCCTTCTTTACTGGGTCGCTGATTGAGAAATTTGGTTCGAGAATGATGATTTTGGCTGGCGGGATACTGTTTGTTTTCTGTATTGCTATCAACATCCATGGTGAGTCGATTTGGCACTTTAGAGCAGCCCTGGTTTTACTCGGGGTAGGCTGGAACTTTATGTTTATCGCGGCAACTGGTTTGTTCAGTCAATCTTATCAGCCCCAGAACAAAGCGAAGGCGCAAGCTTTCAATGAGTTTGTTGTATTTGGCTGTGTGACAGTGACTGCATTGCTTTCTGGTTGGTTGGAATCGACAGTGGGTTGGCAAAACCTCAATATTTACGTACTACCTTTTGTGCTAGCCGTTATCTTATTGTTTGCATTTAGCGCACGTAAATCACGCATTCAAAATCAGCCGGTGTGACGAGTTGTCATCTGTTTGGGGGAGATACCCCCCTTCATTAGAACAGTGTGTCTGCATAGCTTGTTCGATGTCGAGACAAATAAAAAGCCCTACCAATGACGGTAGGGCTTTTGCTTACGGCTTAAATAATAACGTTTCTTAAAACTGCTGTCCTGACTCATGCCACAGACAACAGTACTTAAGTTGGTTTATCAGTACGCACGTTATTGTCTACGTACTTTTTTCAATGATTTGAGCTAGAAGCGATTTAAAGGTCGACCATAATGGTCTTAGTCGTGATCCCGCCTTGGTCATCGATGATTTTTAGCTTCACTTCATGCTTTCCGTATGAAGGGAAAATAGAAGTGAATGTACGACCTCGTTTCACTTTTCCATTTGGTAATGTCCACTCTGTATCGACAATTCGACCATCGCTGTCCGAACTTGTTGACCACATGGTGACCCAACGACCTAAGTGAATGTACTTCGCACTTGCTTCAGGAAGCGCGTTTGGAACCTCAACATTAACGATTGAGCTAAACGATGCGTTAGCACCTTTGTCGTCGACTACCGTTAGGCTGACTGTGTATTCGCCGGCTTCTTGGTATGTCCACGTTGGCGCGATTTCACTGCTTGTTACGCCGTTGCCGAAGTCCCATAGGTAGCTGATGATTTCGCCATCTTGATCCGAACTGAAGTTACGAGCTGAGACGTTCAACCCATCAGTATTGAGTTCGAAGTTCGCTGTTGGCGCAATGTTGTGTTGGCTTACTTTCGATAGGCGTACCACACCATATTCGTTGTCAGCGCTCTGGTTAACAATGTCTACTACCAACCCAAACTTAGTCAAAATACGACCTGAATCAGGAGCTTGTGGTGATGTGTAATCTTGATCATCAGAGAAGCTTGCTGTACCCACTAGGCTCGTATCCTGAAGCACATCATTGTCACTGTTCACAAGACGCATTGGCGTATGATCTTTCAGTGAGAAGGCAGCATCACGAACTTGATAGCGTGTTTGAGCGACTTTTCCAGAGTTTTGCCAAATCATGGCATTTTGGTCGGCATCGACCACACCCAACCAGCCTTCACCAGGGTGTTTGCCTACCCAGTTATCAGTGAGTGACTCATCGACATACCAAATGATCAGGCCTGGATCGAACGACATGAGTTGGCCCATGCGCTTGATATTCGCCAAGCCTTCATCCACGTCCATATGACTACGCCATTGCAGTAGGTAGTAGTGTTGAGCTTGATGGAAGCCATTGCTCAATTTGAAGCCATTAAGTGCAAAGCTAGAGTTATCTTCGCCGTCATCTATCGCAACCGTGTCACCGTCAACTACAAGGCTAAGGTTGTCTAGGTAGAAGCCTTCCATAGCTAAACCGCCATCGGTGATGTATTCGAACGACAGTTCTACTTCTTGGCCTGCCCATTGAGAAACATCAAACTCAGCATCAATCCAACCGTCAGACTCGCCACCAACCGCTGGAACTAGGCCGGTATTGTATGGGTCATCCATAGAGGTGATGTTGCCTGCGATGGCTTGTCCGTTCACAAGGACACGAGCAAAGTCATAGTCTTTCTCGATTTGGTACCAAGTTTTGAAGGAAAGCATTGCAGAGTCGCCAGCCGGGATTTGCAGCTTACGGGTCATGCTATTCTTCAGGTCATCGCCTTTTTGAGAGTGGAATGAGTACTCACCCTCGAACGGTTTCAGACCTTCAATTTGTTTCTCTGGAAGGTCGACCTTAATCATGTTCGGACGGTCGTTATCTGTCGTCTGGAATAAGGTGTAAATTTGTGGGTTATCTTCTAGGTCCTCAATTGAGATTTGATCATCGTTAATCCAGCGACCACCAATCGATTTTTGTAAGAAGTGTTTTGCCCACGAGCTGAATGCAGTCGGTTGTGTACCGCCGATTTGACCAGCCCAACTGCCTGAAGACATGATAGACCAATAAGAGACTGGTTCACCTTTGCCTGTGTATTGCGTGTCGTACTCGTCTGGCAGACCTAAGTCATGGCCATATTCGTGCGCACAAACACCGGCAGCGGCATCGATCGGCTGAATTGTGTAATCAAACGCTGCGTACTGGCCATTAAAACGATCTGGAAGCGAGCTCGAGGTGCCTTCGAGCACATGTGTGCGTCCAAGGTTGAAACGGTGAGACCAAATTGCATTAGGACCTAATACACCGCCACCGGCCTCTTCACCTACAGAGGCATGGAACACCATTAGGTGATCAATTACGCCATCTGGCTCACGGAAATTTCCGTCGCCATCGTAATCGTAGCGATCTTCAATGTCGTAATCAGCAAGGTTAATACTAGGATCTTGAGCCAACTGGTTAAGGGCTTCACGCACCAGTTCTTGGGCATTCAGGTCATTGTCGGTAGTCGGGGAGTTACCACCATAGAAAGCGGCAGGCTTAGAAGCACGATACCAACCTGCTGCCTGACCAGCCACACTGTAACTGTCGCCTGATTCACTTTGATAATACTGGCGCATCGAGATCAAGTTTTCGCCATTTGGACCAGTATAGCCTGTGTCAGAGAACAATAGCTCTTGGTAGTGTTCAGGGTTGTAGCTCTCGTAGAGCATTTGGGTGTGCTCTTTGGTCAGTCTGTTGTCATCCCAGTTTAAGTCGGGAAAGTCGACAAGCAGCGCGAGTACTTTGTCTGTACGCTTAGTACCGACTTCCAGAGCAAAAACACTCGCTTTTTTAACGCCAGACTCTTTTTCGATAGCTTTGAGTATTTTCGCTCGTTGCTCTAGTGCTTTTTTACCGAACTGAGCATCACCTTTAAAACCAGAGTTAAGCTTGTTTTTTAGATAACGATCAAGTGCATCGTGCTTTGCCGCATCGGTTGCGTCTTGGTCAACTAAGCCCTGTCTCACTAACATTTCTATTAGCTTATCTTCATTAACAACACCAAGATCTATCGGTGTTTTGGCATAGCTACTGACGCTAAATAGAGTAAGCATTGCTGAAGCGAGCAATGTTTTTCTCATTATTTTCATTGTATTTCCTTTTTATATTTCCATGTCGATGTTTGTATCAACTAGCCTTATTCGGTTCGATTGTCCGATTTGGTTTTATACACTCTGTTGGTGTTTTATTTTCCTGACGTTTGTTTTCTATCTCTTTATATTTCTTTGAATCAAACTGGTGGCTCTTTTGGGTTTTTGCATTGAGATAGATACGCAAAGCCTCTTGGTTGTCCTCATAACTTAAGCCAGGACAAATAACGCCTCTTTCTATCAATGAATTAAGTAGTGGTTCATCATTCTCAATAGTGGAAGCCTGTGACAGTGAGGTAAATAAAAGAACCATTAAGGTCATTGTTTTCAGAGGCATAGATAGTAGAGCCATTAGTTTTGATTATGTAACAAAATATATTTATAAAATTAACCAATCAAATGGATATTTTTTACAAGTCATTGTCCGTTCCGTTTTCAACATTAAGAGTTAATATTGAAAAGGCTTTTCTATTTATTTAATTGTCAGTTGTTTAATCATCTTTTGTGAATTTATAACTGATTATTTTAATATTAAGTAACAGCAATGGGATAAGGGATAATCGATGTATGGTAAGTAATATAAGGGGCGGGGAAATAATGATATAGCTATGGACGTTATTGCGGTTTAATAAAGAATGAATTTAATAATTGACCATTTAGTTAATTTGCTGATGTAAAATATTTTTACCAAAAATATCAGTATTTAGGTGAGTTATCAGGGGTTGGTGAGTTTAAGAAGGGCGTGTGTTAAGGAAATGCTGCTGAAAAGTACTATCTTCGACGGTTAAAAGAGCCTTGCAGTCGGCTCTTTTGTCATGTGTTTTAAGATGAAAGTTCTACTCTCATGATTGCGAAACATCCCGATAAAAGTAACGCTCACAAATCGTCGGATTCATGCGTTTAATGGCGTTTGATATCAAAGCAACGATGAGAATAGAGAACACGATCCTTCCCCAAAATATGGTGTAGAAATCGGCGCCAATCAGTAAGATCAGCAAGGTATCTTCAATTAAGCTGTGAAGTAGGTTGAGCAACATGATTGCGGTAAATACATCTCTTGCGGAGATATGCCCTTTCTTTGCTTCATTAATCAATAGACCGCCACCAAATGAAAGGCCTAGTGTGATACCAATGATGGTTAGGTTTGTAGCATCTTTGCTAATGCCTAGTAGTCTCAAAAACGGGCGCAATAACATGGCCATGAGCTTCTCTATACCGAGAACCTTCAGCGTTTTAAGTAACAACAATAGGGCAGAAATGACCATGAATATCACTGCAAAGTTTTTCAGCTGTTCGATAGCCCAACCAATATAACTGCTATCTGAGGATACTTCTGGCTGCCATAAAACGGTTGCTGGATAGTTGAGTAAGTCTCCGTATTGATAGCCGATATTCAGTAGCCATGCCAGTACTAAGCTGCCACCAACTCTCACTGACAAGGTGGCAAGCCAACTTACCCCAGCTTTTTTCGCGATAGCGCCTTCGATTGGTAGAGAATGAGCGAGAAGCATCATGCTACCTAATACAGACGCTTGGGCGACAGTGAGGGGCACATCAGAATTAATCAATATAATTAATCCAGCGTAAATGTTGGTGAGTATTGTGGTAGCCCACACCAAGCCCATCTCTTTAGGTAAACCAACACTCTCCATTATTGGGCTTAACCACTCGCTGAGAATCACTATGCCACCGAGTTCTTCGACGACTTTGATGACGATGATGATGGGAATCATGATCCGAAAAAGCGTTGAGGTGACATCGAAAATCTCTTTTAAGAGTTCTTTAAAAAATTGATAAGTGGATTTCATTGGTACGTCCATGTTGCGACTGTTTGATTTAAGAAGATTTTATCGTGATTGCTGTGATCGTGATTTCTAAATCTCGTTATAAATTTAGTTATAATTTTTTAATTACTTTGATATTGGAAATTATTAGTCACAAATTGGTAGGTATAAGAAATTATGGAAATTGACCGCATAGATAGAAGCATACTCATCCAGCTTCAAAAGAATAACCGTATTCCCAATTTAGCATTGGCCGAGCTTGTTGGTTTGTCACCGCCTGCGTGTTTAAAGCGTGTAAAACGTTTGAGAGAGGAGGGAGTGATCGTAGGCGATGTATCTATTATCAACCCTGAGCTTGCTGGTCATAAGATGACTTTGGTCGTGTCTGTCGAAATGGAGCGAGATAGAGGCGATATTTATCAAATTTTTCGCCATTCTATTTCGAAGGCTGCAGAAGTTACGCAGTGTTATCAGATCTCAGGCAGCTATGATTTTATGCTTATCGTGACTGTTAAAGACATCCAAGCCTACGAGGATTTCGTTGAGCGAGTACTACGCAAAGATCTTAACATTCGTAAGTTCCACACTTCAGTCTCTATGAGAACGGTGAAATTCAGCACTGAAGTGAAGTTAGAAGAGTCATGATAAGAGAAGGAGAATCAACAGTAACTGACGTCGATGTGAGCCAACTAGCTTAAATTCGTATAAATAGCAGGCATTTACACAAAATGTGACGTTCACATTTTGTCATAACTTTAATAATTGTATATATTCCTCGCCTAAAATAATAATTAACAAAAGTTAATAACAATGATTGTCAGTTCATCTTCTCCATCTCGTGAAACGTTACTCAGCGAGCACGAACAACTCGTATCAACGACGGACCTTAAAGGCGTGATTACTTACAGTAATGATGCTTTTTGTCGTATCGCAGAGTACAGCCAACAAGAATTGCTAGGACAACACCACAATATTGTGAGGCATGGTGATATGCCTAAGGCTGCTTTTGCCGATATGTGGTTGAACCTTAAGCAGGGTAAAGCGTGGCGCGGTATCGTAAAAAACAAAACTAAATCTGGTGGTTTTTATTGGGTAGATGCTTATGTGACGCCAATTTACGATAATGGAAAGGTGAGCGGTTACCAATCTGTACGTGTAAAGCCTAAAAACGAATGGGTACAAGTCGCTGACAAAGCATACCAAGGTTTGTTGAAGGCTGAGAAATCTGGTCGCCAATGGTCGCTGCAGATCAGTGATAGTGTTCGTTATGCTGTGTTGCTGGGCTCGCTGGCTGCACCACTGATTTCAAACCTTGTTGAAGTAGGGCAAGTGTCCCAATGGCTTCTGAGTTTATTGCCTGTCTCTGCTCTTGCGCTCTTGTTCCGTCAAGAACTCATTGACACACCTTTGCAGTTGAAAAAATTACAGTCAAAGTTCGATAGTGTGAGTCGTCTTGTTTATTCAGGGAACAGCAAGTTTTCTGTGGCTGATTTCCACTTAAAGCTGTTGTCTGCTCGTATACGTACCGTACTAGGTCGAATGACAGATTCGGCGAAGCCATTACAAGATTTGGCTGATAACCTTAATGCTACGTCGTTTGAAGTGTCTGAAGCGCTAGATCAGCAAACAAAAGACATTCTACAAGTACGTGAGGCTACCGAAGAGGTTGAATTAACCGCGAATGAAGTCTCATCTCGCGCCGAAGAAGCACATCAGATTGTCGATGTGACTCTAGAGACTTGTGCTGGCGCGAAAGAGAGCATTAACCAAACTCATCGCAACCTTGAAAACTTAGCTTCACAAGCAGAGAAAGCGACACAGACTACTTACCAACTGAGCGATCAGGCGCAAAGTGTCAGTAAGATCATGGAAGAGATTGGTGGCATTGCAGAGCAAACCAACCTGCTGGCGCTCAACGCAGCAATAGAAGCGGCGAGAGCGGGGGAGCAAGGTAGAGGCTTTGCCGTAGTGGCTGATGAAGTACGTGCACTGTCTGGGCGTACCTCGAACGCGACAGTACAGATCAAAGAGAGCATCGAAACCATGCTCACAACCATTGAAGGTTGGCAGAAAGACATCCTGGCGAACAGAGAGCAGACCGATGCGTGCGGTGATGTGGCTAAGGTGAGCGCAGAGCGTTTATCTGAAGTTGAAAACTTGATGCAATCTATGAACGAGTTGATGCAGTCGGTAGAAAACTCAGCCCATAAGCAACGTACTCTTTCGAGTGAGGTGAATCTTCACATGCAATCTATCGCGTCGACAGCAGAACAGAATTTGGTCGCAACACACTCAGTGAAGGATCATTCGACAGAGCTTAAAGAACAAGTAAACGAGTTCTATCAATTAGCTAAACGTTTTGAAGAAAAGTAGCGACCTTAGATAAGTCCATAAAAAATAAAAGAAAGCCTTGCATGATGTGCAGGGCTTTTTTGTAGGTAAAGTGAAGGTTAGAAAAGCTTTGAAACAAAAATAGAACATCGTTCAATTGAGGTTAAGTTACACTTCTCATATTCCAATCAAAAGACAGAGCATCAGCATGCACCCCCTTATCGTTACCACCATTTGCTTAAGTTTTATTAGTGCTCCTTGTATAGCCTCAAAAGGATCAAATTACCTCTATACGGGGTATCAAAATACGAGGGTGAGTGACGATGGCTTTCAAGATTACTTTGATGGTGCCTACAATAACTCAGGGAGTAAGCAGCTTTACGGTGGCTACGTCGGCGGTAATTATGCCTTAAACGATACTTTCTTCGTCGGTTTCGACTCTTCTGTGACTACACGCTCTTCGACGACGTTATCTGATCTTTCGATGCAGTTGGGTTGGTATCAGCCCATTACTTCGCAGGTTGAGCTTTACGCTTCTGGCGGTGTGAATTGGGTTAGGCCGCAGAGGCGTTCTTCGTGCCGAAATGACACTATCCTTGGACCGTGTGATAGAGAAACTACCAAAATTTACGATGAGGGCTTTATCGGTGAGGCTGGGGCGATTGTTTCGATTAACGAGCGTTGGTCGTTGCAACCATTTTATAGCTATTCTGACACGCATAAGCATGGCTTAAACAACTTCGGGATTGTGAGCTCGGTTGACGTTCTTTCTTGGCTCGCGGTCGATGCTGGGTATGAACACACTTATAGTAAAAACCTAAACCAGAACACACTTCGTTTGGGGGCAAGGTTTACGTTTTAACGGTGGAAGCTGAGATACAAAAAAGCCCTACATGAAAATGTAGGGCTTTTGGTATGTATCAACCTATTTCAAGGTGAGACAACTAAATCAAGATTAAGCTAGAAGCTCTTTCGCTGTGTTTACTACGTTTTCAGTAGTGAAGCCGAACATCTTGAATAGCTCACCTGCTGGTGCAGATTCGCCGAACGTTGTCATACCGATGATCTTGCCACCGAAACCAACGTACTTGTACCAGAAGTCAGCGATGCCAGCCTCTACAGCGATACGAGCTGTTACGTCAGATGGAAGTACAGATTCACGGTACTCAGCGTCCTGCTTGTCGAATGCGTCAGTTGAAGGCATAGATACTACGCGTACTTTCTTACCTTCAGCTGTCAGTTCAGCTGCAGCGTTAACCGCTAGCTCAACTTCAGAACCTGTAGCGATAAGGATTAGCTCTGGCTTACCTTCACAATCTTTCAGGATGTAACCACCCTTCGCGATGTTAGCTACTTGCTCTTCGCTACGCTCTTGCTGTGCAAGGTTTTGACGAGAGAAGATTAGAGACGTTGGGCCGTCTTTACGTTCGATAGCCAGTTTCCAAGCGACTGCAGACTCAACTTGGTCACATGGACGCCATGTGCTCATGTTTGGAGTTAGACGTAGAGAAGCCATTTGCTCAACTGGTTGGTGAGTTGGGCCATCTTCGCCAAGACCGATAGAATCGTGCGTGTAAACTTGAATGTTCTGAACTTTCATCAGAGCAGCCATACGCATTGCGTTACGAGCGTATTCCATGAACATTAGGAACGTTGCGCCGTATGGTACGAAACCACCGTGCAGAGCGATACCGTTCATGATAGCCGTCATACCGAATTCACGTACACCGTAGTGGATGTAGTTACCCGCTGGATCTTCAGCAGAAACAGACTTAGAACCAGACCACATAGTTAGGTTAGATGGTGCAAGGTCAGCAGAGCCGCCTAGGAATTCAGGTAGCATAGCACCGAACGCTTCTAGTGCGTTTTGAGACGCTTTACGTGATGCAATGTTTGCTGGGTTAGCTTGAAGATCAGCAATGATTTGGTTTGCTTTCTCTTCCCACTGTGCAGGAAGTTCACCGTTTACGCGGCGTTTGAATTCAGCTGCCAGCTCAGGGTGTGCTGCTTCATAAGCTGCAAGTTTCTCGTTCCACGCTGCTTCCTTAGCTGCGCCTGCTTCTTTCGCATCCCATTCTGCGTAAACTTCCGACGGAATTTCAAAAGGACCGTGCTCCCAACCAAGTTCTTTACGTGTAGCTGCAATTTCTTCAGCGCCTAGTGGTGCACCGTGACAGTCGTGTGAACCAGATTTGTTTGGAGAACCAAAACCGATGATAGTTTTAGTACAGATTAGAGTAGGGCGTGGGTCTGCTTTAGCTGCTTCAATTGCTGCGTTGATTGCTTCAGCGTTGTGGCCATCTACTGCTGGGATTACGTGCCAGCCGTACGCTTCAAAACGCTTAGGCGTATCGTCAGAGAACCAACCTTCAACTTCACCATCGATAGAGATGCCGTTGTCATCCCAGAAAGCGATAAGCTTACCAAGACCTAGCGTACCTGCTAGAGAACATGCTTCGTGAGAGATACCTTCCATCAGACAGCCGTCACCCATGAATGCATAAGTGAAGTGGTCAACGATGTCGTGGCCTTCTTTGTTGAATTGTGCTGCAAGAGTTTTCTCAGCAAGCGCCATACCAACAGCGTTAGTGATACCTTGGCCTAGTGGACCAGTTGTTGTTTCGATACCCGGTGCGTAACCGTACTCTGGGTGACCCGGAGTCTTAGAGTGCAGTTGACGGAAGTTTTTAAGGTCTTCGATTGATAGCTCGTAGCCTGCTAGGTGAAGTAGAGAGTAAATCAGCATAGAGCCGTGGCCGTTTGAAAGAACGAAACGGTCGCGGTCAGCCCACTCTGGGTTTGACGGGTTGTGGTTTAGGTGATCACGCCAAAGAACTTCAGCGATGTCAGCCATACCCATAGGTGCGCCTGGGTGGCCAGAGTTTGCTTGTTGTACGCCGTCCATGCTTAGGGCACGAATAGCATTAGCTAGATTTTTACGGTCCATAATAACTACCAGTGTTTAAATATTGGATTGGAAATTGAAAGGGGAACGCAAACGTTCCCCTTTTTTAATTCTGTGTGATTACAGCTTAGCTGCGATCATGTCTTCTAGTTTGCCTTGGTCAACTGCGAAGTTGCGGATACCTTCTGCAACTTTCTCAACTGCCATTGCGTCTAGGTTGTGCTCCCATAGGAACTCAGCGTGAGTCATTGGAGCAGGGCGCTCTTTAGAGCCTTTAGAGTCAACTAGCTTCTCTACAACTTCACCTTCAGCAGCTTCTAGTTCAGCTAGAAGCGCAGGAGCGATAGTTAGACGGTCACAACCAGCAAGTTCTAGGATCTCGCCGATGTTACGGAAGCTTGCGCCCATAACAACTGTGTTGTAGCCGTGCTCTTTGTAGTAGTTGTAGATGTCAGTTACTGAGATTACGCCTGGATCTTCAGATGCTTCGAAGTCGCGACCTTCTTTCGCTTTGTACCAGTCCATGATACGACCAACGAATGGAGAGATTAGGAATACGCCAGCTTCAGCACATGCACGAGCTTGTGCGAAAGAGAATAGAAGCGTTAGGTTACAGTTGATGCCTTCTTTCTCTAGGATTTCGGCAGCACGGATACCTTCCCAAGTAGAAGCCAGTTTGATTAGGATGCGATCGTTAGTGATGCCAGCATCGTTGTACATTTTTACTAGCTGACGAGCTTTAGCTACGCTGCCTTCAGTGTCGTAAGAAAGACGAGCATCAACTTCTGTAGAGATACGGCCTGGGATTGTTTTCAGGATTTCTTTACCGATGTTTACTGCAAGCATGTCACAAGTGTCTTGTACTTGTTGTGCTTTATCAGCGCTTTGTGCTTTAGCGTATTCGATTGAAGCATCGATAAGTGGCGCATACTCTTCGATTTGAGCCGCTTTAAGAATCAGAGAAGGGTTAGTTGTTGCATCTTCTGGCTGGTACTTTTTGATTGCATCGATTTCACCAGTGTCTGCTACTACTGTCGTTAGTTTACGAAGTTGCTCTAATTTGTTGCTCATTTTGATCATCCTATCTATCGCATTACATCTCGTGAGAAGAGAGATGTGGGCATTTGCAAGCTAACTAATGAAGTTCTCAGTGGAGTTTCCAGTGAGCCAAACTTACATTAATTTAAATTTTTCTTCGAACGAACATTTGCACAGAACATTTGATCGCTCGATGAGTAAATGATGTAGCCATATTTATCCGATCTAGCACCAAAGTCAACGACAAATAGTGCGGTATGGTGACTTCAGTCAAATATATTTCGCTCTAGTAATCATGGGCGATACAAGCAAACGTTTAATGCGCTGAGTAAGGTGAATTAATCAACAATAAAACCATGGCTAACACCTTGAACAAATGTTCCTTGTTGTTACATATGTTCAAGGTGTAAACTTGTGTATCATTTGCTTAGTCATCGAACATTTGTTCTTCAAGCAGGTAAAATAATTGTTAAATATAGGTTGAGTGGTATATGAGTAAGAATATCCAAGATGTTTCCGAAGAAAACACTGATCTCCTGACTGAAGTCGCGGTTGCTTATTATCAGGACGGTGCCACCCAAGAAGAGATCTCGAAAAAGTTCTCTATCTCTCGTGCAAAGGTTGGTCGTATGCTCAAGCAAGCCCGTGATGAAGGTATTGTTGAGATAACGGTTAAATACCACCCTGTATTCAGCGCCAAGATCGAGCAACGTTTAATTGAACGCTTTGGTGTTAAGCGTGCTCTTGTCGCTCTGGATCAACCGAATGAAGAACAGCAACGTCTTCAAGTTGCCGGCTTAGTGTCTAACTATCTAACCAGTACATTAAAAAACGGCATGGTCGTAACTGTCGGTCAAGGTCGTAACGTATCTTCTGTTGCTCACCACACAGGGGTAATTACCCCACGTGATTGTAAGTTCGTGTGTGGTATCGGCGGTATTCACCCAAGGGGCGGTATGTTTAATGCCGACCACATCTGTCGACAGCTGGCGAAAAAGTACGGTGGTTCGTCTGAGACTTTGTATGCCCCGGCTTATGCCGAGAATAAAGCTCAAAAAACTGCCTTTATGGAAAACAGCACAGTTAAGCAAACACTCGATCTCGCTCGAAAGGCGGATGTAGCATTAGTGGGTATCGGTGACATGAGTGAAAACAGCTACATGGTTGACCTAGGTTGGTTTACCGCGGGTGAGGTGGTTCAATCTCGGTTACTACAAGGTGTGGTAGGTGACTTCGCAGGTTATGACTTCTTCGACGTACACGGTAAAGCAGCAAACACAGTAATGAGTGACCGAGTGATCGGTTTGGGTTTAGAAGAGTTTCGCCCAATCGCAGAGGTGATTGCCATTGCTGCCGAGAACAGTAAACCTCTCGCGTTGTTAGGTGCATTAAGAACCGGCGTGGTTGATGTGATAGCAACGAGCGTAAGTAATGCACTAACCGTGCTGAACTTAGATGAGCAGATGAAGCATGCTGAGTTAAGTGAAAGCCGTTAGAACCAGTCTGTCGTCAAAACAAAAGGGAGCCAATATTGGCTCCCTTTTTCGTCTTGTTAAATCTTGGAATCATTACACCACTAAACCAATGGCTCGAGTTGTTTCTGATCCGATTTTGTGGGAGCGAGATATTCGCACAGCTCTTCGTATGGGATAGGGCGTGAGAAGTAGTAGCCTTGCATCAAATCACAGCCACAAGCCTTTAAGATTGCAAAGTGTTCGCTTGATTCTACACCTTCCGCTAATACCACCATTCCGAAGTTCTTACCGATAGCAATGATGTTTTGCACCATGGTGAGCGATTGCTGGTCTACTGCTATGTTCTCAATGAAGCTTTTATCGATTTTAAGCTCGTCGATAGGTAGTGCTTTCAACATACTCAATGATGAATAGCCGGTACCGAAATCATCCAGAGAGATCTTAATGTGGTTCTCTTTGAGGCCTTCGAAAATTGGTTTCACTAAGGTGACATCTTCAATGAACAAGCTTTCAGTGATCTCTAGCGTCAAACAGCTTGGTGAAAACTGGTATTTCTCAAGTGTTGCTAACAGGTGTTCAGAGAACGATTTATGCGAGAACTGGCGCACCGAGATGTTGATCGATAACCCGATCTCTTGCTCGGTAGTTCTATGCAAATGAGCGATTTGCATAATACTGGACTCGATAATGAACGTGCCGAGTTTATGCATCAAGCCAGTGCTCTCCGCTACGGGGATAAACACATCGGGTGGAACAAAACCTAGCTCGTCATCAACCCAGCGCACAAGAGCCTCAACACCGTCAATACTCTCATCTGTCCGTACTAAAGGTTGGAAAGCCATGAATAGTGTTTGCTTCTCGATAGCGATCCGCAACCTCTGTTCGACTTTCATCTTGTAGAGGTGAGCGTCTTGCATTGCCGTAGTGAAAATGCTGTATGAGTTTTGCTGCTGTTTGGCTTTGTACATTGAGATATCGGCAGAGCGCAGCAGGCTATCAAGATCTTTACCATGCTCAGGGAAACGTGCAATGCCGATGCTACAGCCTAATAGGAACTGAGAGTTTTGCACTTCATAGGGTTGAGAAAGCACCTCAATGATACGCTCTGCGAGTCGTTTAATTTCAGACTCACTGGTTATTGGAGTTAAAAACAGAAACTCATCGCTTGATTCACGTACCAATAGGCTCAATCGAGAGCGGAATCGCATTAAACGCAACGCTATTTGTTTAAGAACCTTGTCACCAAAATCATGTCCGTGTGTGTCGTTGACGCATTTAAAGTTATCGATATCGATGAACAGTAGTGAGAATTGCTCGGACTCACTTGCCACCCATTTATCGATGTTCTTACGCATGTATAAACGGTTTGGCAGGGTAGTGAGAGGGTCGTGATTCGCTTGGTAGATCAGTTGACTACGAGTACGCTGCTCATTTTTGGCGATAGACTTAACCAAAATGTAGAACCCACACTGGAGCAAAATAAAAATAATGAAAAGAATGCCAAATTCTTCGATAAAGACGGTATCGACGTGGGCAAGGTCGGTGCGACCAACGACCCAAAGCTTATAATCTGGTAGGTACTTAGCGCTCAGTAGAGAGTGGAATTTATTATCACTGACAAAAAATGAGTAGGTCTCTTTTCCCGTTTTGGCTTCTTGCACAGTAGCACTGATTTGCTCTGAAAAGTTAGTGCTCACGCGCTGTAGCAGGTCACTGTCTACTGGTTTTAAGTAAGCATCAAGAGACTCGATGTCACTAGAAAAGAACTGACGGTAGTGGTCTTGTCTGAGCAAGGTGAGTGTATTGAAACTTCCAGCATGTGCGTTGTTTTCAAATACTATGGTGCTATCTAACCGCAGCCCGGCAGTCATCACGGCATCAATGGTTTTTCCATCCACTGAAATAGATTTTCTTAATGGGATGACTAGGCTATCTAGAGATTTTTGAAAATAGGTACGTCCTAAAACCATCTTGTCACTTGAAAGCGCTTCTAGAAAGGAGTCTCGAGTTTGTGGAAGCTCAAGCAAGTTGTCTTGGTCTGCCAGTTTAAGATTTGAGCTAACAGACAGGTAGTCACCCTCTGTGTTAAGCAGACCAAATGCAGCAATCGCTGGATGAGTCTCAAGCAGCTTATCCAATATGGGACGAATTTGAATTGCGGCGGTACGAGTGAAGTCAGACTGTTGGGCCAATTGGTGTCCAACGACTTCTAAGAGTGCCTCTTGGCTTGTGAGTAATGAACTGACCGAGCTAGAAAACAGCTCCACTTGAATATGCTGCTGCTCAATGAAGTCTTCTCTATTTGCTTGCCATTTTGTTACACCTAGCACAGTGAAAAGTATCAAGGTGAGCAGTACGACAAGAGCGTACAGCGACCAGATATTTTTCTTAAATAGAGCCATGGAATGCCTTTTTTAGTTACGACTTTGAACAGAGTGCACGAGACAAACTATTGAGCGTCAATATGATGTATTAAGTTTGTAAGACACATCGATAATGACTAATGATTAAATAGTGTAACGACTATGTATCGGGATTCTTGAGTAAAAAATTAACATTCATATCAACAATAATGGTTAGTGCTTGATTAATTGAAGTTTATTGTTGGTTCATTGCTGGGAGTTTAGCCGAGAGCCGTTACGATATAATAACAAAGAGCTTACCCATGTTAGGAGTAAGCTCATTATGCATGCGGAGTATATTCTAATAGTGGCAGTAAGCGAAGTTGAATTACTGGTTTGTTACGGCGATAGGCAGGCTTTCGTTAGCGCCCCATTCTGTCCATGAGCCATCGTAAACTCCCATTTCACCCGAGTATCCCGCTAATTTTGCGGCTAATAAAATGATGCAGGCAGTCACACCTGAACCACAGCTAAAGAACATCGGTTGAGTTGGCGTTAAGTCCAACGTAGAAAAGATTTCTACAAGCTCGCTCTGTGGTTTCAACTTACCGTTGTTCAGCACTTGTGCGAATGGTAGACAAACTGAGTTTGGAATATGCCCGCTGCGTAATCCAGCTCTTGGTTCAGGCACTTCTGAATCAAAACGAGCTTGAGAGCGTGCATCCAGAATATTGGCACTCTTGCTCTCTGAATAGCTTAGGACTTGCTTGGCATCCACAAAGTAGTTGTCTTGAATGTTGCCTTCGAAATTGCCTGGTGTTACTTCAGCTCTGTACGATGTGTCTGTTGCGTAACCCGCATCAATCCATGCAGGCAAGCCGCCATCTAAGATGTAAACATCCTGATGTCCCATCGCCATAAACATCCACCAAGCGCGAGGCGAAGCGAAAGTCCCCGAGTTGTCGTATACAACAATCGTGCTGTCTTGGTTGATACCGATTTCACGCGCACGAGTGTTGAAGTGTTTTTCGGAAGGGAACATGTGAGGAAGTAGGGTATGTTTGTTGCTGAAGTCTTTGTCGTAGTCGAAACGAATTGCTCCAGGAATCATTTGCCCTTTGATCTTTTCAGACTCACTTGGAATTTGAAATTCAATGCTGGCGTCTAGGATGATGATGTTGTCTTGCTCTAACAAACGTTGTTGAAGTTGTTCTGGTGAAATGAGTGGCTGATTCATTCTTACTGTATCCATTCTTGTTGTAGTTATAGCTATAGCTGTTGTTATATCTGCGGCTAAGGTGCGGCTCTACAGTGGATAAACTGATAGCTGCTTTGTCCGGTAATTTGGTTACTTAATGTATCAAGCGAGACTACAGAATCAATAGGGCAGTCTGTGGTCGGTGCAATGGATACGCGAAATACACTGTTGTCTTGAGTTTGAACAGTAAGATAACGTCTGTGTCCATCTAATGACTGAGTGAGTGTATTAGAAATCACTTTGGCTTCAATACGTTGCCCCGTCTGTGACGTCAGGGGAAAATGGGTAAGGGCAACTAATACGCCTACACCGCACATTAAGATAACTAGACCTATTTTTAACTGTTTCATGAGAGTAAGTCTTTGAAGGTTATCTTGAAAATATAAGTTAGATTCGAAGTAAAGTGAATGAACTCTAATCAGATAATTTTCATTATTATTGGTTTGGAGCGATCAAAAAAGTGAGCATTGCTGCTCACTTTTGGTTGTAGATATTCGAAGCTAAACTTTCATTACCAAACGATCTGAGAGTTGCTGCTCGATACGACTTTTTGTAGAGGTGGCTGTCCGTCGTAAAACCAAATCTCCACGAGAAGTGAATCGTGGCTAACTGGGCTCGCGAAGTTAGAGGCGAATACACCATTGTTTAATGACCCTGCAATCACTTTGCTTGAGTAGTCTGGTTTCAATGTCGAGTCGTCACGAGCACTAAAACGGCTATACACAGTAACAAATGAACGGTCTGTTGAAATACTACTGATGTCGATATCGATATCAAACTGCTCTACAGAGCTGTAATCAAAACCGTCGGGTACAACTAAATCACTCATAGTGTAAG
This sequence comes from Vibrio chagasii, assembly GCA_041879415.1. Classification (NCBI taxonomy): domain Bacteria; kingdom Pseudomonadati; phylum Pseudomonadota; class Gammaproteobacteria; order Vibrionales; family Vibrionaceae; genus Vibrio; species Vibrio chagasii. Next base: position 586,541 of record CP090852.1, on the reverse strand, counting down.
TGGGTACCGCTGCTGCACTGGCTACGGGAGAAGGTGATGGCGTTGCAGCTACTGGCGTTGCTGGTGCTGCTGGCGTCGCCGGTGATGACGGTGAAGGAGAAGCCGTGCTGCCACCACCGCCACCTCCGCCCCCACCACAACCTGCTAGCAGGAGTGGGGCTGTTGCTAAAACTACGGTTATTGTTTTCTTCATGTTCCAAGAGCTTTGTGCAGACATATTATTTTCCTTAGAGAGGTTGCTTCTCAACTCAACGTTATGATGTTCGCGATTGTGTTTATCTTTGATACTCATGACGTCTCCCCTTATGGCTCGTAGCATTGGTTGTCTGCTGGTGATGCATACCAAGTCTGGTTATTTTCACCGCTTGATTCTGCCCACTGCTTAAACTCTGGGTAAGCAGTTACGATATCCACGTACTCTTGCGGCCATTCCCACTCTTCTGTTGATGTGATGATGAGAGCCCAAGGGTGGTTTTCTGCTGTTTTGAAATATTTGCCTGTTGCTGGGTTGCTATCATCAACACCGATTCCAGAGTCAAACAGGTTCACAGTGTCGAAGGCCTCGGTTGGTGCTTGGTCTGGTAGATGTACCTCCCAGCTACGTCCCGGATGCGTAGGAAGGTTTTCACCGTGGTAGTACCCTGGCGTTGCGAAGATGAACGGGTCATAAGGCATATCAGTCCAACTTGCAGTGCTCACACCATCCCCAGCTAAGGTAATACCAACTTGGAAGGAGAACTGTTCGTCTTCTTTACATCCGTTGCTGGTACGGTAGAAGTTACAAGCGGTAGTGATTTTCTCAGTTAAGTCGTTTGCAATGACAAATATTGCTTCGCTACGTCCTTCTTCAAGATCTAGGTCTGTGAATACCCCGTTGTGTTTCATGTAAGAGTTACCACTACTCACTAAACTTGGATCTAGGTTTGGAAGTCGAACTGCAAAGCCGTTTCTGTATGAAGCACCTACAGCAGCCAGGCGTCCATCAATGGTTGATTTAACTACTTTGCCATCTTTAAGGATTTCCGTTATGCGATAGAATAGGACTGCGTCATTCATATCGTAATCGGCTTTGTACGGCCAGTTATCCTCGTAGGCGAGTGTTGCGTAGCCAGAAGCACTAGGGAAGTAGCGAGCTGTCGCACCATCATTCAATACGTCAACTTGAATATCGACCACCTCACCAGATGTTGAACCACCAAAGTAGCTCAAGTTGGTCTGCTGACTGAATCTAAAGCGTGCCCATGTCGTGCCAGACAGTGCGTTAATGTCCACGTTTAGGAACAACTCATTTTCACCTGCATCAAGTAGGTAATCGGTAAACACTTGTTCATTTGCACCATCGAAACTACCGTCTTGGTTCCAGTCTATCCAAGCAGAAAGGTAACCCGTTGTTGAAGCTTCAATCACAACTTTTGAGTCCAATCCGGCTTCAAGTCCGGTAACAAAGCCGATACCACCGTTAACCCATTCGTCATCAATACCGACGCTTTCATCGGATTGCGGGGTTACGTAGCCGTCTAGGTCAGCATCTGGCGCATCAGTACCTAGCCACGTAATGCCATCAAGCTCATGTCGAGGACCGTTACTTGCTAGTAGAGTTAGGTAACTGTCTGGCGCGTCACCAAAGTCGATGTTTGAATCTTCATCAACAACAGGGGCGTTGGCACAACGTGCACCATCATTTTGGTTGGAAGCTGGGCCATTCGAAACAAATTCAACGGCTGGAACAATACCTGCCGCGATATTGGCAGCGTTGTCTGGAGACAGGTTGATACGATAAATTTTACCGTCTTGATTTCGCGATACATAGTAGTAGCCATTGACATCAAAATAGCCAGCACCGAACGTACCCAACTCGCCGGTGTCGCCGATGTAGGTTTCGGCACCAGTTGTAGGGTTGAAGCTGTATAAGCCACCAGAGTTATTATCGATACCATATAGAGAGCCATCACTTGGATGGAAGGCGAAATCAGTCAATCTCACAGTTGCTGGGCTACCTGCGATTTTGTTGACCGTTACGGTTGCATTTGGATCAGAATCTAAAGGTGATAGATCAACAGTGAAAAGCCCTTTACCAGTTCGGTATAGGTAGTAAACATGGTCGTAGACGTCACCCACATAGAAAGTGTGGTCAGTTGGCAGTCCACTTGTGTTAATAACTTCTGCTTGGAAGTCCTTGCCTAGGCGCACCAAACGTTTGTTGGTGGTGTCATAGCCATATATGTATCTGTCTTCGAAATCAAAACCAACACCGTTGATGTTAGCGTTCATCCCCGTATCGTCTTCTAGTAGGGTCGTTGAACCAGTCACTAGGTTCACTCCCCAAACTTGCACTGGGGTGGATTGAAAAAGGTATGCCTTACTCGGGCAGGTATCGAATGGGGCTGCATTGGCGACTAGAGGCGCACTTAATAGCAAACTTAACGTTGTAATTCTCATATCTACATCCTTGTGATGGAAGGTATAGATACTTAATCAAGTAGCGTGCCATTTTTAAGTGTTTGATTTTAAGGTTTTTATTTTGCTGATTGCTCAGTGTGTTCAATATTCTCAAAATGAGAATTTAAATGAAACTGATTACTCATGAAGTGTTTCAATTTGAAATCAGGAATGTTTGGACTCAAGTTCAAATAGAAAAAAGCCCCGACAGTGGTCAGGGCTTGAGGAGTTATAAATAGCTATCTTACTCGTGGTTGGCTTAACCACACACCGAACAACTTGGCATCTTCATTAAGTTCATTTCACGCCAACTGTGCGACATAGCGTCGAGAATCAGAAGCTTACCTTGCTTTGGTTGTCCAAACTTAGCGATAACTTTGATCGCTTCCAAAGCTTGAGCTGCGCCCACCATACCGACAACAGGAGCCATTACACCAGCTTCGACACAGCTAAGTGCAGCGTTGCCGAACAGAGCGCTCAAACACTGGTAGCAAGGTGCATTGTCATCTTGATAAGTGAATACGCTAATCTGACCTTCCATACGAATAGCAGCACCAGAAACTAAAGGCGTTTTAGATGCGTAGCACAAGCGGTTAAGTTGATTACGCGTTTCCACGTTATCGCTGGCATCAAGCACCAATGAGTGAGCTTCGATTAGCTTCGTCAGTGCTTCGTCATCAAGCCTATGATCGACAGTCTCTACTTTTAGGTGAGGGTTTAACACCTGCAAGGATTCTGCGGCTGAAACGACCTTTTTCTTACCAATGTCAGCATCGGTATGAAGCACTTGGCGTTGTAAGTTTGAAAGCTCAACAATATCGTCATCGATAAGCGTTAGCTTACCAACACCAGCGGTGGCAAGGTATTGAGCTGAAGCGCAACCCAGTCCACCGGCCCCTAACACCAGTATCGAGCTTTGTTTCAGTGCTTCTTGGCCTTCAAAATCAAACTGTTTAAGGATGATTTGGCGGTTATAGCGAAGCATCTCTGCGTCAGAAAGTATTTCCATCAGCAAGCCTCGTTAGTAAAGCGTAGAGTTAAACAGTTGAATTTGAACTGTTTCGCCGACTTCTACACGGCCACGTTCACGCTCCAATACCACAAAGCAGTTTGCTAGGCTCATCGAGCGGAAAGCACCAGAACTTTGGTTACCTGTTGTTTCAACTACAAATTGACCGTTTTCAATTGAATAGATGCCGCGTTGGTAATCAGTACGGCCAGGGCCTTTTTTAAATGCCGACTTAGTTGTCGCTGGGATAGATTCTGGTGCTGTCCACGCAGTGTGACCGGCAAGTTTAGCCAGCATAGGTTGAACTAAAACGTACATGGTCATCATTGCAGACACTGGGTTACCCGGTAGACCACAGAACCAAGCGTTGTCTAATTCACCAAACGCGAATGGTTTACCAGGTTTGATTGCTAGTTTCCAAAAGCCGATTTCGCCAAGCTCCTCAAGAATGTCTTTGGTGTAATCCGCTTCGCCGACACTTACGCCTCCAGAAGTGACGACTACGTCTGCCAATTCTTGTGCTTTTACAAAGGTTTCTTTAAGCGTTGCAGGACAATCAGGAATAATGCCTAGGTCAATCGCTTCGCAACCAAACGCTTCAATCAGCGGTTTAATACCATAGCGGTTGCTGTCGTAGATCTGGCCATCTTCAAGAGGCTGACCTAAAGGTTTGAGCTCATCACCAGTAGAGAAGAAAGCGACCTTCGGTTTGTGTGCAACAGTCACATGGCTCACGCCTAGTGAGGCGATCATTGGAATATCACGAGGCGTTAAACGCTCACCGCGGCTAAGAACGATGTCACCTTGCTTAATGTCATCACCCGTAGGGCGAATGTTATTGTTCAGTTTGATGTCGTCTTGCTGAATCTCAATGCCCGCATCGGTTTCGCGCGTATTTTCTTGCATGATGACAGCGTCACAACCTTCTGGGATTTTAGCGCCAGTCATAATGCGAACACAGGTGTTACTTGGCCATTCGCCCTCAAATGGCTGACCTGCAAAAGATTTACCCGCTAATGGCAGTACTTTACCGTTCTCTAGGTCTGCTAAACGCAGTGCGTAACCGTCCATTGCTGAGTTATCAAAAGGAGGTACAAAAATAGGGGAGAGTATGTCTTCAGCAAGAACGTAGCCTAATGCATCTGCTAATGGCAGAGTTAGAGTCGTTTGAATAGGTTTGATTGGTGACAGCAGCTTATCTAGTGCTTCTTCAATTGGCATTAAGCCCGGAGCGTCGCAACAGCCCATAATTGAAATCCTTTGATCGTTATTGTTTTGATTTTGTGGTTGGCAATGGTGGTTCAATAATGATTAAAACACGCTTTTCGTCAACGAAATTGAAGCCACTTTAGCACAGTTTAGCCCCCGTAAATAATGACCTCCCTTAAAATATGGGTGTATTTATTCAAAATTCCGAGTATCCTTGTTTGCCATCCAGAAGGGGTAACAAAAGAGGAAGTTCAATGTCAGGTCTTAGCGAATCAGCGAAGTTGGTTAAAGATGCGCTAGCAAGCCGCGGTTTAGAGACGCCAATGAGTCCTAACCAGGTTAGCCGAGAAGAGAAAAAGGAACGAATCGAACACCATATGCGTGAGATTCTCACTCTGCTCGAACTTGATCTTACGGATGATAGTCTGGAAGAAACACCACACCGCATTGCCAAAATGTATGTGGATGAGATTTTCTCTGGTTTAGATTACGCAAATTTCCCTAAAATTACCGTAATTGAAAACAAGATGGGCGTTCGTGAAATGGTACGCGTAAAAGACATTACCGTGACCAGTACTTGTGAGCACCACTTAGTGACGATTGATGGTAAGACTGCGGTCGCTTACATCCCTCGTGGTAAAATCATTGGTCTGTCTAAGATCAACCGCATCGTGCGTTTCTTCGCACAGCGCCCACAAGTTCAAGAACGTATGACTCAGCAAATTCTTGTTGCATTGCAAACACTACTCGAAACTGATGACGTTGCTGTAACCATGGATGCGGTTCACTACTGCGTGAAATCACGTGGTGTAATGGACGCAACCAGCGAAACAACAACGACAGCACTGGGCGGTATCTTCAGATCAAACCCAGCAACGCGCCACGAATTCTTGCACGGCCTGCGTTAATACGTTTCGTTATTTGATAAGCTCGATTTAGCCTCAGAAAATCGACAACCAAGATTCTAAGCCTCGCTCTCAGCGGGGCTTTTTTGTACCTGTAATAAAGTTAACAGCAATGACAGCGAATGTGGTCGTTAACGAGAGTTAAGAATGAGTGAGTAGGGAATATGTTTGTCTGCGTAGTTTTCTGACTATGTATGAGATCCCCGACTCAGTCGTTCCTCCTTCTCGGGGATGACGGAGGATATTAAGGGATTTGACTCAAGTGTATGTTGAGAATGGCGGAGAATTTCGACGAGTTTATTCAGGTCAATCTTGAGAACAGTGGTGAAAGTGTCTGCGTGAATCGCACTCGATAAGTTTTAGCACGCACCTCCGTCATTCCCTAAAGCGAGGCACGAGCGTAGTAGGGAATCTCATGCTTAGAGGTAATAGTGGGAAAGGCGGTTGTGAATAGATGCGCTTTACACAGTGCAAAGCGCAAATTTAATTTTAGCTGGTGGAGTGTTTACGACAGGTTAAACAATCGCTTTAAGCTATGAATGAAACCTGACGGCTTATTCTCCGCTTGATAGATGTTCAAGCCATCATAGAAACTTGCCATGAACTCAACACGGATTTCATCGTCTGTGCTTCTTGATAGTCGAGACAGTAGCTTGGCGGTCGCTGCCGCGTGATCGTTAGCTAGGCTGTAATCCATACCTAGTCGACCTTGAATAAACAACCATAAATGCGTTACTAACTTTAACTGCTGAGAGTTAGAGTTTTGAAACTTGTCGCTATGCTCACTGCCTACCGTATTATCGAAAACACTTTGCATCGCTTCGCTAGCGTCTTTATTGTTCTCAAAACGATAGCTGGCATCGATATGTTCTTTGGTCAGTAGACCAAGCAGTGTCTGACGTGCTGAATTATCAGGCTTATTCTCACAAGCGTGTTTAAACAGAGCGTGGTTTTCGTCGATAAAAGACGAGAGCTCTTTCTCGAAACCCGTTGCAATCGCAGTTACTGAATCTAAACCTGACTCTTTCAAGCAAACGTGAAGTTTTGTTCTAGCTTGTTGGTTTTCTTCAAGCTTTTGCTGATTACTGGTTGGAAGCTCAGTCATTACTCTGTAGCTCTTCCCACGTAATTTCTGCTGATTGTGTATCGCTATTAACGAATGCAGAGTTACCCGTCAGCATAACTGAAAGGTCCATGGTGCGCTCAGTCATTGCGGCTAATTGCTCAATACCATCGTTGTCTAGACGAACAATTTGGGCTTTCAGGTAACCGAATTTACCTTTGTTCTGCTCCCACCAAACGTTTGATTTAGTGTTGAAGCTGAACACTCGAACAGACTTTGATAGGCGAGTGGCTTTCTTAACACGTTCTGCGTCAGGTTCGCCCACATCGATCCACTCAAGGATCTGGTCATCTAAAGACTTCTGCCACAAATCAGGTTCTTCGATAGTCGACAACCCTTTAGTAAATTGAAGCTCCGGTGAAGCATTGATACAAAATGCCATGATGCGAGCCATCATACGCTGTTCTGTTTCAGAAGGGTGCTGTGCAATCGTTAGATTAAAAGAGTCGTAATAGTCGCGGTTCATATCAGTTAAAGAGATACGAAACTTGTAGATTGTCGGTTTAAGAGCCATTGGTGCGGTGTCTTAGGTAAAAATAGTGAAGGGGAATCTTACCTTAAATCTCTGAATAGCGGGTAAAAAAATAGCCAGCAGAGGCTGGCTATTTTTAGAAAGCTTTAAAATACTAAATTAAAGTACTTTGATGCTGTCAGCTTGTGGGCCTTTTTGACCTTGAGATACTACGAACTCAACTTTTTGGCCTTCAGCAAGAGTTTTGAAACCTTCGCCAGTGATTGCAGAGAAGTGTGCAAATACGTCTGGACCGTTTTCTTGTTGAATGAAACCGAAGCCTTTAGTTTCGTTGAACCATTTTACTGTACCAGTAACTGTGTTAGACATGATGTTATCCCTAAAATTAATTTTTATAGTGAGCCAATTGTGGCACTGATAGCGTGGAAAAGTTTATTGCTATTGCGTACAACACAACGGGGTTACTAGTAATCCAACGAAATGTTTATATACAAAGAACTTTCTTTCTAGCCGAAATCGAGTCTAAATCAAATCAGGGGATAGTCAATCGAATCCATAGTGAAAGGTTGCAGAAACTTGGGGGTAGTCAAACTTTGCATTCCTTAAATATCATGTAGTTACAGTTGTATGGTGATTTCTTGTCGTTTTTGTGAAAAACATAGGTAAGTTTGATGACAAAATTAGAGTGGTTGCACTGTTTTTACATATTCTGCTTTCGGAAAATAAAGCCGTTAAATTGACTTGAAGCCCCGTATTTAACGGCTTTATTTATAAAATCATCTAATGTTTGTGCTGATTGTTTTAACGGAGTTGCTACCTTTTAAGGCGGTAAAGGTTGCCATTGTCAGTGCTAAAGAAGATGTCCCCATCTGGCGAGGTTTCGATGTCTCTGATTCTTTCGCCTAGGTTTTCTAGAATACGTTGCTCGTCCGTCGCATCACCTTGCTCACTCACCGTTATCACATTGATATGGGTAAGTTTAAGTGCACCTGCTAATAGTTTTCCTTTGAGCTCTGGGAACTTATCACCTTGATAAACCACTAGGCTGCCAGGTGCGATTGAGGGAATGTAGACCTTTTTAGGCGCTTCGATGCCTTCTTTGGTTTCCGAATCACCAACGCTGATTGGCCCCCAATACTCCTTACCATGTGATGTGACAGGCCATCCGTAGTTGGCTCCCTCTTTTATTAGGTTAATTTCATCACCACCACGTGGGCCATGCTCAATCGACCACAGCTTTTTAGTAGGAAAGTCGTAGAACAGTCCTTGCGGGTTTCGGTGGCCATAGCTCCAGATTTCGTTGAGAACCTTGTCGTTGTTTACAAATGGGTTATCGCTTGGTGTGCTTCCGTCAGCATTCAAGCGCAATATTGAACCTGCATGAGTTAAGGTATTTTGCCCGTTATCTCGATCACCACGGTCGCCAATCGAAAAGTAGAGGTGGCTATCATCGAAAGTAATGCGACTGCCAAAGTGACGTCCAGTGTCGGTTCTCGATTCTGAAACGAATACATCTTGCCAATTAGACACTTCACCATTTTGGTAATCAGCAGAAGCGAGTGTGGTTACACCTTCATCATCGATGTTTTTGCTGTAAGTGATATAGAGTTTGTTTTCTTCAAAGGGCGAAAAGGTGATATCTAACGCTCCACCTTGACCTTTTGCCCACACATTGGGAAGCCTGAACAGCGTGCTCTGGTCACCGGTTTTCAAATCAATATGTTTGATCACACCTTCTTTTTCTGTGATTAGCATGGATCCTTCGTCTACATAGGCGAGTCCCCATGGAATCACGAGTCCATCGGTGATCTTCTCGGCTTGCCAAGCAAAAGCCGTTGTTGAGGCAAGGGGACCAGACACAACCAGTGCCAAAGCTGAGGTGAGTATACGGTGATAAGTGTTCATTGAAGTCCCTTCATTGTTGCGATCTAGTGTTAGTCTAGCGTGTGTCAGCGACAGGCGGAAAGTTAAGGTGTGTGAAAAGTGACTATTCACATATTTAGTCCAGCCAGTGTTGTATGATTATACGAGCTAACGTATGTTTACTCTGCGACAGTCCAATCGATCCTTTCGGAGCACCATGAATATCATACCTGCAACATTCTCTCTATCTTCTATATCTCTATGTTGTGAGGTTGATAAACCAAACCTTTTAACTACGTTTACAGCCTCATGAGCCGTCGATTTGATTTTAAGTCGATCTTACTGGCGTGTTTGGTCATCAGTATCGGTCAACTCAGTATGGGTTTGGTGTTTCCTTCTTTACCCTGGATCGCTAAGGACTTTGATGTATCGCTAGAACAAGCCCAGTTGTTAGTGAGTGTCTACCTGCTAGGCTTCGGGCCTTCACAGTTTGTTTATGGTCCAATTTCAGATGCTTTGGGGCGTAAAAAGGTACTATTAAGTGGCTTACTACTCGCCATGTGTGGCTTGTTGATGATCATCTTCTTCAGCCATTCTTTTACCAGTATGGTATTGGGGCGATTCCTGCAGGGATTGGGCACGGGCTGTTGTGCTGTGCTGGCTCGCGCTTCCACACGAGATAGATTCAACGGTGCTGACTTACCATTAGCGATGTCTTACATTGCGATGGTTGCGTCGATTACACCTCTTATTGCCCCCGTCATTGGTGGCTTTATCAACTTCCACTTTGGCTGGAGTATGGTGTTTATCTCGCTACTTGGCTATGTCTCATTAGCTTGGGTCGTATTGGCGTTTAAATTCAAAGAAACGGTTTTACAGCTCTCGCCGATTCCCTCACCGAAGAAGATGGCATCGCAATACAAAGAGCTACTCACTTCTCGCTACTTTATGAGTTTTGCGAGCATTGGTTGGCTTAACTTTAGTCTCATGATCACCACTGTGTCGGTGATGCCATTTATTATGCAAAACCAGATCGGGATGACATCCGATGAATACGCGATGTGGGCGGTGATCCCAGCGTTAGGCATGCTTGGCGGGACAAGTTTGTGTAACCGTATCCGTCCAATGTTAGGTAACAAGAAAACACTGTTATGCACGCCTGTGTTACATATTTCGGCAGCGTTGTGGCTTTTCTTCTGCCCACTTGAGCCTCTCTATCTAATGCTCGGTCAGTTTTTGATGATACTTGGGAATGGCATCGCGTTACCTTGTGCACAAGCCTTGGTGATGTTGCCTTACAAAAAGAATGCAGGTGCAGCTGCTGCGATGTCTGGAGGCGGCCAAATGGTGGTGTCTTCGCTGGTAAGTATGGGGCTGGTTAAACTTGGTCTTGGCGAAGCGTGGCATCTGTCATTGGTCATCGCGTTATTCACCGCGATTACGTTATTGAATATTTTACGTGGCTTTAGTAGCCAAGAAGCCAGAGACGCTCAGCTTAGCTAGTTAAATGAGTTATCGAATCTAAACTGAAAGGCCACTGAAATGATGAATTTCAATGGCCTTTTAATGCTCAACGCTTTGGTTTAAGTTGCCAAAAGATCGGCTATTCGCAAACCACGGCGACTTTCTCACTGGCTGCAGTCTTAGCTGGAACCGGATGGTCGATCAGTCGAATAGGGGACTCATAAAGCTCAGATAAGGCCTGTTCATTAAGTAACTTATCAGCGCAGCCTTCAAAGGCGATCTTACCTTTCTTTAGAGCGACTATGTGTGTCGCGTAACGCAGAGCAAGATTCAAGTCGTGCAGAATGACGATGATTCCAACGTCTTCTTTTTTATTAAGCTCAGACAGCAAACCCATCAATTGGAACTGGTGATGAACATCTAGCGCGGATGTTGGCTCGTCGAGAATCAATACTGGAGACTGTTGAGCGAGCAACATTGAAACCCATGCACGTTGGCGCTCACCGCCGGATAAATCGTCTGCTAAAGCTTGTGAAAACTCGGCAACGCCTGTTCTATCCATAGCTTGTTGAATAATGGATTGATCTTCAGAGTTCCAACGACCAAACGCGCCTCGCCAAGGAAAACGTCCTAAACGAACCAATTCTTCGACCGTTAAGCCTGCCGAAGCAGGGAGCTTTTGAGGTAAATACGCAATCTTCTTGGCTAAGTCTTTGCTTTTGAAAGAAGAGATGGAAGCGCCATCCAGCTTTACTGTGCCGAGATCTGGTGCCATTTGTCCAGAGAGCAAGTTAACCAGAGTCGATTTACCAGAACCATTGTGACCAAGAACGACCGTAAGTTCATTGGTTGGAATGGAAAGCTCGTCAATTGAGAGAATAGTGCGTTCGTCACGGACCATTTTTATACTTGAAAGCTGAAACATGTCAGTCCTGGATTTTAAGATTAAGTAATAGTGTTAAGCGGTTTTCTTATTGTCTGGGTGTCTAGGGCAATCGTCGCAATATTTTCTAGAGTCACACTTGTAGACTAAGCAACAGCTGACCCTAACGAGCTTAAGCAACCCTGTTGTATCGTCGACTTTGAGGCTGTCTAAGTGGTTCTCTGGTAGTTGGCACGCTGTTAACCATAGCCTTGCTTGCTCAGTGATGTACTCATTAGTCAGGCTTTGTTCGCGCTGTTGCAGTTTGATCAAACAACCCAGCAGTAGATCCGCGAGCAAATGGTTGGTAAACCCCGGGCGAATGCGTGTCCACTCACTAATCTGGCTGCGAAAAAATTCTGTGAGTTCCAATATGGCTTGACCCGCATGTGGGATTAGCTCTTCTGGTGTACCGTGTTGGTGATCACCATTAAAGAAGCGGTATCCTGTGACGAACTCTTTATACCTAAACTGACCGATATTCTTGATATCTGGCAATGAATGAAGGCCATAGATAGAAACGAAGGTGACGTAGATTGGCTGCCAGCATACTAAATCCCAGGTTCGGGTTAACCAATAAGCTTTACCTGCTTCGGAATGGTTTTCCGCTAAGCCATCGTAAACGCGCTTTATCTCGATGTGGCTTTTGTCATTTGTGATGGCGATACTTTTGCTGCTCAGAGAACCATAACTGCCGCTTAAATAAGGGGTAATCTGTTTTGAATAAGCGAAGATTTTCTGGTGTAGAGAAGGAGCTCTACGACGAGTGGCAATATTGTGCAGCTGGGAAAGCATGTTAAACCAGTAAATGATAATCAGTTGCGTTATCATATCGAACCTTATCGATGATAACCATACAAAATGGAGCATCTCCTCGGAGAACTCTAATTATAGAATTTATAAATTGAGTGCGTCTTAGTCATTTTTAAGTGATAAAAGCCTCTTTAAATGATAAAAAGTATTTCTGAATTAACTTAATTGCTGCCACTAGCGAGATTATAAAAGCGTGACTATGAACACTCCTGCATTTGACCGTATCAGCCGTGTCTTGGCTTATATACATGCGAACCTCAGCTCGACATTATCTTTAGAGGATATTGCGAAACAGAGCTGTTGGTCTCGTTGGCAACTGCAAAGAGTGTTTCAAGCCGAAACTGGGCTCACTGTGGCGAACTACGTCAGAGAGCTTAAGTTAAGCCAAGCAGCTGAAGAACTGTTAGATACCAAAGAGCGAGTTATCGATATCGCGCTTGAACTGGGATTCAATTCAGAAATTAGCTTTAGCCGTTCGTTTAAGCAGATGTTTGGCTCCAGTCCGAGTCAGTACCGAAAAGCGGGCAAAAGAACGGGGCTTCGTAAACCGATACAAGTGTCTGACATGCTGAGCAGCGCTGATAATGGCCCGCTGAGCTTCGTTGAAGTCCGTATTGAGGAAAGAGAGTCGTTCCTAGTGAAAGGCATCACTTCTGAAATCAGTGGTCTGTTTTCGCTGACACAAGATTTTGCACAGAAAGTCCCTCAATTGTGGTCACGATTAGAAGGGGAAGTGACACTACCTGACGACAATGTCTATCAGTTCATTGGTGTGGTTGATCTCACTCAGGCTTGCTTTGATGGTACCAATATTCATTATTGGGCGGGAGTTGAACTGAATGATGAGATTTCAATTCCTCAATTGCCGAGCATTATCTCTGACAAGCTAGAGATCTTAAACATTCCAAAGCAAACCTATGCTGTGGTTAAACATTGTGGTCCGATTGAGAATCTTCGACATACTTTGAGTTGGTTTGTACTTAATTGGTTACCAAGTTCTGGTTATCGAGGTGTTGATGGCTACGAGCTTGAAGTATACCCACTCGATTATCAAACTCATGCAGCAGATGCAGTGATGGAGTACTGGGTTCCTATTATTAAATCGTAGTCATATCGCGTCTAGCATACTCTTTACAAAGCCACTCACTAAGTAAGGTCAATTGTGTTTTTAATCATCAATTGACCTTATTTCGTTATAAATAGGCCAAGTTCTTTTTGAACTTGCACCAAATTGTTAATTATCCCATCTATAGATACATACAATGCAAATGAGATTTATTATTATTTACAATAAGCATTGGTACCGAGGGAATCATGACCACTCACACTCGTTTTAAGTATTCATCACTAGCAGTTGCATTGCTGACTGCACTTTCAGCGCAAGCCATGGCGGAAGAGACCGTTCCTACGGCAGATTCGAATGTAGAAACAGTTACGATTATGGGTAAAGCCTATCGTAATACCGCGACTAAATCGGCACTTGAGCCTGAAGAAACGCCTCAAGGCATTACCGTTATTGATGAAGAACAGTTAGAGCAACGAGGTGTTCAATCTTTGAATCAAGCCCTTCGTTATGCACCGGGTGTTGTAACTGAAAACCGCGGTAGCTCGGTGGCAATGTTTGACTCGTACTCTATTCGTGGTTTCGCGACTAACAATGTTAACTACTACGATGGTCTGTCACTTCAATTCTTGAATGGTTGGAACCTACAACCGCAACTTGACCCGATTGCAATGCAGCAAGTAGAGATCTTCAAAGGACCTACCTCTGTACTTTATGGCGCTATGCCACCGGGTGGTATGGTCAACATGATCGCTAAAGCGCCACAAACGGAGCAGTCTACTAAAGTTGGCGTTGCGACAGGTTCACGTAATCTACAAGAAGCGTCGATTGATACTACTGGTCAGTTCGGCGACAGTGACTTTTCTTACCGTTTGATAGCACTTGCTCGTAAGCAAGATAGCCAAGTTGATAACGCAGAAGAAGAGCGTTACTTGATTGCTCCTTCTGTGGACTGGCAAGCAACGGACAGCACGTTAATCAACTTCAATCTGTACTACCAAAATGACCCTTCAATGGGTATCAACTCGGCAATGCCATTGGATGTGCTGAAAGCAAGTGATCCATCTGTTTCTATGGGTGACAAGAACTGGAGTAAATTTGAGCGTGAAGTTCTTATGGTCGGCTATAAGATCAACCATGAGTTCAATAGCAACTGGACATTCCTACAGAACGCTCGTTATACAGATGCCTCTTTATACCAAGAGAACACTTATCATGTGAGCTACGACCCAAGTACACCTAATCAGCTTGACCGTTACTTGTACTCTACCGATGAGAGCTTTAAAGGGTTTGTTATTGATAACCAATTGAGCGGTATTATCGATGTTGGTTCAGTAGAGCATAACTTGTTGCTTGGTATCGATTACCAAGATCTAGACGGTAATGTTAACTACTCATCTTACAGTGCGAATGGCAGCGGCTTTAGCAGCTTTGATCCATTGAATCCGAACAACGATCTACTAGACCGTAGTGACGTGACTAAAACCGGTGAATACTTAGATGACACAACGTCAAGCCAGCTTGGTTTCTACGTTCAAGACCAAATTCGTCTGGATGCGTTAGTGCTGATTGCTGGTGCGCGATTCGATCACTACAAGTCTGAAAGTGATTACTACGCACATGAATCCGATCACAAGCAGTTCACTTACCGTTTAGGTGGTTTGTATCAGTTTGATAATGGATTAGCACCATTCGCAAGTTATGCGACGAGCTTTGAACCAGCTCCAGGTGTCGATAAAGCGGGTAACGAATTCGATCCAGAGAATGCTCAACAAGCAGAGATTGGTGTGAAATACCTGTCTGATGATATGTCGAAGGAAGCGACAGTTTCTCTATTCCATATCGTTAAGCAAGATATGTTGATGACAGACCCAACTAACGTTTATGGCCCAAGAATCCAAGTGGGTGAAGTGGTATCGCAAGGTGCGGAACTATCAGGACGTTGGTTCGCGACAGAAAGCTTCGATATTGCGGCAGCATACACGTATGTTGATATGGAAATCACAGAAGACTCTAGTAACGGTTTAGAGGGTACTACACCGATCTATGTGCCTGAACATACGGCTAATGTGTGGGCTAACTACAACGTATTTAATGGTATGTTGGCTGGTTCTCGATTCAGTGCCGGCGCTCGTTACGTGGGTGAAATGCAAATGGATGCGAGCAACACGCAAGGTAAAGTTCCGTCTTACACGGTTGTTGATTTGTCGGTGGGTTATGATCTAGGTGCAGCAAGCGACACACTATCTGGTGCGACAGCTAACCTAGCCGTGAACAATATTTTCAACGAAGAATATTATGCGTGTTACGACCAATCTAACTGCTGGTTCGGTGCTGAGCAGTCTGTAGAGCTTAGCGTGAACTACGAGTTCTAATTCAGTTAGTAATATCACTTAAAAAGCAGCCTTACATTGGGCTGCTTTTTCTTATCAAGAAATATTTAATTTAGATTGAGTAGGTTAGGCATGAATACAACACGTGTAGACTCCCATTTTTCTAAAGTGACAAAACTGAACAAGACACTGGTATTTGCGTTGTTGGCGAGCGCCTTATCGTTTAATGCGATGGCGGATTATCAAGTTGAAGATAGCGAAGGAGTGAAAACCCTAGAAGCTCAACCTGTTAGAGTGGCGGCGCTGAACTGGGACATTGCAGAGCAAGTGATCGAACTCGGTGTAACACCCGTCGCAGTACCTGATATTGCAGGGTATACCGATTGGGTTGTTCAACCCGCTATTCCTAAGGGGGTTGCGGATATCGGTACTCGAACTGAACCTAACTTTTCTGCACTTAAGAAACTCAACCCTGATGTGATTCTTATTGCTTCACCTCAAAAAGATTTGCAGGAGCGACTTTCTGAAATCGCGCCTGTGCTTTACTACCAGACATACAGTGAACAACACAGTAATGCTGAAGCTGCTATTGATAACTTCAAAAAAATAGGTCAATTGCTTGGCAAAGAAGAGCAAGCGAGCAACAAACTGGCTGCGATGGATGAACGTATTGTTGCCCTCAAAGCCGAACTAGACAAAGCGTATCCGGGTGACAAGCCGAAAGTGACTTCTTTCCGATTTGCAAGCACCACTTCGGTATCCATTTATGGTGATAACTCGATTCCACAATATGCGCTTGAGCAACTTGGCTTTGAAAATGCGATGGAGCTTCCTGCGAGCCAGTGGGGTATCAGTCAAAAGCGTATGACCGAACTTAAGAAGGTGAAGAATGGCATAGCGCTTTACTTTGAACCTTTCCCGTATCAAGCAAAGTTAGACAGATCTCCGATATGGCAAAGTATGCCTTTTGTTCGTACTGAACAATTTAGCCCTGTGGCAGCAAGTTGGAGCTACGGTGGTGCGATGTCGATCCTGTATAACGCGGAAGCCTTGGCACAATCATTATTGGCGCTAGCGGAGCATTAATGAAATCCAGTGGTTTGATGGTGGGGGTGGCGCTATTTCTCGCTGCCCTTATTCATTTATGGCTAGGCCAGTCTGAATTTGGGTCTGTCGTTCAGTTGTTCCAGCAAGTTTCACAGGTCAGTGACATCGTGACATTCAATAGAATGGTTGATGATTCATTCGAGTTGATGGCGTTACTTAATGTCAATTTACCTCGTTTGGTGATGGCTATTCTGGTTGGTGGAACACTCGGCACTATCGGTAGTTTGTTCCAACAGTTAACGCAGAACCGCATGATGTCTCCGCTCACACTCGGTACTTCATCAGGTGCATGGCTTGGCTTGGTTATTCTGAATGTGGTCGCGCCGATGTTGGTCGCTCAATATTCAGTTTGGTTTGCACTGACAGGGGCGCTGCTTGCTATGGGGCTGATTGTCTCCATTGTTGGCATCAAAAACATGAGCGGTTTGCCGATTGTTTTGGCGGGCATGGCTGTTAACTTACTGCTCGGTGCATTTGCGACGGCGATTATTTTGCTTAATGACCAGTATGCGCAGAACTTGTTTATTTGGGGAGCTGGCGACCTTGGTCAGAATGGTTGGGAACAAGTGTTTTGGTTGATCCCTAAACTGCTGCCAATCTTTGCTATTTTCCTGTTGGCTCCGAGGGTTCTGACTCTGCTTTCGATTGGTACAGAAGGGGCTGCTGCACGTGGTCTTAATATCGGTACGACCTTCTTTGTACTAATGGCGATTGGCGTTTGGCTGGTTTCCGTGTCGATTACTTCGGTAGGGGTGATCAGCTTTATCGGTTTGATTGCGCCAAACATCGCGAGACATTTGGGCTTTTTAAAGGCGAAATCTGAACTCATCGCCAGCTGCGTGCTAGGAGCGTTGTTACTTTGTGTGACTGATAGCTTGGCGATTTTCTTGGCACAATGGTCATTGGATATGATTCCAACAGGAACGGCAACCGCGGTAATTGGTGCTCCAGCTTTGATCATTATTGCTCGTAAGCAGATGTCAGCTCAGGATCAGCTATTCTTCTCGATGCCTAAAGGGCCAAGGTCTATTTCACCTCTGGCTTATTTCTTAGTGGGTACGATGATCTTCGCTTTACTGGCGTTGAGTACAATGTCACAGCCTGCTTCTGATATGGGCTACTTTGTTATCCCAGATTCATTTGAATGGTCTATTCGTTGGCCTAGAATGTTAACCGCAATATTCGCTGGTGGCGGTTTGGCTGTGGCAGGTGTGATTTTACAAAGGTTGGTATACAACCCACTTGCCAGCCCTGACATTCTTGGTGTGTCAGCCGGTGCGGTTTTAGCCTTGATTTTCAGTAGCCTGTTTATGGGATACTCGATTCACTCATTAAGCCCGTGGGTAGCGTTTTTGGGCAGTGCAGTAGCACTGTGCTTGTTACTGCTACTTGGTAAAAAGCATCAGTTTGCACCTTCGATTCTCATTCTCACTGGTATCTCATTGACCGCCGTGTTGGAGGCTTTAGTGCAATTTTCTCTAACACGAGTCGGCGAGGGGAAATACACTTTATTGGCTTGGTTGGCAGGCTCTACGTATCGTGTTGAACCTGATACCGCGACGATCATGGCTTTAGTGACAACCGTTTGTATTGGCATTGCCTTACTGTTGAGCCCTTGGGTGACGCTAATTGCAACGGGTCGTCAATTCGCGAGTGCTAGAGGACTGAATATCAACATCGCCTATGTGGCTCTGTTGTGTATTGTCGCGGTTTTATGTTCGATGGTAACAACCACTATGGGGCCGGTCGCTTTTGTTGGTCTACTGGCTCCGCATATTGCCGCCATGGTTGGTGCTCGCTTGGTTCGAGAGCAGATCATCTTATCGTTTTTGATTGGTGCAGCACTAATGTTATTCGCTGACTGGTTAGGGCAAGTGGTGGTGTTCCCGGCTCAGCTTGCGGCAGGCACGTTGGTTTCTATTATAGGTGGAAGCTACTTCATCTTCTTGTTGCTGAAATCTCGAAGAGTGTGAGTGAACGCCCAGCACTTTGTCTGCTGAAATCAGTATTAAAGGCAGTGATTGATGTTATCTATCGCTGCCTTTTTAGTTCGTATGCGTTATTCAACCTGAGCGTAAAATGATCAACCTAGCTCTCGCTTTTGATACGCAAACTTTGCATATGTTAACAAGATGTATAACGCTAAGGTCTGACCACTTAGTTGAGTAGCCCATATGACCGACCTATCTCGTATTACTTGTTCCATTGATGAAAACCAAATTGCGACGGTGGCATTAAATCGCCCAGATAAGCTAAATGCCATTGATATGGATATGTTTCAAGGCGTTAATGACATGGTCAAGGCGCTTAAAAACAACACGGATATTCGAGCTGTGATCGTGAAAGGGAACGGGGCTGACTTTTGTTCCGGACTTGATGTGAAGTCGCTGCTGAACAGCAAATCTGGTGCGATGAAGCTTTTGTTTAAGTGGTGGCCAACACGTCCTAATGCCGCGCAGTATTTCTCGGTTGGTTGGCGAGATATTCCATGCCCAGTTATCTTTGCAATCCATGGCCGCTGTTGGGGAGGTGGCTTGCAACTGGTGAGCGGGGGAGATTTTAGAATTGCTAGCCCTGATGCGAACTTTTCTATCCTAGAAGCCAAGTGGGGCTTGATTCCTGATATGGGAGGCGCGATAGCCTTTAGAGAGTTGATGCGTAAAGATCACACTCTTGAAATGGCAATGACCGCTAAGGTGATCGATAGCGAGACCGCAAAAGAATACGGGCTTGTCACAAAAATAGCCGAAGATCCGTACGCGGAAGCTTATGCCTTGGCATTGGAGTGTGCGAACCGGTCGCCGGATGTTGTCGCTGCTAATAAAAAGCTCTACAACAAAACTTGGTGGTCTAGCCCTGGTGTCGCGTTATTCTACGAGACTTGGTACCAAATCAAAGTCGCTTTAGGCAAGAATAGAGCGATAGCGGCACAGCGTGAAATTCATCCTGATAAACCACGCGCCTACTTAGCGAGAAAGTTCAAATAACGTTTGTACAGGAATAATCGATATTCCCTTTGTTTATAGGGCATTGCGGTAACCTTAGAGCAATTTTATGTCTAAGGCTAAATGAGCATCCTGATGAACAAAACTTTTACTTACTCTCTAGCTGCCACCGCTATCCTAACTAGCTTAAATGCGTTCGCAAGTGGCCTATTTTTACAAGAGGCTGTTGTCGCCAACGCTGGTACTACAGGTGCAGGTGATGGTGTGTACACTCGTTCTGCTGCGGCGATGTGGACTAACCCTGCCACTATGTCTCACATGGGCGAAAGTAAGACGACCATCAACACCATGGCGTTCGATCTTGAGATGAAATATCAAGATAACGGTGACAAGCAAGATGGTAAAGCTCACTCAGTAATGCCTTCATTTGGCGCCTTTCACGCGCACCAAGTGACTGACAAATTACACCTTGGTATTGCACTTGGTGCCGTTGGTGGTTCTAGCCTTGACTACGGCAGTGATTGGGCTGGAGCGGGGCTGTTAGAAGATATCACTTTAACCGCAATGCAGATTAACCCATCGCTTAGCTACAAGTTGAATGATCAATGGTCTGTAGGTGCAGGTGTGCAATTTAACTGGGGTGCATTCCAACAGACGACTTCAATGCTGACAGCTAAACAAGACACTGATTGGGCATACGGTTATAACCTTGGCGTCATGTTTACGCCAACAGATAAACTTAAGCTCGGTGCAAGTTACCGTTCAAAGTTAGAGCATGAATTCAACAATGATGTAAACGGTAAGCTTGGTGCGAACGCTCTGAATTCGCTATCGACTGAAATTATTCTCCCTGAGATCATCGACTTAAGTGCAAGTTATTCTTTGAACTCTCAACTTGATCTTCTGGCGAGCATTCAATTCCACCGTTGGAGTGAATGGGATGAAACCGTACTTGATTTTGGCGCAACTGATATCGGTGGTGTTCCTATTAAACGTGATTGGGATGACGTATGGAAATTTGCTGTTGGTGCGGACTACCAATTGAACTCTGACTGGCGCTTAAAAGCAGGTTTCTCCTACGAAACTTCGCCGCAGGATGATCCGTCAATGCAATGGGCTGACCTACCGGTGGGTGAACAGTACCGTTACTCAGTAGGCGCTTCTACCTATTGGGACGACATCTTAATCGATGTGTTCTATGAATATGCAGATTTGGGTTCTGTTGATATGAATCGCAACTTAGCAGGATCATCAGTTAATTTGTTGAACGGTTCGTTCGATGGCCGTATCCACTTCGTTGGCATTAGCGCGACCTTCTAATGACAGTACGTAAACTACTCGTTATTGGTGTGGCAATACTGGGTTCAACGGGTGCTTTGGCTGAAGAGAAGCACCCCGACGATCCAACCAAGATTGTTACTAAAGCTGGCTTTGCCTACAACGAAGAGCTCAAGTTCTCTGGTTCTATTGGGCTTGACGAAGCTCGAATGATCAACGCTCGTGTTAATGCTGACGGTGAAGAGTGGCGAGTTGGGGGCTCTTGGCTATTGCCTTTGGGAATCGTCAACTTTAACTTTAGTCGCTCTGAATACGACAACGATGCTTATAAGAACAACTACAGTATCGGGACATTTGTTCCACTGAGTTACTTTGATATTGAGCCTTTCGGCTGGCAGATCTTCCCAATGGCGGGCTACAGCTATAACGATGGCGAAGTAGCCGTTTTCGATGACGAAAACGTTGGTTCTGATTACGTGTTGATGCCGAGCTCTACACATGGTGGCTATATTGGTGCCTTCGGCTTAAAAACGATTACTGACGAGTGGTCGATAATGGCTTTTGGTGGGGGCTCAATGGGCTCTGATGACTATTCAGGATACTGGACCGGCGTAGGGGCAAGCTACAGATTGACTGATGCACAGTCATTTAACTTCTTCACTATTTTTGCTGAGGATGACTTTGGTGAAAATAACAGTGTCGGTGCTTCCTACACCTACGAGTTCAAATAAAACTCGTTTGGTATCGATATAATAACCTGAACGTAGGCTCAGCGGCTGAGGTGAGCTTACGCTCAGGTTTTTTTATAGATGATTGAATCCAAATTTACTTAGTGTTGGCAAATTAAATGGCTTCGTAACGCTCAATATAGCTTTGCATTACCGCGTTCATAGCACGAGTGATATTAGCGTATTGCGCTTCTTCTAGGTTTGCGAGAGAAACGCGTAGCGACCATGTTGGCGCATCAAATCCAGCACCCGGCATCACAATCACGCCATGTTCCTCTGCAAGACGAACCAAGAAATCTAATGGTTCATACGTCTCTTCTAACCAAGTAAAGAACCCATCGCTATGAATCGTTTGAGCGATTTCTTTTAGGTCAATTTCGACGTAATAAAACGCACCTGTTTGATCGCCTTCTGCAACGATCGGTGCCGCCAAGTTCTTCTCCATCAAAGTATGATAACGACGACGCACGATCTGTTTGGCCAAGCGCTTATATTCTTCACCGCCTTGCATTAGAGATAGCAGCGAGAACATCGTCATCTGGATTTGTTGCGGAGTAGAAAGGCCAGCAGTGTGGTTCAGTGCCACGGCACGGCTGTCAGCCACCAAGCGATCAATAAACTTAAGCTTACTCGGTTCTAGAGTGATGCCTTGGTATCGTGTTGAAAGCGCATTTCGAGTCCCTTCTGGGAGATCACCAATCATACGGTCGAAGTTATTATCTTCATGAACACCGATTACTCCTAAACGCCAGCCTGTTGCGCCAAAGTACTTAGAGTACGAGTACACCAGAATCGTGTTTTTCGGAGCAAGCATAGCCAACGAAGTGAAGTTATCTGCGAAGGTGCCGTAAACATCATCTGTCAGCAGGATCAATTCAGGGCGACGGTTCGCGATCTCCGCAATCTTAAGCAGAGTCTCATCACTCAGCCTTACTGATGCCGGGTTGCTTGGGTTTACTAAGAAGAACGCTTTGACGCTTGGATCGTTTAACTTATCTAATTCAGAATCAGGGATCTGCCACGCTGACGCTTCCGTTGCCATGATTTCTACTTTGTTGAGCGAGTAATCCTCAAGCTCTGGCATCTCGATGTAAGGCGTGAAAATTGGCGCGCCAATCGCAATGGTATCACCTTGGTTTAATAGGCGGTTGCTCTTCAACGTATTGAAGATATAAACCATGGCCGCGGTGCCACCTTCAACAGCAAACAAGTCAAATTTGCCTGCAGGCACGGGTTGAGAGCCTGCCATTTCCTGCTCAATGTATTTGCGAGCAATCAGTTCTGAATACTTAAGCATGCGGTCTGGAACGGGGTAGTTATTCCCCAGAATGCCGCCAACCCATTCATAAATCAGCTCATCGCTGTCTACCTGATATTGCTCAGTAACAAACTGGAAGGCTTCAATAAGGAACTGAACGCCTTCTTGCTCTTCATGCTTCTCACAAAACTGAAGGAAACGTAGGCTAATGTCCTCTTTAGCTCCCATACCGCCAAAGCCTTGGTAGTCAGAAAAGGTCGCTTTTGACTCTTCTAGTGCAAACATTCCTAATTGAAAGAAGGCTTCGCGTGGCGCTGTTGCTACCCAGTTTGGGTTGCCGCGACCAGCGTTGATCATTGTTTTCTCATGTGAATGCTGGGCAAGGTCGATCAGTGTATTTTTTACTTCGAATGGGCTGAGTGTTTCCAGGCGCTGTTCATCTGTGCGTTTCATGGTCTTTTCTCTTTAAATTTTTGATTCGTAAATGCGTTAATTAGGTATTTGGTGCTTGTTCAAGAGGTGTGCTCTTGAACAAGCGGTTGCTCTTTCCAACGAGCGGTTGTTCTAGGAAATTTTGGTAATTAGGTTGACGATGATTGGCCCCCACAAGGTGAGGAAAATATTGGCAACCGCGTAAGTCATGGTGAAGCTCGGTACTGGTGTACTGTTCTGAGTTTTCTCTAGTAGAGACGCGAAGGCTGGGTTAGCGCTGCGGCTACCTGCGACAACTGCTAAGGCTTCGACTGGGTTCTTGATTTTCAGAACGTAGTAGTTGAATAGGAACGTCAGTATTTGTGGAATCATGGTGACCAATACGCCAAGCAGTAATAGCGTCACACCATTTTGCTTGATGGCCGTAAGGGCAGGCGCACCAGCATTGATACCGACAACGGCAACAAACACTGCAAGTCCAAACGTTTGCATAAAGTTAGCAGCACCGTGGTTAATGCTTCCTAAGCGTGGCGTGCGCATTCTCAGGTAACCGACAAGCAAACCAGAAACTAGACAACCTAAGCCAGAACCTAAGGCAATATGCGAACCGCCGATAGAGAATCCGATCTCACCAATCAGATAGCCCAGTACCATACCGAAGGACATGGTCACAAAGTCGGTGACACTTGGAAGCGGGCTGTTATAGCCAATTTTCTTCTCTACTTTGGCAAGGTCGTCTTTCTGACCGACTAACGTTATTTCGTCGCCTAGGTGCAGCTCGGTATCTGGCAATGTCGAAATGTCATGACCCATACGTGACAGTTGAGTAATGTAAACACCACGACGAATATGTGCGTTGGTTTCATCGTGAAGCTTACGTAGCGTAATACCCGCTAACTTTTTGTTGGTGAGGACGACTTTTTTCTGCGTGTGAACCACATTGGTCTCTTCGCTGAATTCGCCAAGCTCGATACCAAGAGAGGTCACTTTCGGAAAGGCTTGCGTAAGACCTGTCAGGTAGACTTTGTCATCGGCAGCCAGAATCGGGTTTTTTGCTATATCTAACGTCGAGTCTGAATCTCCATGTTGGCGGTAAATCGCTTCAATCGTTAGATCAGAATCGAGCGCTTCTTCCAACTCAACAACGCTCTTGCCTACAAATACTGAGTTTGCTGTGACTTGATAAGCGCGAGAAGAGACACGGTTGAGTGCCGAGAATTCACCTTCATTAAGTTGTTTGCTGCCTGAGCCCATTTGTTCAGCCAGTTTCTTGGCTTCTTTAGTGATGTTCCAACCCATTACCATTGGGATTAGAGACATCATCAAGATAGGGCCAAGAGATCCAAAGATGTAGGTAATCGAGTAGCCTACTGCCACATTGGTTTTGAGTGTTGAGGTGACATCGGGTGCTAGATTTAGCTGATCAATGGCGTTACCAGCAGTACCTATTATCGCCGATTGTGTGAGACCGCCCGCAGCAAGACCCGCCGCTAAACCTTTATCTAGGCCTGCCCATTTAGCTAATACGACAACGGTTACGAGCCCAACAAACGTCATTACGAATGAGGCGAATAAGCGCGTTAGTGATGAAAGGCGGAATGATGAGAAGAACTGCGGTCCTCCGTTGTAACCCACCATGAAAATAAACAAAGCAAAGAAGATACTTTTTACTTCATTGGAAATTGTAATTCCGCCGATTTGGCCAAGCCCAACGGCGACCAAAAGCGAGCCTGCAATCCCACCTAATTCAAACTTACCGATTTTAATTTTACCGATTAAGTAACCAAGTCCTAGAGATAGGAATAGAGCTATAAATGGATAGTCTCTTAATTGTTCAATAATAAATGACATGATAAACCTTTAAATGAAACACCTTCGATATTTCACTTTAATTAATACGTTAACTTGTAAATGATAAATATTTATTGATTTCTATCGATTGTTCTTACCTAAGAGTTGCTTGTCTTATGGTGTAATCGAGATGATTTCTTATGAGTATGGGTTTTATCTTTGTGATGCTTATTGTGGTGACCATCAGGGTGGTGATTTACTAAATGTTTATGACCTTCTGGATTACCACCATGTGGTTGACCAGAATGAGAGGGCTGATGTTCTCTATATTCCAAATGGTCTTTGTTATGTTTATGCTCGACTTCCTCGCCGTATACTCGTTTCATTTTTTCTTTGATAGCGACTTTGGTGTGGTGTGATTGATTAGACATATTATTCTCAGTTAGTTGTTTAAGGAACGATGAGAATTATATCTATCAATGTGGGATATAAATCATTTCCAAATAAAATCGCCATAAAGCCAGGAAATGATTTTTGCTTGATAAATCTTTATCAAATTGTTGTATTTATTGGTTTTATTTTTATTTTATATACGTTGATTTCAATGTTATGTCAGTTTGATTTATTGGGCTTGCCGATAGTTAAAATAGTCGCACTTCAAAACCAAGGTGAACACATGAGTAAGTATAAAGGCGTAATTGTTGGGTCAGCTTTATTTATATTACTGTCTTTTGTATTTGGCTTTCATTATGTAAAAAGCGAGATAATAAAAGAGAAAGTAGCTAATTTTAAATTTCCAGCCGTATCGGTAACAACTGAGGTTGTCAATAAGGATGTTTGGAATGAGCATTTAAATGTAATTGGTAATATCCATGCTAATCAATCAGTAGAGGTAACGAGTCAAATATCAGGGCAAATAAAAGAGGTGCTTTTTAAATCAGGTCAATTTGTTAATAAAGGTGACGTTCTAGTTAAGTTGGACGATGCATTATTGAAGGCAAACTACAAGAGCCAGTTGGCAAAGGTAGAGTTGGCGAGAACAGAGTTAAAAAGAAACAGAAGGCTATTGAAAAATAATAGTGTCTCTCAGAATTCGGTGGATAAGCTAGCCGCTCAATTTAATGCCGAATCAGCGAAGTTAGAATATATTTCTACACAGGTTGAATATATGAAAGTTAAAGCGCCTTTCTCTGGGCATGTTGGAATCAGAAAAATAGACGTGGGGGACTTTATCAATTCGAGCACAGCGATTGTGGATCTTGAAGATAACTCAAAACAGTATGTCGACTTTTCTATTTCGGAGCTTTATCTACACAGTGTGCAAGTAGGACAAGATCTACAGTTTAAATCTGATGCAGCGAATGATGCCACTTATCACGCGACCATAACTGCTATTGAGCCTAGTTCAGATGCGAACACACACAATATCGAATTACGAGCTGTGACGACTGAATCTGTGCCGTTGGAGTCGGGTATGTATGTGGATGCAACACTAACCACTTCCGATTCAAACACGGTGATCAGTGTGCCATCCGTGGCAATCAGCTACACCTTATCTGGCGATACTGTGTTTGTTCTAGATACTTCAACGAAACAAGTGAGCACGAATTCTGGAGCTTCAAGTTCAGCCAGCACAAGTTCAAGCAAGCAAGATTCAGAAAAGGCAGAAACACCATTTTACGAATATAAAGTGGTTCAGCGCACAGTGGAAATTGGTCCCAAACAGGGAGGTTATGTTGGTGTTCTTTCTGGCTTGAAAGAAGGGGATGTGGTGGTGACCTCAAATCAGCATCAGCTCAAAAACGGTGGTTTGGTTTTGGTAAACAATCAACGACCACTTGTTACTCATGCGCAGCCAGGTAAATAGGAAAATCCCATGACATTTACTGATGTATTCATCAAACGTCCGGTGTTGGCGACGGTATTAAGCCTTGTGTTGTTGGTACTGGGGCTTAAAGCTTTTACTTCACTGCAGGTTCGTCAGTACCCGGAAATTGAAACGGGTGTGATCACTATTACCACTAGCTATCCCGGTGCCAGTGCGTCAAGTGTGCAAGGTTATGTGACCCAGCCGCTACAAGCTGAAATTGCTCAAACAGCGGGCATTGACTACATGACATCAGACAGTGCCTTGGGTAAATCGGTGATTACGGTGTACTTGAAGTTGGGATACCCATCAGATGGTGCATTGACGGAGATTTTGTCTCTGGTGCAGCAAGTGAAATACAAGCTGCCCTCTGGAGTCTTGGATCCAAGTATTCTTAAATCGACTTCTCAATCCCCAATTCTGTATGTCTCTTTTTCAAGCGATACACTGAAAACAGAGCAAGTATCGGACTATGTGAGCCGAGTGGTTAAACCGACGTTTTCTACTGTAGAAGGGGTGTCTAAAGTCGATATGTTGGGTCAGCAAGATTTTGCGATGCGTATTTGGCTGAAACCTCAAAAATTAGCGTCTTATGGTTTAACAGCTACCGATGTACAAAATGCACTGCGAGCAAATAACATTGTGAGCGCGGCCGGCAAGTTACAAAACCCATATATCGAAGTCGATATTAATGCTCATACAGACTCGAGCTCGGTGGCTGATTTTAAAAACATGTCGCTCAAAGCCCACGATGGGCAACTGGTGCACTTGAAAGATGTTGCCACCATTGAGTTGGGCGCGGCTACTTATGACTCGGACGTTGAGTTTAATGGCGTGACCACAGTAGCAACGGCGATCAGTAATACCGCGACATCTAACCCATTAACCGTGGTTGAAGGTATCTATGACTTATTACCTCAGATAGAAGCGGGCTTACCTGATGGTATTAAAGCGGACGTGGTATACGACTCAACCAAGTTCATTGAGACATCAATTGAAGAAGTAGCCAAGACTTTGATGGAAGCAGCGCTGATCGTTGTGATTGTCATCTTTGCGTTCCTCGGTTCGATGCGTGCGATGTTAATCCCGTTGGTGACCATTCCATTGTCCCTGATTGGCTCGATGTTCTTCATGCTGAGTATGGGTTTTAGCATTAATTTGCTGACGTTACTGGCAATGGTGCTCGCGATCTCTTTGGTGGTGGATGATGCGATTGTGGTCGTAGAGAACACATTCCGTCACCTTGAGGATGGCACTAATCCAATTAAAGCGGCTATCAACAGTGCGCGCGAAATTGCAGGCTCTGTGATTGCCATGACCATTACTTTGGCTGCGGTGTATGCGCCGATTGGCTTCATGGGTGGCTTGACCGGTAAGCTGTTTACCGAGTTTGCTTTCACTTTAGCGGGCTCTGTTTTGATCTCTGGTTTTATCGCACTCACGCTCACACCAATGATGTGTTCAAAACTACTCAATAAGTCGATTTTGGATGGAAAACTGGTTAAGAAAATCGATGCGGTTATTGGTGGTTTGACTGAGCGCTACCGCAAGGTGTTAGAACATGTGCTGAATAACCGTGTTTATATCTGGCCGGTAGTAGGAACACTGCTTATTAGCTTAGTGTTCATGTTCATGAATACCGCTTCTGAATTAGCGCCGGAAGAAGATCAAGGCGTAATGATCGTGATGGGACAAGGGCCGGCCCAAGCCAATACTGATTACATTCGTCACTTCACGCCTGCTCTTATCGACGCCATTGGAAAAAATGACGAAGTCGAAATGACCATGCTAGAC
This sequence comes from Vibrio chagasii, assembly GCA_041879415.1. NCBI lineage: Bacteria > Pseudomonadati > Pseudomonadota > Gammaproteobacteria > Vibrionales > Vibrionaceae > Vibrio > Vibrio chagasii. The sequence goes on along the minus strand of CP090852.1, from coordinate 557,726 downwards.
AACGGCTACATGAACAACAATGCGTTCTTTGGTTTGGGTGTATTGAAAGATTGGGATTCACGAAAAGCAACCGCAAAAGAGGTGATGCAACGTTTCCAAAAAGAGAGTTCGGTTTTACCAGGTTTGCAGGTGTATACCTTCTCGCCACCAGACTTACCAGGGACACCGCAAGGCTTACCATTCCAAATGGTATTGAAGACGCCAACGGGTTCTTATCAAGACCTTTACCAGTATGCTGAAAAGCTAAAAGAGTATGCAGAGAAGAGCGGTAAGTTTATCTATGTGCAGAATGACCTTAACTTCAACAAGCCTCAAGTTGAGATCCATATAAACCGAGATAAAGCGGCACAAATGAATGTCAGCGCTCAAGATGTTGGTACGGTGCTGTCACGCTTTATCAGTGAAGGCTTCGTGAACTATTTCTCAATGGACCAACGTAGTTATCAGGTGATTACTCAAGTACCGAACGAAAATCGTAACTCTTGGAATGACTTGAAGAACTATTACGTACGTTCGAACACTGGGGAAATGGTGCCATTAGCGTCCTTAATTGAGATTAGCCAGTCGGTACAACCATCAAAAGTGGACCAATTCCAGCAACTGAACAGTGCCATGATAGAAGCGAAAATGATGCCGGGTATCAGTATTGGTGAAGCTTACCAAGTGATGGAAGAGGGTGCCGCTCAGATCTTACCTAAGTCATACAGCACAGATACCTCCGGACAGCTTCGTCAGTTCTTGCAAGAAGGATCATCATTAGTCACGACGTTCTTCTTAGCCTTGGTGATCATCTACTTAGTATTAGCTGCGCAGTTCGAAAGCTTACGCGATCCGCTGGTGGTATTAACCAGTGTTCCGCTGTCGATTTTTGGTGCCTTAATGCCGCTGTATTTGGGGATTGATACGCTCAATATCTACACCGAGGTTGGATTGGTCACCTTAATCGGACTTATCAGTAAACACGGTATCTTGATTGTTGAGTTCGCCAACCAGATGCAAGAGCAATTGAAATGCAGCCGCCGCGAAGCCGCTATCCGTTCAGCAACAGTGCGGATGCGCCCAGTACTGATGACAACCGCAGCTATGGTCGTCGGTGTTGTGCCGCTACTGATTGCAAGTGGTGCCGGAGCACAAAGTCGCTTCTCTATAGGTTTGGTTATCACCGTTGGTATGTCGGTAGGCACGCTGTTTACCTTGTTTGTTGTCCCTACGATCTACACCTATTTGGCGGCGGACCACACCACAAAGGAACAGGATGATGATTCAAGCGAAGAGCCTAGTAAGCCAGTTCAAATAAACCAGTCATAAACAAGAAAATTTAATCAACACGAATCCCACTGATGAGCTTAGCCGCTTAGGGGTTCGTGCACTCAAAATTCAGGAAATTAGAGGTTCACATGAAATTACATTACCTATATCCACTGTTAGCGTTGTTCACCGTTGGCTGCGCAAGTTCAATACCAAATCGGGAAGAAGTTAAAAGCGTCGATTCCCAGCATTATTTTGTGGATAGTCAGTTTGATGACGACATGGCGGGAATGTCTTGGGTGGCAAAGGACAGTGCTTCACACCACTTTAATCAGTTCAAATTCAATAGTGTTGAGATTAAAAGTTCTGGCATCGATAAACGTGTCTCGAAGACGGTACAGAAAGAGTTCAAAGCGCAGATCCTTACCAGTATGAACGAGAAACTTGAGCTTAAATTACAGGGGTACGAGAACAAGTTCTTAGAAAACAAAATGCTGGATATCAGCGTCACTTTGTATGGCATTGACGATATTCCTGAGGACATTCACGTCACAGAGTTTATTCCGGTTGGCTCTATCATTGGCGCTATCAAATACGCGGTTGGTACTCGTGATCGTTCAATTCGAGTGCTCGCAAGCGTAGACCTAAAGGACCATGATTCTGCTGAGTTGGTAGGGCGCCGTATCTTCGTGGTGAATGATAATGGTGTTCTAGAAAATGATAAATCAGCGATAACGATCGAGATGCTTGATAAGAATGTCGATCAAATCACTAAGCAGGCGGTCGACTTTGCTTTTGAGGTGACTTACCTAAACACAAAGCAAGGTTAAGGCTATGAAGCGTAAAAACAAACTCTGTAGCCAAATGACGTTAATGATGCTGGTTATCGGTGTGAGTTGTTCGGTATTCGCGAGCGACGATAATTATGAGCAGTGTATTCTGACCGCATTATCTGAAGCGAAAAGCCAACAAAATATCGAATGGCTAAAAGAACAGTGCGCTGCTTTGAAGACTGATGCTGAGAATAAGACTCAAGACAACGAAGCAAATGCAGGTTCACCTGAAAGGTCACCAGAGCAAAAGATCTCGCGTTTGAAATTGGAGTACACAACAGAAGATAACCCATTTGTGATAACGCCATATCGTTTGAATTATATTTTGCCCATTACCCACATGACGAGCGTCAATACTGAGCCGTACGGAGATGAGCGATTTGGCGGTAAAGCCGATGATCTGAGCGACGAAGAGATTAAGCTACAGGTAAGCTTTAAAATTCCTGTCATGGACAGTGGTGTGTTTAATCAAGAGGACAAAATCTATTTTGGTTTTACGATGAAATCATTTTGGCAGGCGTATTCGTCCGATATTTCAGCACCGTTTAGAGAGACAAACTACCGTCCGGAATTGTTTTATGAAATGCCTTTGAATATTGAATCGAGTGATGGTGTCTGGTTCTCTCGATTCGGTCTAGAGCATGAATCGAATGGTAGAACTGAGGATCTTAGTCGCAGCTGGAACCGAGTCTATACAGGGGTAGGATACATACAAGATGACTTCTTAGTTTATCTACAGCCTTGGTATCGTATTCCGGAATCTAGCAGCAGTGACGACAATCCAGACATTGAAGATTACTTAGGTCACTATGAGTTGTCGGGGGCTTATAAATGGGAGGCGTTTGAACTCTCAGCACTAGGCCGCTACAACTTTCAAACCGGCTATGGCGGCGTTCAAACCTCGCTGAGTTTTCCTCTGTTTGGGCGACTAAAAGGCTATGTGCAGTACTACAAGGGGTATGGTGAGAGCTTAATTGATTATGACTATAACAGCGAGCGGATCGGTGTCGGTGTTCTTCTTACTAATGCGTTATAGAGCAATGTTTAGAGTTGTGTTGCAAAGAGAAACACCGCCGATAACGGCGGTGTTTACATTACTTGGCGACTTCCAGTTTCGATTCTATCTCAGATATATTGCTATTGAAGAATAAGGTTTGTGCAACCTTCAAAACCACCGGGTAGCCAGACTCTAAAATGGTTTCGTAGTAATACTCTTCTGCAGCTGCCGGGTTGCCTTTTGATTCCTCTAGCTTGGCCAATATGATGGTGGACATGACGTTGTAATCGTTTCTTGGTATTAACGTCATATAACGCTCAGCTTCATTCGGATTATCTTGTGTGAGGGAATAGGCGGCCAGTGCATCGTAAACTCGATAAGACGTTGGATTGATTCCCGCTGAAAGTAGTTTTTCCCCAAACCGATTATTCAACTTTTTGACAAGCTGTTCTTTTTGAGAGGACTTCAATAAAAAGATATCGGCAAGCTCATACAAGTAACGACTCGACATTAGAAAGTGGTTATCAGGCTCAAGCTCGTTGGCTTCGATGATTTTCTTTAAGGTGTCTGTTCTATCCAGAGTCATAAAGGTGAGGCCCAGAGACTCAAGTGCCAGTCTCAACGGTACTTCTTGTTTTGGAAGCTCAGAGATTTGCTGCTTTAAGATGGTTTTCTGAATGTCGATATTAAATGAGTCTAATAAGTCATCGAGCATCGTTCGCATCGTGCTGTGTAGAGAAGAGGCATCAATCAGGTAGTCTCGCCCTAAATGTTTGAAGTTAGAGATGCGATTAAAATAAGTGATATCGAGATACTCTCTGTCGCCCTCTGTTTTGCTTTTAAAACTGACCACGTTTGCCGAGTTAGGAACCAAGGATTCATCCACTATGATGCGAAAGTTTCGGTAGGTCGTAACATAGCTCATCAACTTATGGACAATACCGCGCATAAAGGCATTGTTTTTTAAATTCTCATCCACTCTAACGTAGATGTAACGGGGTTCGAGTGATAAGTAATGAACCGTAGCGTGTGCTTTATGCTCTTCAATGACTTGGTGATTAGTTACGGCATTCGACTTTGCGTCAGAATCCGAAGCGTGATTTCTGGAATACGCTCGCTCTGTGGTCACAAGGGTGGAGCTATCAATACTGTTGTACGATTTGTTCGGCGATTGGATCCACCACCAAAACACGCCAATGGCAATAACGATAGCGCTTGCAGCCAAAGCCCCGACGGCAACAACCAATGGGGAGGGTTTTGCGGTTTTTTCTTTAGGTTGAGCTGTTGATGAGGTTTGTGTCTGATGGCTTGAATTGGGCTGTTCGAAGTGTGTTGATGTGCCTGAGTCATTGCTTTTTGACTTTGCCAAGCTTGGTGTCGTGTTGGTTTGATTACCTTGAATGCTAGTGTCTTGTAGCGTGAAATTAGCGCTGCCTTTTCCACTTTCATTTAGGGCGCCATCATTACCTTGTTCAGCAGAAGGTTCACTCTGAGAAGAGCTAGTTTGTGGTGAGTGATCCTCTGTATCAATGGTGCTAGCTTCATCGATTGAAACGGTATTGACCTGCAATGATGGGGTAATTAGGACATTTTTTCGCACCTCGACATCAAGCTTGTACCCTCGTTTAGGGACGGTAATTATGTAGCCCATCGAATGTCGTTCAGCCGATTTCAAGGTTTTTCGCAGCTCAAAAATCGCTTGAGTAATCACTTGATCCGTCAAGATCGAGCCATTCCAAACCTCATTAATGAGCTCATCGCGTGAGAACACAATGTTAGGGTTCTGACAGAAGAAGTCTAACAACTTGGACAAACGATTATCGATAATCACGTCTTCATTATCCATGATGAGCTTGTCTTCATCTGGGATAAACAGCCACACGTCGAAAGAATATTGGATGCGCTCTTTTTTCATAAGTACCGATACTAAGTCTTTGTATTAAAATTACTTTAGTAGACAAGTATGGGCAATTCAATGAACCAATGTTCAATAGTGATAGGTGTGCGTGCTTTTGACGCAGCCATACGCTGACTACGAACTATATATTTAATATTGAGAATTATTCGCATTTATTGATCTAAGCGAAAGAACCGATTAGATTGTGTCGTTAATATTAGGAACAACATGATTCTTTTGAGGTATTTATGAGTACAGTCGTTGTATGGGGAGCGGGTAGTGGCTTGGGCGCAGCAATGGTCGAGCACTTTCATCAACAAGGTTTTGAAGTGATCGCGATTGCTAGAAACCCAGAAAAGAACCCACGCTTGGCTATCCTTGGAGTAACAACACTGAGCTGCGATGCGATCGACAAGCAACAAGTTGAGAATACGGTGGCTGAGTTGCCGAAATCGGCGTTGGTGATTTCAAGTATGGGCAGTTTTAGAGCGGATGTGCCAGTTGACTATATTGGTCACCGGTATGTGATTGATGCTCTGGAAACGAATGACATTAAGCGCTTTGTATTGGTGACGTCTTTAGGTTGCGGTGATTCATGGCAATACTTGTCAGAGCGCTCTAAGAAAGGATTTGGCGCTGCCGTTCGTGAAAAATCGTTGGCGGAAGCGTGGTTAATGTCGAGCTCGTTGGAGTACACGATTTTACGTCCCGGTGGCTTGTTAGATGGTGAAGTGACGGGTAACGGTGAGCTTTCTCAAGACGTGGAAGTGCATGGCGTGATTTACCGACAAGAAGTGGCTCGCCTTATCGAAACCCTATTGGCAAATGACGCGAGTATCGGGCAAGTGTATCAGTGTATTGATCCTACCGTTGAGTATGGATAAAAGCCTGGTATTGTTTTCTGAAGGCATTCCCATCTGGTGAAAAGTTTTAAGGCCGTTTAGTCTCACTGAGCGGCTTTTCTTGTTTTTGTCCTCAACGACTTCCATTTTAAGCAAATGTGCCTGTTTCTTATATGAGAGTGCCGCTCTCTTAATCTAGATTAAGTTTTGCCTGTCTTATTCTCTGTAGTATCCGCGCAATCAGCCTCGCACTAGATGGGGCAATGGCGTAATACGATTGAATGAGGATTAGATTTGAGTACTTTGTTTGCAGAAACCCGCATTGGCACCATGACACTGAAGAACCGTTTTATGAGAAGTGCAACGTGGGAAAATATGGCGACTGAAGATGGTCATATGACAGATAAACTTTACGCTATCTATGAAGAGCTAGCTCAAGGTGAGGTTGGCTTGATCGTGACGGGTTACGCGAACATTGTTGAAGAAGAAAAGCCGAATGCTGGCATGATGGGTATGTATAACGACTCGTTTATCGATGAATACAAAAAGCTAACTCAGTTGGTGCATGACAACGATTCTAAAATCGTGATGCAATTGGCTTATGGCGGTACAAAAACCACGTATGACCTTGGAGAACGTGTGATCTTTGCACCGAGTGAGGTTCCTGAAAAAGGGACTCAAACACTGGGTAAAGCAATGACCAAAGAGGAGATTGACTACATTGTTGATGCGTTTGCCAAAGCGTCATCAAGAGCGAAACAGTCGGGCTTTGATGGTGTAGAAATTCATGCTGCTCACACATACTTGATCAACCAGTTCTTGAGTCCTTATTACAACCAGCGTGAAGATGAATACGGCGGTAGCTTAGAAAATCGCATGCGATTCTTGCTTGAGATCTACACGGCAACACGCAAGTTGGTTGGTGAGGATTTCCCTATCTTGGTTAAGCTGACGGCTTCTGAGTTTTTCGAGGGGGGCGTGACCTTCGATGAAACGCGTTTAGTGTGTAAAAAGCTTGAAGAAGTAGGCGTTGATGGCATTGTTGTTTCTGGCAACATTCATGGCAAAGCCGACACCATGATTGGCGAGTCACACGATGGATTTACTATCCAAGCTGAAGGTTACTTCCATGAATATGGCCACGCAGTCAGCCAAGACGTCGATATTCCTGTTATCACGGTGGGCGGCTTAACGGATTTTGATGCCATTGAAGAGATCGCCAACAATACAGGTATTGAGTACTTCGCACTCTCTCGACCTCTATTATCTGAACCTCATCTAATCAAACGCTGGAAAGAGGGCGACCGAAGCCCAGTTGAGTGTGAGAGATGTTCTAAGTGTCGTACTAAGCGCGGAAACTTCTGTGTGGTAAACAAAGATAGAAAGGTGCAGTTAGCTCGTATGTAGTTACTGAAGACGTGAGTTTAAACATGAGCTGGTGCTATAGTGCTGGCTCATGTTTTTCTTTTGCCACATGTACTGATATTTGAAACCTTATTAATCACATTTCTCTGTCAAATGAGTTGGAGTTAATGGGTACAATGCCCCAATAAACTTTTCAACAAAATTTTCCTCCTTGCCTGAGCATACTGTGAAATTACTTCCTCTTCTAAAGCAACCTCGAATCCACTGACGCTTCTTAGTTTTAGCGGCATTGCTATGATTTAAATATGGCATTCACTGTTCCTCCAAGCCTTTCTTGTGCCTATGGGGCGCTTGTTTGTGCATGTCTAGATCTTCAATGTCGAATCTTTTGATATTTAAACGAATAAAACTAACAAGTTAATCAGAGGTAGAAATGCAAAATAAGCATTGGTCTAAATTCGAATTGCTGCATGAGGTCGTCACCAATCCTAATATTCACATCAAGGGTCAACACAGCTATTACAGTGATTGTTGGGATAACGGATTTGAGCGTTCAGTTGTCCGTTATCTGCACGGTGACGAGGTTAGTCGCCAGTGGGAGCCTCGTTGGGAAATCGATGAGCTCTACATCGGGGATTATGTCTGCATAGGAGCCGAGGTTGTGATCCTTATGGGCGGCAATCACACCCACCGAATTGATTGGTTCTCTTTGTATCCATTTATGGATGTGATCGACGAAGCCTACATTGGCAAGGGCGATACTCATATCAAAGACGGAGTTTGGCTAGGGATGCGTGCCATGATCATGCCGGGTGTGACCATCGGAGAAGGAGCGGTTGTCGCTGCGAACAGCGTAGTAACCAAAGATGTGGAACCGTACAGTATTGTTGGTGGTTCTCCCGCGAAGTTAGTTAAACATCGCTTTGATAAGCCTGTTATCGAAGAGCTAACCTCAATGAAGATATACGACTGGCCACCAGAGAAATTTGAATCATTGAGACAGTATTTGTGTGATTCAGATTTATCTAACTTAAAGCAGGCAATCACTGATTATGACAAGGGATTGTAAGGAACAACTAAAAACACGGGTTTACGTATAAAGATCTTTGTCATATTTATCTTGAAAAATACGTTAAATCAGTTCGTTACCTTGCAATACCCAACATGGTGTACCAATCTTATTTCATAAGCATGGATAAGGATTGTGTATGCCTGTAACGTCAGTAAAAAACAAAGGGGTAGTAAGGAAAGTCTTACTGCCTTCTTTACTTATTAACCTCTTGTCATTAGCCGTTCCATTAACGGTTCTCCAGATCTACGATCGCATTCTTCCCAATCAAAGCTATGGTACGGCCACACTGCTATTAGCAGGGGCGACACTAGCTGCAGGCATGGAAGCACTCATACGTTTTGTGCGTACATGGCTTTTGTCTGCGGCGGCCAGCAATACAGAAAAAGCCACTTACCAAACTTTGGTTGAAAGGGTGACGACTGCATCATCAGGTCACCTTCGTAAGCTCGGTGTAGGCGGTGTCGAAGAGGGACTAGGATCGGTATCCAAAGTTAAGAATTGGTATTCTGGTGGAATAATCTCTGGCTTCATCGACTTGCCTTTCGCATTGATCTTTCTAGGGCTGGTGGCTTATATCGGCGGTGAGCTAGTGGCGATACCTTTGGCAGTTTGGCTTATTACGCTTGGTATTGTTTGGCTGTCTTCTATCCGCGTGAAAAGTTTAAGTGAAGAAGCTTCTAAAGATGAGCAGGAGAGAAAAGCCTTCTTGATCCTTCTTAGCCAAACCATTCAGGGTATTAAACGTCAGGCTGTTGAATCTCGAATTTTTAATCAGTTTAAATCGCTTAATAATGTCCGCTCTCAATCCAAAGCCAAAGAAGAAGAGCAGAATGCCTTCGCTCAAGAGTGTATTCAGCTTGCCGCACTCGCGACTTCTGTGTTGTTGGTGATTATCGGGAGCTTGTGGGTACTGGATGGTCAATTAACTACTGGTGGGTTAGCAGCATGCTCCATCTTATCGGGTAGAACTGTGGCGCCGCTTAGCGCTCTGGTTGGGGTTCGAATCAAGCTTAATTCAATCCATAGTGCCAATCAGGCAATTGAAAAGTTAGGGGACTTGTCACTGTCTGAGTCTGCGGTTTCTGAGCTTAATTTCTCTGACTTTGAGACTTTAGAAATCAAGCAAGCCACCGTTGAAAGGTATGGTGAACTCGCCAGTGCGGACGTGACGCTGAATAAAGGTGAGCTGGTGTTGTTAGAGAGTGAAGATCGCCACATCAATAGTCACTTACTGTCTTCGATAGCAGGGATTGATGATTTAGCCGCGGGTGAGTGCTTCATTAATGGTGAAGCCGTTTCTATTGCTTCTGTCGCTCAAGTTACAGCTTACTGCGGGGTTAAAGGGCAGTTAGTCTCAGGTACGATTCTGGACAATTTGTGTGGATTTGATCCTGAGAGAACACAAAGCGCCAATGATTATGCTGAGCGCTTAGGATTAACCAAAGAAATTACCCGTTTACCTGATGGGTTAGAAACACAAATCGGTCATACAAATGCCTCTTTGTTGAGTATGGGCAACATTAAAATGCTCAATATTGCGGCTCAATTAGCGAGTGGCAAGCCCGTTATCATGCTAGAAAGGCCGGATTCATCGCTCGATCTCAATGCTCTCGGTAATCTGGTCAAGGTGCTGGAAGAAGAAGTATTGGCAGGGCGCACCATATTGATGGTGAGCTATCATGCAAAACTTCGCGAAATAGCGAGTCGAACAATTACAGTAGAAAACGGTTCGATTGCCGAAGACAGTTCTAATAAGCAGGAGGTCATTGCATGAATCGTTTAGATGCTAATCGCCATGGCGAAACAGACGGTCAACATGAGCCGATGAACCGACTGGAAACTGAAAGCCTTTCTGTACTCAAGGCGTTGGAAGTAAATGCGAATATCCAACTGTTCGCTAGTCAATGGGTTGATGAGAACGGCATTGAATCAATAGATGATATGTTTGCCCTGTTTGATAGGCTTGCATTGCCATATCGCTTAGTTGCTAACCTAGATGAGGTGGGCGATCACAAATTAGTTCTCCTAGTTCTTAGTGAAAGTGAATTGGTTTCTGGTCACTTGGAGTCAAAACAGTTTGTGGCTGTTGATGGCAATGAAGACGTTTCAGAGGTTCCTCAATTTTGCATTGTGATCGAAGGGGCGCCATTGGAGAAGGCTTCTCCGGATTGGGTTGGTGAACGGTTACATGCTTTCCGTCCTATCATTCCTAAATTGCTCTTGGTCAGCTTTATCACCAATCTATTTGCTCTCGCAGTGCCATTTATCACGATGTCGATCTATGACCATGTAATTGGTGGCGATGCTGGGCACGAACTGCAAGGAATTGCCATTGGTGCCGCTTTGTTGTTTGTGATGATGGGTTGGTTAAGAACATTGCGCAGTCGAGTGTTTGCTTCTGTGTCCAACCGAGTCAGTCGCGAGATATCTCAATCCCTTGTGCAGCGACTATTAAGAAATAGCTATGCTCAAAATCAGCAAACTGCCTCGTCTAGTCAACAAAACCAAGTGATGTTATCTGAGCGCATTTCAGGTGTGTTATCAGGACCACTCGGTAATGCGTTGTTTGATTTACCTTTCATTGCCATTTTTGTCCTGGCGATAGGAGTGCTAGGTGGATGGCTAGTACTGGTTCCAATAGTCTCTTTAGTTTTGTATTACCTGTTAGCTAAGCGTTCGATACGTTCGAGTAGTAAGCGGTCAATGCAATCGACGGTAGCCGGCACGAATCGTCAAAACATGACTAATGAGTTGACGTCTAAGCTTGCTTTTATTCGTAGTGCCGGGTTTTCGGAACACTGGATTCAACGTTTCCAAAAGGCCAATCTGCTTGCCTCTACGGTGACATTTAATCAATCGGTGCTGCAAAGTCGATACACCTCGATTTATTACTTTATTGGAGTGGGTTCAACACTGGCTGTTATGGGCTTAGGTATTGGACTTATTTTCGAGCAAGTGATGACGCCCGGTGGTTTGATTGCATCAATGATGTTGATTTCCAAAGTGACTGGGCCTGCGCAGGTGCTGGCAAACAGTGCGATGCGTTTTAATAGCTTTAATCAATCTAAGCTGCAGGTAAATCGTATTCTGTCTCAGCCGTCTGAACGTGAATTCAGTTACCAGCATCATCCATTGCCAATGGTTGCTCCGAGCTTGAAGTTAGATCAAGTGACTCTCCGATATCCTAAACAGAGTCGCCCTGCATTGAATGGGGTAAGTTTTGATGTTGAAGCGGGGGATATTGTCGCGATTACAGGCCCTTCAGGCAGTGGTAAATCGACATTAATTGAAGTGTTGTCTGGTTTACAGCCTATTCAGAACGGCATGGTAGAGCTTAAAGGGGTAAACCTTGCTCAGTACGATCCGCAGCTCTATCGGCACTGGTGTTTCATTCGCGCGGCTTACCCCGACTTACTGACATTGAGTATTCGAGAGTGGTTGAGCGATGGACATAAAGTGGAGGAGCAGAAAATGATATCAGCCATTGATATGGTTGGCGGCAAGCGCTGGTTCTCCACATTACCAGATGGCTTAGATACCTCTATCAGTAGCATCCAACCGGATAGCCTGTTTGACATGTTGTCAGGCACTGTCGCTCAGATCCTCATTGACGCCAAAGCTTTGGTGTATGACTACCCGATGTTCCTAATGGATAACCCGGTACCAGATGGCCATCCCAATGCTAAACGTGTATTCGGTGAATTCTTAGCGACGAAGAAAGGAAAAGCAACGGTGATCTATACATCGCATGATCCAGACTTGATTAAGCTCGCTGATAAAGTCGTGGTGTTAGACGAGGGTGCTGTGGTTTATGCCGGTCCTTTGGAGCAGCCATCAGAGTCTCAAGAGCAGCAGTTATCTGACACACAAGAGTTACCAAAGCAAAAAGTAGAGTCAAAGCAAGGAGTCGCTAATGGCTAAAAAACCTATCGAGACTGGCAAGCGTTACGGTGAGCTTGTTGAATCACAAAATACAGCTCGAACATTGGCGCTGGCGACATGGTCAGTTGCCTTGTGTGTTATCGCTTTTGTTACTTGGTCTGTGGTTACTCAAGTGGATGAAATCGCAAAAGCAAAAGGTGCGGTGATTCCTGAAGGGGAAAAGCAAGTATTACAAAGCGCCATTGGCGGTAAGTTGAAGCAAATTCTCGTTAAAGAAGGTCAACTGGTAGAGAAGGGGCAGCCGCTTGTTGAGTTTGACGCGACCTTCCAGCGTACAGCACTCGAAGAGTTGAAATCACAACAAGTAACCTTGCTTGCGAGTATCGAGCGTATGAACGCTTTGCTAGATAATCGTGAACCGAATTTTGGGGAATTTGAAATTGATTTCCCGGAGATCGTTAGCCAACAAAAAGCGCAATTAAATGCACAAAAAGGCCTCTACTATCAAAAACGCATTGTGTTGGAAAAGGACAGTGAGCAGATAGCAGAGCAGCTTCGTGTCGTAGAAAAGTCTCTACCTAGCTACGACAAAGAGCTAAGTGCCACTAAGCAAGAACTGAACATCTTAGAAAAAGGTTATAAGGCCGGGAACATCTCTCGTTTACGTGTGCTTGAAATGCGTCAGAAGTTGGCCAGCATAGAGCAGAAAATTGAAGAAGCTCGCGGCAAGAAGTCGGTTCTGATTAAGCAGGCAGACAGCAATGAGCAAAAAATCGAACAACTTCTTGCTGAGGCCAAAGCAAAAGTCAGTGACGATCGATCCAAAGCAGTATCAGATTTGTCAGCTCTTAATGCACGAGTGCGTTCAAGCCAAGCGAAATTGACAAACACCATGTTAGTGTCACCGCTACAAGGCTTAGTACAAAGCCTGCCAAGTACGCAGAACGGCGGCGTTATTCAACCGGGCGGGACTGTGGTTGAGATTGTTCCTGTTGGCGGTAAAGCCGATTTTAAAGCTCGTTTATCTCCGAGAGATATTGGTTTCGTGAACGTAGGCCAGCCAACTCGAATCAAGATTGATGCGTTTGATTACAGCCGTTTTGGTGCCTTAAAAGGTGAGGTTGAGAGTATTTCACCAACCACAAGTCAAAGTGAGCGCGGTGAAATCTATTATGAGGTTGTGGTGTCTGTGGAAACGCCGTATTTCCGTGACAACCCTGAAAGCTTTTCAATTCTTCCTGGAATGACGGGAGAGGTAGATATCACGACGGGCGAGAAGTCGGTGTTCCAATACCTTTGGAAGCCGATCTATACCAATATCAGTGTTGCATTTGGTGAAAGGTAACTCGAAGAATCACAACTGTTCTTAGTTCAGAATTATATAAGAAACAACCATTAAAAAGGGAGCACATGGCGTGCTCCCTTTTGTTTTCTTCACTAATGATTAATCACCCAGCATTAGTTATTTGGATCTATGTCTGGTAGTCCATCTACGTCGTGGTGATGATGGTGCTCATCATCTTGGTTGTGGTTATTGGCTGCATCATGGTGTTCAAGTGCATCCGACATATCTAAATGCGTTTGATCGTAATCTACCGCATGTTGCTCGTCGACTTGTGCAAGCACGATGTCCATATCTGCGGGTTGATCGTGCCCTGTGGTAGGCGATGCATTCGGCTGAATACCTAGGGCATCCAAATAAGCCGCAGCACCCTGGTGATCTGTTTTTTGGTCTGGCTCCTGATGAGCATGCTGAGATAAATCTAGAGAAGTGTCTTCACTTACAGTAAACGTGAAGTCCTCGTGAGAGGCGATCTCTGGCTCGTCATGCTGAACTGGCGGTGGTGGAGGTGGAGCAGGGTGAGATGCGTGGACAATAGGTGTGATCGTCATATCAACAACCTCAGTTCCAATCGTAAGCTTGCCACTATGCCCTGGTCCATGACTGAGTATCTGAACATTCACGTGGGCAACCACCTCATCCTGATTGGTCCCTTGCAGCGCGATTTCGAACTTATCTTCATGCTGACCAATACCTGAAGCACTGCCATGTGGTCCCGTGTGGACTTGTGCTTGCTCTTGGTAATGTAAGTGACCGGTTTGAGGGTCAATGGTTAACGTTCCATATTGCCCATGATGGCTTGTTACATACTGACCATTAGGTAGGTGGATACGCCAACCGTTTTGCGCCGATGGGACAGGCGTTTGAGATGGGACAAGAGGTGGAACACCAAGTGTACCGGACACTTGATGGCTACCAGATGGTGGTTTAACAACAATCGGCTCTGGGATTGCACTGGCGGCAACACCTTGGCTACCCGCTGTATTTCCGTGTTCGTCTGTCATGGTGACTTGCACTTGAGAGCCTGGGTTTACTTCAATTTGTAACCCATGCTGGAGTGAATGGGCATCTAGTACGTGATCTTGTCCATTAACAACGAGATGTTCGCCAACCTTAGCATCACCCGGTGGGGTAATTGTCGCAGTGACTGTATTGGGGTGCCCGTGGGCTATTTCTGCTTTGCTGTAAAGCCCATCGGGTCCAGGGTTTTCAAAGGTAATTGTCGGCAGGCTAACATGAGTATCAACGCTGAATACCTGGGAACCTGTCGTCGCACTGCCAACATTTCCTACGGCATCGGTGGTTATAATGGTGGCTTCTATTGAGTGTATCGAGCCAGACTGGCCATTTGCATAGCTAGTATGAATATTGGCATGTTCCAATACATTACCAGCCACTGGAATAGAAAAATGTCCACTCGAATCAACTGAGCCTGTGAGTGATGAAATAGTTGCACCGTTTATCTTTAAGCTGACAATATCACCTGCTTGGTAATCGCCAGTTACTGTTCCGGTTATCGCGATAGTTTGACCAGACTCAAGAGCATTGAGCACGTTATCTTGTGTCACTGAGTCAACTGCGATATGTGGAATCGGACTCTGCGTATCAATCAGCAGATGGGTCGAAATGCGAGGCGTCGAATTGCCTGCCGTATCAACGGTACCGACTTGTATTGAGTAGTCGCGATCGGTCGCCATTATGTTTTGATGTATAGAAGTACCTAGAGTTAATGACCACGTGCCATCTGTTTTTACCGTTGCATCATAAAAGTGTTTATTGCCGATGACGACATAGACGACATCCCCTGGTGCTATGTTGGATGTCGTGCCGGTGATCACTAATGGTTGATTGTTCTCTGCTGCATTTAACGCATTGTCCTGCGATATCGGGTTTACTGTGATTGTGCCGGGAGTGGTGTCCAAGGTGAAGCTAAAGTGCGTCACTGGCGATACGTTGCCTGCGATATCAGTCTGTCTTACCTGTAGGTCATTAACCCCCTCAACTGGATTGAACACAGCTGTCCAAGTGTGCCCGCCGTCATTCGAGTATTCTACTTTTGCACCAGCTTCAGTTTGAATTGTAAGTTGAGAGTCTTTAGTGATTAAGTCTGGGGTGTTAACCGAGTGTCGCCCAGTGTCGTTGCGCAAAGAGACCGCTGGCGCAGCAATCGTATTATCGAGTGTGAAAGTCACCGAAGTATCAGGGGATATATTTCCTGCTGCATCAGTTTGTCTCACGCTAACCGTATTTGAGCCTTGTTGAGGGGTGAAACTCGGTGTCCATGTGTGTCCGTTGTCGGTCGAGTATTCAACGGTTGCGCCTGTCTCTTGTCCAGTGATAGTCAATGAACCATCGCTAGTAATCAAATCAGACGAATTGCTTCCTGTGTCATGGGTTAACGAGACTTGTAGCGGCGCGACAGTAACATCTGCACTCGGCGCGATAGCGTTTGTGACAGTTGATGTATTACCATTCTGGTCAGTAATACTTGCTGTAATTGATGCCCCTGGTGCGACTTCTATGTTGACGGATTTAGCCAAAAATTCAGCGTCGGTGATATGGTGAGAATGTCCGTTAATTGTCAGCGTATCTTTTGGATGTGCATCAGAAGGTAAGTGAATTGTACTGGTAATGGTACTCGCAGCTCCTGATGCAACTTCGGCTGCGTTATAAATGTTATCCAAGCCGGTGCTTTCAAAACTGATAGTAGGCGCGGATGCATGAGTATCAACGATGAAACGATCAAAAGTGCCTGCGTAACCAGATGCGGTGCTATTGCCAGCTTTGTCAGTTGCTTGAATATATGCTGTGTAACTTTGGTCTGGCAAATTAGTTGCGTCAACCGTGTAACCACCTTTTCCATCTAGTGTCGCGTGTAAGGTTTCAATAATGGTGCTTCCGCTTTTGATGACGATGTCAACGCTGGTGGTATCTAGAGAAACCGTACCGCTAAATGTTGGCTGATGGGTAGTCTCTGTTTTTAAGTTGACCTTTGAAATGGTTGGCGCTGTGTAGTCAACTTCAACGGGTAGGGACGCACTACTTTGGTTACCTGCTACATCGGTAGAAGACACTGTTAAAGTATGTTTACCCTCAGCAATATCCGATGTGGTCAGCTGATAAACACCACTGCTATTAGCTGTTCCAGTAGCAATCACTTTCCCTGTTTCGTCGGTAATGGAAATTGCTGAGTTTGCTTCAGCCATACCGGTGATTATCGGGGTATGAATGTTCGTAAGATCGTCGGTTGTAGACACTCCCGAGTCAGTTGACGCTTTCAAATCAATGGAAGGCGTAGCGGTTTGATCATCATAAGTAAACGTTAGAGATGTCGGAGTGGATACATTTCCTGCGGCGTCAGTTTGTCTCACGCTGACCGTATTTGAGCCTTGTTGAGGGGTGAAACTTGATGTCCATGTGTGTCCGTTGTCGGTCGAGTATTCAACGGTTGCGCCTGTCTCTTGTCCAGTGATAGTCAATGAACCATCGCTAGTAATCAAATCAGACGAATTGCTTCCTGTGTCATGGGTTAATGAGACTTGAAGCGGTGCCACTACAGTATCAACATGCAATGGAAGAATGGATGATGTTGATGGTAAAACTGAAGAAGGCGCTAAGGCTTTGGCAGAAAGATTATGAGCGCCATTCGATAAGCTGCTTACCGCCACACTATACTGTCCCGAGCCATCAGATAGCGCATGTCCAATAGGTGTTGAGCCATCATAAATAGTGACTTGTGAGTAAGGAATATCCGTGTGCCCGGTGACTGTCGGTGTGCTGTCTTTAGTGAGGTTATCGGTATCGGAAGTACCAGTATCGCTAGATGTCGCTAAGTCGACGGTGACTGCATTATTTGGCGGAGTGTTTGTTCCTGCTGGTAAACTTGGTTGCGTTGTCGTTACCAGTGGATTGGAAGGCACAGAGGTTGAAATCGTCGGTGATTGTCCTGGCACAACTGAAACATGACCGTTGGCATCAAAAGTGATGAACTTCGATGACTCCCCGCCGTGATTGTCAGACACTTTTACTTCGAACACATCGGCGCCGTGATATGTGTGCGTAGTTGCGTTGTAACTCATCCCAGCAACCGAACCGTTGGCTGTATACACATACGCGCCCGAATCTGGGTCAACCGATAGCGAACCGAATTGACCTGTTGAATTGACGACAGAGAAGGTATGAGTGTCTTTCACGTCAACATCAGTTTCGGTCAGTGTACCTGTTGTTGGAGTTGTTTGGGTTACCGATAAAACGGGATCATCATTGGTGCCATTGATAGTGAGAGTAATCATATGTGGCGTGCCATCTTTAGATTGGATAGTGACGGTATCCGTGAGCGTTTCACCTGCGCCTAAACTTTGAACTTCAGACTTACGATTATCGATGTAATAGTGCCATCTTCCTTGTTGATCTATTTCTAACTCACCACCAAGTGCGGATCGGTAGGGTGCCCAGTTAGGATGTGTAGGAGCGCCGATGAGTGTGTGGTAGTCAAAACCTGATTCTCCTGCATCTGGGTCAACGGCTGTAAGGTGGCCTTTAGCTTCTAATTTATATGAATAATTGCCTTGTACAGAAGAGTGAACATTTTGGTCTTCGGTGACGGAACCCGAGTCCACGCCTGTGATGGTCGCTGCATCATTGACCGCTGCTAAGGTTGTGTTTGCCCCTGTGTGTGTTGTTCCCCCATGTGCATCATTAACGTCATAAGTGAAGTGCACTTGACCGTTGTAATTATGATCTGGCGTAAAGGTGAATGTACCATCTTTATTATCGACGATTGTTCCATGATCAGCATGTAAGTTATCAATGAAGAGCTTGCCAATATCATTGAGATCAACGTCGCTAGAGTTCGCTAGTAGTGTTGTTGAACTCAACACTTGAACTGAATCTTCTTGCCCTGTGGCCAGTTGTACCTGTGTCGAAACAATGGGAGCATCGTTAGTACCGTGGATAACGGCGGTTAGCTGCTGAGTTGTACCATCAGCACTTTGCACTGTAATGGTGTCTTGAATTTTCTGCCCAGCCCCTAGTTGGTCTATTTGAGGGTTGTTGTTGTCTGCCCTGAATAGCCATTGTCCAGAGGCATGAAGAATGAACTGACCAACATTGTTGTCACCATCGACCCACGTTCCGTTTGATTGTCCGTTGGTGGTGCCTGTTGCTCCTGTAGGAATAAAGAAATTTTGACCTGAATCTGGGTCATGCACGTGCAGAGTCATAGAATCGGAAGACAACATATGACCGCTCACTCTAACATCCTCAGTGACGTGAGAACGGTCTTCGGTCGTTAATTGTCCACTGATTTGTGCAGCGTCACTAACCGCATCAATATGCAATGTATTAGTTGTTTCTGCAGAGCTGGCATGTCCATCATTCACCGTGAACTTAAATTGAACATCACCGTTAAAGTTTGGGGCAGGGACAAACTGAAGCTTAGTGATATCGGAGGCTATGATGCGCTGACCTGCGGTGATATCGTGTCCATCGAGTACAAACTTACCTTGAGCCGCTGTTGGCAGGTCAGTGATCGCGATGGAATGCAGCGTATCGCCTGTATCGACGTCGGTGAATCCGAACTGACTCGCCTGCATTTGATAGTTTATATCTTCCGTTCCATTGCTTAGAGCCACCTTGGTAACTGTCGGTGCGTCGTTGGTTCCGACGACATCAATATTTAAGTCGTAGGCAGTACCATCGAAGCTGTGCACTCGATAGGTGACCGTTTCAACTTGCCCTTGCGCTAGATGTTGAAGTGCCGCGTTGTCGACGCTATATCCCCAATTACCCGCACTATCAATTCGAAGCATGCCACCAAACGGATCGTGAATTCGAGTCTCACCAAATTGGCTGTATTGGAACTTATCTTCGCCGCTGTCTAGGTCGATGACTTGAAGTTGGCCGTTGGCTAATTCAGTCGTGGTGCCGTTGTTGTGCGTTGCATGTGGTCCATCCTCAATAACCCTTCCAGTGGTCACTTCAGAGATAATGGCTTTGTCAGGGGTAGCTGCGAGAGTAGTATTCGCGCCAGTGTGGGTGGTACCGCCATGCGCGTCTTTCACATCGTAAGTGAAATGAACTTGGCCGTTATAGTCTTTGACTGGCGTGAAAGTATAGGTTCCATCGTGGTTGTCTTGGATCGAACCGTGATCAGCATGTAAATTAGCGATAGTGAGCTTGCCTGCATCGTTGGCGTCTACGTCAACTGTATTTGTCAATAACTCGGTTGCTGTGATGGTTTGAGCTAGATCTTCCTTGCCTGAATTGAGCTGTACTTCAGAAGCGCAGTAAGGGCGGTCATTACTACCGTGAATCGTAATGACAATATCGTGCGATGTACCATCTTTAGAAAAAACGGTGATGGTGTCAGTTAGAGTTTGATTTTCACCAAGCTGGTCGATGGTTGTTCCTCGGGTGCTTGTGAGACCACCAGTGCTACGAATTTGCCCCGTATCAGCGTGATAAAACCAAGTTCCGTCTTTTCGTAGAAGTAGGTCGCCATATTGGCCAGCGTAATTAAAACCAAGTCCGTGTGTATCAAACTCCGCCTCACCTGTGTCTGTGTCGGCAATAGTAAGCTTGCCACTGGCGTCAATTGTACTTCGAACCAAGTGAGCCATGCCTGGTTGGGCATAATCTGGGGACATGTCCTGTCCAGCATTACCTTCGGTTACGTTACCCGTGTCGACACCGCCAATAACGGCAGAGTTATTAACCCCTGTAATCGTAATTGAGAGGTTTTGAGTGCTGCTCGCATTATGTTCGTCTGTGACTGTTACGGGAACAGTCAGCGTTTTCGTGACTCCTGATGCTAACGATTGATAGCTAGAGTGAGCAGGATTGAAACTATAACTGCCGTCCGGATTAACCACTAAACCATCAATCTGCGGTGCGCTGTAAGTCAAGGTCGCACCGGTATCTATATCTTGGCCAACCATTTGTCCATTTAGAACACTTCCACCTTCAGTCACTGAGTGAGACTGTGCATTGATGGTAGGGGCATCGTTGGTACCATGAACCGTAAGCTCTATCGTGTGCGTAGTACCATCCGCTGAACGTATAACGGCAGAATCGTGTTTAACTTCACCTTGCGCTAAGTTCTGTATGTTGCGGTTGTCGAGAGTATAGATGTAGTGGCCATCGCGCATAAGCAGTATATGACCACCTAACTTGGTGTCGTAGCCAATACCTTGATAGGTTTGTGGGCCGATATTTGGATCAAATTGAGCTTCACCCGCATCAGGGTCTTGGATGTCTAACTTGCCGTCGTAATGTAGTTGGTAGTGGGTATCTATGTAACCACGATCTTCAGTTACTCCCCTTAAGTCTGCATTGGTTTGTGCGTCGGTAATAATCGCGTTATCAGGAGTTGCGGTAAGGTCAAACTTAGCTTGAGTACTAACGCTACCACCATGGCCGTCAACGACATCATAGGTGAGTCGAATCTCACCATTGAAATCTTTGTCTGGCGTGAAGGTATAAGTGCCGTCTTTGTTGTCGACCAGATGTCCGTGAGTAGCTTGCAGATTCGTCACATGCAAAACATCGCTACTATCAACATCGTTTGCATGCGTTAGCAAATCAGAAGCTTTTATGGTTACAGGTTGATCTTCTTTGCCCGCAGGAAGCTGAGTCCACGCACTGACAATCGGTTTGTCGTTACTACCTTGCACATCGATAACGATTTTATGAGGGACTGTTGCTCCAGCTGAGTCGGTAGCAGTGATCCAGAATTGTTCTGACTGATGTTCACCACTCGCTAGCTTATCTGCAGCACCACCGGCTAAATTGTCGAGCTGATAGTGCCAATGACCATTCTGATCAATCGACAACGTTCCCCATTGGCCTTGGGGTTGATTGATTGCCCATGTGATAGTGTCAGACTTATCTATATCAGTTGCGATTAAACTCCCTGTCGCATCGGGGTTTCCTGCGGTGTTCAAGCCCTGCTCGATGACTGCACCACTTGAGGTTCCTGAGATGGTAGGGCGGTCATTGGTACCATTAATTGTGACGGTAACTTGATGCGGTGTTCCATCTGCCGAATGCACGGTAACCGTATCGGTGGCCGTCGCGCCTTTGCCCAAGGCTTGCACTTTAGGATTGGTGTTATCGAGGTCGTAAGTCCACGCACCATTGTCTTTGAGGTGGAGCGTGCCCAAAGCACCAGTAACATCAGTATTTGAGAAGTGCGCTTCACCGGTATCGACGTCAGTAATCGTCAATGTGCCGGACGTTTGAAGTTGAGATTCCTCCGTTACAGCGCCGGAGTTTGTACCACCAATCACAGCTTTATCGTTAGTTCCGTTAACAGTAACTGTGATTTGATGTGGCGTGCCGTCTGCCGAATGTACGGTAATCGTATCAGTGGCCGTGGCGCCTTTGCCCAAGGCTTGCACGGTTGGGTTGGTGTTATCGAGATCGTAGGTCCATGCTCCATTATCTTTGAGGTGGAGCGTACCTAAAGCACCAGCAACATCAGTATTGGAGAAGTGCGCTTCACCAGTATCAACGTCAGTAATCGTTAACGTTCCGGATGTTTGAAGTTGAGATTCTTCCTTTACTGCACCTGAGCTTGTGCCACTAATCACGGCTTTGTCATTGGTACCGTTAACTGTGACCGTGATTTGATGTGGCGTGCCGTCTGCTGAATGAACGGTAACCGTATCGGTGGCCGTCGCGCCTTTGCTCAGGGCTTGCACTTTTGGATTGGTGTTATCGAGATCGTAAGTCCACGCACCATCTTTGTCGATGGTTAATGTACCTAGATGGCCATTAACTTGAGACGCTTGAAAATGATCTTCTCCAAGATCTGGGTCTGTTACTGAAAGCTGGCCCTGTACCTGAGTTGTTAGGTCTTCTATAACTGAGCCTGTGTCCACACCTGTGATAACCGCATTGTCATCGTTGCCACCAATGGTCATGTCGATGGTTTGTGGTGTGCCATCTTTCGTGTGGATTGTGAAACTTTCATGCAGTGACGTCGCCCTGGTTAACGCTTGAACGTTGGAAAGCGAGTTGTCTACTTGATATTGCCAGTGCCCATCCGCGTCTATGGTTAATGAGCCATATTTACCTGAGATAACTTCTGGGGTTACTGAGCTTTCATTTTGGTCTGGGTCAATGACGTCAATCTTACCGTTTGCATGGAGTAAACCTTGTGAATCGACATTGTGATCTTCGGTAACGATCCCTGCTAAATCACCAGAAATACTTGGCAAGTCTTGCTTACCCGTTACCGGTATCTGAACAACGATGCTCGCGCCATTAGATAGGTGTAACGCAAAGTGATCGGTGCCTTGTTGGTGTTGGTTAAGCAAGATGTATTGAGGTGAGTTGGGGTTTAATACGAACGTGTATTGGCCGTTTACATCGACATGAAGCTCTCCGTACGTCCCCTTGATCACTTCTGGAATAAAAGTGACGGGTGTAGTTGGTGTAGGAGGCGTGTTTGAATGAGTTGGCTGACCGTTACCTCCTGCTGAAATGGTTGGCATGGAGACGGAAGGGATGTAGTGAACCTGTGGGTGTGAAAGCGTCGATAGGTGATGAGAAGGAACTAAATGCGTGTTTGCCCCATGAGGTGCCTGACTTTCAGTGGTATCAGGGATTTCTTGGCTCTCATTTTTTTGAATATTTTGATGAGTAGCTTCTAAGGGGGCTGCATTGGTGTGTTTATCGACGATGTCTTCATCTGCAACACTATTCGTCGCCGCTAAATCCATGTCATGAGAAGAATCACCTGACCCCTCGGTAGCTTCAGCGTGCCTAGCCAATGATGGTAAGATCATCATGAGAGACTGGAAGAGTGGGATGTTAACCCTCAGGTGTGAATGTAGTCTGAGCTTTTTATTTTTTGTTGTTTCTTTTGGCTTTAGCTCGCTGCTTTTTTCATTCTCTATTTTTGTATTTTTCTTGTGTGTTTCGACGTTGTTGTTTTTAGCCATTTTCTCATCCGTGAATCTTGGTTGCACTTTCTTAAGTAAAATACACAGATAGAGGTTTCGCGAGGTAATCGGATAATTTTTAAAGAAAATTTCCTTAAATCAAACGACTCTCTCACTTTAGTGTAAGGCGTGTTGAATAATCCTTGGTCAATTAGTTAAAAATTTCATCGATTAGTTAAAGATAACGCTTAACAAGCTTGACCTTACCCTAAGGGTAACCTTTATAGTCTTCTTATAAATTTAAAGGTTAGCTATGACAAACACATTCCGAACAACTTGGATTACTGTTTTCAGCATCATTGCGATGTTGATGTCTAGCTATGCCTCAAGCTCATCAGCCATGATGACTGACATCATGATGATGGATATGAGCTCGGGTAAATCGGCTTGTTACCACAACGATGCGTCGACCAACGACGCAATGGCGGGATGTCATGTGATGAGTGAAGAAGTACACGCCGAACACTCTAATATGAGTGCCCATGATTTGATGGCTCAATGCGATATGTCTTCAATGAGCGAAGACGGTAGTATGATGATGGGTAATCATTGTTCGAGTGCCGATTGCTGTGCCTCAGTGTGTTCTGCAACTTCTTATCCAATTCAGGCTGTTCAAGCCGCTAATCCATATGTCTCTTCTTTAGCTCGTTTTCAATCTGTCACTATTGGACAGAAAGTCGCACGTGCTCAATCTCTGTTACGCCCACCCACCGCATAAATCTATATCTAAAAACATAGCGATATCAGACTCATAAACCTGATACGCCAATCTTTTATATGCGTTATTTAACGCTAGATATGGACATTCACTGTGAATATAAAACCAACAACCTCCGTGTTTGGAATAAACGCGAGTGTCGTGGTCGCTGCTGCCTTTGTTTCGAGTGCTGCTTTTATTTCAGCCAGTGCTTTGGCTGCTGCACCTGCTTCAACACACGCTGATCAACAGAGCTCAACACAGCAACTCAATACATTGATTGAGATAGCATTGAACCAAGACAGCAATCGCAAACAGTACTTTGCTCAGTCGCAAGCGATGCGTGAAACCGGTATTGCGAGCGCTACCCTGATGGATCCGAAACTCAAAGTCGGGTTCGGTGGATTACCCGTCGATAGCTTTCAGTTTGATGAAGACCCGATGACCAATATCTCGGTCGGGCTGATGCAGCAATTCGAGCGTGGCAATACGCTTGATCTTCAGCAGAAAAAGGCAAGTCAGCAAGCTGATGGCCTCGCTCTTCAAGTTGAGGCTCGTGAATTGACTGTTGCTAACAGCATGACGCAGCTATGGCTTGAGTTGGGTTACCAGCAAGTCGCAGAAGGTGTGATGCGTGAAAACCGACGCCTTTTGGTTGAACTAGAGAACTACGTGCAAACCAATTACTCGATTGGCAAAAGCGAAGCGCAAGATCTGCTTAATGCTCAGCTTCAAGTCAGCAAACTTGATGAGAAACTGCAGGCAAACCAGCAAATTCAGCGTCGTTTAATCTCTCAGCTTTCTGAATGGTTGGGTTCGGATTGGCTAGGGACTCAAGCGATTAGCTCTCAGGTTCTTGATTCTCAGGCTCCTGATGCTCAAAGCGTACTCAATGCAACGAACCAAATTGATTGGTCGGTGTTGGAAAATAAACTAGCAACCAACCTCGATTCAACTAAACACTATCAACTGTTGATGGAGCATCCGCTCGTTAAGATAACGGATGCGACTATCTCGTCTAATCAGACACAAGTTGAATTGGCAGAACAAGCTTACACACCTCAGTTTGGTGTAGAAGTTATGTATGCCCACCGACAAGCTAATAACATGGCAGGTGAACCTGCTTCTGACCTTGTCAGTGCTTATCTAACGGTCGACATCCCTCTGTTTACAGGTAATCGACAAGACAAAACCTTGTCTGCGGCTCAACACCAAGTTGGCGCTGCTAAATCTCAAAAAGACACCTTACTTGCTCAAATGAATGCTCAAGTGAATGCATTATTGGTGGATAAGGCGAATCTCACCCAGCGCCTAGAGCGTTACCAAAGTTCCTTATTACCCCAGACATCGGCGCGAATCCGTGCGGTTGAAAGAGGTTATCAAAACAACACGGCACAGTTTAACGATGTGATTTCAGCAACGGCAGATGAGCTTGCTTTGAAGCTTGAGCAACAGCGTTTGATCACTGACCTTAACATCGTGAATAGCAAGCTCGCGTCACTCCTGAGTGGCTTTGATTATCAGGTTGAGCAACCGCAACTAACTGCGACAAACCATCAATAAGGAACGAATAATGAAATCAGTAAAAGTAGCAACAATCGCATTGTTGGTTGGTGGTGCATTAGGTTTTGGTGCGAATCATTTTCTAATTAACCAGTCACACGATATGCCAGCGATGGCGGGGACGATTGAGGGAAACTCCTCCTCACAGGCGAGCGATGAACCCTTGTATTGGGTTGCACCGATGGATCCCAATTATCAGCGTGACAAGCCAGGCAAATCTCCGATGGGCATGGATTTGATTCCTGTATACGCCGATGACGTAAGTGGTGGTTCAGACAAAGCTGGCACTGTATTTATTGACCCGTCAGTAGAGAACAACCTCGGTGTAAAAACAGCAAAGGTTGAGCTGGAGTCTTTGTCTCCACGCATTGAAACCGTAGGTTATGTGGCGTTCGATGAGAGTGCATTATGGCAAACCAACGTTCGCGCTGCGGGTTGGGTTGAAAAACTGTATATCAATGCGGTTGGTGAGAAGGTAAATAAAGGCGATGTACTGTTCACGCTTTATTCTCCTGAGCTTGTTAAGGCGCAAGAAGAGCTGCTGAGTGCCTACAAAACGGGTCGCAAAGGGCTGATCAAAGGCTCGACTGAGCGCTTGATTACGTTAGGTGTCGATAAGGCTCAGATTCGATCTATCACTCGTCAAGGCAAGGCTTCACAAACCATTGAAATCAAAGCGCCTGCTGATGGTGTTATTGCTAGCCTCAACATTCGTGAAGGTGGTTATCTTTCTCCTGCACAAGCGGTAATCAGTGCGGGGCCACTAGGCGAAGTGTGGGTCGATGCCGAAGTGTTTGAACGTCAAGCGCATTGGATATCTACTGGCAGCAATGCCGAGATGACACTCGATGCGATCCCCGGTAAAGAATGGCAGGGAACTGTCGACTATGTGTACCCGATCCTTGACCCTAAAACACGAACCTTACGCGTTCGTTTGAAATTCTCTAACCCAAATGGCGAGCTTAAACCAAATATGTTCGCCAATATCGCACTGAAACCAATCAGTGAAGACCAAGTTCTTACCATTCCTCGATCATCGGTTATTCATTCCGGCGGTATGACTCGTGTTGTGTTGTCTGAAGGGGAAGGTAAATACCGTTCGGCACGCATTGAAGTAGGGCGTGAAGCGGGTGACAAGATCGAGGTGTTGCAAGGGCTCACACAAGACGAACGGATTGTCACGTCAGCGCATTTCATGCTGGATTCTGAGTCTAGCCAATCAGCGGATTTGTCACGAATCAATGGTGTAGAAGAACAAGCAGACACAGCTTGGGCAAAAGGTGAAATTGCAGATGTTATGCAAGGCAGCCGTATGGCAACCATCAATCACCAACCCGTTCCTGAGTGGGATTGGCCGGGCATGGTAATGAACTTTACCTTTGCAGAAGGCTTGGACATTAGCCAACTTAAACGCGGACAAGTGGTTGATTTTGAGATGATGAAAACGGAGTCAGGCCAATACGAAGTGGTTGATTACAAGGTTAATGAACATCAAATGCCAGGTGAAGTATGGGTGAAGGGCAACATCACCATGCTAATGCCTGATTTCGGAATGATCACAGTGAATCATAAGCCAGTGCCAGAATGGGATTGGAAAGCGGGTGAAATGAATTTCCAAGCCAGTGATGACCTTGATTTATCTGAGTTTGCTGAGGGGCAAACCATCCGGTTTCTAGTGGCAAAGGAAGGTTCAGAGTATGTGCTTAAATCTATAGAAGCGAGTGAGGGCACACTATGATCAATGCAATCATTCGTTGGTCCATCAGTAACCGATTCTTGGTTTTGGTCGCCACTGTCGCCATCGTGTTTGGTGGGTTATACAGCGTTAAAAACACGCCCGTTGATGCTATTCCAGATCTCTCTGATGTTCAGGTGATCATTAAAACCAGTTATCCGGGCCAAGCGCCGCAAGTTGTTGAGGACCAAGTAACGTATCCACTCACTACCGCAATGTTGGCTGTGCCCGGAGCCGAAACGGTACGTGGTTACTCGTTCTTTGGCGATTCCTACGTCTATATCATCTTCAATGACGACACCGATATGTATTGGGCGCGGTCTCGTGTGTTGGAGTACCTCAGCCAAGTTGCACCTAATTTACCACCAAGCGCGAAACCAACGCTTGGGCCAGATGCAACGGGTGTGGGCTGGGTTTATAGCTATGTCCTGCAAGACAAAACCGGTAAGCATGACTTAGCCGAACTTCGCAGCCTGCAAGACTGGTTTTTGAAGTATGAACTGCAAACCGTTGAGGGTGTGTCTGAAGTCGCAACTGTGGGGGGCATGGTGAAGCAGTATCAAGTACAAATTGATCCTGCCAAATTACGTGCTTATGACCTGACGCTTCAGCAAGTTAACAAAGCAATCCAAGATGGTAACCAAGAAACAGGTGCCTCAGTGGTCGAAATTGCTGAAGCGGAGCACATGGTTCGCACCACAGGTTACCTGACGAGCATTGAGGACATTCAGTCACTGCCATTAAAAGTAACCGACAAAGGTACACCGCTGTTGTTGGGGGATATTGCTGACATCAACCTTGGCCCGCAGATGCGTCGTGGTATCTCTGAGCTTAATGGTGAAGGTGAAGCAGTTGGTGGCGTTATCGTGATGCGCTTCGGTGAAAATGCCAGTGAGGTGATTGATTCTGTAAAGAATAAACTTGCAGAGCTACAAGCTGGCTTACCTGATGGGGTTGAAATTGTTGCGACCTATGACCGTTCAACCTTGATCGACTCTGCGGTTGAGAACTTATGGAAGAAGCTGGCAGAAGAGTTCATCGTGGTTGCGATTGTATGTGCGCTGTTCTTATTCCACATCCGCTCATCATTGGTGATCGCGCTTAGCTTGCCTGTCGGTATCTTAGGTGCATTCATTGTTATGCATTGGCAGGGCATTAACGCCAACATCATGTCTCTTGGCGGTATCGCTATTGCGATAGGTGCGATGGTCGATGGGGCGATCGTAATGATAGAGAACGTCCACAAACACATCGAACGAACGCCTCTGACCGATAAAAACCGTTGGCAAGTCATTGGTAAAGCGGCAGAAGAGGTAGGGGCTCCTTTGTTTTTCTCTTTGCTGATCATTACCTTGAGTTTTGTGCCAGTGTTCGCGCTAGAAGGCCAAGAAGGCAAGATGTTCTCGCCACTTGCGTTCACTAAAACCTATGCAATGGCGGCGGCTGCAGGCTTGGCTATCACGCTTGTGCCAGTGCTAATGGGTTACTTCATTCGTGGCAACGTGTTACCTGAACACAAGAACCCGGTGAACCGCAGCTTAGTCGCGATGTATAAGCCATTGCTCAACCTAAGTCTCAAGTATCCAAAAGTGATGATAGTGATTGCACTGGGTTTGATGGCTTCGGCGTATTACCCAACCAGCAAGCTTGGCAGTGAGTTCATTCCTCCTTTGGATGAAGGCGATCTGATGTACATGCCGACGACTTATCCGGGCATTTCGATAGGTAAGGCACGTGAACTGCTGCAGCAAACCAACAAGTTAATCAAAACCATCCCAGAAGTTGAAACTACATGGGGCAAAATCGGGCGAGCTGAGACTGCAACCGATCCTGCGCCACTGACCATGATTGAAACGGTTATTCAGTTGAAACCTCGCGATGAATGGCGTGACGGTGTCACTACTGAGTCGCTGCGTAAAGAGTTCGATGATCTGATTCAGTTCCCGGGTTTAACCAACGCGTGGGTTATGCCAATCAAGACGCGCATCGATATGTTAGCGACCGGTATTAAAACGCCAATCGGAATCAAGATAGCAGGACCGGAGTTGAGTGTTATTGAGGATATCGGATCTCAACTGGAACCTATCTTGAATGGTGTGAGTGGTACCGCTTCTGTGTATGCCGAGCGTGTGGCTGGTGGTCGATATGTCACGATAGACATCAAGCGCCGCTCTGCTGCTCGTTATGGGTTAAGTATCAAAGAAGTGCAGCAGGTGATCTCCACGGCCGTAGGTGGAATGAATGTAGGTGAAACTGTTGAAGGGCTGGAGCGCTATCCAATCAACGTCCGCTACCCGCAAGATTACCGTGATTCTGTCGTTAAGCTGCAGAACTTACCACTCGTTACGCCTAACGGTGCCCGTATTGCGCTTTCTGATGTCGCGGATATCCGCTACGAAGATGGCCCACCGATGATCAAAACCGAGAATGCACGTCCTAACGGTTGGGTATTCGTGGATATTGATGGTCGTGATCTTGGTTCTTATGTGGCAGAAGCGCAGCAAGTGGTTGCCGAGCAAATCGTATTACCTGCCGGTTACTCACTCGCATGGTCTGGTCAATACGAATACATGGAACGCGCCAAAGATCGCCTAAGTGTGGTCGTGCCTATCACCATCGCCATCATTATGTTGCTGCTGTATCTGAGCTTCCGCCGTGTCGGTGAAGTGATGATGATCATGCTGACATTGCCTTTAGCCATGGTTGGTGGTTTGTGGTTGATGCATTACCTCAATTACAACTTCTCCATTGCGGTTGGTGTTGGCTTCATCGCGCTAGCGGGCGTTGCGGTAGAGATTGGGGTAATCATGTTGGTGTACCTCAACCAAGCGTGGCATTTCAAAAAGCTTGATGCTGAACAGAGCCAGCAAACCCTCCAACAAACTGATCTCACTGATGCCATTCGTGAAGGGGCAGGGCTTCGTGTGCGTCCAGTCATGATGACAGTGCTTACCGTAATCATTGGATTAATCCCAATCATGTACGGAGAAGGTACAGGCTCAGAAGTGATGCAACGAATCGCTGCACCAATGATTGGGGGAATGGCGTCTGCGCTACTGCTCACTCTATTGGTGCTTCCTGCGATCTTTAAACTTTGGAAGCAGCGTGAGATCACTCAGAGCCAAAGCGAGACAAGTAAATAACGTACTGATTATAAAGCCCTTACTTGCGAGATAGGAGTAGGTAAGGGCACACGATATGAACATGTGAAACTAGAAAAACAAACAGAATCAATTTAAGGAACGACCATGAAAAAAACACTAATTACTATCGCCCTAACAATCACCGCTTCAACAGCATTTGCTGCAATGGATCATTCAACGATGGACCACTCAGGTATGGATCACTCGATGATGAAGAGCGGAGAAATGGACCACTCGAAAATGAATCACAGCATGATGAAAGGTGGAAAGATGGATCATTCAATGATGATGAACATGGACGGTATGTCTGAAGTAGGCATGCCTGCGACGGGTGCAAAGCCGGATAAAGTGGTTCATGTTTTACTCAGTGACGATATGAAAATCACCTTTAAGAACAAGGTCGAAATTGAGCCGAACGATGTGGTGCAGTTCGTTGTGATGAACACAGGCAAGATCGATCACGAATTTTCGATTGGTTCTGCCGCGGAGCAGTTAGAGCATCGTGAAATGATGAAAAATATGGGGAATCATGCTCATGATTCTGGCAGTACAGTGACAGTAAAACCGGGCAAAGCGAAGCAGCTGCTTTGGCATTTCCATGGAGACAATCACGTAGAATTTGCCTGTAATATTCCAGGGCACGCAGAAGCGGGTATGGTGAAAAGTGTAACGCTTTAGACGCTAGTCATTAGATCTTGGTTGGATTAGAAATTCAATCGGGCTAGGAAATTAAAGATAAGTCTTAACTCATACCAATGCGTGAGTTGAGACTTATCCTCCTTTCTCATCACTGTAAAAGAATCGATGTTTCCAGTAGGTGCTGTGCCTCTCCACTAAGGTGAGGGAGCTCTGACATGATTCTTTTAAGCTTGTCGTCGATAGACTCCACTTCACTCAAAGAACGAAACGCAAGAATAGCTTGCTCAGGCTCACTGCTCACATAACCTTTCAACGTATTAAGTTGAATTTTGTTCGCGTTTTCGACTTTGGACAGGGCGATATTGATTGTCTCAATATTGATAGTTAACTCATTGCTTTTAAACATTTTTATTATTTTATGGTTGTTTCCAGTTGAGCGCACATTAACACAACAAAGGATTCGAACATTGACCGAGATTATAAAACTAGAAGAATTCTGAGAGACAGTAAGAGTTGTAAAGGGGAAACTAAAGGTAATTTAAGCAGTTAGTGCACTAAGTCAAAGTATTAAAATTATCTTTGAAGATTGGGTTCGAGCTGAGGGAATAAATGATGAACTTGAGTTGGAGCGTGCAGCGGGAATCGAACCCGCATCATCAGCTTGGAAGGCTGAGGTAATAGCCATTATACGATGCACGCACACGGTCTTAAGAGTAAGACTGAGGCATTAAGAAGACTTGGAGCGTGCAGCGGGAATCGAACCCGCATCATCAGCTTGGAAGGCTGAGGTAATAGCCATTATACGATGCACGCACATCGTCTTAACGAGTTTGATAATGCCACATCTAACTGAAAACGAAACCTTTTTCTTCCATTTTTATTCTAAGTGCTCGCATAACCACCACTCCGCTAGTTTTTCAATCACGTCTGCTGTTTCGTGGTTGCATAAAGTGTGACTAAACTCTCGTTAAGCGCTCTGTCCTTAAATGTCATGACTACCGCTAGCTGTGGATGAGTTTTAATCTTGATTTATAAACCGCCGCATTGTTTGCTCTTTGCTCTGTATTTAACCTGAATTTTATGAATAATCTCGTTAACACACGCGGGTTTTTTGAGCAGACTTAACGGTCTGTTTATAACAATATGGATGCATAGATTTAACTTGTGAACAATTCTTATTATTCATAGGCTTAATCCTAAATGAGTAGAGTCATTCGTACTTTTGAGTGTTCGAAGAAAAAAGTGACGAATCTAGTTGATAAATTACGCAAAAACCTCGTCATTCCGTCTATCGTCTGGTACATTTGCCGCACATTTTGTTTCCCCTAAAATACCCATGCCTTCTCAGTACCGAATTAACAAAATTGTTGAAATTGGCGATACACTTCACCGCAGTGGTTGTGCTCCTTATAAGCTTGAAAAATATACACAGCATTATGCTAAAAAGCATGGTGTAGACGTCATGATTCAGGCAACACCGACCGCGATTAATTATCAATTTCCAGACGATAACAATGCCGTTATCCTCAAACGTCTAAAGCCAGCTTCAATTAACCTGAGTTTGTTGGCAAATACCATTATTCGTATCAATCAACCAAGCAGTGAACCTGTTCCAGAGCCGGTTGGATATTCTAAATGGATTACCGCACTGGCGAATATGGGGATTCCACCTGCCTATCTAATGTTGGTCGGCAGTACTTTAGAAGCGGTAGGCTTTTCTGCGTTACTTGGCTTGATGGTTTGGGTATGTCAGCAAGTTCTCCATTCACGCCGCGCGATTGCGGTTGAATTCATCTCTGCACTACTAACCGGTATTGCTGTGGCATTTTTGGCAAGCACAGGGTTACCGATTCCGGTATGGGCGTTGTGTATTGCCTCGATCGTTTTGTTTGTCCCCGGGTTATCCATAGCCAACGCACTGGAGTGTTTGGCCTTTAACGATTTAGTCTCTGGTACCAGCTTACTAGGGCAGAGTGCGTTAACACTGATAAAGCTGTTTGTTGGCATCATCATGGGCCTGAATATTGGTGAAGCAGTATGGGGACAAGCGGTATCCATTGATTACACCAATGCTGTGCCGACTTGGATGCATATCTCCGGTTTGGTGCTGATTTCTGTTTCTATCGGTGTGATGTTTAATGCGCGCCCAACCGATATCCTGTTAGGCTTGCCAGTTGCGGTTCTCGGTATGTGGGGACCATTCTATCTAGGTTTTGATAGTGGTTGGGTAGTGGGTACTTGGGTGACAACAGTATTGATTACGCTCTATGGAACTTGGATTGCGAAGAAGATGGATCTAACGGGTTCTATCTATATTGTTCAAGGGATCATTATCTTGGTTCCAGGTAGCCGTGTTCTAGTAAGTGCCAGTCAATCGGTATTTGAGCAGTCTATCTTACCGATTCCAAGTATCGGTTTATCGGCACTATTTATGTTCTCTGCGATCGTCGCTGGTCAAATCACGGCGTACTCCATTTACTCGCCTAAAGTTGAACGTTAAGCCGCTTTACTTATCGGAACCTTCTAAACAAACACAGCTTACTGCTGTGTTTGTTCGTTTTGGGGCCGCTCTTTCTTGCCACTAACTTATCTTGAAGCAATTGATTCGATTTATGCTCGCTAACCCGCTAAAGAGCCATTAAGATGAACGCAAATTCCATTTAAATGAAGTAGTAACGTATGTCTTTTCCTCCTTGCCCGCAATGTCAGTCTGAATATGTTTATCCAGACCAAAACAACTTAATCTGCCCTGAGTGTGCTTATGAGTGGAATCCAGAAGAAGAACGTTTGGAAAGAGAAGCTGCGCGAGTGAAAGACGTTAATGGCGTTGTGTTAGAGACTGGCGACAAAGTCACTTTCATCAAAGATTTAAAAGTAAAAGGCAGCTCTAGCGTGCTAAAAATTGGTACCAAAGCCGTAATTCGCCGCATCAACGAAGGTAAAGATCATCAGCTAGATTGCAAACTGGATGGTGGCGGTGAAATGCTTGTGACTGCGAAATACGTTAAAAAGCAGTAATCGGGATCTCAAAACGACATGGATATAGTCAAAGCCGATTTATCGTATTCAACAGCCTTTCATCATTATGTGAATGCTTGTGCTGAAGATGGGCTTGATATCTACACTGGTATTTCTGATAGCAGTGACGCTTATTTAAAAAGGCGTATTGCTTATTCTAAAGGTGAAGGCTTGCCAGAAGGTTGGACTCCAGCCTCTACCTATTTTTGTATCGACTGTGCCGAGATCCTTGGTGTGATTCGAGTTCGTCATGGAACGACTGATTACATCCATGACGTCATCGGACACATAGGTTATGAAACTTTGCCCCAAGCTAGAGGGCGAGGTGTTGCTAGCTATATGTTGTCTTGGATACAACATCATGCGCTAACAGAAAGCGCTATCATTACTTGTGAAAGTGGCAATATCGCTTCGAAGAAAGTGATTGAGAAGTGCGGTGGTAGGTTCTTGAGTACATTTTATTCAGAGCAAGACAAACACGAAGTATTGCGATATCAACTAGACCCTAAATAAACCTTATTTAAGCAAGACGCCCTAGTGACTTTTGGAGATATTTTGAAGTATTCAACAAGGCCCGCTCAATCATCAGATTATGAATTTCTGTTCGAGCTTAAAAAGGCCGCCGAGTTCGAACCGATCAAAGCCGTATTTGGTTGGGATGAACAAGTCCAGCGAGATATACACACCGAAGAGTGGGAAGAAGAAAGACCTGAGATTATTGAATTTCAAGGCAAAGCCATTGGCAGTGTGTTGCTGCAAGACAAAGGTGACCACTTCTACTTTTGTCGATTTTTCTTGCTGCCTGAATATCATGGCAAGGGGATTGGAAGCCAAGTTTTGACGGATTGTTTAGCCCACGCTTCAAAGCTTAATAAGCCAGTAGAGCTGTGTTATCTGCAAGGTAACCGCGTTGGGGAGTTGTATCTCCGATTTGGTTTTGAAATTACCTCGCAAAACGATCAGTTTGTGTATATGTGGCGTAAATAGACACCCATTCAAAATGAACACAGCGTGTCTGTAACTTGATAGGCACCTGACACCCATCTAACGTAAAATCTTGTAAAGCTCCCTATGCTTGATGACTAAGCGATTACACTTAGAACAGATTGAGCGTGAGGGAGTGTGCAATGAATTATTACCCAACTTCAGAAATCTTGGGTGAACAGAGGTTTGGTTTTGGGCCTAGATTGGGACAGGAAACCTATTATTCCCCTTTAGAGCAGTTGGATAAAAAGTCATTTGTTCATCAGTCCATTCAAGCTTTACCTACAACCGAATCTATTCTCATAACTATCGGTGAAAATCGTGAACAGCGAAAGAAAGCCAAGGGTGATGAGCAAAAGATGCAAGCAATGAAGAAAGAGGCACAGTCGTTTCTTCGAACTCATTATCGACAACAATCTCAAGCTCGCCACCTGCAAAGCGTTGAAACACCCTATGGTTTCCAAGAACGAATTATTCAGTTTTGGAGCAATCACTTTGCCATTTCGGTCGATAATCGAAAATTGATGCCCTTAGCGGCAAGCATTGAAAACGACGTGATTCGCCAGCATTGGAATGGAAACTTTGGCGATATGCTGATGGCGTCTTCCAAGCATCCGGCCATGCTTCTTTATCTGGATAATCAACTGTCTATTGGACCAAACTCAAAAATTGGTAAGCGTCGTGATAAGGGGCTGAATGAAAATCTCGCTCGTGAAATTTTAGAGCTCCACACCCTAGGCGTTGATAGCTCCTATAACCAACAGGATGTGATTGCCTTGGCGAAGGCGATTTCAGGCTGGGGGATAAAGTTCAAATCACCCAACACTGGTTTTCGCTTTGCTTCGGATTTACACGAACCGGGTACGATAACTCTACTTGGAAAAGCCTATTCCCAGTCAGGAGTCTTACAGGGCGAATCGTGTTTGCAAATGCTAGCTACCCATAAAGACACAGCGGGACATTTGGTTGATAAGCTTTGTCAGCATTTTATTGGTGATACGCCTAAAGAACTCTCGGAACAGATGGTTGCAGAGTATCTAAAAAGCGATGGTGATTTGCTACCTATTTACCGTTTGTTGCTGAACAGCAAGGAGGCGGGCACGCCTAGGCCTAATCGATTTAGACCACCTAAAGAGTGGTTATTTGCCGTGCTTCGTAGCGCTGACATTTCACTTAACGAAAAACAGGTACTGAATACTCTTAACACACTAGGCCAACCACCTTTTAAACCGGGTTCACCTGCAGGGTGGTCAGATCAAGACAGAGACTACAACAGCCCGTCGGCGTTAACACAACGTATGCAAGTGGCTAATCGACTTGCTTCGGCTGTTATCAAGTCTGCTAGAGCTGCAGGTGAAAAACCTAAGGTCGTGGTGGATAAAGTGATTGCGACTCTATACGGCGATGCTATTGATGAACACACCCAAATTGTATTAAGCAAAGCCGACAGCGCAGCCATGCAACTTTCTCTGTTGTGGCTAAGCCCACAGTTTCAATATCGTTAGGAATGGGTATGAAAAAGACAAACGGTTTGCAAAGTATCAATCGTCGCCAGTTTATGGGAATGGCTGCTGCAGTTGGTATGAGTGCGATGTTGCCATTTCCAAGTTTTGCCAAAACACGCTCAGAGAATATTTTTATTTGGGTCTCATTGCGTGGCGCTATGGATGGGCTAAACGTTGTGGTGCCATACGCTGACTCAGATTATTTGAGTTTAAGGCCAAGTATTGGATTGAAGCAGAGCCAGCTACTAAGACTAGACAGCTTTTTTGGGTTACACCCTTCGCTTAAAAACTGTCATCAATGGTATGAAAACAAAGAGCTTAGTTTTGTACATGCGTGCTCAACGGCTTATCGTGAGCGCTCGCATTTTGATGGTCAGAAGATACTAGAGAATGGTACCTCTGATCCTTACAACAAGGAGGGCTGGCTTAACCGCTTGCTAAGTCTTAGCTCAGAAAAATACGATGGTATTGCGATTGATTCTGGCTTGCCGCTTATCATGCAGGGTGAATCTAGCGTGGCAAGCTGGTATCCAAACCGACTAAAAACCCGCGATAAACAAACCGAGCTGCTTGAAGAGCTTTTCCAGAGTGATCAAATGCTGTCTGCTAACTTTGAAAGCGTCATGAAGATAGATGAGTTGGTCGGTGACCAAGGCGTTGGCAAACAATTTAAGTCATTGATGAGTAAAACAGGAGATATCTTATCTGCTGACAACGGACCAAACATTGCTGCGTTAGAGCTCGGCGGTTGGGATACCCACGCTAATCAAGGCAGCGTAAATGGTAGGTTAAGCAATCAACTTAAAACTCTGGATGCAGGCCTAGCAGCGCTTAAGGAGTCATTAGGCTCACGTTGGAACAATACGGTGATCATGGCTGCGAGTGAATTTGGTCGAACAGCGAAGGAAAATGGCACAAAAGGCACCGACCACGGCACTGGTAATGTCATGTTGGTTGCTGGTGGTGCGATGGCTAACAAGGCTTCAGGAGCATCGAGTTCAGATGCTTTTGGAGGGCAAGTTATCGCAAGCTGGCCGGGATTAAGCGCAAAGGATTTGTATCAAGGGAGAGACCTCAAACCAACCTGTGACATGCGAGGCGTGATAAAAGGCGTGCTTGGCGAGCACCTATCTATAAACACGGAGCAGCTAAACACCATCTTCCCTGATAGTGAAATGGTCAAGCCGCTGGGTATCATCGAGTAGGGCGCTTCGATTAATAATTAATGTAATAACGTGGGAGCAGACTTAATTTCGTTTAACCGTGAAATGATCTGCTCTTCAGTTTCCTTTAGCCAATCATAGCGTTTTGTGTACAAGCGGCGTTTGGTCTTTTTCAATGTGTCAGTGTCTTTACGAAGAGGCTTAGTGGGCAAAGAAAACCAGTGTTTATCGACCAAAGAGGCGCCATTTTCAGTCCATAGTGTGTTGTAATCAAACGAGATTGCTCCTCGTTTTGATCCGATATAGCGCATCGCTTGGTAGATATGACCTTTATTCGAAACTGCTAGAATCTCATCAACTTTCATGTAATTCGCAAACATAATTGCGAGCTCAACCATCAGTGACTTTGGCCTTAACCCGTGTAAGGAACGCGTTAGTTCTTTGATCTTATCCTGGCTACTGGTGATGCGCTTGTTTGTGCCTTGTAGGCAGCCGATGTGCATGGTGCGCTGCCCATTGTTATCAGAGATATTGAAGGTGACCGAGTAAATAGTCAGCCCAGTATTGGCTTCGACGAGTCTGATCCCCAAGGAGCCTTCACGAGACTCCCCTGAGAAAGTCTCAATCCTGAACTCATCTCCATTTCGATCTGCAAAGGTCAGAAGCTCAAAGTTAGAAAGGTGCAGATGCACTGTGTTTGGACCAAATGTTTGTTCTAAAAGTTCGAAGTGAGAATGCAGTAACGAAGCACGTGTTTTAGGTTTGATGGCAATACAGATGAATGGTTTGAGTGGCTTTTCAAAGATTTTAGGATTCTGCTCAAGAAGGTTTGAGAGATTGCTTTTCTCTTTAAGCTGATGCACTTTGCGAATGATCTTAGGGTTCATAACGCCCCATAGTGTAAAGCGCAGATTTTTCTTGATTCGGGTTAAACCTTTGGTGTTTGGGTGTACAGCATTGGAAAGCTCAACGATTTGACGAAAATTTTGCACGTTTACCTCAACTTAGAAAACAAAAAAGCATCGTTGAAAATAAAAAACGATGCTCCATAAAATGATAAGTAGGGGGGAGTGAAAAAATCGTGAAACTTGAACAAGTTAGTTTCTATCAATCAGGATAACTAATGCGATGGGGAAAACTCGAATAAGATGCTGATAAATAATAAAACTATCAGCTTTACTACAAAATAATGCCAGCTATATCAATATTTTATAAATTAACATTTTCGGTCTGATGTTTTAATGATAGGGTCGCCGAATATTTGTGTTTATTAAAATAAAGGCTTTGTATGAATAAGTTTCTGATTGTTGCGTTTGCCGTAGCCACAAGCATCTCGGGCTGTAAAAGTATTCCCAATTCGGCTACGGACACATTGTCAGAACCTCAAGGTAACGGGGCGTTAGCTATCGCGACCAACATCTCTAAGTATGACTCAACTTACCCATGCGAAACGTTTTCTTTTGATATACAAGAAAAAGTTGATGGTAAATTAGTAGATTCTGAACCACAAACCTTACGCGTATTTGTGTATGAAGATACGAAGTACGCACTGTTTGATGGTATCAAGCCGGGAAATTATGTATTAACGCAGTTTCGATGCAATATGCGTCGTGGTCTTGTTGCCAATGATGGAAGATCGTTTCTTAGTCTTGATCTAAAGACTGAGCACACCATAAAGGCTAATACTATAACGATGTCTTCTAACTTTATTCACGCGACTCAAGACGAAGATCGTTCCTTTGCTTTACACGTTGGTTTTTGGCAACCGGATGATGCTGTGCATTTTCAAAATCTACTGACGAACGAAGTGAGTAACAAATGGGAAGTGAGTGGCTTTGAAGGTTAGTTAAGTTCATCAATATGGCAGCTTCCTTTGCTGCCATAGTTGCTGTGATTTATCGGATTATTTTAATGCTAGTGCTAAGCCAAACGTTACCAATCCAAATCCACACGCTTGGTTGAGCCTTTTCTTGGCTTTCAACAAGTGTTTTTGCAAAGTCTTCGAAGTAAATAACATTGCGACAATTCCAAACCACAAGCCGTGAAGAATAATCATATAAAGCCCATAACCGAGTGCAACATGTTGGTTTTCAGCGTTAGGTGAGATGACTTGGCTAAAAATGCTTAAGAAGAACAGCATGGTTTTAGGGTTAAGCACGTTGCACAAAAAGCCTTGCGCTAAATAGCGCCAAGTACTGATGTTCTCTGATGCTCCTTCCATAGGGGTAAGTTTGTTGTCTGCGCCTAGTATTCCCTTGATTCCAAGGTAAATAAGGTAAGCGGCACCTGCGTAACGAATGATGTCAAAAAGTTGCTCATTCTGTGAAATTAAGTAACTGATACCTAGCATTGAATAACTAATATGAACACAAATCGCTAGGCTTACCCCTAGCGCTGTCCAAATACCAGCTTGCCTACCTTGATTAACGCTATTCTTCAGAACTAAAACGAAGTCAGCGCCAGGGCTTATGACAATCAATAGTCCCAACACTGCTAAGCTTAACCACTCCATAAATACTCCAACTCTCTTATTTGATGAGCAGCCATTGTATGGTTTTTATTTGCTACCTATAATCGAAATGAAATCGACAAAACTGTGAGAAAAAATCACACATGAGGCATCTTAAAGCATTTCATGTTTTTCATGTTGCCGCGCATTCGATGAGTTACAGCGAAGCGGCAGACAAGCTGAACATTACCCATGGTGCGGTGAGCAAACAGATCAAGGTGTTAGAAAGCCACCTGTCACAAACTCTGTTTTATAAGCAGGGGCGCAATGTGTGTTTGACCAAAGAGGGTGAGCTGCTAAAAGGCTACACAGAGCAAGCGTTTCAGGCGTTGGACACAGGTATCCAAAAGCTCAACCAACTGAACAACCACGCACTCGAGGTGTCGTGTGAGCCAACATTAACCATGCGTTGGTTGATGCCTCGTTTAGGCGATTTTTACGCTGAGTCGGGTATTGATGTTCGTTTGTCGACTGCTGGTGGGGCTGTGAGTCTAGATGCGACGGGGCTCGATATGGCAATTCGACGGGATGATTTTAAGCTAACCGAGAGCTATAAACAGACACCATTAGTTGAAGAGTGGGTTGGGCCCGTTTGTTCTCCTGAATACTGGCAACAGATAAAGGAGAATTTGGGTGATATGAAGTTATTGCACAGCAGTACTCGACTGAATGCCTGGGCGCATTGGATGTCTATCACAAAAGACACAATAGACAGCGAGGCCTTATCACAAGTAGCAATGAACCAAACATTCGCACACTTCTACTTTTGCTTTCAGGCGGCTGTTGATGGGTTAGGAATTGCACTTGGGTCTTACCCACTTGTCGCCGATGATATTGAAAGAGGCAACTTGATCGCTCCGTTTGGCTTTGTACCTTCTGGTCATCAGTACATATTGCTCACACAAGACAGCGAACAAGATGATTCAGGCCACTTGTTCGTAACTTGGCTGAAGAGTGAGCTGTCGCAGTGTGTTCCAGCTATTGAACCAACGTCTCCCAAAGGCAAAAGCTAATTGACTCTTGATGCCGAGTGTTTAGCAAGCTCATGGGGTGGCACACCGAACGCTTTCTTAAACGCATTGGTGAAGTTTGAAGGATGTTGATAGCCCGCTTCATAGGCCGCTTCGGTGATTGAAACTAAGCCTCGCTCTAAATGCAAACGTGCGATATCTAGGCGTCGGTGGCGAATATAGCCGTTGATGGTTAGGTTGTAAGATTGCTTAAAGCGGCGCTGTAAATTGGAGACACTCATTGAGAACCGACGAGCGATACTTTCAAGGCTGAGCGGCTGATCCAGGTTGATTTCAATGTAGCTGATGATGTCTTCTATCTTTCCATCGAACCCTTTTTCGGCCTTAACTTGGCTATCGTTTTCAGCAAAACCACTGTTTTTATTCGTGCTATTTTGGCTAACGTTTATATTTTCAGTGGAGCACTCTTGGCAACATTGGAGCGGCATTTGAGACAAAGTTTGAGCAAGTAACTGTTGAGTCAGCGTCTCGACCATAAGCTTGTCCTGAAAGTTGGTTGGTGTCGCTTGGCTTGTAAGCGTGCTAGCGAGTTGAATGATGTCAGTGTTGATCTGAATATCGTAACAAGCCTTATGTGAATCTAAGAATGACTTACTTGAACAGTGATCACTCAAACGTGTTTTAATCCATTGTGGTTTAACCAAGATATTGATCTTATTCATTTTGTTATCTTGAATTAACGAACGTCTAAAGTTGGCTGGTTTGGCTAAGTTCACGACCACGCCTTGTGGTCCATTGCTGGCATCGAGGTCGAACTCCAAATCGTCGTAGCCAAAGGTGAGTTTTCCTTCGAGAAGGATAGTAATCAAAATAGCGGAGTGAGCCGTAGATACGATATTACTGTCGACCAGTTCGATACAGCGACCACCATGCACAAAAATTTGGTCGTTGTATTGGTAAGAAAGAAACTTCCCCTCAGCGAGTGAAGTCTGCTTAGTTTGACCTTGTGTCACGATGATCTGCTTTTCAGTCTGTTCTAGCTTTTTGGTGAGAGCGACCTTCTTGGTTAATGTAGACTTTTTGGCTGTTACATTCGCTTTCGCCACAGTCGTTTCGGCAAGTTTAGTTTGCTCTGACGTTACTTCACCCATTTGACTTTTCCTCATAACAGCTATGCGTTTTCGCATAAGCAAATCATCTGTGCATTTATAAATTACAACTCTATCATATTTGCGAATTATTATCATTTACATCTAGGATTGAATTTATGGAAAGCCCAGTCAGCTCAACAATCAAGCTTTCAGCCCTCTGTATTGCTATAGCCAGTGCGGTTAGTAGCCCTGTGATAGCAGAAGAGAACACATCGCACTTTGATGAAGTGGTGGTGTGGGGGACGAAAGTATCAAGCAATACTGAATCGATCATTGCCGACGATATGTCACTTAAGCAAGCTGACCATATGTCTGATCTACTACGTGAGATTCCGGGTGTTGATGTTGGCGGCACGCACTCGGTGAACCAAAGGATTACGATTCGTGGCTTGAGCGAAACGGACCTCGATATTCGACTTGATGGCGCTTCTCAGCACGCCAACATGTTCCACCATATTGGCAACCTCACGCTTAACCCAGACATTTTGAAATCGGCCGATATCCAAGTAGGTAACAACTCAGTCACGCAAAATGGACTCGGTGGCTCTGTGTTGTTTGAAACTAAAGATGCAAAAGACCTTCTTCGTTATGACGAAAGATTCGGAACTCGTGTCTATGGCGGTTATGCCACTAACGCCAGTCAACAAGGCTCTTTAACTGTGTATGGCTTATTGTCGGATAACGTTGATGCCATGCTCTATAGCCACTACATGAGCCGTGATAACTTTGAAGATGGTGACGGCAATGAGACCTTTGGTTCAGAAGGGGACGTATACAACATTCTTGGTAAGATTGGTTTTGAACCGAGCGACTTGCACCGTTTTGAACTCGCTTATGATCTCTACCGCGATAGCGGCGATTACAGCCCGCGCCCGGATATGTCGGGTGGCGCTAATGAAGGTCTGTCTAACGATATTCTGATCCCAACCGATTACGACCGTGACACCGTCACTGCAAGCTATGAGCTACGTGGCGATACTCATCAAGGTGACGTGACGCTTTACAACACTCAAACTGAAATTAAGCGTGATGAAACTGTTATGGCACCACGCTGGCCTTCGAACCGTTTGTCTAAAAACACGGCAAAGAATCAGAACTTTGGCGTGAATGCTAAGTTCCAGTCGGACTATCGTTTGATGTCGTTTGATAATGTTGCGACTTACGGTTTTGATTACATGGACAAGTCATCAAGCAGTTATTACGGCAGCAGTAAGTTTATGGATGAGTCGGCCATTTCTACCGCGCTTTTTGTTGAAGACCAGTTCTACTTTACTCAAGCCTTCTCGATCACAGCGGGTATTCGCTTTGATGATTATCAGCGTAAAGCAGAGACAGGAAATGACGATTTCGATGATGTAACTTGGTCTTTAGCGACGCAATGGGACGTGACACAAGATTGGACGCTGTTTGCGAGCACACGTTCGCTATTTAAAGGCCCAGAGTTGATGGAGACCTTTATTGCGTATCAAGATGCCGCATACTTAGCGGATGATATCAAAGCTGAAACAGGGCAGAACACACAAGGTGGCGTGCGTTTCGACAAGCGTATTGATGATCACTTTGTTGGTGCGAACCTAACTGTATTCCAAACCAATATTGATGATTACATTGCAGAAGAGTACCAGCGTGCGAGCCAAAGTTACTTGATCTACAACTTAGGCGACGTGGAGATCAAAGGCTTTGAAGCAAGCTTGTCTTACGGCTACGAGATGTTTAACAGTAA
Organism: Vibrio chagasii; assembly: GCA_041879415.1. Lineage (NCBI taxonomy): Bacteria > Pseudomonadati > Pseudomonadota > Gammaproteobacteria > Vibrionales > Vibrionaceae > Vibrio > Vibrio chagasii. Next base: position 513,500 of record CP090852.1, on the reverse strand, counting down.
ACTTTCTTATGCACGTTCAGATACTAAAAACAAAGACACAGGCGGCGCTGTCGCGGGTGGAAATGGTCGCAGTATTGATATGGGCGATAGCATCACGTTGACTCTGGATTATCAGTCTGAAGCGCTTGAAACGATCTTTGGGTGGAACTCGATGTTTGTTAAAGACGAAGATAACGTATTTGATGGTCAGCCAATTAAAGAAGGTTACGACGTGCATAACCTTTACGCTCAATGGGTACCATCAACAGTCGATGGACTGTCTGTTACCTTTGGTATCGACAACGTGTTTGATGAGCAATACACCTCACACGCATCTCGTTCAGGTACGGCGAGAGGCTTTACGCTAGATGACTATGAACCTGGCCGTAACTACAAGCTTTCTGCCGCGTATCAGTTCTAGGTACGAGGAACGAAATAGGTTCAGTTAGAGTGATAAACTAGCGGTCGTAGGGATCCGCGAAGTTTATTGCCCGAAACTGAAGCTATCCGTTTAAGCCATTCGTTGAAGTGAATAGTGGAAAGAAAAGCGCCTGTCGAGCAAGGAATCGACAGGCGCTTTAGTTTTTATTGCTAGAAAGGTTACATGGGCTTAATACAAATTACTCAATGGGCAGAGACAATACACCACCATTGAGCTCGACTTGCTTCAGCCACTCTTTTGGAATCGCACCGTCTTCTTCGTAGAAACAAGCCGCTAATACCGCGCCAATCACAATCGCACGTCCACAACTATCACCACCACATAAGATGTTATCTCTAATACCTTGTTTAAAGCTTTGAGCGCCTGCAATGATGCGAATCATCAGCGGGAACGCGGCGCTTAATTCACAATGCAATCCAAATTTCTTTGCGGCCTCGGTGATTGAAAGTTCAGGTTCGGCTAGTGCTTCATCGATTTGATCATGTATAAACTTGCTGCAGGTCTGTCTTACCATCTCTACCGATTGTGATGGCGAATTACCTTGTATCGAGGCTTGAATCAGCAGGGTAATAGCCTGCGCCCACTCGACGGCTTTGTCGTTGTTATTAGTCACTCGAACCGCGCTTTCGACCATCGCTGGTAAGGTGTGAGAAGTATAAGTACAAGCCACTAATGGGATGATTTTTGAAATAGCTGGTAATTGCGTGTCATCAGCGCCACAGGCTGTGATGGGGGCATTGGCCAGTTCCAGTTGGTGTATGTTCAGCAAGCTCATGCGCGTTGCTTTATCTATGTAACCTTGCCAACTGCCGCCGAAATCAAACCAGAAGCGGAAATGCTTGATGTAGCATGCTTCATCGTATTGTTGATTGTCGACTAGGCTATCGACCATCGCTAATAGTTGAGCGCCGTATTGTGATTGGTCGCCTGCGGATTTTCCTTGGTGAGCAAAATAGCCTTTATCTTGATAATCGGACTCGTTTGGCGAACGAAACTCAGGCTCGAAACCCGCTACCTGCAAGATCCTCTCTTGATCATATAACCAATGCAGCCCCATAGAGGCAGCGTCCCCGACTAATGCACCGACAACGGCATAAAACGCTCGTTCTTTATGATTGTCCATGTTGGTTTGACCTTTGAGAGAGTCCGATGGGATTTGGTATTCAAAGTATAGTAATTAAATGAAGGGTTTGCTGTGTTTTAGACGAGAGTTTTGAAATGATTAATCCTGATTGGTCAATGAGTTAAACCAATCAGGATAAGCTGATGAATATTATAGGCTAGGGTAAGAAAAGGTCACTGAAATGCTGTAGAAACAATAGGGTGACTAGGTGCAAATTAGCGGTTGAGATAAGCACTTGAGCGTTGTTCTATCTTTCTGAAAATACGCGAGAGAGTAAAGCATAATGCGAAGTAAACCGCGCCAACAATCAGCCAGATTTCAAAGATCAAACCGGATGAGTTGGCCATCTCGGTGCCAACGAAGGTCATTTCTTGAATCGAAATCAGAGACACAATCGAGGTGTCTTTTACCAACGAAATTGCTTGGCCAGCCAAAGGTGGTGTAATCGCGGTTAATACCTGTGGGCCTATCACATATCGATATTTTGAGAAGACGGATAAACCAAGTGAGTCCGCCGCTTCCCATTGGCCTTTAGGAATGCTTTCCAAGCCAGCGCGAATCACTTCAGCGATATACGCCGAAGAGAGTAGACCAATACAGATAACCCCAGAAGCTAAGTTTTCCCAAAGGTTGGCTGGGCCAAATAGAAAGGCTTGCAGCTGGTTAATATCGCCATTGTGTTCACGTAGAAGGGTTTCTAAACCAAGCAAAGGAATCAGCTGGTTAGAGACAAAAAAGTAAAAGATAAACACAAAAACCAGTGGTGGAATATTTCGAACCAATTGGATGAAAAGCAGAGCTGGTGTTTTAAATAGAGCGATCTTAGAGTGTCTTGCGACCCCAAGCAGGGTACCGAAAGATAAGGCCAACACCATACTCCACAAACTTAAACGTAGTGTTGCGACTAGGCCTTGGAAGAAGTAAGGGATGCTACCTTGAGAAGGTGGAATGAAGATCAGCGTGAACGCGTCTTCCCATCGCCACTGATAGTTAATGCCGACAGCAGAGCGATAATAAAGCCAACCTGCAAACGCACAAATGATGGCAAATAACACACCATCCAATAGATTGAGGCGTTGATACCAAGGCTTCATGTGAAGGTTGGGCTTGGGCGTTGATAATGCGCTAGTACTACTCACGTCATTCCTGTTTAAACAATGATTATTAATGTGTTGTGAGAATGGGCTATGAATTCATTGCTATCTCGGGTGTATCTTAAAAGGCAGTACCAGCAAGGTGCTGCCTTGATTAGTTCTTTAGCTTCTAATTAACCGTCGATTACTGACCTTGAGCAATCTGATCTTGCCAATCTAGAGTAGAGAACCAGTACTCGTAACGTTCTTTCAACCAACCGTCTTCAGTACGAGCTTTGATCCACTCGTTGAAGAACTCCGCTTTGTCCGTTTCACCCAGGCGAACAGCAAATGCTTCGTTACCTTTTGATAGACGTTCATCAAATGGAATGAATAGCGTGTCAGCGTTCTTGATTGCTTCGTGTTCTGGCTTAGGGCTAGAAGCGATAACCGCGTGTGCATTGCCGTTTAGTACTTCTTGGAACGCTTGAGCGTCGTCATCGAACTGAAGTACTTTCGCTTTCGGGAAGGTTTCACGAGCAACTTGAACTGTGAAGGCGCCACGACGAGCTGCAATTTTCACTCGACGAGAGTCGAAATCCGAAATCTTGTTGAAGCCTTCTGCTAGCTCTTTGTTAGCCGCCAGTTGAACACCAGAGTGAGAATATGGTTCAGTAAAAAGAACACTCTTAGCGCGCGCTTCAGTAATCGACATACCGCCAATGATTACGTCAAACTTATTCGATAACAGTGAAGGGATAATGCCATCCCATGCTGTCGGTACAAATTCAACTTTCCAGCCTGAATCCTCAGCAAGGCGTTTTGCAACATCGATTTCAAAGCCGACAAGATCGCCTTGTTTGTTACGCATTGCCCAAGGAACAAAAGTCGACATGCCAACACGTAGAGAGCCACGCTCGTTGATTTTGTCTAGGTTAGGCGTTTCAGACGCAAGTGCAGGCAAACTTACGGCAAGCGCAAGTAAAGCAGTGATAGCGGTTTTAAATAGCTTCATGCTGATAAATCCTTATTGTGTTCGCCAGTTAGCTCCGAGCTTATGCTCAAGCCAAGCTGCAACGGCAGAAAGTGAAAGTGTAAGTGCAAGATAAATGATTGCCACAGAGAACCAGATCTCAAATGGCATCGCAGTTTCAGAAACAATGTTTCTGGCCTCGGTTGTTAGGTCGAAAATAGCCATGACACTCACAATCGAAGAGTTTTTGATAAGGGAGATCACTTCGTTGGTCAGAGGTGGCAACGTGCGTTGTACCACTTGAGGAAGAATCACATCCCAATAAGTATAGGTCTTTGATAAGCCCAAAGATTGAGCGGCTTCAAACTGTCCTTTAGAAATACTATTTAACCCAGCACGAAATATCTCAGCGGTGTATGCCCCTTGGAAAAGTGCCAAGGCTAAAACAGCCGTGCTAAATCGATCCAGACCGATAACAGGGCCGAATACAAAATAGAGCAGGTAAATTTGCACCAACAGTGGTGTATTACGAATCAATTCCACATAGCTGGTGGCGAGGGTGCGACCAACCACTGAATTGGAATTACGTAATAGGGCTGTGGTTAAGCCAATTACCAGTGTTGCAACTAAAGAAATCAGAGAGATATTGATGGTAACGAGTAGTCCTTCCATCAACTCTGCAGGCCACCATTCACCATCTTCATAGAAGGCGATGTAGTCAGGTACTCGCTCCCATTGCCAGCTGTATCCCATCGCCTGAGCGCCAGAATCGAGGATCCATACAACGGCTGCCGCAAGCACCACAATTTGTACCAAGGCGGAGAGGGCGGGTTTCACTATTTTCAGCAGCATCAGTAAGTCAGAATCTGATTTAGGAACGCTTGAGTACGTTCGTGTTGAGGATTTTCGAACAGGCTCTGTGGCGTATTAGATTCCACGATCTGTCCTTCGTCCATAAAGATGACTCGGTCGGCAACGCGTTTTGCAAAGCCCATTTCGTGTGTCACGCACACCATGGTAATACCTTCACTTGCCAGTTCGACCATTACATCCAGTACTTCATTGATCATTTCCGGATCAAGAGCAGATGTCGGTTCATCGAATAGCAGTAGTTCTGGCTTCATACAAAGAGAGCGCGCAATTGCCACACGTTGTTGTTGGCCGCCTGAAAGTTGAGCCGGGTACTTATTCGCTTGCTCTGCGATGTGTACACACTCGAGATAATGCATGGCGGTTTTCTCTGCTTCTTCTTTGCTTTTTTTGAGCGTACGAATAGGAGACAGAGTCAAGTTTTCGAGCACAGTAAGATGGGGGAATAAATGGAAGTGCTGAAACACCATTCCAACTTGGCCTGGTGTGTTGAACTTGCAGGGAAGCGACTGTTCTAACACGGAAAGTTCGCCACTTTCGAACGGTTCTAGCTGATTGATACAGCGGATAAGAGTGGATTTACCAGAACCAGATGGTCCGCAAATCACCACAATCTCTCCCTGTTCAATATTTAGATCGATATCTTTTAGGGCATGAAAATCACCATACCACTTGTTAAGTGACTTAAACTTAACCATTTCCTTAAGATTGTTCAAATCGTTGTTCATACCTAGTAAAGAGACAGGTTTACCTTAACAATATAGAAATATGATTGCACATAAAATTAGGAACTTATGAGAATTTAATAGCATCTTGTAGGGCAAATAAAAAGCAGCGCCGGATGAGGACGCTGCTTGTGGGTATACGCAAGGTCAAAGAATTTGGTTCAGTTTCGCTGCATAAATTTTTAAATTATCGCGATTTTATTTAGAAACGTGATTTCTTTGCTTTAATTTTAACCGTTAATGGATCGCAGACTCTAGAATCTCGCGAGTTTTCTCTAGTGTAATCGCTTGGTTCTCGCCAAGTTGTAAATAGCCATGTGATTCTAGTTGTGCAACCACGTTGTCGATAGCTGTTGCTTTATCCGCCTCGTAGCCATCAAACATAGTCGCTACATCTAGGCTGTGGTAGAAGGCTTCGATAGCATCGATAGTGCGCTCTGCTAAATCTGCGCCAGTTTCTAGGCCAAATACGTTACGACCCATCTGTTCTAGCTTATTGCGCTTCGCTTCAATCTGGTTACGAAGTAGTGAAGGTTGAACGATAGCTAGAGAACGTGCGTGGTCGACATGCCATAATGCAGTGAATTCATGACCAATCATGTGCGTTGCCCAATCTTGAGGAACACCCGTACCAATAAGGCCGTTTAGCGCTTGGTTAGCTGTCCACATTAGGTTTGCACGCCATGCGTCGTTGTCACGCTCGTCGTATTGTTTACCCAGTACAAGAAGGTTTTTCAGCAATGTTTCTGCGTAGCCGTCTTGAACCATCGCGTTAGCAGGCATAGTGATGTATTGCTCACAGACGTGAACCCAAGCATCAACCAGACCATTCACCAATTGGCGCTCTGGTAGAGACTTCATTACATCTGGGTCCATAACTGCAAACTTAGGCTGTACCGCAGGGTTTAGGAAAGCCAGCTTCTCTTGAGTCGCTTTACGAGTGATTACTGCGCCCATGTTTGATTCAGAGCCTGTAGCAGGAAGCGTCAGTACAGCACCGATTGGCGTCGCTTCGGTTACTTGGTGCTTACCTGTTAGGATGTCCCAACCGTCACCGTCGTATTTCGCTGCTGCTGCAACATATTTCGAACCATCGATTACCGAACCACCGCCAACAGCGATAATGAATTCTACGTTTTCTTCTTTAACGATAGCGACTGCTTTGTCTAATGTTTCTTTAGTTGGGTTTGCTTCAACACCAGAAAACTCAATCCAAGCGTGATCTTTAAGAGATGCGACTACTTGGTCGTAAACACCGTTGCTTTTGATTGAACCGCCACCGTAGATGACAAGTACTTTCTTTGAAGTATCAACGGCTTGGCTGATAGCGTTGATTTGGCCTTGGCCGAAGTGGATAACAGTAGGGTTAACATAGGTAAATTGCATCGTCAGTTCCTTGTGTAAAGCTAAAATTTTTATTTTGTAGTAGTGCTTAATTTCTATATTTGCATATTAGTACACGGAATTAGGGTGGTGAAGGTCAATTTCTCCAAACTAATTGCCTATTTCTACATAATTGATATTCTCTTTGGGCTTTTGTGCAAACTAACATCACCCTTTGAATGGAACATCGCCTGTTATGAATACACTCGCTCAGTTACTGCAATCTTACGTTGAACTCAAAGGTTGGGATGATCTTGAAGGGATCAGAGAAACAGAGATAGAGGGCGTGTGGTTGTATCGCAGTAGTGGTGGGAATCAGCGCCAACCATTCACTTACCAGTCAGGTATCATCATGCTTGGACAGGGTAAAAAGAATATCTACATAGGCGACAGGCCGGTAACTTACGCGGCAGGTGACTACCTAGTGGTGGGGGTGCCAATGCCATTGGAGTGTGAAGCTTTACCGGTTGACGGTGAGCCGTTACTGGGTTTGTCGATCAACATTGATTCTCAGCGTTTGCACAGCTTAGTGAAAAAGCTCGAAGAGCAAGGTTTTCTAGAGAGTTACTGCAACAAGCACAAACAGAATTCGAGTGGCTTAGAGTCCACTCGAATGGAAACGGCGATGCTAGAGAGTTTCACTCGGTTGGCGAAGACACTGCATTGCGATATCGAAGCCAACATCTTAGGTGATGCAATGGTGACGGAGATTGTTTATCGCGCTTTAACAGGCTCTGAGGGCCGTGTACTGTTTGATTTAGCTCATCATGATGGCCATTACGCACGCGTCGCCAAAGCATTGTCTAAAGTGCATGAAGAGTATGACCAAACCATTACTGTTCAGTCACTAGCTGACGAAGCAAACATGAGTGTGTCTGCTTTTCATAATGCTTTCCGTAACGTCACTTTCGAATCACCACTCCAATACTTGAAGAAGGTAAGGCTCAACAAAGCCAAAGAACTGATCCAGTTAGAAGGCCTGCGTATCAGTGATGCCGCACGCCGGGTTGGCTACTCTAGTCCATCTCAATTCAGCCGAGAATTTAAGCGTCATTTCAATACTACTCCAAGAGCGGTGTAGTCTTTCTTCCTCGCAATCTATGTTCTGAAACAGGTGATGTTTTTTATTAAACATATTATTAACGTAACTATATAAAACAAGCTATTTAAAATAATTAGTTAGATAGCCTAAACATTTATGCATGGAAATAAGGAGTTAACTTCTAAAACTCATCGGTGAGGGTATTTTAGTGTGAACAAGCTAACAAACACGAACTAAATTTAATAACTTAACCATTATATTATGTGGGAAAGTATTCAATATTATTGGATATACTTAAAAACAGTTGGGGGGGAGTAGTTCTCAAACCTAAGTTACGTGGATAATTAGTCTTTCGATGACTAATTATCCCATAAGTCACTGGATATTAGTTGAGTGATAGTCTGATACATGTCACGTTCAACCCAAAGTTGTTCACCTAACATAGCGCTACTTTAATTATTCATTCCAATACGATTGTTCAATATAAATACGTATTCTTATTCTATTAAAAGGATCATACCGATGAGTAGCGATATCATTAAAATTTCAAGAAATACTGAAAATGCGCCACTAAATAATGTATCTACACAAACAGTTGCTTTTTCTCATTACAATAATTTCTCTGCTCAATTACCCATTGTTCCTAAAACAGGTCAAATAGTCATCGGTGATATTAAAGTTCAAGCAATGCAATGTTTGAATAATATGAAAGCGATTATTGAAAGTATCGACCATGTGATGGATGACGTGGTGAAAATTAATATCTTCGTTAAGAACGTTTCCGATATGGAAGCTATCGATGAAGTTTACAAGGGCTTCTTTAGTAATAGCCTTCCGACACGCACAGTGGTTGGTGTTGCAGCTCTGCCAATGAGCGATGCGCTAGTTCAAATGGACGCGCTTATCTCGAATGGTGAAGGTACAACACCACAGGCACCATGTGCGTTAGTTAAGGTATCAAGAAATACGGATAAAGCCCCTCAGAGTGCTTTGTCTACTCAGACTGCGGCTTTTTCTCACTACAATAATCTTTCGGCTCAATTACCGATTGATGTGAATACTGGTGAGTTGGTTCCAGGTGGAATCACAGAGCAAACAACTCAATGTTTAGCAAACATTAGAACGATTCTAGAAAGCATTGGCCATGTTATGAATGATGTGGTGAAAACCACGATTTACCTAAAAGATATCGAAGATGCAGAAAAGGTAAACGAAGCTTGTGCTAAGTTCTTCCCAAGTTACGTTCCAGCGCGAACGATTGTGCAGGCATCTGAATTACCAATGGGCGCTTTAGTCCAAATCGATACCTCAGTTTCACATGGCGATGGCACACCGCCACAACTGCCAGAAGATACTTGCTTACTGGTTATTGAAGCAAATAACACTGCTAAAGCACCATTCATGCCTTATTCGCACACCGTTGCTTTTTCTCACTACAACCATATTTCAGGTCAACTTCCTATAGATCCGAAAACCCATGAAGTGGTTGCTGGTGGTATTAAAGAGCAAGCTGAACAGTGTCTTAAGAATATTAAGGCGATCATTGAAAGTGTTGACCATTGCATGGACGATACGGTGAAAATTAATATACAACTTAAAGATATTTCAGATATTGATGCGGTGAACGAGGTTTATACTACATTCTTTAATGCTGACTTACCGGCAAGAACGGTGGTTGGGGTTTCAGAGATTCCTATGAATGCATTAATCCAAATTGATGCCGTCGTATCTAACTGCGAAGGTACACCTCCACAAGATGTTATTGCTTAATTCATTGAATCCAATTCGATAATCTCGATCTAATGTCGGCTTTAGCTTCTGAACAAGGGGCTAGAGCCGATTCTTTGATTAATGAACCCATCTCAATACGTAGCCCTTCCATTAAGCTTCTCTCCACAAATTACTCAAAACAGGCTTCTGCCAACTTATGGTGTTTATTGATTCGAAGTGTTTTAATATGAAAAACAGAAGCTTAACGTAAGAAAACAAGTTTATGCCATTTAGAATTATTTTAATGCTATGCCTAGCTCTGACGGGCTGCGCGTCCAATGAAGCTTTACAACCGGACCCAACAAGTATCACGTTGTTTTATGGCGAGACATCGATCTCTGCAGGCGTATTAGAAGACAAAACATTTAATTCAGTACTCGCCGATAGAGCTGAAAGTGTGACTTTTTCGGGCTTAGTACGAAAGCAAGACTCTGGTTACTTGGTCGATATGCTCGTGATTCGAGAAACGAAAGAGCCACGCTCGACTCGACAATTAAACACGTCACTTCATATGAAAACTGGAGAGTTAGTGGATGTGGGGGGGGTGAATAATGATGTATTTAGGGTGATTTTGGAATAACTCGTTTAACGATGTGAATTAATATGATTTTTCGCTTTACCTCAACTTAACTTCAAGTCTTAAGCTTCTCTTAGTTATTCAGAAGGAGCTTATTATGCAAAATAATTACGTTAAGGAACTCTCCGTTAAAACTTACCAAGAAGCGATTGAGAGAGAGGCCGTTAAATCAAAAGTTCGCCCATTTCATGCACCGAGTTTTTTGAGTGGTGCCTTGTTGTCTATGGCGGTAATGGGATTGTTTTTGGTCATGCCAATACTTTGAGTGATGGTTGACTCTCATTGGCCTAGAGAGAAACACGCAAACTGCGTGATCTACAAAGACAGCACTTAAAGGGAGCCTTGTAGAGTTACTTATGGATATATCTATACACTTACTTCAACCAAGTGATGTTGGTCCACTTTTGGAATTTGAACTCGAAAATAGAGAGTGGTTTGATCAATTTGTTCCTGCTAGGGATGACAGTTTCTATTCTGATTCAGGGGTTGCCGAACAAATTGCGCACTTCCTAAAGGAATATCAAAATGGTGAGCTGATTCCAATGCTGATTAAAGACGCCAGAGGCGTTATTTGTGGGAGAATCAACGTTCGCGATATCAGCCAAAATGGTGAAAGCGGGGAGCTTGGCTATCGTGTTGGTCGAGCTTTTGGTTCTAAAGGGGTTGCCACTAATGCGGTTAGGAAGTTGCTGGGTTATCTGTCGGAACACTCATCTCTTAAATATCTTGATGCCTACGCTCTAGTCAACAATATTGGTTCAAACAAAATATTATCAAATACAGGTTTTGAATTAGTTGAGTGTGTAGAAAACTACTTAGTATTCAAAGGGCAACATCAAGACGCCAATTTTTACCGCAAGGTGATATCTTTCTAAATGCATGCTCGATAGCTATTATTTGTCCTATGATCAATGAGATAATAGGCTCGGAAAGATGAGCTCACACCATTGTGGTGCGAAACAATACAGAGAACAGTTTATGAACATCGTGACAGTCGATAGTAGTATTCAGCACGTATATGCGAATTTGTATCAGGGTTATGCGGCTGAGTTTTCAAAGATCATCGGAGATAAGCCCGATGAGAACGGTTTGTTTGAGATTTATCCGACGCTTGGTGATGCAGTAACGGGTTACCTGTTATATGTTGATGGTGTGCCAGCCGCCTTGACCGCCATTGAGACCAAAGCGCCAAATGAATTCGAAATTTGTGATTTCTATGTTGTACCTTATTTCCGCAAGAACAAAGTCGGGAAGCAATTCATTTCTGAGCTTTTTAAACGTTTACAAGGCAGCTGGGAAATTAAGCAAGTACTAGGTGCGGATCACGCCGTTAAGTTTTGGAGAGATGTAGTAACGGACTACACGTCAGGTAACTATGTAGAAGATCAATATCAGGATGATAAGTGGGGCTTGGTAACGAGACAATGCTTTAACCACGATGTCGATACACAGTAAAAAGTAACGACCTATCAGAAGCTGGCAGGGTGCTTCAAGCCAGCTTCAAGCCTTTTTACTTATATCTATAAGGTTACTTTTGAGGTTTATTGCGTTCGATAATGCTGATCGCGATTGCTAAAAATAGAATATCTTTCACTAAGAAGAAGTTAGTGACCAAAATACCATCCGATACTTTCCAAGCGTTTGGTGTGGTAATTAGAAAGCTCAGTGTCACAACAAAGATAGCCGCCGCAGCAATGCCAGAATAGAACGCCACTTGCGGCTTTTTAAATCCAATCATCAGCCCAATCGCGACAATGATTTCAGCACTACCAACCATATTAGACACGGCTTGGACGGAGAATAAATCGTAAAGCCAACTCATTGCTGGGTGGTTGACAATTAAAGGCTCAATCAACATCGCCTCAGTAGGCGTAAACTTGTAAATTCCAATCCAAGCTAACACCAAAGCGACGCCTACCACGCCAAGGTTGTATCCAAAATTGCTTTGCTTCAATTCGTAGGTTTGAACATGCATAAAAGTACTCCATTAATAAGTCCTAAAACATGACCGCACTAGTGATAACTAAATTTCGCAATATTAATGAAAATTGGATTATTTCACTGAATCTTATATGGCGTACCCATCAGCGGTTTAGCCATCGAGCCTGTTGAGAAACAATGTGTTGGATTGTTTTTTGATAGCTTGATTAGGGAATTTCCAGCTGATTTTTGTTTTCAATATTTGGGATTTGAATTAGATTACTCTGATGTAGGCCCTCACAATAAGAAGAGAATAGCGAGTGAAGATTCATAGAATTAACCCGACCAAGCGCTGGTCTGATGTAACTGTTTTTAATGGTATTGCAAGCTTTGTTGAAGTTGCTGAGTCGGACACATCTGCGGGCATTAAAAGTCAGGTTCAACAAATCTTTGAGCAAGCTGAAGAGATGATGAGCCTAGTAGACAGCGATAAATCTCGCGTATTGTCGGTCACTATTTACCTAACGGATTTCGCTAACTTTGATGCACTTAATGAAGTGTGGGAAGCATGGTTCCCTGAAGGCTGTGCGCCTAGCCGTGCTTGTGTGAAAGCGGAACTGGCAAACCCTGAACTGTTGGTTGAAATGTCATTCGTGGTTGCCGCTGGTGAAAAGTTTCAATAAACCGATATACAGATAGATAAAACAAAGCCACTTAGGTGATTCACTTGAGTGGCTTTTTTGTTCGAAACACGAAACCGAGGTTAGTCGGCTTTGTGATTAAGCGATGCCTTGCTCTTTTGCCATCTGTGTCGCGATCTTAGGTGCATGCCATAAACATGGCAGTAAGATGAATGACACAGGAACCGCAGTAATAACAATGAACGACTGTAGCGCTGAAATACCGCCAGAGCCCATTGAGATCAGTGCTATCGCTACAGCACCCATGATGATACCCCAGAAGGTGCGTACCGCTGCGTTTGGCTCTGTGGTACCTGTCATAACTACACTGATGGTGTAGGTCATTGAGTCGCCCGTTGTTACGATGAACGTGGTGGTCAGGATAAGGAACAGAATCGCAATCAGAGTCGGAAATGGCAGTTGTGCCGTGATAGCCAGTAATACTGCAGGAAGGTTGAAGCCTTCAAACGCACTAGAAATCACACCTGGGCTTTCTAACTCAAACGCTAAACCGCTACCACCAACGATGCTGAACCAGAAACAGGTTACCAGCGGAGCAACGATGCTGATAGACACGATCATTTGGCGAATAGTTCGACCGCGTGAAATACGAGCAATAAAGATTGCCATCATTGGACCATAACCTAAGAACCAACCCCAGAAGAATACCGTCCAACCACCAAGCCACGCTGTATCTTGGCGATAAAGCGCCATAGGGATGAAGTTATCAATCATTTCACCTATGCCTTGCAAGTAGCCATCAACGATGAAGCTTGTTGGGCCTACAAGAAGGATGTAGCCGATAAGGCATACAGACAAGATGATGTTGTAACGGCTCACCAGTTGGATGCCTTTGTTCACGCCGCTCAATGCAGATAGGGTGTACATAGCGATAGCGAACAGAATCACAATACTCTGAGTTGTAAAGCTGTCTGAGATGCCAAACAGCTCACTCAACGCATAACTGATTTGAAGACCTAAGAAACCAATTGGACCGATAGTACCTGCGGCCACAGCAACAATGCTACACGCGTCGACTACGTTACCGATCCAGCTATTAATTGCTTTATCTCCCAGCAATGGGTAAAGCAAAGTACGAGGTTTAAGAGGAAGCCCTTTATCGTAGTGTAGGTGCATCAATACGATGGAGGATAAGCCACCTAAGATTGCCCAAGCAAGAAAGCCCCAGTGCATGAAAGACTGAGATAGGGCGTTGAATGCCATTTCTTGAGGATCAGTGTTGCCGTATAGAGGCGGAGCAGAAACGAAGTGAGCAATAGGCTCTGCTGCTGCCCAAAATACACCACCGCCTGCGAGTAGCGTACATAGGACAATCGACATCCATTTGAATGTGGTCATTTCAGGAAGGGCAAGTTTACCCAAACGAACGTGACCTGTGCGTCCTAGTGCAAGCACTAAGCCGATAATGAAGTTGAGTAGTAAGAGAACCTGCCAAAAAGCACCGAACCATTTAGTCGAATAACTAAAACCGATGTTTACAAGTTCTGACAACACCGAGGTGTTGGTGAAGGCAAGAATGACAAAGAGGGTTAAAAAGCTCCCACTTAGCCAAAATACTGGATTTCCAAGCTCCAGTTTTTCACCCAAAGATTGGGCTTTAGTGAAGTTAATAGAAGTAGATTCTGCGTTGATGTTTTCGTTGGCGACTTGCGTCAAGTTGGACATTATTTCTTCGCTATATTTGGCTCTTTCAAGCCTATGTATTTCTCCCACACTTGCATTGGAAATGTGAGGTTCGTCAAAAAAAGCCGCGATACTATCACAGTTGTTAAGAAAAAGTGGGCGAATTTAGAAAAGAAATCGGTTCTATGGCTAAATCACTCCCTTTTGGTTAGTTTTAAGACGAAATTTCAGAACGAATGAATAAAATCGATATGAATAGAGTTTTGTAATTAATGAGGTGAGTTGGGCGATATTTTTTAGCGTACCGAAATAAATTTAATATTAGTTGTTCGTGCAAAATAAGTGTCGACTCATTGCATGCTATAAACAAATTAATGCGAGTCATTTTATAAATATCGAATATTTTAGGTGTTAAATTGGCACTGTTACCTACAGTTGTTTTGCGAAGAGATTTAAGTGGTGAGAAATATGACACTTAAATTAAGCATCTTGAAACAATAACTTAAGGGACAGCTAACATGCACCTAAACCAAGGAAGAGTGGCCAAGAAGGTTTTTACACTCAGTACTCTCACCGCGTCATGCTTAATGGCGTTCAATAGCTACGCGGCTGTTGATTGTTCAACGTTAGAAGCGTGGGATTCTGCCACGGTATATACCGGTGGTGATCAGGTTTCACATGACGGCAGCGCGTACTCAGCGAATTACTGGAATCAAAACAACAACCCGAGCCAATTTGAAGGTGACTATGCACAATGGAAAAAGATTGATGTGTGTAGCGGCGGCGGAGACGGTGGGACGCCAAATGAAGCGCCAACCGCTTCGTTAACAGCACCTACCGCGTCAGATGTGATCGTTGAGGGCGATAATGTCGTCTTAAGTGCTACGGCACTTGATGCTGATGGTAGCGTTGCTTCAGTAGAATTTTTTGTCGATGGTACTTCCGTCGCAGTAGTAACAGCGGCACCATTTGAAGCGACTTGGGCTGCAACGTCTGGCAACCATCAAGTTTCTGTTGTAGCAACAGACAATGAAGGTGCAGCGAGTGTAGCAAGCGCGGTATCTGTTTCTGTTGATTCACTGCAACCTGGCAATGAAGCGCCAACAGTATCAGTTGCACTTTCCGCGGCTTCTGTGGATGTAGGTGGTGTGGTGACACTCACGGCAACGGCTGCAGACAGTGATGGTACGGTTGATAAAGTTGATTTTTATGTGGCAGGTTCTTTAGTTGGAACGGCTGCAACAAGCCCGTATGCGCTTGACTACACAACCACTCAAGCCGGTACTTTGTCTGTTTACGCCAAAGCGACCGACGATCAAGGCGCAACAACGGATTCAGCCTTGGCTTCTTTGAAGGTGAACGGCGCTCCAACGGTGAGTACATGTCGTCCTGATGGCTTATATCAAACTCAAGGTGTCGATGTTCCTTACTGTACAATTTACGATGATGAAGGCCGTGAGAAAATGGGCGCGGATCACCCTCGTCGTGTGATTGGTTACTTCACTAGTTGGCGTGCAGGGGACGACCCTCAAGCAGCTTACTTAGTAAATGATATTCCTTGGGAACAACTCACACACATTAACTACGCGTTCGTGAGCATCGGTTCAGATGGCAAAGTGAATGTTGGTGATGTAAATGATCCAAATAATGCTGCTGTCGGTAAAGAGTGGCCGGGAGTCGAGGTTGACCCTGCACTAGGCTTTAAAGGTCACTTTGGTGCGCTTGCAACAGCCAAGAAAAAACACGGTGTTAAAACACTAATCTCAATTGGTGGTTGGGCTGAGACTGGCGGTCACTTTGCCACAGACGGCAGCCGTGTCGCTGATGGTGGTTTCTACACCATGACGACCAATGCTGATGGCTCTATTAACCATCAAGGCATCGAAACATTCGCGACTTCAGCAGTTGAAATGCTGCGTAAGTATCAATTCGATGGTCTAGATATCGATTATGAGTACCCAACCTCAATGGCAGGCGCGGGCAACCCATACGACAAAGACTTCATGGAACCACGTCGACAGTACCTATGGGCTTCATACCAAGTACTGATGAAAGTATTGCGTGAGAAGCTTGATGTGGCATCTGCTGAAGATGGCAATCACTATATGTTAACTATCGCGGCACCTTCTTCTGGCTACCTGTTGCGCGGTATGGAAACATTCGATGTCACTCAATATCTTGATTACGTGAACATCATGTCTTACGACCTTCACGGCGCTTGGAACGATCACGTTGGCCACAACGCTGCTTTGTTTGATACAGGTAAAGATTCAGAGCTAGCACAGTGGAACGTATACGACACGGCGGCTTATGGCGGTATTGGCTACCTGAACACGGATTGGGCTTACCATTACTTCCGCGGTTCAATGCCAGCGGGTCGTATTAACATCGGTGTGCCTTACTACACGCGTGGTTGGCAGGGTGTAACCGGTGGTGAAAATGGTCTTTGGGGCCGAGCTGCATTGCCTAACCAATCTGAATGTGCCGCTGGTACTGGTGAAGGTGAGAAGAACAACTGTGGTCACGGTGCGATTGGTATCGATAACATGTGGCATGATACCGACCCTAAAGGAAATGAAATGGGCGCAGGTTCGAACCCAATGTGGCATGCGAAGAACCTAGAGAAAGGCATTTGGGGCTCTTATGCGGACGCCTACAAGCTAGATCCTGTAAACGATCCAACGGATGTTCTAAGAGGCACTTACACGCGTAACTACGACAGCGTGGCGGTTGCACCTTGGCTATGGAATGCTGAAAAAGGCGTGTTCCTTTCTACGGAAGATAAAGAGTCTATCAACGTGAAAGCGGACTACGTTATCGACAAAGAAATCGGCGGCATCATGTTCTGGGAACTGGCTGGCGACTACAACTGTTATGTACTTGATGCAAGTGGCAACCGAACAACGGTTGATATCACAGAGCAAGCGTGTAACAGCGGTAACGGTGAGTTCCACATGGGTAACACAATGACTAAAGCTATCTACGATAAGTTTAAGTCGGCAACGCCATATGGAAACAAAGTCGCGACTGGTGCAATCCCTACCGAAGCATTAGACATCGCAGTATCGGTTGGTGGTTTCAAAGTCGGTGACCAAAACTACCCAATTAATCCTAAGATCACGTTTACCAACAATACGGGTCAAGCACTGCCTGGCGGTACAGAGTTCCAGTTCGACATTCCAGTATCAGCGCCAGATAATGCGAAAGACCAATCTGGTGGTGGTTTGACTGTGATTGCGTCGGGTCATACTCGCCCGGATAACATCGGTGGCTTAGACGGTACTATGCACCGAGTAGCCTTCACATTACCTGCATGGAAAGAGCTTTCTGCTGGTGGAGTGTATGAGCTGGACATGGTGTATTACTTACCAATTTCAGGCCCTGCAAACTATGCCGTTAACGTAGGTGGTGTCGATTATGCCTTTAGCTTTGAGCAACCAGATTTACCTTTAGGTGATATCAGTTCTGGTGGCGGTAACCCTGGCGACGGCGGCACAAACCCTGGTACTTGTGATACTGCAGGTTTAACTGTGTACCCAGATCTGCCTCAGAAAGACTGGGCCGGCAATCCAAGCCATGCTAATACGGGTGACCAAGTGGTTCACAATGGCAGCATTTACCAAGCTAACTGGTGGACAAGTTCTGAGCCGGGCAGTGACGGTAGCTGGACCAAAGTGTGTTCATAGTATTGATTTGTTGATAGAGGTGAGAGCTTTCTAGCTTAGCCTCCTTAAACAAACCACTTAACGTAGAGTTAAACGCCGAACTCAATCCTGTTCGGCGTTTTTTATTCATGGTCTTACTATGTTTTACGCCTGCTATGTCTGAACGGTGAAAAAGTAGAAGGTAGTGAGCGTGTAGAGGAATAACAGATATAAAAAAGCCCAAATAGAACGCTCTATTTGGGCTTTTTCAGAATAGTTTGAAATCGCTAGTCGCTAAATTAAGCTTTTGCTTCTTTCATCGCTTCCGCTTTTTTTTCCTTTTGCATTTTTGCAAGGAAGTAGATGTTTACACATGCGATGAAGCCGTTGGTTGCAACCACTGGCCAAGCGTCAATCATAACGCCGTATGCTGTGAAGAGTGCACAGCCAATAAAGTTAAGGACACGCAGGCGAACGATATCTTTCATTGTTAATGAAATTGCGACCATAATAGACGCAGCGTAACCTAAAATCTCAACCATATTGAATTCCATTGTTTGACCCTCTTAAATTTGCCGATACTTTGTCGGTACCAATTCTTCTCTTCATGAGATGATTGAGGAAGCTCCGTGCCTCGAATGGTCTGGTTATGTTTAACGGGGTAGACTATACCAACTCCGTTTTTGTGATTAAACCCCCAAAATAGGTAGAAGTGAAGGTTAGCGATTACGCAAACGTTTAATGCATTTTTGCCTAACATAATTACCGTTTATGTTGGTGGTTAAATTGATAGTTATTGATATATAGGTAAAGGCTCTAACCATGATAAAACGATCCATTTGTGCAACAAAAAGCATAAAGACCGCTGTGCTTATGACCTTGATGAGCATTGGGCTGACGGCATGTACGACCCAAGAGCAAATGCCTGTGCATGATTATGGTGTCGTAACCAGCGGTGACTTCGAGTTTATGAAAAATGGCGTCACGACTTATTCATGGCACCCACAATCAGAGCAGGTATATCTCTCTAAGAAATACAATGAAACCGTCGTGACTGACATGGTACGTGATGCAATTGAAGAGCAGTTAACTGAAAAGGGGTACCGCTTAGAGCAAGGTGGGGGTGTTGGTGACGTGGTGGTTGGCTTTGGCCTAGCCGAAGAGTCAGAGCTGAATGACAACTCCATTTTCGATGCGGTTCAGCTCTCTACAGGTGTTCCATTTTATGATGGAAAGGGCAAACTCGCCGAAAAAGGCTCTCTATACATCGTGTTTTCAGTGCCAAACTCTCAGGTGATTCAGTGGCGAGCGCTAGCGCAAACAGGGATTCAGGCCGATCTTGAAGCAAGTGAGAGCAAAGAACGAATTTCTGGTTTTGTGGAGATGCTATTCAGACAAATGCCAGAGAGATAAATAGCAAATACTAAGCATGGAGAGTATTAGCTTGGTCAATATTAATGGTCGGAAAAATGAACAGATCGCAGAATATACTTTTTTATTTGTAACTAAAGGTACATTTGCGTAAAGCAACGTAAAGTTCGCGCTTCTTTTGCTAGCATTTGTCTATACTGGTCAAAACGTTAACTTAGGTTTAATTCAATGAAACTGTTCTCCAAATACTCTCTCCCTTTATTAAGTATATTCATTGTAAGTAACGCAGCGATGGTTAGCACAGCAGCTATCGCCGCACCTTCTATAGTACCGGCTCCGCCTAGTTTGGGCGCGAAAGGGTATGTGTTAATCGACTTTAATTCTGGTGATGTGCTCGTCGAAAAAAATGCACATACTAAGTTGAACCCAGCAAGCTTGACCAAACTGATGACCAGCTATGTGGCAGGTCAGGAGATGAAGCGAGGTAACATCTCTGCAGATGATAAAGTCAGAATTAGTGAAAACGCTTGGGCAAAGAATTTTCCTGACTCTTCAAAAATGTTCATTGAAGTAAATACCGACGTCGCGATGATGGATCTATACCGAGGTTTGATTATTCAATCGGGTAACGATGCCAGTGTTGCGATCGCAGAGCATGTAGCTGGTTCTCAAGATGCCTTTGTTGATTTGATGAACTCTTGGGCTGCTTCGCTTAAATTGGAAAACACTCACTTTGCTAATGCGCATGGTTTAGACGCAGACGACTTATATTCAACGCCTTACGATATCGCAATGCTTGGCCGAGCGATCATTAAAGATCTTCCAGATGTATATGGCTTATACAGTGAGCGTTCTTTCAGTTACAACGGCATCACGCAACACAACCGCAATGGCTTGCTCCGTGACAGAAGCTTAACGGTTGATGGCATGAAGACGGGTTACACCTCGGGTGCGGGCTACAGCTTAGCGAGCTCGGCAACACAAGGTGAAATGAGACTTATCGCAGTGGTGATGGGCGCATCAAGTGTTAAAAGTCGAGAGTCAGACAGTAAGCAGCTTTTAAGTTACGGCTTCCGATTCTTCGATACGCTTAATGTCCACCAAGGCGGCGACCAAGTGGCTGAAGAGAAAGTGTGGTTTGGCGACCAAGACACTTTGAAGCTTGGGGTTGCAGAAGACACGTTTATCACGCTACCTAAGTCAGACAGCAAAAAGCTAACCGCATCTATCGAATTAAACTCGGAACTCAAAGCGCCGATTACAGAGGGTCAAACTCTAGGTGTCGTTCATTACACGGTTGATGGTGAAGATGTTCAAACTCAGCCTTTGATCGCACTTGAATCGGTTGAACAAGGTGGCTTGTTCAAACGTTTGATGGACTACATTAAATTGTTCTTCTCAAGTCTGTTCTAAGCGAACTGACACCAGAACGAAAAGTAAAATGAATGGGCGCTGTGATTTGATCACGGCGCCTTTTGTTGTTTCAGAACTGGACAAAGCGAGGTGAATAACGTTCTTTATTAGCAGTCGCTGATGGTTTCGATTACTATACGCAAAATTTAGCAGTGTAGTTACTTATGACCATAGAGATAAAGAACATCACCGAACCTGAAGTAACTTGCGCCAATTGCCAGGCATGCTGTTGTCGTTTAGAGGTTATGATCATCACAGATACCGGTGTCCCAGAAGAGCATATTGCTTACGATGAGTGGGGCGGTGAAACCATGAAACGTTTAGATGATGGTTGGTGCTCTGCGGTAGATAGGGAAACACTGATGTGCACTATCTATGAAAACCGACCATGGATCTGCCGTGAGTTCGAAATGGGCTCTTTTGAGTGTATCGATCAGCGTAAAGAGGTGATGGGTTAGGTTGTATTAGCAACCGGTTGATGCATATTATTAAATCAATATACGATATCTTGTAAGTCAGGGCTTTATATCTCGATTTGATATAGAGCCCTGATTCGTTTTACTGATTTAGTTTTGTGTGAGAACGAGTCGATTTAAAACTCAGAAGGTACTTCGAACTCCATCCATTCCCCGGTTGTTGGGTGGATCAGTTTGAGGTAGCCCGCATGAAGGTGCAGTCGTTCACGCTTGTAGCCATATAGGTCATCACCGCGAATTGGTACGCCAAGTCCTTGTGGGTGAGCGCAGTGTACGCGTAGTTGGTGGGTACGGCCGGTTTTAGGGTACAAGTGCACCTTGGTTTTTCCGTTATTGGTGCTGACCGCTTGCCAGTGCGTTTCTGCGTTGCGCCCATGTTCATGACAAACGAGCTGTCTTGGTCTGTCGGTGATGTCGCCGCGTAACGGCAAACTAATATCGCCAGAATCACCGTGGATTTCACCATCAAGCAGTGCGGTGTAACGCTTTTCGACCGTTCTATCGATGAACTGTTTTTGGATATGCTTGTTGGACTCGGCCGTTAGCGCCAAGATCAACAAGCCAGACGTCGACATATCCAATCTATGGATAATCAAAGGGCCTGTTGCATCTGGATAGCGTGCTTTGATACGCGTATATACTGAGTCTTCGATGAACTTGCCCGGAACCGACAAGAACTCTTCGGGTTTGTTCACGACCACGATCTCTTCGTCTTCATAAACAATGTCAAACGACTTACCGACCGCAGGGTTCACGATAAGTGGATTATCTTCTAGCTCAATGCCATTGAGTTGATGTTCAAGGATCTCAAAGCTCTTACTTTGGCAAACCGGGTAGAGGTTTCCGTGTTGTCGAATAATATCTATTGGTGGTAGTCCCCACCAAAACTCGGCTAAAGCTAACGGTGTAAAGCCGTGTTCAAAGGCAAAGTTAAGTAGCTTTGGTAGGCAGCAGTCACCAGAGCCTTCAAGCGCGTCTTTACCATCCAACAATTCAAGCAGACTCTTTGACTCTGCCGCTCGGTTGATAAAACGATAGTGAGACAAGCGCTCTGTTTCTAGTTCTGCAGAAATGGCGTGGTAGTCGTTCTTACGGCTTTTAAGCTCGCTTTCGATAGCGTCTACTTGTGATTGCTTTTCAGCGATCTTCTGTTTCCACTCGATACGAAGTGCTTTGAGGTCTCGCTTCTCTTGGCTGCTTTGATTACCTAACTGCTTAAGTAGGCTGGCCGCAGACTCTAGATTGCCGAGTGCTTTCTCTTGGGTAGCTTGCTCTCTCAGTTCATTGCGCTGTGCTTTGTTGGCAGCCATAGTGAGCTGAAAGGCTTCTATTGCTTTACTCGCATTGTTTTTAAGTTCGCTCAGCGTTGATGTCAGTTCATCTAAGTTATGAGTGTGCTCTAGGTTAGCAATGTCGTCAGCTAGAGTCGCTTGTTGAGTTAAACGGTCTGTGTTTTGGTTTTCAAACTGCTGTTTATTAAATGCAGATGGAACAAAGCTCAAGCTCGATAGTTGAGACTCTAGCGACGAATCGAGTTGTAAACCTGAAAATGCAGAAAGGTAGCCCAACTCTTGAGTTCGAGGATGTTGAACCAGAAGAACGGCATAGAGATTACCTTGTGACGTTTCATCCGCACCACAGTCAAGCAGTGACTGTTGAAGCTGCTGCATCGCTATTTCACACAATGGGTGCGGAGTATAGTAATACGGGAATGTAAAACGCTCTGGTAGCGATAAGTCTTGATTCGCCGTTTGGTCTAAGGTGCGCAGTGGTGTGTATTGAGCAAGGTTTGCTGACATGAAGATCAAACTCTATGGGTATTCAGTTTAGAGCTCGATATTGTTGTCGAAATGAAGGTAAATGAGAAGCCAAAGCGAAAGATAAATCGGCTTTGGCTTCATTTAGACAGTCATTTTCACGCTATGGACGCATTGAATAGACTGAACCTCGATTAATTGGAGTGTTCTAACTCGAGTTGCTCCGCCTTTTGGTAAGCAGGGTGGCTCGCCAAAAGCTCACCATATTTAGCAATGTTAGGGTAGAGCGCAGTAGCACCAAAGTTACCGACGATTTCAACGATGAACGACATCATAAAATCAGCGCCAGTGAGTGTTTCCCCTACGAGGTAGGTTTTGCCTTCAAGAGATTGGTTTACGAAGGTTAGGATCTTTTGATTTTCGTCATCAGCATAACCACCAAGGAAGTTTGTTTCGGCGCCGTCTTTCATCACGAAGATCTTAAGCAGCATTGGTAAAATGCCCGAACTTTCAGCAAAGTGTAGCCATTGAGAATACTCAACGTATTCAGCTGTGCCGCGTGCTGGTGCAAATTTACCTTGACCAAATTTGTCGATGAGGTACTCAGTAATCGCGCCAGATTCGCTGATCACCATGCCATCATCTTCAATGACTGGAGATTTGCCAAGAGGGTGAACAGACTTCAGTTCAGGTGGTGCTAAAAACGTGACACTGTCTCGTTGGTAAGGTTTTATTTGATAGTCGACACCAAGCTCTTCGAGTAGCCAGATGATGCGCTTAGAACGCGATTTATTCAGGTGATGTAAAGTAATCATAGTTCTGCCTATTCTATTCTTGAGCTATTTTGGTTCGTTAGTTTTGATAACAAGTTTGCCGAAGTTCTGGCCTTCTAACAGACCCATGAAAGCTTGTGGCGCTTCGTCTAGACCTTCAATTAGGTGTTCGCGATAGTGCATTTTTCCTTGAGACAGCCATTCAGTCATTTGAGTTGCGAACTCATTGTAACGGTGCGCGTAGTCGTCAAAGATGATGAAGCCTTGCATCTTAATGCGCTTAACTAGAAGGGTCCCCATAAGGCTAGACATACGGTCAGGACCTTCAGGGAGCGATGTAGCATTGTATTGTGAGATAAGCCCACAAACTGGAATTCGAGCACCTGTATTTAGGAGAGGCATTACTGCATCGAATACCTTGCCGCCAACATTTTCAAAGTAAACGTCGATGCCGTTGTCACACGCTTTTGCTAATTGCTCTGCGAAGTCATCTGCCTTGTGGTCGATACATTCATCAAAACCAAGAACCTCTTTCGCGTATTGACACTTCTCTTTACCGCCAGCCACACCAACGACACGACAACCTTTTAACTTACCGATTTGTCCGACAGTAGCGCCTACTGGGCCAGTTGCAGCCGCTACCACTAACGTGTCGCCTTCTTTCGGTTGGCCGATATCCAGTAAACCCATGTAAGCGGTAAAGCCTGGCATACCCATGATGCCCAGTGCGTAAGAAGGGTGAGTCGGCTCTTTTCCTAACTTGATAAGACCTTCACCGTTCGACACGCCATAATCTTGCCAGCCTGTGTAAGCCAACACCCACTCGCCAACTTCATAATCGCTGTTGTTTGATGCTTCAACCTGACACACAGTTGCACCAACCATCACCTCATCAATAGCAACTGGATCGGCGTAAGATTTTGCATCATTCATACGGCCACGCATGTAAGGGTCGAGAGATAGGTAAACCGAACGAAGTAACATTTCACCATCGTTGATTGCTGGTGGAGCAACGGTTTCAAAGCGGAAGTTATCTTGAGTTGGTGCGCCGACAGGGCGAGAAGCTAATACGATACGACGATTGTCTTGTTGAGTCATTGGATGTCCTTAATTTTATATTGTGTTTATTTAGAATTAGACCAGTCGTCTAGTCTTGTTTTCTAAAAATCCCGCCGTCATCAAGTTGATAAGAGGGCGGGTGATTTCTTCTAAGTTAAAACAGTAAATGCCAATCAAACGCAGTGCGCGTTAATGGCTTTCACCTTTCAAAATTTGTTCGGTAAGTCGTAATGCCGATTCTAAGCTCTGTGAACTTTGGCTTAACTTGCTTAATAAACTAGCGCCTAGCCACATTGAATATAGGCTCTGGGCTGCTTCTTGGCTGTTTTCTACCGAGATAGAGCCATCTTCAATACCGCCAACAATACATTGCTGGATGGTTGTCGTGACTTTCTCAGCACCTTTTAGTAGAGCTTGGCGCATAGGATCAGAAAGGTCTGATACTTCAGCACTGAGCTTAACAACTAAACACTTGTGCGCATTACATGTACCGTTCTCAATCTTTGACCACAGTGAAAAGTAACTCAAAATTCGTTGATAATGGCTGCCTTCACCGTGCACTAAAATGGATTCAATCTTAGTGATATAGTTTTCAAAATAGTGTTGGATTAGCGCCTCACCAAATTGCTCTTTTGATTTAAAGTAGTGGTAAAACGACCCTTTCGGTACTTCCGCTTCTTTAAGCAATTGTGATAAGCCAACGCCATTAAAGCCGTTGTTCACTATTAATTGATAGCCGACATCTAAAATATGCAGGCGTGTGTCATTCGTTTTCTCGTTCATGGTCGATACTATAATTTAAATTAGACCAGTCGTCTAGTGGCTGTGTTATTACTTGATTATTCGTGTTAACTGGATGATGGTCAGTGCTAAGGTGTATTTAAAACGATGACTTACTAATAAAAAGCCCCAACATGTTTTGCATGTCGGGGCTTAGCATAATAGTTACTTTCAATCGAGCGGATTACTGGATAGAGATTAGCTCAACATCAAAAATCAGTGTTGCTGATGGTGGGATTGGGCCCGTACCACCTTTGCCGTAACCTAGCGTGCTTGGAATGAATAGGCGGACTTTTTGGCCTTCTACCATGTAAGTCAAACCTTCTTGCCAGCCTTTGATTACTTGCTTAAGAGCGAATGAGATTGGCTCACCACGTTCTACAGAGCTATCGAAAACCGTGCCATCGATCAGAGTACCGTGATAGTGAACTGTTACTTTGCTGTCTTTAGTAGGGTGAACAGTACCAGTACCTTCTTCAAGAACTAGGTACTGAAGGCCGCTTTCAGTCGTGATCACACCTTCTTTCTTTCCGTTCTCTAGCAGGAACTGTTGACCTTGTTCGAAGTTTTCTGCACCAGACTTATGATTTGTCCAAGTACGGTAAATCATGAAACCCGCCAAAAGAAAGACGATGACCGGGATGACAAATTTAGACATAGTAAAACCTATTATATTTATTGCTTAGTTTATTAATGAGCTGACTAAAGCCGCGCTTATGGTTGAGTCAAAAGGTAGTTGATCGTTTTTGCGATGCCAGCAACGTCTTGGTGACCTGCTGTCAGTACTTGGTATTTGCCGTTAACGATAAACGTTGGTACTGAGTTGATCTGACCTTTTACTGAAACTTCTTCTGCTTTCTTAACGTAGTCAAAAAGCGTTACTTGTTGTTCTTTGTTCAACTGGTATGGGCTAACCAAACCGCGAGAAGTAAAAGCAGTTTCTAGTGCTTGTTGACGTTGCTCTGGTGTTGCGTCTGCGCCCATTTGAACCGCAGCGAAAAGGTCTTCCATGAAAGCGTGGTCTGGCGTTGCATCTAGTTGCATTACTGCTGTGTAGTAGATCATTGCGCTGATCTGAGCACTTTCATTGAATGTTACGTGCATCTTACCAATTTTCTGGTCTGTTAGAGATTCAATCTCTGGAATTGCACTTTCCATTTGGCGACAGTGACCACAATTTAGAGAGAAGATTTCAGTGATCGGTGACAGGTTAAATTCTGTTAGAGCGGTAGGAAGCGCCTCGTATTGAACGCCTTTTTGTGGCTCGTCTGTTTCGCTACAACCAGCAATAATAAGTACAGCAACAAGCGCAGTGAAGAATTTAGTAAATGGTTTAAACATGATGTTTACTCTAGCGTTGAGAAGTCGTGAGATTCTAACTATTTAGTACGAAATGGAAAACAATTATAAGGTAAATAAATGCAAACAGTACGAACTAGCGAGCTAAGACAGGCTAGTTGACGGTTAACTGTGATCAAAAGCACTTTTTTTAGAAGTGCGTGCTTTTTGTCTAAAGTTTTTTTTGGGGGGCCGATATAGACATTAGTAAATGGTTTATCTGCATGAGTGGTTGGTGAAGTAATGAGATATTTAGCGATAATGTTAAGCATAGCTTTGGCTGGGTGTGAAACGACGTTACCAACCGGTATGTTAGGCGACAATCTGCTAGAGACAGCGCCGCAAACAGATTACGATTTGATGCATCCGGAGTGGGGCGTTGTTCAAACGACAACAACTACAAACCGCCGCGGCTACTCAATGCAAAGTAGCTCTCAACATCAAAGAACCATAACCACTAACTACGGTCGTGGCGTGTCAACGAACGACCCGCTAGAAGTGTTTCTAAGACAAAACCGCATCGATTTTGAAGTGTTGCCAGGTAACCATGTGATGGTAAAGCTTGAGCAACATGTGAATTTCAAAACAGGCTCTGCGTTCCCTGAACCAGCTTACAACCAATGGTTAGACACACTTGGTAGTTACCTTTCTCAGCGCCAAGACATCGATATCGTGATTGAAGGTCATACCGATAATACAGGTACAGATCGTATCAATGATCCTTTATCAGAGCAGCGTGCAAAAGAGGTTAAAGCTCGCTTAGAGAGCAACTACGTGTCGAGTCGTTCTATCTATACTCGCGGCTTTGGTGAGTATGTTCCAGCGTGTACCAACGCTTCACCGCAAGGTAAAGCGTGTAACCGCCGTGTAGAGCTGATGCTGATTGTCGCGAAATAGGTTTTAGTGTTTTGCTCTCAAGAGAAGAGCGCACAAATAACAGACATAAAAAATCCCTCACGTTCGAGGGATTTTTTGTGTCTGATTTTCGCTTAGCTTGTTAGCTTATACGAACTGCTTTTCTAAGTAAGCGACGATGTCTGAAGACTCGTACATCCACTCAGTTTTGCCATCTTTCTCAATACGTAGACAAGGCACTTTCACACGACCTCCCCCGGCTTCAAGCTCTGCACGGTGCTGTTCATTGTTTTTAGCATCACGAAGTTCAAACTGAACCGATTGACGTTTCATCGCGCGGCGCACTTTTACACAAAATGGGCACGCTTCGAATTGGTATAACGTGTGTGATTTAGCTTGCTCATTAACTTTGTTTTGTTCTTCTTGTGAACGTTTTACGCCACGAGGAGTAAAAACAAAATTTAATAGCAAAATGACACGACCTAAGAACCAACGGATAAACTTCATAACTCTCTCTACATATTTAAAATTAGCGTTACAATTTGCAGCATTATATACACAAGTTTTGCCAGATGCTCGCTACAAACCGCTAATATCTACTTTGTCCTTTCAATCGTGTGAGACTTAGCCACATTTAACCCTAAACGCTTCGATAGTCGGGTTAGGTTTGCTCGGTCCGTCTTTAGAACTCGACCTGCCTGCGCCCAGTTAAAATTGGCTTCTTCCAACACTTCAGTGATGATGCTACGTTGAAAATCGTCGGTTGCACCGCGTAAACCTGCTGACAGATCAACTGTTGGCGTGGATAGTGGAGTTGTTTTCGCTTGAGTCGTTGCGACTGGCTGATCTTGATCCAGTGGCCCACAATCTTCTTTAGTAATAGTTACTAGGTTCTTGTTGGTACTGCGAGCAAGTGCTTTCAGTGCCGAACGGCTGATTACGTGCTCAAGTTCACGGACGTTACCTGGCCAGCCATAGCGGTTCAGGAATACAAGAACATCAGAGCGGAATTTCACTTGGTTGATGCCGAGCTTTCGACGAGCCTGTTCTAGGAAGAAACCGGCTAGCAAACTGATGTCGTCACCACGATCTTTCAAAGCAGGGACCGCAATAGGGTACACACTTAATCGGTGATATAAATCGGCTCTGAATCGACCGTCTTCTACTTCTTGCTTTAAGTCTCGGTTAGTTGCTGCCAAAACACGCACATCAATGGTTTGAATGTTGTCTTGACCTACAGGTTGAATTTCGTTGTTTTGCAGCGCACGCAGTAACTTACTTTGCGCGGCTAACGGCAGTTCACCAATCTCATCGAGGAACAAGGTACCGCCATCGGCGAGTGCGAACTTACCTAAGCGGTTTTTGTCTGCGCCCGTAAATGCACCACGTACGTGACCAAACAGTTCACTCTCAACTAGGTTCTCAGGAATAGCTGCGCAGTTTACGTAAACCAGTGGATTACGCTTACGTTGCGATTGATGGTGCAGGGTGCGAGCGACCAGTTCTTTACCTACACCTGTATCACCGTGAATCAGAATGTTGAATTCTGAAGGCGCTACTACAGCGATGTCGTTCTTAAGCGCCACCATGGTGTCACTGTTACCAATCAACTCACCGCCGTCGCGTTCCCACGCTTCAACGTTCAACTCTTCTAACAGCTGTTTGGACTGTTTTGCTTGATGTTCAAGCTGAGAAAAGGTCAATGCCATCTGCATGCTTGACGCTGCAATGGCTGCTAATACTTCAAGGTTACGCGCTGGAATATTAGCGAAGACGTCTGGTTTAAGGCTGTCTAGTGTTAGAACCCCTAATAGCTTATCCCCAAATAGCAAAGGCAGCCCCATACAGGCATGCATTGGCAGGTCGCCATCATGGTCGATCAGCAGACCATCAAAAGGATCTGGGAGAGAACTATCAGAATCGAAACGAACAGGAGAGCGAGATGCACATATCTCCGCAAAACGTGGGTGCTCTGAAATGATAAAGCGACGACCGAACGTGTCACGGCTGAGCCCTTGCATTGCGATAGGGACTAGTGTGTCACCTTGAAGGCTTAAGAGCGCGACACAATCACACGTAATGGTTTTACGAATGGCATCGATTAGGCGATTAAAACGATCTTGATCGTTCACACCACTTGCGAGGCCAATGGTCATTTCCATGAGGGTTGATGCGGAGATATCTTGCATAAAAAACTCTAACTGTGTGTGTTTATATACATCATAGAGTCTTATTGACTTAAAAAAAAGGTCTTTTTGACATTTTTATAAAGGGATTTTTGAGAATAAAGCCAGTGCTGGCGGGGCTTGAAAAAGTTGGCACTGATTGTGCAAAAGAGACAGTGAAGCCCAATTATAGCGCTGATTAAACAGACTATTCTTGATCTCAATCAATCAGGTGGCATTAATCAGGTTTCGCGATTTTTTGAAATGAAAACGAGTCAAAATAACTCAGTTTCTAAGAATAACTAAGCTTTCAGAAAATCGATAAGTCATTCTTAATTTTTAAGTAGTCAAAATGACATAATAGGTCATAAGGCTCAGTGTTCGGAGTAAATTCATGCTTAACAATGCACATATCGAAATCATCAAATCTACTATTCCTCTACTTGAGAGCGCAGGCCCAGCTTTAACTCAGCACTTTTATCAACGTATGTTCACGCATAACCCTGAGTTAAAAGATATCTTCAATATGACTCACCAAAGAACAGGTCGCCAAGGCGTAGCACTGTTTGAAGCTATCGCGGCATATGCAAAGAACATTGAAAACCTAGCAGCGTTAACAACAGCGGTTGAACGCATTGCTCAGAAACACACAAGTTTTAACATCCAACCAGAGCATTACCAAATTGTTGGTTTACACCTGATTGAAACACTACGTGAATTGGCAACAGACGCGTTTACACCTGAAGTAGAAGAGGCGTGGACAGCGGCTTACCTTTTCTTGGCTCAAGTATTCATCGATCGTGAAGCTGAGCTTTACCTACAACGCAAACAAGCTGTTGGCGGTTGGGAAGCAGCACGTACGTTTGTGATTGCAGACAAGATTGAAGAATCAGCGCTAGTAACAAGCTTTATTCTACAACCAAAAGATGGCGGTGACGTTCTAGATTACACGCCTGGTCAATACATCGGTATCGAAGTTAAGCCAGAAGGCGCGCAATACAGCGAAATTCGTCAATACTCACTATCAGATAAGCCGAACGGTAAGCAATACCGCATCTCTGTGAAGCGTGAAGGCCATGGCCAAGAAACACAGGGCGTGGTTTCTAACCACCTACACGACACGGTTGCTATCGGTGATGAAGTAAGCCTTTACGCTCCAGCGGGTGACTTCATGTATCAAGAGCGCAGTAAGCCAGTAACGCTTATCTCTGCAGGTGTTGGTGTAACGCCAATGCAGTCAATGCTTGAGTTCTTGAATACTGAAGAGAAAAACGAGCCAGTGCTTTACCTACATGCTTGTGAAAATGAAGGTCAACACTCATTCACTAAACGTGTGAAAGACATCGTTGCTGATAAGGGCTGGTCTGCGAAGACATGGTACATGAACAAAGAAGCATCTGCGTGTGAGAATACGCACGAAGGTCAAATGGATCTTGCTTCGATCTCTGATACTGAAGGATTCAAAGACAGCGATTTTTACATCTGTGGTCCTGTAGGCTTCATGAAGAACATTGTTGAGCAGCTAGACGCACTTAAAGTTGACCGCTCTCGTGTTCACTACGAAGTATTTGGCCCTCACGCTAACTTCTAAGAACTCTAGGGAGTTGTGTTAACACTCGTCTGATCTATTAAAAACCTTGCCCAATCAAAAGGCCTCACAGTGTGAGGCCTTTTTTCATTTTGTGCGAAGCTGCGGATTTAGAGAGCTAGAAAGTGTTATTTGAATTGGTTAAGAACGTTTCACTTTCTTAGACATGTAATCAGGGTCAAAAAGCTCGGGCCAATACATCTTCACGTAACCGCCAGCGACCCAAATGACTAGGATGGTTGCGATGGTCAATTCGAAGAAACCAAATTTATGTAACCAGTACCACTGTGGATACTCGGTACCGAAAAAGGTGGTTAAACGATGCATAGCGATAGCACTGATTACCGATGGAAAGGTTACTGCTGCAATGGAAGGTTGGAACTTGAGTCGCATGAGCCTTACATAGCATAAGTAGATCAGCAACGTCATGGTAATGGCAATACCCGCTAAAGCGCCTGTCAGAATTGGGTCGGGGTGGTCGAAATTAACCAAGTAAGCGGCAAGCGACAAGTTCACTGGAGCCGCCATGATTGCTAGTGTCGGTCTTGCTCTACGAGGGAGGTTTCCTTCAAACACCAAGCGGTATAGCACCACAGGCAGCAAGAAGAAGTAGATACCGATACAGGTGGCTGCGAGCGTTTCTGAAAACACTGTATGTCCAAATTGGGTGCCCGCCAGCGAACTACTGATCAACCCCACAGGATATAGGAACCAGCTTGGAACGATATTAGACATCTTGAAATTGATGATCTGGAAACCGAAGAACAACACCATCATCGAAAAATGAAGTAATAGTGCACAGAACCAGATTGGGTAGGCGATTATTGGTGATATTTCGGCTAAATAGTCACACAGGATCAATAGTGCCATGCTCATTGGCGCCATTAAGCTTCCACTAAGCGGGTGACGAATATCATTGATGAAGGTATTAAAACTTGTGAGGTAACGAAGTAAAACAGGTAATAGAAGTAGCGCACCAAATGAAGCGAGGTAGGGGCGAATAACTTCACCTATGCCTGGGATATACAAAGCCCAAGCTTGTCCTAGACCTATAACACCAAGTGCTAAAGATGCCTGAGATGGTGGCACGTTTTTTACTTGGGTCAACCTTCTCCAGTTCAACGACTTGCTCCAACTTAGTGACTTATAAAACAACGGTTAGCAATAGAATTTTTGCTCTATTTGATGCGTGTAGTTGTGCCATCAATAGCTGTTGAGGGCGCTCAACTAATTTTGAGTGGATGATAGCAACTTTAACGTTTGCTTTTTTGACTTTGATGCGGAATCGGGACATTAAGCACGTTGAATGTGTGCTTTTGTTCTATGAGTCATTTGTCATTAACGAACTTCCTCTTGTTGAGGGAGGTCTTGTTGTCTCAATTTCTCATTTTTAAGCGTGCGGTTCAGTAGTTGGCTGTAGATTGGTTGACCACCTAGCATTTGCGCAAAGATAACGGCACCAAGGCAGGTAATGATCAAAGGTAAGATCAGGTAATAGTTATTGGTCATTTCGATAACCAGCAATATACCTGTAATCGGCGCGCGTACAGTTGCTGCGAACAGTGCGCCCATACCTGCAATCGCAAACATACCTGGTTCTATATTAAGTTCAGGGAAGAATGCCGCCGCGATAAGTCCAAATGCATAACCGAAGAGTGTACCCAGTGCTAGCATAGGAGCGAAAATACCACCCGGTGCACCAGAGCCGAAACAGAGTAGTGTGGTAAGCACACGTCCTAGGAAAATAAGCAGCAATATGTTGGTGCTGTAATTACCGTTGGTGACATTTGGGATAATGCCGATACCGCCGCCAGTCAATTCTGGGATGTAGAGAAGCAATAAACCAAAGCAACCACCGAGTAATGTACCTGTCATCAAGTAACGTTTGCGGTCGTTTTTGTGTATTGCGACAAACATGTCTTGTGAAAGGGTGATCAGTTTATTGAAAATTACACCAAACATTCCGAACAGTACGCCCAATAACAAGAATAACCAAAGTGCGCTCAGTTCAGGCTGTTGATATTGAGGCATAGTAATGACAGCCGACTGTCCATTGATAGAGCGAAATACAATGTTGGCTGAAACGGCTGAAATGATAACGGCTTTGATAGAAATGAGAGAGTAGCGGAACTGTGGTCGCATCTCTTCAACAACGAACATGATCCCAGCCAACGGAGCATTGAATGCAGCTGCTAAACCACCAGCTGCGCCAGAGGCAAGCAGTGAGTGTCGACTGTCATCGTCTTTTACACGGAAGATGTCTGTGACCATACGACCAATGCTGCCACCCATTTGCACGGTTGGTCCTTCACGACCTAATACCATGCCTGAACCTAATGCGCCCATACCGCCAAAGAACTTCACAGGTAGAACTCGCCACCAACGAACTGGACGCATCCCGTCCATCGCGCCTTCAATCTCAGGGATACCGGATCCTGCGGCTTCTGGGGCAAAGCGGTGCACAAGA
Source organism: Vibrio chagasii (assembly GCA_041879415.1). Lineage (NCBI taxonomy): Bacteria > Pseudomonadati > Pseudomonadota > Gammaproteobacteria > Vibrionales > Vibrionaceae > Vibrio > Vibrio chagasii. The sequence continues at coordinate 479,613 of CP090852.1, read as the reverse complement.
AAATAACCAATGAAAGCAAAGGCTGCACTGATGAGAAACGCAGATAACCAAAGCGGTAGATGATTGCCCAGTTCATCTTTCAGCCAGTCGGTACGCGTCTCTGTGATGAAATGCACTGCAACTTCGAAGTAGGTACCAACAACACCCGCAAGGATACCGACAAGGCAAGAAAGGATGAGAACTGAAACGGGAGCTTTGTCTCTAGAAAGAAATTGGTTAATAGCACCCCTTGGCATTTTTGCTAAAAGGGACTGCTTAAATTTCTCTCTGTTGGTCATTGAAGTTTGGTTCCTGAGTTGATGCGGCGGGGCTTAAGTAAATTATACGCCTACTCTGCTTATCCTATAGCAACAAAGATGCAAAGTTGAATTTCATTTATGAAAGGAGTGTATTACATAAATAGATTGTATAAAGAATATAGTGGAATCACCGTCACAATTTTGATCGAATCTACAGCGCTAACTTGAATTACTACCAAAATGAACCATAGTTAAATCGTAAAGCAACATAACGAGCCGCAAGGAGACATGAGGTTTTACACACAATTTGGATGGATTCAAAAATACAAAGTTTTAGTTCCTCGTTAAATGTTCAGGTCGATATTTAAGACTTCCTGATTCGCGAACTCACGATTGAGTAACGAGGGTGAGGCGTACTCTTGAAGTACGCCTTTAGTTTGTTTGGAGCATCCCAAATCACTTCTCTTTCCCTAGCGTCAAACCTTCGAATACGTACACCTGCTCCTTGTCTAACTTTCCTTGGTCTAGAGCTTATTTTCAATTTATCAATCTAAGTATAAACAAGCGATTGGGGTCAACTTTTTAGTGATTGAGTATATACTCCCTTAAAAAGGAGAACTGATATGACCAAAAAAGTTCCTACGAACATAATTACGGGTTTCTTAGGTGTTGGTAAGACGACTGCTATCTTGAACCTATTGAAAAATAAACCTGAGAATGAAAACTGGGCTGTTCTGGTTAATGAGTTCGGTGAGATTGGTATTGATGGTGCATTGATGACAGATCAAGGCGCATTGATTAAAGAAGTGCCGGGTGGCTGCATGTGTTGTACTGCTGGCGTACCGATGTCGGTGGGTATTAATGCGTTGCTTCGTCAAAAGCCAGACCGTTTATTGATTGAGCCAACGGGCCTAGGACATCCAAAGCAGGTTATTGCCACGCTGACTTCAGAACAATACGCACCTTATGTCGACTTAAAAGCGACGTTAGGTTTGGTAGACCCACGTAACCTTTCCAATGAAAAATACACATCTAACCAGAACTTTAATGATCAGCTAGACAGTGCTGATGTAATTCTTGGTACCAAAGTTGACCTTGTTCACTCTGAAGACATCGATGTATTTAACGATTGGGTAACGGACCAAACGCCAGCGAAAGTGTTCCATAAGTTGATTCATGATGGTGAAGTGCCTCTAGAAGTGTTGGACATTGAGCGTGTGTACGGTAGTGCTTCAACTCATCTAGAATCACACCATCATGATCACGCTGAACAAGAACCTCAATTCGAACTTCCTCCGGGCGAAGCGTTCATCCGCAAGGAAAACAAAGGGCAGGGTTACTTTAGCTGTGGCTGGTTGTTTGGCGCAGAGTATAAATTCGATTTCGATGCGCTATTCTCAATGCTGTCTGATTTAACGGCTGAGCGCGTTAAAGCGGTGGTTAACACCGACCAAGGTTGCTTTGCTTTCAACGTCGCGAATCAAGTTGTGTCAGTCAATGAAATCACACTCGATGGCTTTGAATCACGATTAGAAGTCATCGACTCACAGCTTATGCCTTGGGGCGATCTAGAACAGATCTTGCTCAAGCTGTGTGGCATCAAATAACTTCTAAATTTGTGTTTAGATAACCTGTCATCCTAATGTCTAGAGCTGTATGTGTTGATTATTCGATTGGCGCATATGGCTTTGTATTGATATCTTAGTACTCGTTCCTTCTGTCGCATTCGCCCTGAACTCCTCGCCTCTTTTTACTCTCAAAATACTTATTGCTTAGCTTTCTCCCAAAACAGTCCTAATTAAGGATGTTTCCGGCCTCATTGAGGTTAAAAGAATCTCATTGATAGTTTTGACATGTTTTCATTCATATTTTGGGTTGGGATACTGTATCTCAGCTAAGTCATGAACTTATGCAACTGATTTTGTTCGTTACGATATCTAGATTAGGTGCGACCAGCCTCTGGTTAAGAGCCTAATTATTAGATAACTCAATCGGATAAATGCGAAAAAAGTTAGATGATTCGACAAATTTTATGAATGCTCTTGAGGTCAAATTATGCCTTCTACTATTAATAGCTTTGGTGCTAATGACTTACTAAAAAGCTCGCAAGACGTAATAATGAGAAACTTGTGAGTTTGATTTTATTAAGTGTGTTGCTTCTATGTGCGTGCGCAATCTTTATTAATTACTTTGGAGGGAGGCTAAAGAAGAACGTTAGGCACTATGTGTATTATGGAGATGGATCCTACGCAGAATTCAAAACCAAAAAGTTGGCGATGGATAAGGTGCACGAAGTACATTTAGACGCAAAGAACACTAAAGCATATTTACGAACCCAAAATATGCGTAAGCCAGGAGTTAGATTTGCTTATCACAAAGCTGATTTGATGGGGCGCAGTTATTATTCAAATGAGCTTCCCATAAACAGTGATTCTAGTGACTCTAGTGATTCCAAGGATTATGATATTTGGTAGATATCTTGAGGGTAACATAAGCTTGGCTGTGGTTATTTGCTAAGCTTGTAGTCACACTTAGTAAATTGTATCGGCAGCGATTATAATGCTATGCCACTATTTATTAGATAAGATGCTATACGGTTGCTTCAAGTTTTGCCCTGTGGTGATCGACTCACAGCTTATGCCTTGGGGCGACCTCGAGCAGATTTTGCTCAAGCTGTATGGCATTAAATAGGGTTTGTACTCTGTTTGAGCCTAATAATTGGGTGTTTGCTTCGCGGTTCGCGTGGTAAACACCAGATTAAGTGAGAAAATTTGCGTTATATCACGATAAATGTGAGATAAATCACTCTAATTACTTTATAGTGCTCGGCTGAAATAAGAATGTAGGCTGTCTGCTTAAGGAACTCGTAACAATGTCATTTTCCTCTCAAGGTTTTGCTCCTGAATTAGTCAAAGCGCTGACTGAGTGCGGTTATGAAAAACTCACTCCAATTCAACAAAAAGCAATTCCAATGGCTCGTAAAGGCCATGATATTTTTGCTACTGCTCAAACCGGTACAGGTAAAACAGCGGCATTCTCATTGCCTGTTATCCAGCATCTACTGAACAGCGGTAAAAAAGCATCTCGAGGAACGGCTCGCGGCCTTATCTTAGCTCCAACTCGTGAGCTAGCAGCGCAGATTGCTCAAAACATTAAAGACTACGTTAAATACACAGAACTGAGCGTTTCTGCGGTTTACGGTGGTAACAAGATGTCTTCACAGGTTCGTCAATTGGAACTGGGTGTTGATATTCTGGTTGCGACGCCAGGCCGTTTAGAAGAGCACTTAGAAGCGGGTAACGTGTCTATTGCTAACCTAGAATTCCTAGTATTTGATGAAGCTGACCGTATCTTAGATATGGGCTTTATCAATGCGGTTCGCAAGATCATGTTGGATGTAGAAACTTCTCCACAAATCATGATGTTCTCTGCGACCACATCAACGCAGTTAAACCAACTGTCGGTTGATATCTTACGTAAGCCAAAACGTATCAGTGTTGAGCGTGAAAACTCAACGGCTGCAACGGTAGGTCACGTAGTTTACCCTGTGGATCAAGAGCGTAAAACAGAGTTACTGTCTGAGCTTATTGGCCGTAAAAACTGGCGCCAAGTGCTGGTTTTTGTGAACTATAAAGAAACCGCTAACGAAGTGGTTAAAGAGCTTAAACTAGACGGTATTAAAGCAGTACTTTGTCACGGTGATAAAGCGCAAAGTGCTCGTCGTCGTGCTCTAGATGATTTTAAAGAAGGTAAAGCACGTGTAATGGTAGCAACCGATGTTGCAGCTCGTGGTCTTGATATTGAAGACTTACCACACGTGATTAACTACGACATGCCTTTCTTAGCAGAAGATTATGTTCACCGTATCGGTCGTACTGGTCGTGCAGGTAAGCAAGGCCATGCTGTTTCTTTCGTTAACCGTGAAGAAGAGTTAACTGTGGTTCAGGTTGAGAAACTGATTCAACAACGTATTCGTCGTGTTGAGCAACCTGGTTACGAGCCTAAGAAGCGTGATGCTTACATCGAGAAGCTAAACACGAAAGCGGCATACAAAAACCGCCAAGGTCGTAAGAATAACGCGAACGATGCACCGCAAGACCAAGCAAGCGCAGAACGTCGTCTAGCGATGATGAAGCGAATTAAAAACCGTCGTAAGTAAAATTACGGTTGGTTATGGAAAAGAGCCACTGTATTGTGGCTCTTTTGCGTTTTTGGGCGCGATGTTATTTATAAACACAGTTGTTCTACATAAATGCTTATTCTGGCGTTTGTGATCATCGATTTTTCAATCTCCCAATTTTCAGCGAACTGTTTCTCAATGGGGAAACAGTGAGTTTCAAGCAGTAACAAGGCAGTAAGGTAATAATATGGATAGCGCGCTACTTTTGGCTTTCATCCCCACGTTTTTCTTTGTTTCAATCACTCCGGGCATGTGCATGACTTTGGCTTTAACGCTGGGTATGAGTATTGGCTATAAGCGCACATTGTGGATGATGATTGGTGAGCTAGCTGGCGTCGCGGTGGTATCGGTTGCTGCAGTGCTAGGCATTGCTTCAATTATGCTGAATTACCCATGGCTATTTACTGGGTTTAAGTTTGTTGGTGCAGCTTACTTGTTCTACTTGGGTGTTCAGATGTGGCGTTCGAGAGGCAAGTTGGCCATCAGTACCGACACTCAAAACACCAAAGTGAATAATGACTGGGATCTCGTGGTTCAAGGCTTTGTGACTGCGATTGCGAACCCGAAAGGCTGGGCATTTATGATTTCTCTGCTTCCTCCTTTTATCAACAGCAGTAAAGATTTAGCGCCTCAGTTGATGATTTTGGTGTCTATCATCTTGGCTTCTGAATTTGTTTGTATGACTCTGTACGCGACGGGCGGTAAGAGCCTCAAGCATATGTTAGGTAAGGCAGATAACGTGAAGTTGATGAACCGTATTGCTGGTACGCTGATGATGGGTGTAGGTGTGTGGTTGTTCGTGAGTTAACTGTGGTTAACGGTATTGCGATTAACGATAACAGGTAAGAAGATCCCCGATTCAGTCGTTCCTCCTTCTCGAGGATGACGAGAGCTTGGGATGGATAGCTCTTGGGAAGATGACGAGCTTGAAGGCTTGGACTCTTACTAAAGCCGAAGAATGAATAGAATATAAAAAGAGCGATAGGGCAATTAGCCTTATCGCTCTTTTTGATTTTACTTAGCTAGCGAACAGAAACTAGATAACAGTAAGATTGCTGACCTTAGCTAGATTTGTTTGTTAAACCGCGATTTCACCACCGTCTTCACGGCGAATCACAACGGTAGATGCTCGTGGACGAACGTTACCTTGAGTCTGAGCGGTTGCATCGTCTGAAGATGGCCAGTTCGCAGGGTGTTGAATGTTCACAAACAATGACTTGAAGTCTGGGCTGATGGTAAAGCCTGTTACTTCACAACCGTTTGGCCCCACAAAGAAGCGCTTTAGCTGTGCTTGATTGTTTGCATCAATTACCGTGCTGTTGCCTTGGTCATCAGTTAACTGAGACGGAACCACTGCCAGCATTTGGTCATTGGTATAGCCTGTTACTTCGTCTGCACCGTTATCTGTTTGAATCCATAGGATGCCACGCGCATCAAACGCTAAGCCATCAGGGCTCGCAAATTGGTTCATGTCTGTTAGACCTGAGCGGTTGATTGACTTATCTTCCACAGCAGGAGAACCGAATACAAAGATATCCCAATCGAATTCGCCTGCCGTTTTACCTTCATCCCAGCGGATAACATGACCAAACTTGTTGTTTACACGAGGGTTCGCTGAATTCGCTTCTTTACGCTTGTTGTTGTTTGTTAGCGTTAGGTAAGCGGTACCTGTCATTGGGTCAACAGAGCACCATTCAGGGCGATCCATTGGTGTTGCGCCTACAAGGTCGGCTGCGCCTGCTGTATTGACGATAAGAGCCGCTTGTGAATCAAACGTATCACCTAGCTTGCCACCGTTTGTGGTTTTGCTGCTTAGTGTTAATGGCAACCATGTACCTGAACCATCGTCGTTGAACTTAGCGACGTAAAGCGTGCCTTTGTCCATGTACTTGTCGCCCGCACTTAGGCGGTTGCTCGGCTCAGCGTCACGTGGGTCCCATTTCGCTTCAGAAACAAATTTGTATAGGTATTCGAAACGAGAGTCGTGACCAGAATAGAATACGATTGGCTCGCCTTCGGTTAACTTACCAAACGTACAACCTTCATGACGGAAGCAACCTAGAGCGGTACGCTTCTTCGCTCGTGAGTTTGCTGTGTATGGGTCGATCTCAACAATGTAGCCGTGACCGTGTGCTTCATTACGGTAATCGTCCATTGGAGAATCAGCTGTTGGTGTGACATCAAAGCGTGCAAACTCATCTAAACGCTCTTGTTTGTCACCAGAAAGGGTGTCCCAACTGTAACGTGTTTTATCTGTCGCGATACCGATACGCTCTTGAGCTGGTGTCGTTGTCCCTTTATTAACGAAGTAACCCGGCCAGTTCTCTTCACAAGTTAGGTAAGTGCCCCAAGGTGTGTAGCCGTTGCCACAGTTGTTCAATGTACCACGAGCTTGGCTACCGTCTTGTGAGAATTTCGTTTTGGTAAACTCACTGTGAGCGACAGGGCCAGATAGGTCCATTACAGTGGCGCCAGTGTAGCGGCGGTTAAGTGGGTCGTTATCGACCATTACCCACTGGTTGCCCTCAAGCTTAACGCGAACCACACTCACGCCATGCGCGTTAATCTCTTTACGTATTTCATCAATGTTAGGGCGAGCGCCTTCATTGTATGTAGGGCCATTAGCGTGAAGTGCTTTTTGATCAATGTATTCGTGGTTGATCACCAACAAACCATCATTGCTGTTGCCATCCAACGGGAAGAAGTGCATGCCATCGTGGTGCATACCCAGTGCGTTAGCTTGGTCTTGTGCATTGTTGGTGCCGTCTTTTAGCCAAGGATTGCCTTGCTTATTGAGTGGAGTACCCCAAGGAACTAATACTTGTGCAGTGTATCCTTTAGGCACAACCACGCTGTCTGTTAATGAGCCTTTAACGGATTCAAATGCTAGCGTCGCAGTACTTTTTTGTGCGCCCGTAGCTTGCATTGTTGCTGCGTTAGCTGTGCTGTGACCACCTAAACCGAATGCACCAAAGGCTGTCATTGCGCTAATACCTAAGCCGCCTTTCAATACGTTTCTTCTTGAAAGGTTTGCTTCTAGAACCTCTTCGAAGGGCTTGTTGTTACTCTTGTTAAAACGAGTGCTATCAAATGTTTCCTTGCTCATCGCAACTGCTTCCTATTGGCTGACTTTATTATTCGTTGTTTGTCATTCACACATCTATTAATGAATAAGTTAATAGTCTGGGTAAATGTGTGACCAATCGTGAAGTAGTTAAGTGACAGATTTTTATAGTTTTTATTAAGCTTTTGTTTCTGTAGCACGATTTTTGTCTCAAGGCTTTTTATGCAAGATAAAACTCTTGGGCATTGCGTTAGAACTGTGTATAAATGCTTAATCAAACGAAAAGAGAGACAGTTATGAAATTAGATAAAATCGAAAACAAAAATCGTCGTCTACGTAAAAAGCTATACCTAGGTGAATTCGCGATTCTGGGTTTTGAAGTAAGCTGCAAAACATCGATTACTGATTTTGACCAATACGATGTGTTCATTGATGAATTCATCGACTTCATCGATAGCATCGGTTTGTGCTTTGGTGGTGGCGGCCTTGAGCTGTTTGAAGGTTTCTTATGTTCTGTCGAGCGCTACCGCTCAGTAACTGAAGCAGAACAACTTCAGGTTGCACAATGGCTTGAAGCGCGTGCTGAAGTAACGAAAGTTGAAGTCAGCGAGTTGATTGACGCAAACTACGCGTTCTAAATTGATCCTATCGTGTTAGCTTTGGTTAGAGAGTAACACGACTTTTAGGACGAGTAACGATACATAAAACAGAGGCCGAATCGGTAGATCGATTCGGCCTTTTTGCGTTTTGATATTTTCCGATTGGCTTTTTAGTGTTTCTCTTTTGGTTCATGAAGCTATCACTTTTACATAAATATCAGCGAGCTATGGTGACTTGTTGGATTGTTATAAGTTCGAAGAAACTTGTGAGACTTTTATGAGAATTCAATGAAGTTGCTGATAGATTTGGGCGTCATTCTTAGAGTCAACAACACCACAGTTCGTGGCAGGCATGGATAAAACATATTTCGATGTTTTTGTTTGCTGGTCACGAAAGGACTCGATAAAGGATGGAATCAAAATGAATAAACGTACTCAAATCAGCTTAGTGATCAGCTCAGCGATGTTCGCTCTTGGAGCTGTTCAAGCTCAGGCCGCTCAGCTTGAGGTAACAGTGACTAATGCAACGAAAGGGATCTACTTTACGCCAATCTTAGCTGCGGCTCATGACTCAAGCTTATTCATGTTTAGAACAGGGGAAACCGCTTCTGCTGAGTTGGAATCAATGGCGGAAGGAGGTGACATCTCAGGTCTTTCTGGTGTCATCGCTAATGCAGGTGGTGTAGTCGTTGAAAACCCTGCGAGCGGAATCCTTAATCCTGGTGACGCGACCACATTTGATATTGATACTGGCGATCTGGCTTACCTATCTTTGGGGGCTATGCTGTTGCCGACCAATGATGGTTTTGTCGGATTAGACAGTTGGAAGATCCCAACGCAGGCTGGCACCTATAAAGCCACGCTCAATGGGTATGATGCGGGAACTGAAGCCAACGATGAGTTGGCAGGCAGCATGCCAAACCCACCATTCATTGCCTTTGGTGCTGGTGGCACAGGTGTAGAGACTGCGGTGTCTAACAGTAAGGTTCATATTCACCCAGGTAACATTGGTGACAGTGATGCTGCAGGCGGTATTAGTGACCTTGATAACAGTAGTCATCGTTGGTTAAACCCAGTCGCAAGCATCACAATCGTTGTGAAATAGGGGGACGTATGAAAGCTAGAATCTTATTTATCGCAGCTTCTGTTGCTGTATTGGCCGGCTGTCCTGATGATGACGATGATTACTACCGTTACAATGTGACAGTCACGAACCTTACGCCTAATCAACCCATGTCGCCTCTAGCAGTACTGACTCATAATTCAAATTTCGATTTGTTTGAGATCGGGCAAAGTGCTTCTGTTGATCTCGAATACTTAGCTGAAGGTGGCAGCAATGCTGAACTGATTGCGCTGAGTGATAGTGACGACAATGTTTATCAAGGCATCTCTGGTAATGGACTGATCCTTTCCGGAGAACAAGACACGGTGTCTATTCGTATCGACCCAAATCAAGAAGGGTATATTTCGGTTGCTTCAATGTTGGTGAATACTAATGATGCGTTTGTCGGTGAATCTGGGTTATCGCTGAAATCGTTAGCGGTGGGCGACACGTTCGTCATGAACATGAACGTATGGGATTCAGGAACCGAGCTTAACGACGAGCTTGCAGCCACCATTCCGGGGCCTGCTGGTGGTGGAGAAGGCTTTAACAGCGTGAGAAACGACAGCGACGTCGTCAGTTTTCACTCAGGTGTCATCAGCCAAGATGATGGTCTGGCGACCTCCGCATTAAGTGGCAATCATCGCTTCCTTAACCCTGGCGCACGTATCACTATCACTCGTACAGAGTAACAGCTGAGTACATGATGAAAGAATTCCTGCTCTGTTCCGGTCAATTGAAAGGTGGACAGACTCCGGATAGAGCAGGGATCATGAATAGTGCTGCGGTAAATTTGATGGCAAACATTTTGTTGGTCGAAGACGATGACGACTTGGCTGAACTGGTGCAGATGCATCTTAAGTTTCAAGGACATGATGTTGTAAGAACCAACTCGATTGAAAAGGCTCAAGCGTTATACCAGGAAAGCCAGTTTGACTTGATCGTTCTTGATCGGGGCTTACCTGATGGTGATGGGCTCGATTTATGTCGCCTATTACGCCAACAGGGAGACTGGACGCCAGTATTGATGCTTACGGCAAGAGATACTGAACTCGACAAGGTATCTGGCTTAGAAGCTGGGGTTGATGACTACATCACCAAGCCTTTCAGCGTACTCGAGTTTCAAGCACGAGTTAGGAACGTACTGCGCCGCTTAAGCCACTCTGAAATAACTACCAAAGAGTCACCATCAATAGAGCCCACAATGAGCTTTGGTGGGTTAACTATTCGACCAGAGCGCCATCAGGTCTCATTGAACAATCAAGATGTCCCGCTTACCGCAACTGAGTTTACCTTACTTCACTTTTTAGCTACTCGCCCAGGGCGTGTCTACAGCAAAGACGAGCTACTTAACCACGTATGGAATACAGATCATTCGGGCTATCACCACACGGTGTGTAGCACGGTGAACCGTCTGAGAACTAAGTTAGCGATGCCTAACAGCGACGATGAGTTTATTAAAACCGTTTGGGGTGTGGGCTATAAGTTCGAATCTAAAGTTTAGGCCTATGTGTCGCGTCCTAAGCTTAAGAGCCATTGAGGAGGGAACATGAGTTTTAAATCGCGCTTAGTGTTGTTCACCAGTTTGTGGTTTTTACTAGTGAGTGTGGTGATTGCTTACACTTATCACTGGCAAAAAGAGACCATAGAGCAGAGAACTAAACAAAGTTTACATAAAGAACTCGCGGTTCACATGCGTGACGATAATCCGCTGATGATTGGCACGGATTACAATCCTAAAGCCCTTAAAACTATATTCCATACTTTGATGTTGATTGGGCCTGACTTCGACATCTACTTTCTCGATAGTCAGGGTAATATCACGACACACGCGGCGCCAGAAGGGACAGTATTAGCGAGCCAGATTGACTTAGCACCTATCAAACAATTTTTAAACAACGAGCCTTATCCCATTCTTGGGGATGACCCGATCAACCCCGGTTCTCACAAGGTATTCTCTGTTGCTGCGATTGAAGAGTTAGGCTCAACCGTGGGCTATCTTTATGTGTTGATTGGCAGTAACCGACATACTGTGATTGCTAATTCACAAGTCGACACACCTTATATTGCGTTAGCAGGGCTCATGTTGATCTCAATTCTAGGTTTCGCTATTGGTGCTTATTTGCTTGTAAAGCGAAGCCTTTTGAATCCTATCGAAGAAGTGACCGATAAATTGCAGCAGCAAGCAGAACAAGATTTCCGACTAGATCCTAATTTTGTTCATCAAGTACCAGAACTGGTGCCGATTGCTCGTTCTTACCAACTCATGGCTAAACACATCCAACAACAATTCTTACAACTCGAATATCAGTCATCACACCGAAGACAAAGTATGTTGCAGTTGAGCCATGATTTGAAAACGCCGCTATCTAGTGTGTTGGGTTACCTTGAAACATGGAAGATCCAAAACCCTCAATCCGATCCGTTAATTGATGTTGCTTACAGAAATGGTAACAAGCTGTCAGAACAGCTCCATTCTCTGTTAGATAGCGCTAAGCAAGATAACCCTTTGCCAACTTATCAATATGCTTCAATCGACTTCAACACGCTGATGACGGAATGTCTGGAAACGATGCAGAGCCAATATGTGCAGAAAGGTGTGGAGCTTGAGGTCAATCTACCTGATGGAATTAAAGCGGTGGGGGATAGTCATTTGCTTGAGAGGCTGATATTGAACTTATTAGATAATGCCTTAAGGCACAGCCCAACTGGAACAGCAGTTTCACTGAGTGTCGATTTAGAGCCAGATTCGAAGCGGGTTAGGGTGGTTATTCACAATGAGGTGGAGCGGGAAGCACCAAATGGTTCATTGGGTATCGGGACTAAAATCGCTCAGTCGATATTGATGCTGCATCACAGCGTATTAGAAACAACAAAGGCAGAGAACTCGTTTCAGCAAAGCTTTTACTTGCCTTCTGTGTAGTTCATTCTGCCTTTGTAATGAGCAGGCTGTTTTGCGGCAGCCTGTGGAAGATTAAGGGACGTTACGCGTCTTTTTTCTCTTCGTTGCCTTCATTCACTTTTGCGTAGAAGTGAAGTAGCTCAGTGAGCTCTTTAACCCAGCCAAACGCATCTTTGGGTGCGTTCTTTAAGATTTTCTCAACTTTCTCACAGTGCACTTCAATTGCGATCGCTTCTTCAAGGTTGAAAGAGATCGAGTAGAAATGCCATAACAGCAGGCGAGTCATGCGTTCGATGTTTTGCTGTGAGTTATCTGATTCAGAGAACGCTAGGTTTACTTCACCAAGTGCAATTGCTGTCATTCGTAGCATTGCATCGAATTTCGCTGATTGCATGCGTTCTTCGCTGGTCACTTCTTCTTGTTCGAATGTGAATAGCTCTGTCATTGCGTCTTCAGGAACAAGGCGATGGATCATTCTTAAACTAAATTCTTCTAGTTCATGGCGAGGCATGGTGATTAAACAATTTAAGGTGTAGTCGCGTTGCATGGTGTTCTCTTGAATCGGCAAAAAGGTCGCACAGTTTAATGGAGAAGCGTGCTGAGAAAAAGAAGATTTTAGATAAGCCTGCGAAGGTAGGCTTATCTAGACATCTTTAGTATGAAAGTGAGTAGTAGGAATGCTTGAGCAAGCGCAGTTAAGCCTTGTTGTGAGCGGGAGGCTGATAGTGCATTGATTGATCATTTCTCATAAAGATATTGCTCGCCACCAAGCTGCCAATACAAATAGAACCAAGAGCTAGCCAGGTTAGCGTGTCAGGGATCTCACCAAACAATGGAATAGCCAGCAGAGTTGCAATCGCAGGTGTTGCGCTGCCAAATGCGGCGGATCGCTCTGCTCCTAAGGTCTTTACAGCATAAAGGTATGTGAACGCCGCTATTAAACCTGCGCCAACGCCTTGTACTGCAGAATGCACAACAAGCTCGGCAAATGGCCATTGAGCGATGGGTGTGTCTGCTAGATGACTAGGGAGGGTCCCGGTAACGATGAGAAGCAACAATAGTAACGTTGAGCAGAGAGAGATGAAGCCAGCACTAACCAACGCGTCAAGGTTGGCCACACGAGCAGAAATTGTAAATATCGCCCACATCAAGCTTCCGCATAAGAATAGCAAATGTCCCTTGGTGTATTCGAAGTTAAAACTACTTAAGCTCGAGCCTAAAAACAGCATGATTCCTAGTAACACCATCGCTAATCCCGCTACTCGATGTCTGCTCAGTGGTTGCTTAAAAAAGAGGACCGCAATGCCTGTAACGAACAGAGGTAGTGTCCCGGGTACTAAAGCACTTCCGTGAGAAACAGGAACGAATTGCATCGCTGTACCAGCAACAAGCAAGTAAGGCAGGCCACTACCGATGAACATACCGAGTAAGTAACGTTTAGGCACCGCAGTGACGATGTTACGGGCTTTCCACACTAGTGGCAGTAGCACGAGGACGGGTATGAAGAAACGCGTGAGAGCGATGTCTGCGGGCGTTAAATTTGAATTAGCCCCGCCTTTTAGTGAGAGAAAAAAACTCGCCCAGATCAGTAAAGTGACAGTAATGGAAAGATAGCCAAGCTTCATAATATCAACAAACAAGTGAATGGTGATTCATTATGAGGGGATTTACGTGCCTCAAGTTGGCAAAATTGAATGAGTTTTTACTTACTGTTGGTGATTTTTGCTAACATAGTGTTGATTATTGGTGACTACAACTCTTAATGCTTGCCAAGCTGATTGTTGATCCACCTAAGTGAGGGCTGTTTTCATTGCTCTTTTTAATATCAAAGGATAAATCGCGTTATGGACAGAATAGATAGACACCTTCTTGAATTGCTGCAAAAAGATGGGCGATTGACAACGGCTGAACTCGCTGAGGAAGTCGGGTTATCTGCGTCTCCATGTGCTAGGCGTATAAAAAGGCTTGAAGAAAAAGGGATTATCGACGGATATCGCGTGAGCTTGTCGCGAGAAAAAGTGGGTGTGGCGATGAGCGTGTTTGTCGAAGTGAGCCTAAACAATCACCAAGAAGTGTCGATCGATAAGTTCGAAGGTGCGATTGTCGAGATGGAGGAGGTGATCAGCTGTCATGTCGTTTCTGGCGCTTATGATTATCTTTTAGAGGTGGTTAGCCCAAACCTAATGGCCTATGAAGCATTTACTAGAAAACTACAGCGGCTATCTAACGTCAAAGACATTCATACTCACTTAGCGATAAGGCAAGTAAAAGGTAATGCGCCTCTTCCAGTCTATACCGACTAACCCGATGGAAAGCTTAGTTGTGATTGGGGAGAGTGAGCTGAAAACGAAATGATTTGCTCTGTGGATACCAATGCGAAGATGACCCAAGATCTTTCACAAGATGCCAAACTCAATACAATAAAAAACGGAGCACCTCGTGAAAGGTACTCCGTATATGATAGGTGCAAAACTTAGTGATACTTAAAGTTAGAGATTGAACAATCTCCAGTTTGTGCATTAATTCTGAATGAAAAAGCATGTGAATGATAATCCACACCGTCATTCCAGATTGTTTCTCCAAATATCTTACATAGCTCTAATTCACTTACTGAACCGAACTCTTCCATGTGTTTAGCTACAGATAAAAGCTTAGCTCTTATCTCTGCAGTCCATTCCGTGTTACTCAAGCAGTTGAAAGCCATAGTTTTTTGCATATTACCTAGCCAAAATGTTTCTTGTTATTAAGTTATATGAAGATTCATGATAACAATTTTCTGGCGTTTGTAAATCTATTTTGTGATGAATCTCTCACATAATTACTTGCATTGGTTGGAAATTGAACTTTGTTGTTGATAGTTAGCACATTAGTTTTACAAGTTATTGATAAAGCTTTGATTAAGGCTGGGTTGAATACATTTTCATCAGACATAGCTGATTTTGCAGATAAATCTAGCGAAGCGGTTCGTTTGATTGAACGCTTTCCCGTTCATTTGATTGGCGCGCAGCATCGATCATTGTGGCTTCCTGACGATACCTAAACGATAGTTGCCTAAATTTTTCACTCAGCACATTAAGGTCTTGCGAGAGAGACTGCGAGCTCTTCACATGTGACAGTGCACTTTCTGACTGGCGCATTAGCTTGGCTTTATCACAATCTTGAGCCATTGCTTCCCATAGTTGAGCAAGAGAACGAGCGCCTTCTAATTCGGTCGATACTACATATGACTGTTTAAGCAGAACTTCGGAGATATCGTAAGCGGTATTCATGTGGCTGTTGAGCTGCGTATTAAATCTTTGTTCGTATTTTGCCCAAAGTTCAACGACTTGCTCTCCAGTGAAATGTTTAGACAGTAGGGTCTGTGACTCATAGGTTGAGAGAACTTGATTGAATTCTTTTGTGTATTGGTTATAGCGAGTTTCAAAGGCGAGCTGACGAGCTAGCAGCGTTTGCCAACTATCACTGTTACATTCACTGGCTATTACCACACTAGCACTTAAAGAGACGTTTATGATCAGAACCTTAACCCAAAAACTCATGACCTTCCTCTACTTACGATGTTCTCAATATAGAGTATAGATGAGCTGATGCGTGAGTTGATGTACACTGGAAATTCACTTCTAAAGGATAAGCTGGTGGATT
Source organism: Vibrio chagasii (assembly GCA_041879415.1). Classification (NCBI taxonomy): domain Bacteria; kingdom Pseudomonadati; phylum Pseudomonadota; class Gammaproteobacteria; order Vibrionales; family Vibrionaceae; genus Vibrio; species Vibrio chagasii. The sequence goes on along the minus strand of CP090852.1, from coordinate 463,885 downwards.
GAATGAAAAAAGCGCTGATCGCTTTACTTGTATTGTTAATCTTGGGTGGAGGAGGCGCTGCGTACTACTTCTTCATTATGAAGAAAGATCCAACGCCACCAGAAAAAGTTGAAGAGCCCGTTGCTGAAACTATGGAGCAACCAATATCTGAATTAAAGCCAGTTTTGGAACTACAACCTGAGCCAGAGCAGACAGAGTTTTATGTGTTAGATAGAAAGCTCGAGGTGGTAGAACAGCCTGAGATTGATGGCTTGATAACAGGCTACCTCTACAAAGGGGAGAAGGTCGAAGTACTTGAGAAGAAGGGCGATTGGGCACGTATTTCAGATTATATTGTTCTGAAAGAAGGCGGACCTGAGATTGCTGAATGGGTGGCGATGTCAGGCCTCTCAAATGATGAAGTGGTTATTTCTGATAAGGAAAACAAAGAGATATTAGACTCTTACCTAGTTAAGTCCGACGATCTTAAGTTGTACCAGGAGAAATTTCGAAATTCAGTTGCTAAGTTGATTTCTGAAGGTGAGTGCGAGCCTAGTGACTTTGAAGAGTTAGGTGGTTGGGTAAAATCGGTTCGGTATAGCGAGCGCGATGTTTACTTTATCTACTGCGGTGGTTTATCTCTTGAAAACAAAATTTATCTCGATGTAAATACAAATGAAATATTTACAGATTAAGAGATGATCAAGTATTAATATTGAGTATGTAACCGTCGCTAGACTATAAGTTATCAATTAATTATTAAAGCCCACTCTGCAATAGAGTGGGCTTTCTTGTGTCAGTTAAAAGACAACCATTCGTTACAAAATTATATTGTCAGCTTTATGAGATAAATACGATAGATTTATTAGTAAGAGATAATACTTTTACTACTATTCTTCCGATCAATTAAATTTATTTCGAATATTGAATTATTACTGAAACAAGATGTTTTTCAGCTTTTTATCTTTGTTTAACAGCAGGTTATGTACATGTTGATATATTCAATATTAAATTAAACTCCTTTAGAATCAGTCTCTTGTTGTGATTTTACATACGCTTAACATTTCAAGGTTTTTGAGACGCAAGTCAGGTTTTTATAGATTAATAGAAATTATTTTGTGTTTGTAATAATAATTTTTGATTTTGATATGTAGTGTTTAATTAAAGCGAAATGAAAAGATTAATTATCGAGTAAGACATTATCTTATTAATATCATTGTTATTTAATTGCTTGTAAGGGATGGAACCATTAATGAAAAAACTTGCTTTAATTACAGGGTCAAAGGGCGGTATCGGATCGGCTATATCATCTAAGTTGGTCGCTGACGGATATCGTGTAATTGCAACGTACTTTACCGGAAACTACCAGTGTGCATTGGATTGGTTCAACGAGAAACAATTTACTGAAGATCAAGTGAGATTGTTTGAATTGGATGTCACCAACACAAAAGAGTGCGCATTGAGCTTGAGCAAGTTGTTAGAGGAAGAGGGAACTGTTGATGTTCTCGTTAATAATGCTGGCATTACACGTGACAGCGTATTTAAAAAGATGAACGCCGAAGCGTGGAAAGAGGTTATCGAAACGAACTTAAACAGTTTGTTCAACGTGACTCAACCTCTGTTCGCACCTATGTGTGAGAAAGGAAACTGCCGCGTAATCAATATCTCGTCAGTGAATGGCCTTAAAGGGCAATTCGGACAAACCAACTACTCGGCGGCAAAAGCTGGGATGATTGGTTTTTCGAAAGCCTTAGCTGCAGAAGGCGCTCGCAGTGGCGTAACAGTGAACGTGATTGCCCCTGGTTACACCGCAACGCCAATGGTTGAACAAATGAAGCCTGAAGTACTGGATTCAATTAAGAACCAAATCCCAATGAAACGTTTAGCAACACCAGTGGAAATTGCCGAAGCGGTTGGATTCCTAGCAAGCGATTCGGGTGCGTATATTACGGGCGAGACTTTATCTGTAAATGGCGGCTTGTACATGCACTAATTGGCGAAACTGACAGGAATTGAATGATGGAAAAAGTATTTATTGTTGCAGCGAAACGTACACCAATTGGTTCATTTACAGGTTCATTGAAAAACGTTAGTGCGGGTGAGTTAGCTGGCGTAGCAATTAAAGGTGCTCTGGATTCAGTAGATCTTCCCCTAGATGTCATAGATGAAGTGATCGTAGGTAACGTGATCTCAGCAGGTCAAGGTATGGGCATTGCACGTCAGGCTTCAATCTACGCAGGGCTACCTGAAGAGACTCCAGCTTACGGCGTTAATATGATCTGCGGTAGTGGTATGAAATCAGTCATGGACGCTGCAGCTCATATTAAAGCGCAAGATGCAGAAATCGTGGTTGCTGCGGGCGTGGAAGTGATGTCTCAAATCCCTTTCGTGGTTCCGCCAAGTATTCGTAACGGACACAAAATGGGCGACATTTCGATGAAAGATCTGCTTGTTGGCGATGGTCTGACGGATGCTTTCAATCATTACCACATGGGTGTGACTGCGGAGAACATTGCGAATGCATTGAATATCTCGCGTCTTGCTCAAGATAACTACGCGCTAGAAAGCCAACAAAAAGCGGTAGCTGCGATCGAAGCGGGTAAGTTTGCTGAGCAAATTGTGCCTGTTGAAGTGAAACAGCGCAGGCAGATCGTCAGCTTTGATACCGATGAATATCCTAAAGCGGATGCAACGTTCGAGGGTTTACAAAAGCTGCGTCCAGCCTTCGACCGTGAAGGTACGGTCACTGCGGGCAACGCTTCGGGTATTAATGATGGCGCGAGTGCAATCATTTTGGCATCAGAGAGTGCTGTATCGAAATACGGTTTGACACCACTGGTCGAGCTTACAAGCTATGCACAGTCTGGATTAGACCCAAAGATCATGGGCTTAGGTCCAGTAGAGGCAGTGTCTAAAGCGTTAGATAAAGCTGATTTAACACTCGAACAAGTTGATCTGTTTGAATTAAACGAAGCGTTTGCGGCGCAAGCTCTTGGTGTGATGTATCAGCTTTCTGAGCAGCACGATCTGCCTCTCGAAGCCTTTAAACCAAAAGTGAATGTCAATGGTGGTGCGATTGCGCTTGGGCATCCACTAGGCGCATCGGGCAATCGAATCATTGTCTCACTTATCCACGAAATGCTTGAGCAAGAGAGCACTTATGGTGTTGCTTCACTTTGCGTGGGTGGGGGAATGGGAACCGCAGTTCTGCTGAAGAGTATTGAAGGCTAACCCCGGACGTATCATTGGCAAACTAAACAATTTATCGCGGCAGTCTACAAGGTGCGTTAGTGAGTAGTAGTGCCTTTGCTTAAACGATACAAGTACGAATTTACTAAACTATGTATTCATCAGGAGTTACTTATGTACACGGATATTTTCAAAACAATTACTGACCAAACTGAAAAGCAATTTGAACCGTACTTTAAGTTCAACAAGTTAGTTGCAAAGAACGTTCAAACCATGACGGAATTGCAAATGAATGCGATGCAGACTTATACGGACATGGGTCTTGCTCAAATGAAAGCGGTAAGTGAAATTAAAGATGTGAACAGCCTTACTGCATTCAACAGCCAACAGCTCGCAGCATTGACTCAACTTTCTCAACAGATGATGAGTGACAGCGCAAAACTGCAAGCGGTAGCGAAAGAATTCAAAGAAGACGTTGAAACACTAACAACTGAAAACTTGAAAACAGTTACACCTGCATAAATTCAATCGCCATCGAGTTAGCGCAGTGTTTACTGTGAGGCTCGGTGGCGATTTTCCGATTATTGGAGTCATGTTATGTTTCAACACTTCTTTTCGGACTACCTTGTTAAACTTCAACAAACAAACCAGCAATGGTGGGACAACTTTGAACAAAACAAGGAAGCCGCGCAATCTCCCCTAAACCAAGCGATGCAAGAATTGAATTTTGATGATGCGTCGAAAATCTTCGAGCAAGCCGCCAACCAACCTGCTGCACTCCTTCAGTTGCAATCTCAATGGTGGGAGCAACAACTTAAGATCTGGCAAAACGCTGCATTGATGGGCAACACCGAGAGTGTAATCACTGAAGATCGCAGTGATAAACGCTTTATTGATGAAGCGTGGAAAAACGACCCATTTTATAGCTTTATCAAGCAATCCTATTTGTTGTTTAGCAAAAGCTATATCGACACCATTAACTCAATTGACGGCATTGATGAGAAAACCAAAGAGCGTGTTGCGTTCTTCTCACGCCAAGCGATCAACGCACTTTCTCCAAGCAACTTTATTGCGACAAACCCAGAGCTGATGAAATTGACGCTTGAGCGAAATGGTGAAAACCTGATCGATGGTCTTGAGCAATTGCAGGCTGATGTTGAAGCAAGCGCTGATATCCTCAAGATCCGTATGACTAACAATAATGCTTTCCGGTTGGGAGTCGATGTTGCTAATACGGAAGGGGACGTTGTTTTTCAAAATGAATTGTTTGAACTGATTCAATACTACCCGAAAACACCTCAGGTCAATGCTACGCCATTGCTAATCGTACCGCCGTTTATCAATAAGTATTACATTCTCGATCTTCGTGAGAAGAACTCGATGGTTCGCTGGTTGCTTGAACAAGGGCACAGTGTGTTCATGATGTCATGGCGCAATCCTGGTGAAGCACAGAAAGAGTTAGAGTTTGGTGACTATGTGACTGAAGGTGTCGCGAAAGCTGTGACCGCAATTGAAGACATTACCGGTAAAGAGCAGATCAACGCTGCAGGTTACTGTATTGGCGGCACTGTATTGGCTTCAACAGTCGCTTACTATGCCGCTAAGCGTATGAAGAAACGTATTAAAACCGCTACCTTCTTTACGACTTTATTAGACTTCTCTCAGCCGGGGGAGGTGGGCGCCTATATCAATGAAACGATCATCAACGCCATAGAGAAACAGAGCGATGCCAAAGGCTTTATGGATGGCAGATCGTTGAGTGTGACGTTCAGTTTGCTACGTGAAAACAGCTTGTACTGGAACTACTACATTGATAATTACCTAAAAGGCAGCAGCCCAATGGAGTTTGATTTGTTGTACTGGAACAGTGACAGTACTAACGTTGCTGCTAAGTGTCATAATTTCCTGCTACGAGATCTGTACCTTGAAAACAAACTGGTGCAAGACAAAGGCGTGAAAGTGGGTGGTGTCTGGATTGACCTGAATAAGATCAAAATACCTAGTTATTTCATCTCTACTAAGGAAGACCATATTGCACTTTGGCAGGGGACTTACCGCGGCGCACTGAATACGGGTGGCAACAAGACGTTCGTGCTTGGCGAGTCTGGACATATCGCAGGTATTGTTAATCATCCAGACAAGCAAAAGTATGGATTTTGGCTGAACGACAATTTGGATGATTCTGCTGATGAGTGGCTATCAAATGCTACCCATAATGAAGGTTCTTGGTGGACACACTGGAATCAATGGCTACAGGGCTTTGAAGCGGCTGAAACGGTTGAACCGTTCAATCAAGGATCTGAGTTGTATCCTGTGATTGGTAAGGCGCCAGGTAACTACGTAAAACAGGTGCTTCCAATTGTCGATAAAGCTAAGAGCGATACAGAAGTCACTGAGAAAGGCGGTCAACCAAGCGACGCGTAGTGTTCGTATGGATACTATGCAGTAATAAAATAGAATCGCAGATAACAAAAAAAGCCACTGAATTCAGTGGCTTTTTAACTTTAGCTAATCTCTAACTCATCAAAAGTAGGAGAAAAGTTGGTTCGATTATTAATCGATTTCTTTGTCTTTACCCATAGATAAAATCCAAAGAGATACGGCTGCAACACCTGCGAAGCCGGCAAGAATGATAAATGGCATAGCACTGTAACCTAAGATATGCCAAATTACGCTCTCTAAAGTACTCATTCAATTGCTCCTTATTGCCAGCCTTCAACACCGTGCATGTCTGGTAGTTTATGTGCGATACCTTTGTGGCAGTCTACACATGTTTTCTCACCAGAAGCTAGTGCTGTCGAGTGTTGTTTTGCACTACGAGGACTCTGTTCAGAGAAGTCCATGTAATCGAACTGGTGACAGTTACGACACTCAAGTGAATCGTTCTTTTTCAAACGAGCCCACTCACGTTCTGCAAGGTGAGCACGACGCTCTTTGAATTTCTCAGGAGTATCAATCGTCTTAGCAATAAAGTGAGCGTATAGCTCTTTTGATGCTTGAACTTTACGAACGATTTTATCAGTCCACTCATGCGGTACGTGACAGTCTGAACAGATTGCACGAACACCTGAGCGGTTCGAGTAGTGAATTGTCTCTTGGATCTCTTCAACGATAGGTGCGTGACAGCCAGAACAGAACTCTTCTGTGTTGGTCGCTTCCATACCTGTGTTAAATGCACCCCAGAACAAAAGACCGCCCGAGAATCCCAAGAAAAGTACAAGGCCTACGGCTGCTTTACTTGGAGTTGTCAGTCTTTTCCAAAACGCTTTTAATAATTTCATATAATAGCCTCTCTACAATACGGCTAAGATTAGCGTAGTGAGTCAACAGGTTTAAACTCGTTCTCTACTAATGGTTTCGCACTAGCTTGTGGAACGTGACACTGCAGACAGAAGTAACGACGAGGTGAAACGTCAGCAAGTACTGCATCTTCACGGTTCATGTAGTGAGTAACACTAATCTTTGTTGCACCCATCTCTTTCGCATTTTTCCAGCTGTGGCAAGACAGACATTTGTTTGCGTTTAGAGAGACTTCGTAGCTACGAATTGTGTGAGGAACCAATGGTGGTTGGTACACGTAATCACTATCAAGCACTTGGTCGCGAGGGAACTTTTTGAAGTCATCCGCTGGGCGAGTTGCTTCTAGTTCACTTGCACCACGTAGAGATTCTACGCCACCAATGCCGCCTGGGTTATCTAGCTCAGCTTGAGCTACGCCAGCTAGCAAAAGACCAGCTGATAGTAGGGCAGTAATCAGTTTTTTCATGGTTAATTTCTCCGCCTAAAGGCTAATTCTTTGAGTGGGCTACTTCGATCAAAAGGTTATGAAAAAAGTAGCCGCAATATTAAATACGTTAGATCTACGAACTAAGTTCTAGAACATATAGTTCTTAAGCGACCTTAGTGATCTTAACTGGACACTTCTTGTAGTCTGTCTGTTTAGACAGAGGATCCGTTGCATCCAAGATCAACTTGTTGATCAGAATTCTTGCATCAAAGAATGGTACGAATACCAAGCCTTGTGGTGGACGGTTACGGCCGCGAGTTTCAACACGTACACGAACTTCACCACGTTTGTTTTCGATAAGAACTTCATCACCGCGACGTAGGCCACGAGCTTTAGCATCAGCAGGGTGCATGTAACACAGTGCATCTGGTACAGCTTTGTAAAGCTCTGGTACACGACGAGTCATAGTACCTGTGTGCCAGTGTTCAAGAACACGGCCTGTACATAGCCACATATCGTATTCTTCGTTTGGTACTTCTGGTGGCGCTTCGTACGGAGCATTGATGATCAGTGCTTTGCCGTCTGGTTTGCCATAGAAATCCCAGCCAGAGCCTGCTTTCGCATATGGGTCTGAACCTTCTTTAAAGCGCCATTGAGTTTCTTTACCATCAACAACTGGCCAACGTAGACCACGAACTTTGTGGTAGCGATCGTATGGTGCTAAATCGTGACCGTGGCCGCGACCGAAGGCTGCGTATTCTTCGAATAGGCCTTTCTGTACGTAGAAACCTTGTGCTTGTGCGTCGTCGTTAAGCTCTTGAGCTTCAGACAGAGGGAAAGCATCAACATTGCCGTTTCTGTAAAGCACGTCGTACATAGTTTTGCCACGTAGTTCAGGTGCTTTAGCTAGAAGCTCTTCGCCCCAAACTTCTTCGATAGTGAAGCGCTTAGAGAACTCCATGATTTGCCATAGGTCAGACTTCGCTTCACCTACAGTTTTCACTTGTTGGTACCAAGCTTGTGTACGACGCTCTGCGTTACCGTAAGCACCTTCTTTCTCGATCCACATTGCTGTTGGAAGGATAAGGTCAGCGGCTTGCGCTGTTGCTGTTGGGTACGGGTCAGAACAGACAATGAAGTTGTCTGGGTTACGGTAACCAGGTAGACGTTCAGTGTTGATGTTTGGACCAGCTTGCATGTTGTTGTTACACATTACCCAGTAAGCGTTGATCGTACCGTCTTTTAGTGCACGGTCTTGAGCAACAGCGTGTTTGCCTGGCTTAGGTGGGATAGTGCCTTCTGGAAGCTTCCAGATTTCTTCTGCAATCTTACGGTGTTTAGGGTTCGCAACTACCATATCTGCTGGTAGACGGTGAGAGAACGTACCTACTTCACGAGCTGTACCACAAGCAGATGGTTGGCCAGTTAGTGAGAATGGGCTGTTACCTGGAGTAGAAATCTTACCTGTTAGAAGGTGGATGTTGTACACAAGGCTGTTCATCCATACACCACGAGTATGTTGGTTCATACCCATTGTCCATAGAGACATTACTTTGATGTTTGGATCCGCGTATTGCTTAGCAAGCTTAATCAGGTTCTCTTGAGATACGCCTGACATTTCAGATGCTTTCTCTACTGTGTACTCTGCAACTGCTGCTTTGTACTCTTCGAAAGTGATTGCAGTCATTGCACCTGAGTTAGGGTTTGCTGCTGCTTTCTGTAGTGGATCGTCATCACGAAGGCCGTAACCGATGTCAGTTGTTGCCTGTTTGAAGTGCGTGTGCTTGTTTACGAAGTCCCAGTTAACCGCATCGTTTTGAATGATGTAGTTTGCAATGAAGTTTGCAATTGCAAGGTCAGACTGAGGGTTGAAGATGTAACCAGTGTCTGCAAGCTCAAAAGAACGGTGGTAGTAAGTAGACAGTACGTTTACTTGAACGTGTGGGTGGCTTAGACGACGGTCTGTAATACGAGTCCATAGTACTGGGTGCATTTCTGCCATGTTTGAACCCCACAGTACAAATGCGTCTGCGTGTTCGAAGTCATCGTAACAACCCATTGGCTCATCGATACCGAAGGTACGCATGAATGCACCTACCGCTGAAGCCATACAGTGACGAGCGTTTGGATCGATGTTGTTTGAACGGAAACCCGCTTTCATCATCTTAACAGCAGCGTAGCCTTCCATTACTGTCCATTGGCCAGAACCGAACATACCAACGCCAGTTGGACCGTTCTTCTTAAGAGATGCTTTCCACTTCTCAGCCATTACGTCGAATGCTTTGTCCCATGATACAGGTGTGAAATCACCATCTTTATGGAACTCACCATCTTTCATACGAAGAAGAGGTTGCTCAAGACGGTCTTTACCGTACATGATTTTCGAAAGGAAGTAGCCTTTAATACAGTTAAGGCCTTTGTTTACAGGTGCTTCAGGGTCGCCTTGAGTCGCAACCACTTTGCCGTTTTGAGTACCTACTAGTACCGAACAGCCCGTACCACAAAAACGACAAGGCGCTTTATCCCACGTGATTTTTGTTTGATCTGAGCTAGCGATCAGGTTGGTTGCTGTTGCTGGTAGTGTTACACCTGCAACGGCTGCCGCTGATGCAGCTGCGTTTGCTTTCACAAACGCACGTCTTGTCATTTTCATACTTCACCCTCGAGTTGAGAATTGTTGCTTCCAGTTTCTAAATCCGTTTCGTCTAGTCCAGTCTCGATTTGGTGATAAACCAAAGCTGTACCTAAAACGTTCTTAATGTTGTTTATTGCTTCGATGGTGTCCGTTACAAAACCTTGGTTCTCGGTTTCTAGGACCACGATGATTTTGCCTTCAGGGCTATCTCCGTAAATCTCGGCATTATCGAACTTTTCGATCTCTGCTTTGATTTCATTTAGATGCTCTGGGCTCACATGCACGACTAAACTTGATATATGCACTTCATTTAGTGCCATAAATTGCTCTCGTTATTTTTATTTATGCATTACTCACAAGAATAGCTGAAGTAGGGCAAACTGCTACGCAGGCTCCACAACCGCTACACTCATCTAACTCGATTTTTGGTAGAGCAACACTGCCTGCTCTAAGTTGAAATTGAATGGCCATAGGTTCACACATGTCACCACAGCTTCGGCATTCAACATTTTGCTGTGCTAGGCACTTATCAGAGATTTGTGCTTTAGCTTGCCAAGGCTCTCCTTGCTTTGGCTTAAAAATGGGTTCGGGACAAACATCTGCACATTGATAGCAGAACGTACATTCATCAATTGAGAAATCGACAGTAGGAAATCCACCGTCGCCTACAATGATTATCTTAGTCTCACAACTCTCAATACATTTTCCGCATCGAGTACAGTCATCTACAAAGCGCTCTAGGTTGTTAATCCAAGGCAAACGAATTTGGCTTGCATCCACTTTTTTTCTCGAAAACATACGGCGTTTTGATAAATCTACCACAAGTAACCTATAGATGTTGCTAAGATGTTGTAATTGTAGGTCATTATTTCATTAATATCTTGTAATTTGTCCTCATAAGTAGTGTAGTTTTAGAAACAATTGTATAAATACCCCCTAAGGGCTAATTGGGGGCATATATTGTCATAGATCAATAAATTACGAGGCGAGTGATCACATATTGAATGGAGCTATGATTTTTGATGTGTGACAATACGATTTTGCTGACAAGTCAATTATCAATAGGAAGGCCAACTTGCTTATAAAACCGGTTTCATCTGTCACAAGTACGATAGCGAAATCACTGCTATCTATACTGTTGTTGTCGGTTGCTACGACTGGCTTTGCTATCTTTACGTTGGCTTCAAGTTTGAACGATGCCGAGGCGGTTAACGTAGCGGGTTCAATGCGTATGCAAAGCTACCGTTTAGCCCATGATATTCAAATAGAATCAGTTGATTATGATTCACACATCCGTGAGTTTGAAACCTCCCTTTATTCACCATCTATGACTAAGCTTGTGAGTTGGGATGTTCCGACAGATATCACAGAAGACTACTATCTTATTATTGGTCGCTGGCACGAATTAAAACGCGTACTGAATAGTGAAGACAGAAAACACTATCTCGTATTGGTTGAAAATTTCGTGGTAGAAATAGATGGCTTCGTTTTTAAACTGCAAGAGTTCTCAGAAGACAAATTGATAAAACTGGCATGGGCTGGTGGTATCGGTTTAGGCGGGATCCTCGTCATATCTCTTTTTGTTGTTCATTTCGTACGTAAACAAGTTGTTAAACCACTGCATGCGCTTGTTGGTGCAAGCCAAAGGATCAAAAACAGTGACTTCGAGGTCGAACTCAAGGTAACGAGCAACAACGAGATGGGTATTTTGACCAAAACCTTCAACTCGATGGCGAAAGACTTGGGTGTGCTTTATCGAAACCTAGAAGATGTGGTCGATGCTAAAACAATAGAACTACAGAATGCTAACCAATCGCTCCAGGCGCTGTATAACTCCTCACAAGAGCTGACAGTCACGCGTATAGCACCTGAAAACTTTAGAGCGATATTGCAGCACCTCGTAAGCTTAGAGGGTATCGAATCTTTGCGATTAGAGATCGTAGACAATTCAGGCCGACCATTGATTATGGATGAAGGCTACGATCCAAGCCGAGATTATGAAAAATTTGAAATGAAGTTGGACGATAACGAGCTCATTCTCGGCTATCTATATTGCTCTTATCATCATGGTCACTCGACAAAAGCGTTGATTGAGAGCTTTATCCAACTACTCTCAAGAGCCATCTATTATAATCGTGCTCAAAAGAAGGCTGAGCAGCTTATTATTATGGAAGAGCGTGCAACCATTGCCCGAGAGCTCCATGATTCGTTAGCCCAATCACTGTCGTATTTAAAAATCCAAGTGACGTTGCTTAAGCGGGTTATCGGTAAACTGCCTGAACAGCAACATCGTGAGCAATCTGAACAAATTGCATCGGAAATCGGCAATGGTTTAGCAGAAGCCTATACTCAATTAAGAGAACTTCTCACTACATTTAGGTTATCCATCAAAGAGGGTAACTTTGGAGATGCTTTAAGCACTATGCTTGAAGAGCTCAGTGAAAGAACAGATGCAAAGATTAAACTTAATAATAATCTTTCATCGATTGAACTTGATGCGCATAGTCAGGTTCACTTGCTTCAATTGATTCGTGAAGCAACAATAAATGCAATAAAACACGCCAATGCCGACTTGATAGATGTATGCTGTATCGATGAGGACGGTGAAGTATTAGTCGTGGTTAAAGATAACGGAGATGGCTTTGACTTAAGTAGTTCGAAAATGAACCACTATGGGATGAGCATTATGCAGGAGCGTGCGGCAAGACTGAATGGCGACTTAACGATTGAAGCGGCGCAAGGTGAAGGCTGTACAGTCATATTGAAATATAAAAGTTTGAAGGAAGTTAAAGTTGACGATTTGTAAAGTAATGCTGGTTGATGATCATCCATTAATGCGTAGAGGCATAAGCCAATTACTGAGCTTTGAAGACGAATTTGAAGTGATTGCTGAAGCAAGTAATGGTACAGAAGCTGTTGCGCTTGCTCATGAAGAAGAACCTGATTTGATCTTACTTGATCTGAACATGAAGGGTATGTCCGGCTTAGATACATTGAAAGCGCTTCGTACTGACGGTTCTAGTGCTAACATCGTTATCCTAACGGTATCTGATAGCCCAGCGGACATAGAAGCGATCGTAAAAGCGGGTGCTGATGGTTACTTATTGAAAGACACTGAACCTGATGAATTGATCGAACTCCTTAAGCAAGCACACGGTGGTGACAAGGCATACAGTAGTGTGGTTGCTCGTTACCTAAACGACGCAGGTAGCCGCAATGACATCTTCGACCAATTAACGGAACGTGAAATGCAGATCCTGCAAGAAGTAGCTAAAGGTTACCGTAATAAGCAAATCGCCGACCATCTGTTTATTTCTGAATCGACAGTTAAGGTACATATGAAGAGCTTGCTGAAAAAGCTGCAAGTACCTTCTCGTACAGCAGCAACCGTTCTTTACCTAGAGCGTTACGGAGAAATGAAGTAGGGCTTGTTCCTTTAAAACATAATTTTAAAGCCTCTAACGATATAAACGCCAAGCACAAGTTGCTTGGCGTTTTGATATATATCAATAAACGGTCTGCCATACCAAATAATTATTGATATGGGGTGCCGTTCTGTTAAAGTGCTCGCAAACAATAAAGGTGTTTACGAGTATACAAATGAATAAAATAATTTTAGCAGTAATTATGGGTGCGTTGTCTTTCGCAACTGTTGCGAGTAGCGATTTGCAAGATGGAACTGATCATTATCTTTCTATCGGTAAATCAACAATTACAGCCTCGAGCGGTGGTGAAGATTCCGATATAAGTGGTTTTGGCTTTAACTGGTTAGCAATCAAGAAGAACGCTAATTGGGGATTCGGTGTAACCTTTGATTACGCGACTAATGAATATGATGGTGGTTACTATTATTACTCTTACACAGTAGAAGAAACCATGTTTGATACAGGTTTAAACGTAGGTTATCGACCAGAGTCTGCTGATTGGTTAGTGATTATGCCTAAAGTCGGTATGTCTTTTTATAATGTTGATCTGAATGGTTCTTCTGCTTCAGAAAGTGGGATCTTTTACGGCATCGGTGCGACTGCCCGTATACCTAGTACTAACGTATTTGTAGAGTTGGACTACAAGATTCATAAGATTTCAGAGCTTGACGAATATGACTTGAACTCAACTTACATCGGTTTAGGTTACAGATTCTAATTAGATTTTAATAGTTCTAAAAAAGGCGCTGAACTTATTAAGTTCAGCGCCTTTTGTTTGGGCATTATATATCTGTATAACTATTAAAGGCTTAAACAGCCATTGGTACTAGAACAAGTGTACCGAAGATAACAGTGATAAGGCCGCAGACGACTGGTACAGATGTACGTTTTACTACTTCAAATGGGCTGATTTTACCCATGCCTGAAGTTGCTACCACTACGCCAGATACTGGAGAGATGGTACGACCTAGGTTTGATGCTTGAAGCATTGGGATAATTAGGAAAGCTGGGTTTAGGCCCATCTTCGCAGCCAGTGAAGGCGCAAGCTCAACGAATGCATAGAAAGGTGCGTTACCAGAACCTGTCGCAATGGCCGCAGCCACCGTTAGACCTGTGAGGATAAGCATTAGTGCGATGCCGCCAGCACCAGCCGCTTCAGCAAGACCGATTAGGTTGTCGATTGCACCGATAGACATCAGGCCTTGAGCAAATACACCAGCCGCAACTAAAAGCATTACAACGCCTTTAAATGCGTCCGCCATACCTTGGTAACAAGAATCTAGATCTTCTAGCGTCTTTTCACCGTCGAATTTCTTCACAACGTAATCAACAAGTGCACCAACGAAAATTGAACCCACTACGATAGTGTAGATGTCTAACTTAAGACCCGGAATAGTACGGCCGTTGAATAGGAAAACACCGATAATAGGTAGGAACGGAAGAGCCGCATAGAAAGCAGGTGCTGTTGTTTCAATCTCAGAAACATCCACTTTTTCCATTGGCGTGTTCTCTTTCTTATCTAGGTATTTGTTCCAGAAGAAAGCTGCTGCTGCCATTACGATGATTGCGCAGATTGACACTGGCAGTACCGTTTGAACCGCAAACACATCAAGGTCTAATCCTGATTTTTCTGCAGCGATAACCACGTCACCTGATGTTGGAGAAAGAATGATTGCTGCTGGTGACGCACATACCGCAACCGCTGCAGGACGAGAAATACCCATCGCAGTCATCATTGGGAATAGGGTAGCCATCAACAACACGCCAAGGCCAGTTGCAGAGCTCACTGCTAGAGACATTAAACATGCAACGATGTACGCAGCAACAAGGAGTGCGTATGGAGATTTGATAACAGATAGTGGTTTAGAAAACTGTTTCACTACAACATTGTTTGCGCCAATGTGAGTCATGTAAGAAGCGAAACCACATAGAAGCATGATCTGCATACCTAGGCCGCCGCCACGGTATTGAAGCATGTACTTAACGAATTCTAATGAGTCGGTAACCATGTTACCTGTTGAAGCGATCTTAGCTGGTAAGACTGTGTGACCAATAAGGCCAGTAATAAGAAGAAGAGCAAGGCCAGCAGTTAATAAAACACCGGCTGCTTTATAGCCTTTTACAATAAAGTAACCTACAGCGATGGTAATCACTAATCCGATCAAGAGTTCTAACATAGAAATCTCCACAAAGTTTAAAAAATATAAGAAACTGTTTCAGAATATGACAATGAATGTACAGAAAACTGCACTGTGGCACGAGGCATAGTTGAGGTTGATATGATCTAAGACAAACATTTTTTTCGATGTTAATTCTGGTTGTAAATCATGAATAACTACTGTTGTTTAGATGTTAATAAACGAATTTTATCGTTCGCTAGAATATAACTTGGATCACTTTTGTGTAGTGTGGTTGCATATGACGGTTGGAATTTATAAAGTGTTTGGATTTACAAGTTGTGCTAGGTAATTGATTAGAAAGGTGTGTTTTTGGCACCGTAAATGAGTATTTTGATGTACTGACGTCGAGTTGATTGAAGAAAATTCAACGTCAGTAATAGGAGGGGGCTACAAGAATTGTTTAGTTAGAGGTGATGATATCTAATTGATGTTCAACTCAGGCTCCGAATTAGAATAGGCTGGCAGATCAGCACACATTACTTTCTTGCAGAAATGTATCATGCCACGCTGAGTGACAAGCAAGAGTTCTTCATCGTTTAATGGAATATAAGTCATAGCATCCGATGAGAGCACAGAACCTTCACTGATCATCACCTTTTCGTAAAACGTGAGTTCTCTATTAGGCATGATCTGCTCGTGTTGAGTCTCGTCTAACGAAATATCATGTTGAGTAACGGTGTACGTACCTGATGAAGTAAAGCCCGCTTCTTTAGTAGAAACATAAAGCAGCTCGTAACTGTTATTCTTTTTAAATTCGATATTAACCGAAGCCTGATTGTAAATGATTTTATCGGGCGGATTGACCACCGATGCCGTGTTGGCTAAATAATGTCCTTTAAGGTGTGTTTGAGGAATTAATGTTGTTAGCCATCCGACTAAAATACCCAATAGCGCAACTATAACGAATATCTGCTTATCTTTATTCACAAGTAACTCCTTTAAATTCGCTAGGGAAGCTCAAAGATTTTCCTGAATTATCGATGATGATCTTGCGTCCCTTATATTCGTAAAGGGTTACATTATAGAGTTCTTTAAATGTGAACTCGTCCGTTTCTATTTTACAAGAGATAAAGTGTTCCCCTGTTAAGCTTTCAGCTAAGGTATTTCTATCTAAGTAAGAAAATAGATAGTGGGATAACAAGGCTACCACAGAAAATACCCCAACCAATGTCAGCATGTTACTGCTCTTTTTCGCAGGAGTAGTGGTTTCTTGTATCGTTTCTTCTTGCGGAGTCGTCTCTAATGATTGTTGCGAATCTTGCTTTGCTTGCGCTTGAATCTTACGAAGTGCCCCTTCTTTATCTTGCGTCACTTGACCTGCAAATCGATATCCTTTGCCACGTTCAGTGACAATGATCATTCCACTCTTATCTTCTAGTGCTTTCCTACAGATTGAGATGGTTTGCATCAGGCTTCCATCTTCAACGTAAATACCTTTAGACACCCAAACTTGTTCAATCAGGACTTGTCGTGTGATCACCTCGTTAGGTTTTGAGATGAAAAATTTAAGGAGCTCTGATTCATTAGAACCAATAGGGTATGTACGTCCTGTCTTAAAGTGATGGATTTCACTCTCTTCTAAATTGACCTGTATATCATCATTGATAATAAATTCAGCAGACATTTGGGTTCTCATTGTTATAAGCGTTCTAACCTAAATATAACAAATACCGTTACAAATATAAACTTGCTGAATTTGTTGTCTTTGAGGTTTAAATTACTGAATTTTATAATCTTATCTCCTGAATTAGATTTCCTTATATACCTTTTTGAGGTTGTTTAATGTGGTTTAAGGTGCTTGGTATTAGCAGCTATTGGATCATTAGCACGTGACGCTGATTTAGTGGGTGTGGGTTAAGTGCTCAAATTTCTTACGTAGTTCTATCAATGTGTCATTCCAACTTCGTGTTGCCTGCTCTCTGCAACAAATCGAGTCTATCTCTGACTCAAATGGCAACTCTAATAATGATAAATCGCATGACCGCACCAGTTTAATGCTAAAGCTACGAAGGAGCTGTTTTGAAAGAATTCAATAAGCCACTTTTATGTGGACTAATTACACTCGCCTTACTCGGCTGTCAGTCTGAAGACTCGACTCAAGAGCCCGTTTCAGTATTAGTGCCTTACAACATTAATGAACTACCAAAACCTAACGATGGATATGGGTATGACGACGACGGAACCATTACCGGCGTCGGTGAACATGCTGTGGTAATGTCATCGAAGAATGACGCCTATTATCAGGATTACAATAACTCGTACGCAGCTCTAGATGGCTGGGGGCTTTGTGCAGAGCCTATTTTAATCCCTCTGCAAAGCATTAATTCTGATAAGCGTTTTCCATTGAATAATGAAACGCTGGAAGGAAATGTTGCGTTAATTGATGCTTCTACAGGTGTTGAGGTTGAAACTCAAATATCTGCTGATGGGTCAAATATTATTATTCAATGTGAGACAGGCTTAAATGAAGGGACGACTTATTCGATTGTTGTTACCGATGGTGTAAAAACAGAATTCGATGAACCTTTGAAAGCAGACTCTAGTTTTGATGAATTGATATATTCAGATGTTCCGCTAAAAAGCGACAAAGAAGTAAATATTCAAGAGCAGGTTCTAAACGCTATTGATTCATATTATTCGCTTTATCCAGAGAAGGGCGTTCCGGTATACGCCGCTCAATTTAAAACTCAGAGCTCTTATTCGTCGCTAGATGCGATGAAAAGATATCATTTGTCTTACGGAAGTTCTTTTTCCAGCGCCCCACCTGAAATTCAAGAGGAAAAGCGCGGGTACAATCTATATACAAAGGTGCTAAAAATTCCGTCTTACTTACCTTTTACAAAAGAAAGGGAAGCGGAATGTATCGTCGATGAATTTGATCCGAAGAAAAATTGTCCACCACTTTATGAATGGATCACTAATACTGACGGTGGTTTCCCTACGGCTGCCAATCCAATCCCCAAACTAACAGAAGCTCTCGAGATAACAACAGACATATACGTACCGAAAGAGTTCAACTGGAATAGCTTTATAGAGTTACCGGTCGCTATTTTTATTCACGGTGTTACCGCTGAGCGCAGTACAGCATCTCTGATGGCTGCGGAATACACGAAAAAAGGTTATGCCGTTGTTGCTATTGATATGCCGTATCACGGGGAAAGAGTGCGTCATGACTCAAGTCCGGAACAAGTAGAAATAAGTGCTCGAGCGAACAAGGCGTTCTTCATCAATATTGATTCTCCTTTAGCGCTTCGTTCTAACCTCCAACAGTCGGTTTCAGATTTTCTGGGTTTACGCTATGCGCTGAGCCAAGAAGGTTGGGTTGACAACGATAACGTTCATTTAATCGGACAATCACTGGGTGGAATTATGTCGGTGATGGTGAGTGAGTTTAGCCAAACAAGCCCTGATTTTCACTCGGATACTAATTCAAATTTTGAATTTAACACGGTGAACTTTGTTGTCCCAGGCCAAGGGCTCACTAATCTGGTTCTGTCATCTCAAACTTTAGGTCCAGAGATGTCTGAAGGGGTTAAGAAATCCCCAGATGTGCAGCGCGGTATTGCTGAAACGGTCATCCCCGATATCTGTACTACGGATGCAACGAATCAAGAGTGTATTGAAGCTCTACGCGAGTTTGTCGCACTTTCAACAGACAACGCATTACTTGTAAGCCAGTTAGAGGATGACATTTTCAGCTTAGTGGTCACCGATCTTAAGCAGGGTGTTCAAACAACGATTGATAGTGCTGACCCAGCGAGTTTCATCTCTCGTCAAATTGAAGCACAACAACCAACTCTTTTGTTAGCTGCGGTTGGAGATTGCGGTGAGACCTGTGACGTAGGAGTTGATTATGTTCCGGATAGCGTTATTCCAAACACAGCTCCAGACAATATTCGGACAGGTACTGAGCCGCTGATTACTGCGCTTGGTTTAGATCCAATTACAGGTACATCGGAAAATACAGTACAAAAGCGCGGAGCGGTAAGAACAACCACCGGCGGACATGGAACTTATTTGTTTCCTTATGAAGGTCCTGTTGATGAAAATGGACTACCGGGTATGCCAGGCGACAATATGTCGGATGTGCTTGAAGCTGTCGACACACAGCAAGTTGCGGTTGCTTCAATGGTAATGAGTGACGGCGCAGTCGTTGTCATCAATAACGAAGATCATATCGAAACAGAGGTGCCTCAAAATGAAGAATAAACTTTTATTGGGCACTGCAGCTGCTCTTGTCCCGTGCTTGACCAACGCGGCTGGATTCCAACTTAACGCGCAGTCTGCAACGGGTTTAGGTCGCGCGTTTGCTGGTGACGCTGTAATGGCCGACAGTGCCGCGATTGTTGCTAAAAACAGCGCTGCAATGGCATATATCGACCAACCTATGTTGTCTGTAGGTGCTGTTTATATTGATAGTGGTATCGATGTTTCTAATGTGAGTTACACGCCTATGAGAGGTGATACAGAAACACTCGATGATCAATCCCTCGATGCGGGAACATTAGTTCCAAACCTTCACTATGTTCATCCGATTCAAGGCTCTAAATTTACCTTAGGTGCCACTGTTCATTCTAACTTCGGTACTGATGTTGAGTTTGATGATTCGTTCGAAGCAGATGAGTTTGGTGGAAAAACGGCACTCTCAAGTATCAATGTCGGCTTTGCTGTCGCTTATGAGCTCTCTGAGAAGATCAATTTAGGTGCAGGGCTAGATGTCATCTACGGGGAAGGCGAAATCCATAGAAAAAACCTGCTGGACGTTGATGCTGATGGCTTTGGATTGGGCGCTAATGTTGGTGCTACTTACCAAGTTAATGAAAACAACAGGTTTGGTATTACTTATCGATATAGCCCGGATATCGAAGTTGAAGGGGAAATTACAAAAGGTGGAGTTCCTGCTGACAAGATGAATGTGCCACTACCAGATACTCTAGAGTTTTCTGGTTGGCATCAACTTAACGAGCAATGGGCATTCCATTACAGCCTGCAATGGGTGAATTGGTCTGAGTTTGATTCACTGACTTCAGACTCCTATGACGATTCGATTAAAGAGTACCAATGGAAGGATGCAGGGCATGTCTCGGTGGGTGGTACTTACACAATGTCGAAAGACGTCGTGCTACGAGCGGGTTACATGTACGACATCTCTCCAACCGACGAGTTAACCTCTTTATCGATACCTGATGTAAACCGCCACTGGGTGACTGTTGGCGGAACATATCACTTCACTGAAGACAACTCTGTGGATGTAGGTATCGGTTTTATTATCGGAGAATCACAAAATATTGACGAAAGCCTGACGACGATTCCAGGAACGAGTTCCAATATAACTGCAGATGTGAGCGCTGACGCTGTTTTACTTGGTGTTCAATATCAACATCGTTTTTAACTTTTACTTTGGAGTTTAGAACGAAAACTTTAGGAATCATATAAACATTGCTGGGCTCGACAGTGAGTTGAGCCCAATTCTTATTATTAGCTGTTTTAGCATTATTTAAATAGCTGGAAGCTCATTAAGTAAAAAATAGCTGCTTAGAAAACGTTTAATTCAGATGAATTTGACGGTTATGGTTATTAAAAATGAAATTTACAAAGCTTAGTAAAACAATCTGTTTGGCTCTGTTTGCCTTACATATCACTCCCACATTTGCCGAAAATTCGCCCCTGATTCCAGTGACCATTGAAAAGGCTCACAAACAAGCATTCACTTCTTCAATCAACGAAGTTGGCAAAATTAGAGCAACAGATTCTGCTGCATTGACCTTTAGCGCTTCCGATAAAATTCTCGAAATCCATTTCAAAGATGGAGATTCGGTCAAGAAAGGTGAGCTGATTGCTCAACTAGATAACACCAAAGCGAAAGCTGATTTAGATAAAGCTAGAAGCTCGTTAGCGCTAGCAAAATCGAAATTAAAGCGAGTACAAGAGCTACTGAAAAAGCAACCTGATTCAATGTCTCAGCAAGATGTTGAAGAGCTAAAAGAACAAGCGAATCTTGCGGCCGCTGACTTCCGTCAGAAAGAAGCACTAATGAATGATTACCTATTGGTAGCGCCTTTTGATGGCCAGCTAACGAACTTTAACCACTCAGTGGGTAGCAAAATTGATAGTTCAACGGCCTTGGTTAGTTTGATCAAGCTTGATCCAGTTGAAGTCCAGTATTCAATTGGGCAATCGGACCTAGGTAATGCAAAGCTAGGACAGAATGTATCGATCCAAGTTGATGCATTTACTGATGAGGCTTTCTCTGGCGTCGTAGACTACATTGCTCCTGCTGTTGATGAAAGCTCAGGTCGAGTAGAGGTTCACGCGCACGTGACCAATCCAGAGCATCGCTTGGTTCCGGGCATGTTTGCCAAGGTTAGCCAAATGACCAGTGAAGACTCAACGAAAATGGTCGTTTCTCAAAACGCAGTCCAAGCCAAAGATGCAGAGCGTTTTGTTTGGGTAGTAAATGGAAACAACATTGAACAACGAATCGTTGAGCTCGGTGTAAATACTAATGATGGATATGTCGTTGTCGAAAAAGGGTTGCAGCTAGGTGATAACGTAGTAGTTACGGGCCAGCAAAACCTAAAGAAAGCCTCTTTAGTTAAGGTTATGAACCCGAATGTCGAGCAAAAAACAGTAGAGTTTATGCCTCAAAAGGTAACTGAACCGGTTGAACAAACCACTGAAACACTACTTGATGAGCAATACCCTGTAGAGCCGACGGTTGATTGGACTGATGGCTCAAAAGATTCAAAAGAAGAGCCAAGCGCAGCCAGCAACACTAAGGTGACTGCTGAGCAAAACGGTCAACCAAACAGCAAGGAAGCGATAACGAAGGAGAGCACGAATGAAGCTTCCTGAGATTTGTATTAAGCATCCTGTTTTTGCTTCTGTGTTGAGCATTGCCATCGTACTACTTGGCATGTTGTCATTTCAGAAGCTATCCATTCAGTATTTCCCTGAACACAAAACACCTTCAGCAACAGTAACGGCTGCGATTAATGGTGCGAGTGCAGAATTTATGTCGCGCAATGTTGCGGACAAATTAATTACTGCTGCTACAGGCCTTGATAGCGTGAAGACTATGACTACGGATTGTCAGGAAGGCACCTGTAATTTAAAAATCATCTTCGAAGATGATGTCGATGACGTTGAATACACAAGTCTGATGAACAATCTTCGCAGTAGTGTTGAAGCCATTGGTGATTTCCCGCCGAGCATGACCGATAAACCAACGGTCACCGACGACTCATCAGACACCAGTATGCCAAGTAATATCATCACGTTTGTGAACACTGGCAAAATGTCTAAACAAGATATGTACGACTACATTAGCCAACAAGTTGTACCTCAGTTTAAACATATTCAGGGAGTAGGTGGTATTTGGGGGCCATACGGTGGTAGCCAAAAAGCGGTGAGGGTATGGCTTCAACCTGATCGCATGATGGCGCTCAACATGAGTGCTTCTGATGTAGTGGGTACGCTGAGTTCTTACAATGCGACATTTACCGCGGGTACCATCAAAGGTCAGGTTCGAGATTTCTCTATTAACCCGGTTAATCAAGTGACCAGCGTTGATGATGTCCGAGACTTAGTGGTACGTGTCGATAATGGAAAAATCATTCGTATTGGCGATATCGCTGAAGTCAAAATGGGAGAAGAAAGCCTAACGCCAAGTATTCTTCGTGTTGACGACAACTTAGCGATGTCGATTCAGGTCTTGCCTCTTAAAAGCGAAAACCCAGTAACGGTTGCTAATAAAGTTAAAAAGCAAATCGACCTAATTCAGCCTCAATTGCCTGAAGGCATCGAGATGAAAATGGTTTATAACCAAGCTGACTTTATCAAAGCGGCTATTGATGAAGGCTTTATGACTTTGGTCGAGGCTATTGTCCTTGTTTCCGCCGTTGTTGTTCTCTTCCTTGGCTCTGTTCGCGTTGCTTCTATTCCGATCATTACCATTCCTGTGTGTGTGATTGGTGTATTTGCGGTGATGCATTTACTCGGGTTTAGTATCAATGTCCTGACAATCTTGGCGATCATTCTGGCGATTGGCCTGGTGGTTGATGATGCGATTGTTGTTGCGGAAAACTGTTATCGTCATATCGAAGAGGGTGAAACTCCATTCAACGCTGCGATTAAAGGGTGTCGAGAGATCGTCTTCCCAGTAATTGCGATGACATTGACTTTGGCCGTTGTTTATTTGCCAATCGGCTTGATGGCTGGCCTGACCGCCGATCTGTTCAGGCAATTTGCTTTCACACTTGCAGCTGCTGTTATCATTTCAGGGTTTGTCGCGTTAACGCTCTCACCAATGATGAGCGCTTACTTGATGAAGCCTGTCTCGACGCCTGCAAAGTGGTATCAAAAAGTCGATGCGAAGCTCAATGTACTGTCTGACCGATACACTAAAGAGCTCGGTAAGTGGTTTGATCGTAAAGCACTAATGAGCGGTATCGCTTTAATGCTAATTGCGTTGTCTGCATTGGCCGTTTGGAAGATGCCTCAAGTTCTGTTGCCAACAGAAGATACCGGTTTTGTGGAGGTTACCTCAACACCACCAACGGGTGTTGGTCGTCAATATCACCTTGATAACAATGAACAGTTAAACAGTGTATTTAAAGGCGATGATTCAGTTGAAGCGAACCTGTCTTACATTGAAGGCACACCGACCAATCACGTTCTACTAAAACCATGGGGAGAGCGTGAGCAGTCTGCAGATGAATTAGTGAATGAGTTTATTGCTAAAGCGCAAAGTTCAGTTTCGGCTTATGGTATGTCTTTCAAGGTTCGCTCAGCAGATAACTTGAATATTGCGACCAACATGATTCTTGAGCTTACAACTGTGAATCGTGATACCGGTGCTTTGTCTGAAACAGCGAGCAAAGTGGTAGAGGCTCTTGAGGATTATGAGGGTGTCACTAACGTTAAAAACTCAATGTTACGCGACCAGCTGCGCTATGACTTATCGATTGACCGCAATGCGATTGTGTTGTCTGGGGTGGATTACGGCAATGTTACCAACGCGCTGTCGACTTTCTTGGGCTCAGTGAAAGCTGCCGATTTACAAGCGGATGATGGCTATACATACCCAATCCAAGTACAAGTGAATCTGAAGGATCTTGGTGATTTCAAAGTTTTGGATAAATTGTATGTGGATTCTCAATCGGGACAAAGGCTTCCTCTATCTCAGTTTGTTTCCATCAAGCAAGTAACATCGGAATCGAACTTTAAGACTTTCATGGGACAAGACAGTGCAGAAATTACCGCTGATCTTATGCCGGGATATACCGCAAGTGATGTAAAAGCATATATCGACGACACGGTGCCAAGTATATTGAAACCAGCACAGAGCTACGAATTCAATGGTATTGTTAAAGACCTTGTGGATTCTACAGCTGGTGCGCAGGTGCTATTCGTACTGGCGTTGGTTTTCATCTTCTTGATTTTGGCAGCGCAGTTTGAAAGTTTTGTCGACCCGATGATCATTTTGCTGACCGTTCCCTTGTGTATTGTTGGTGCGATTTTGACGTTATCGGTGTTTGGTCAAAGCCTAAACATCTACTCGAAGATCGGTTTACTGACGCTGGTGGGCCTTGTGACGAAACACGGCATCCTATTGGTGGAATTCGCCAATGAGAAACGTAAATCAGGCGCAAGTGCAAAAGAAGCCGCGATCAGCAGTGCACGTTCAAGATTGCGTCCTATCTTAATGACGTCGTTGACGATGATCCTAGGCTCGTTACCTTTAGCCTTGGCCGATGGGCCTGGTTCTCTCGGTCGTATCAACATCGGTTTAGTATTGGTGGGCGGCTTAACGGTCGGAACTTTCTTCTCACTGTTTTTGGTACCTGTCGCGTATGTTGGGATGGCAAACTTAAAGCAGATGGATGTGCTAGCACGCTTGAGGTCAAAAACAGCGTAATGGTATATCAGAGATAGAAGTTAATCGCTTTTAGATGCATTAAGGCCCTCATTGTGAGGGCCTTTTGTTATCCGGAGTTGCGATATTAGGGGGCAGAGCAAACAGTATGGTTAGAAATCGTAGTTTAGATTCATTGAACTATAGATCTCGCTATTGCTTTGGTCTGAGGCAACAGTGGTGTTATAGATGTATTCAGTATCGAAGGTGAGCGCTAAGTTACCCATCAGAATGTTCTTTAGATAGCCTTTAAGGTTGTAGTTCGTGTTTTCTTCACCATAGGCCATGTTAGCCGTAGCACCCATAGAAAACGTTTCAGTGAGCGTTAAGGAGCCGTCGATACTAGCATTAGCAATAAGTTCGTAGTTCTCTTTGTTTGGAAACTCTTCATCAGAAGGTTGGCGTTTACTGATTCGATAACCCGGACCCGCAGACGCTTGAAGCTTGATTCTTTCGGTATCGTAGAAATGGCGACCAAGCCCAGTAGCGGTAATGAACTGCTTACGATAGGTGCCATAGTGATCGTGCTCAAAACGTGTCGTGGCAACTAAATAGGTGACGTCATTCAAGTCATAGCTAATCCCATAGTTAGTGGTATAGCGATTCGTTCCATCTTCATCATTTTCAGCATCCGTGTAATAGGTATCGAACTGAACCCGTTGTCCCCAATTTTCCTTTTTGTAGCCTACGGATATCCCGGAATTGATAGACAAGGATGAACTGGTGTTCTGAGAGTATATAAACCCCAACTTAGTTAACGTCGTGAAAGGGGATTCGTCTTCTTGTTCTTCATTGAGTACAGGCTCATCGACAAGTTCGGTCTCTTCTGCGAATACTTGTACCGATAAAACCAAAGCGACCAAAGGTAAGGTGTTGAAACAACGCCTACCTAGAGTTGTATTAGTTGAAGGGTGTTTTGTTGTTGAAATAGAGTAAGTCGACATAGCTAGTAAGTTTATTCGTGGTCTCACACAGCTAACAATGTGTTAGCCATGTGAGTTGTCAGAGAGTAAATCGGAAATTCGAGTGAATTACGACGCGATAGGCAAAGGAGAGAAGATGGTTTGAATTGCTGAGAAACCGTCTCCTCGATGAGGATTAAAATCTTCTAGGTGTACGAAGAATTCGAGTATCTCTGAGGGCTTGTCATCTTCAATTAATAAGAACTCGAGTAACCCTTTTTCAATATGACACGATAGAATAGTTTCATTGGATTGACCCGCTGAAACCTGTTCAACATTGATCACGACACTTGATTCAGGCAATACATTGAAAGAGTCCTGAGCACATTTAAGAACACAGCTACACACATATTCTCGATATAGGGTATTACTTTCAGGTATGGGTAGGCTTTCTAGTTTTACCTCACCTTGGCACAGCACTTTTCTCTCTTTAGGGATGACATTATCCTTATTCACCTGAATATTGATTTCTAACAGGTGACCATTTTTGTAAGTATTAAAGTTATGGTTGATAAGTTTTGTGTCGACTACCGAGGCGTTGATAGGATTCTGTTGTGCTTCTGAAAGAGCGGTCAGTTTGGCTTCGCTATCGTTATTCAGAACACCCTTTGAAAGCTGGTTCTTCTTTGCCCAGTAACTGTAGTTCTGTACCCAATGCACAAACTCAGTTTTGTAATCTTCAATATCTTGTTCTGCAGCGCGTTCAACGTTCTTAGTAAGAGCATGCAGCTTTGATTTATTCCCCAATAACATATCCAACCAATTAGGTTTGTAATCATCGAGCGCTTCCATAGCTTTGACTTTGTGGTCGAAGCGAACAGTTGGCATTGCAGGTGCGGGCTCCATAGCCATCGACTCCCAATTCACTTTTGGCGTCGGAATGGTATGAACAGATTGGATTAAGTGCAGGTGTTGATTGAACATGGCCACTTCACTGACCGCGTCCTCAAGTTGTTTGGTATTCATCTACATTCCTGTCGACGGTTATTTTTGTCATTTGCCGCTCATTTTATGGTCAAAGGTCGCGAACAGTATTTAAATGAATGTGATTGATCTTTCGTGAGGTTGCTTGATATCAGTTTAGGAATATTTGTCTGTAGTGAGGTTCGTTTTTGAAGGCGACAAGTGAAAGACAGTGCAGAGAGGAAGGTGCTGAATCTACTCGAAAAAGTTAAACTCACCAGAAAAAATGAAGCCCTGCTTTAAGAGTAGGGCTTGTTGATGAATCAGTAGTAAACCGCGTATCAGGCTATGTGTGTCATTCGATTGATAACAAATGACTCGATACATCCCTCAGTCGCCGCAACGTAGTCTGCGATATGCTGGCTTTCTAGGTGCTTTTCAAGCAGAGCCTCTGACTCCCAATTTTCATGAAACACAAAGTGCGCCGGGTTGCTGTTGTCTTGATGGAGGTCGTAGTTGATACAGCCTTCTTCAGCGCGGGTTTTATCGATTAGTTTGATCATCTCTGATTTTACAAACTCAATCTTCTCTTCTTTACAGACGATTGTCGCAATAATGGTTAGCGTAGTCATTGTGAATTCCTGGGCAATAAATCTATTGGTCCGGATAATATAAGTATCTATGAATCAAAGAAAAAGAATCGAGGCATCCAATGACTATGGTTATTGGTGTCCATAATCTTTTTGGCGATGACTAGACTATTGGTGAGTTACGCCCATAAAAATGCCCGACAATAAGTCGGGCATCTTAAAAGTAAAAGAACTAATTACTGAAATCAGCCTTTACCCATATCATTCGGTGATCAGAGGATACGTCCTTGCCGTTACCATAATCACCAATTCGTGAGTCATTGAATAGCTTACGCCCTTCTTCATAAGAAGCGGCCCAATAAACACCAGAGTCAACGATGTTAAGTGTTGCTGAAGGCAATGCGTAATCAACCGCAAGACCAAATGTCGAAGTGATACGGTTTGGCTGTGGGTGAGGCAATGAATTATCGACCGCATGTTCAGCTGCACCATAACTAGTAGGGTATAGACTGCCGTTGGTGACTTTTTGATTAACTAATGAGTCGTTGTGCAAGCTTTGCATAACAGAGCTTATGCCATCGCCATCAACAGGATCTAGGTTTTGGTCACCCATCATAACAAAGTGTTTGCCTTTCTCTAATCCACCAGTTTTTCCAGAATCATCATAGATGTACGATTTGTTTTGGATGTATTGGTGCCAGAAATCGACTTCCGCTGCGTTTTGCTCGATGTTCTTACCCACATCAAAAGCAGGAGGAGTAGGGTGAGACATCAGTAAGTGAACGGTCTCAGTACCATTTTTAGTTGGAATTAGAATAGGAGCATCGACATGATTCTTTGAAGACAAACGAACTTCTGACCATTCTTCTGTTGTGTACCACTCATCACCACATGTCATGCCTGTTGGAAATTCACTTGGGTCATCACATACAGTGATGGTAGGGATCGCTGAGCCTTCTAGGTCCTTCCATTTGAATTTTTGGAATGTGCGAGTGTTTGCCGTGTCGATTTCATATTTAGACATCAAAGCAAAAGCGTATTGGCCGTGATATAAGCCAAAGCCCCACGCATCTCCTGGTAATGTGCCCGCGTTGCCGTCGTTGTCTAGGTCAAAGCCAAATTCATTCAATAAGCCCGTGTTGGTAGAGTAACTTTCAAAGTAAGGGTATGAAATTGGCTCTAGGTTCGCGTCACCGCCCGCACCGTCAAGGCTTTGAGCAATAGAAAGGTAGTTTTTCTGGAAGCCTTCTAGTGCTGATTTGTCCGTTCCAGTACCGTCATTGTTAAATTCGGCCATCATCAGAACATCAGGTCGATTCTTTTGAATCACGGCTGCTACGTTGCGGATTTGAATTACTTTTGCCGCCGTCTCTTTGTCAGCCGCACTAATTGTATTGTTCAGATAGTCAGATACAAGTACTGCTTGAGCGCTTGGTTCAATCTGCATTTCCGTTACAAGATCTTGGAAGGTGGCACGATCAAAAGACAGGTTATAAGTAGCGATCTTTACTTCTTCAGGTTGAACGTAATCGGTATCGCTGCTGCAACCAATCAAAAGCGCAGAAGAGATGGCAAACGCGATAGATGTTTTTAACAATTTCATAAAATGGATCCGCTAGTTGCTTGAAAGAATTTTTGGACGCGCATGGTATGAGACGAGGGTTAAGTTGTAAGTGACAATGATCACGCGAAGTGGCGCGATAATACATGGTATTGCATCAAAAATGTGACAAATGGAACCAGTGTTTATGATTTAAAGAAAAGCTTTAAATTCAGATATTTAATTAGACCTGTAAATTAAAAAAGCCCTCACGCTTCGCATGAGGGCCTTCGAATAAGAACCAAACAGTATTGTTACTGGTGTGTTAAGCGCGCTCCTTTACTTTAAGCGTACTGCTCAACCGTCATCACCCAATTTTTCTTTTGCTGTTCGAAGTTCATCTTGATCTGCTGGTAACGGACTTTAAGTAGTGAGTGCTCGTATTTCTTAACGACATCGTCACGCTTGCTTTCTAGCAGTTGCTTTTTAACGGCGTAGTACTCGTTCATATTGGAGACGAGAGAGTCAAACTCTGCCTGCAGTTTTTCTGCAATCTGAATGTTATCTGCACGATGCATGATCTTCTGCTGCGTGCGCTTCAATAACATTGCAGCTTCGGCCTTTTCTATACGTGCTTGTGGTGTTTTCTTAAGCTTACTGGCAAGACCCATAAATGAAGCGCTTTTAATTAACCATTTCGTTGGATCATATTGCCACCAGTAAATGCCGTTACGGTAGTCGTTCTCAAAGATATGGTGGAAGTTGTGGTAGCCCTCTCCAAAAGTAAGTACGGCAAGTACACCGTTATCGCGTGCAGTGTTCTTGTCGGTAAACGGTTGGCTCCCCCAGATGTGTGCAAGAGAGTTAATGAAGAATGTGGTGTGGTGGTTAAGTACCAAACGAACCGCACCTACGATTAACAGCATGCCAATCACATCTCCATAGATCAGGCCTAGTGCGATCGGCACACCAAAGTTCATGATAAGCGCCAGGAGAATGTAGTGCTTGTGCTGCCACATTACGATCTTGTCTTTCTTCAAGTCACGACAGTTCTCGTGATCTTTATAGATAGACGTGTTGTAGTTGCGAATCATCCAGCCGATGTGTGAGTACCAAAAACCACGTTTTGCAGAGTATGGGTCTTTGTCGTTGTTATCGACATGCTTGTGGTGAACACGGTGGTCTGAAGACCAGTGCAGAGCGCTGTTTTGTAGGGCAAAGGCGCCACCTAAAGCAAATAGGAATCTTAGGCTCGAATGTGCTTCAAATGCTTTGTGTGACCACAAGCGGTGATAGCCAGTCGTGATAGAAAGGTTACAGAAGCTAAAACAGATCGCTAGCCATACCCAGTGTTCCATTCCATAGCCAAAAAAGTAGCCATAAACGGGAGCCGCAACAACAGCAAGCAGCATACTAAAAGAGAATATAAAAATATTTAGCCAGATTAACGGCGGCTTTTTTGTTGATGGTTTGTCGGCACTAGTCATTAGCAATTTTTCCATTGAGCTTACATCTGTGCGCTAGAATATCAGCGTACACGTGTAAGTCAACATTGAAAGTGTAAACGTGTATTAGTATGTTTTGCTTAAATATTGTATAAAGGTAGTGTGAAATGTAGTAACAAGTCATAAATGGAAGTACTAAGGGCTAATAAATGGAAATTAAAATAGCTGAATATAAAGATTATGAGCGGATTGCCCAATTACATGCGGATAGCTGGAAGCTTTATTACCGTGGCATTCTTGCTGATGATTACCTAGAACATGAGGTTTTGGAGGACAGATCTGTTATTTGGCAGACTCGTCTGATTAATCCACCTTTTAACCAACATGTTCTATTGCTCGAGGAAGGCGGTTTACTGGTTGGTTTTGTCTGTGCGTTTGGCAATCACAATTTTGAACGGGGCACGTTCATTGATGCATTGCACGTAGACAGTAATTATCGTGGCCGTGGTCTAGGTAAACGATTGTTGTCTGAATTGTCTCAACGCTTAAAACAATACTATTCTGATTCCGGGCTTTACCTAGAGGTGATGTCGGAAAACCACCAAGCTATAGCGTTTTATGAAGCTATTGGCGGAAAACAAGAACTGGAACAGGTGTGGAATGCGCCGTGCGGAAGTAAAGTGAATGAGAAAGTGATCTCTTGGTCTTCTCCAGTCGACCTTGAGCAGAAAACAAAAAGCATCGTCTATTCTTGATTTTCGATATTACGCTTTGTGCGACATGGCTTAATTATGCGATTGAGAATATAAATAAAGCCCCAAGTATTATAGATGCTTGGGGCTTTTTCGTTCGTCCTGTAATCAGATGACATTAAGCTTCTAACTAATCAGACCAAGAGATTTGATTCCGCCCATTTTTCTTTGAAATATAGAGTGCTTGGTCTGCGTCATCAATGAGTTGCTCGACAGAACCTAGAGCTTGAGAAGCGTGTTTGACACCGATTGAAATTGTGACTTCTAGTCTAAGTCGAGAAGGGCACTCCAATAGAGAATCTACAAGCGATTGAATAGAGTCTTTAGTTCCACCTTGAACCAGTATCAGAAACTCCTCGCCGCCATATCGAAAACAGTTACTTCCAAGTGGCAGTCTTTTCTGAATCTCAATGGCCAACTCTTTAATGACCAAATCGCCCATTTGGTGGCCGTAGGTATCGTTGATCGCTTTGAAATGGTCAATGTCGATCATAATCGATGTAATCGACTGTTTGCGGTTAATGCTCGGTTCAATAACTTGATGTAAGTAAAGTCGGTTGTAGCAACCGGTAAGCGCGTCTTTATAAGACAGTGCTTCAAACATATTCGATTGTTTACGTAATTGTATCGCTTGTTTACGAAGTTGTTCAGACTGTGCGAAGCGTTTATGTACTTCTAAGTCACGCCTTATACAGGCTGCAGAAATTAAGACATAGCCAGATAAGTAAACCGAAATGGTCTCAATTTCGTGAGTAGGTTCTGCTGCGTATAGTAGGGGAGATAGGCCGATCAGGTATGCGGAAAAGATAAATGAAAGCGTCGTAATGCTGTATTTGGCAGACAATCGAGAAAAAGTACCTATGTAGATCATCACTAGAATGATGCCACCTTGGTAGTCAAAATTCCCTAAATCAATAGCGAGTCGGCCAACATAGACCAAAAACAGAGAACTAATAACAAGAAAGGTACTTTCTACGAACTCTAAAACGTTAGGCTTGTTTTTGATGCAGTAACGGGCAACGGCCATCATCATCAAGAACAGGAGAATACGCAAGATGATTGGCGTAACGCACTCCGTACCGAAGTGAATATAGTCAGTGACAATAAAAGCGCAGAATATTGAGATCGGAATATAGATGAAATTTATGTACGGCAGATAAATTTCGTTGTCGAAATAGGTTTTAAATCGCTGATTTTTGAACCCAGTATAAGAGCGCATTGAGAAACTAGCCGAAATTGATACACAATAATTTGCGTAGTATGTCACAGTCTTGATGATTGTAAACGAGCATTTTTATTGATTTGTCAGTATGTTAGCTAGATCAACAAAGGAGGGGTACGATATTCACGTCCTACATGAAATAGAACGTGAACATGTTTAGAGGGATATATGAGAGTGATTAATCGTTATTAACGCTTGTTCTTCAAGTAACGTTTACGACGCTCTTCTTTTTTCTTAGCTTGTTGCTCAGCTTTCAGTGCCGCGGCTTCTTCAACTTCGATCAGCTCTTTAGTGATCATTTCTGGCAGCTCTAGAGTGACTTTACCCAAAGTGCCGTTACGAAGTTCATGCAGTAAGATCTCAGAACACTTATGAAGGTCAATATGACCGCCGGCACGAAGTGCACCGCGCTTGCGACCAATGGCTTCCATCAACTCGATATCAGACTCTGGCAGCTCTTCAATCTGGTAACGCTCTTGCAGTAGGTGAGGGTACTGCTTCGCAAGATACTCAACGGTGTAGAATGCTACTTCATCGTACTCCATCGCTGTATCTTTTACTGCGCCTGTAGCCGCTAGGCGGAAGCCACTGTGCGGGTTTTCTACTTTAGGCCAAAGGATTCCAGGGGTATCCGAAAGGATCACGCCGTTTTGTAGGTTAATACGCTGTTGACGACGAGTTACCGCAGGTTGGTTACCTGTCACTGCGATTGTGCGTCCTGCTAGGCAGTTGATGATGGTTGATTTACCCACATTTGGGATACCCATGATCATAGTACGAATGTTCTTACCAATCTCTTCACGGTGTGGTGCAAGCTTACGAACCAGCTCCATGATGTGATTTACTTCTTCTTTAACGCTGGTGGTAATTGCAATAGCCTTTACACCTTGCTCCTTTTCAAAGTGTTCAATCCAACGTTCAGTTAACTCAGGATCGGCAAGGTCACGCTTGTTCAGTACTTTTACACAAGGCTTATCGCCGCGCAGTGAGGAGATCATTGGGTTTTCACTACTGAACGGAATACGCGCATCCAGTACTTCGATGATCACATCAACTTGTGGGATAACTTCTTCGATTTCTTTGCGGGCTTTATGCATGTGACCCGGAAACCATTGAATAGACATAGAGATAAACCTTGATAAATATAGTTGCTGCACATTGTAAGGGTTCGATAGGGCGTGTAAAGCCATATCTATCC
This sequence comes from Vibrio chagasii, assembly GCA_041879415.1. Taxonomy (NCBI): domain Bacteria; kingdom Pseudomonadati; phylum Pseudomonadota; class Gammaproteobacteria; order Vibrionales; family Vibrionaceae; genus Vibrio; species Vibrio chagasii. The sequence goes on along the minus strand of CP090852.1, from coordinate 430,222 downwards.
AGACGTTTAATGAGCTATGCGAATTTGCTTGAAGTATAGGCGACTTGGCGATGTTTTATCAGCTTGTGATTCACTTAATACAGTGAAAGCCATCATTTCTGTGAAGCATAAAAAGCAGCTATATCTCTTAAATCCTGGTCATTAAGTTTGCTTAGTTGTGCTTGCATCATTTCTGCGTAATCACCTTTTCTACTTCCGTCTTGATACGCTTTCATCGTATTGAACAGGTAGATTGGGTCTTGACCAGAAATTTTAGGGTAAGCGTTGTTTGTGTTGTCACCAGTAACTGAATGGCAAAAAACACAGCTAGGTGATTTCAGCTTCCCAAGCTCTGGGTCTCCAAAATCGTTGGCGTGTAATGAGAAAGAGAGAGTAGCAATTAGGAAGGTTATGGATTTACTAAACACGAATATACTCCTGTGAAAACAAAAGTATAAAGCTTCCCCTTAGGGGAAGCTCAAGTATTAATAGCGATAGATTGAGAACTTTGGAGAGAGTTACAGCGCTTTTTCCAATTCCGTTAGGAAACGAGAAACATCCTCTGTGCTAATGTCGCGGTGGGTAACAAAACGTACGGGGTTACCAGGAGTCATTGTTATACCTTGTTCGCTAAGTTCACCTGCGATACGGTTAATATCCACTGACTCGTCTAACTTCGCAAATACGATATTCGTTTGAACAAAATCAGGGTTAACCGAGAAGCCTTCCAATTTACTCAAGCCAATAGCCAAGTTTTTCGCGTTCTCGTGGTCAGCTTTAAGCTGAGCTACGTTTTCTGTCAGCGCCATTTTTCCTGCTGCAGCAAGAATACCCGCTTGGCGCATACCACCACCCACCATTTTACGTAGGCGGCGTGCTTTCGCTATGTACTCTTTGTTACCAAGCAGTAATGAACCAATTGGAGCGCCTAAACCTTTCGACAAGCAGATAGTCATTGAGTCGAAGTATTGAGCGATCTCTTTAATGTGGACATCTAATGCAACAGCTGCGTTGTATACTCGCGCGCCGTCTAGGTGCATTTGTAAGCCGTGCTGGTTTACGAACTCGCGAGCTTCGGCTAAGTAAGACATCGGAAGTACTTTGCCATTAATGGTGTTCTCTAGGCTTAAAAGCTTAGTACGAGCGAAGTGGCTGTCATCGGGTTTAATCGCAGCGGCCAGCTTTTTAAAGTCTAGTGTGCCGTCAGGATTGTTTTCGATCGGTTGTGGTTGAATGGAACCAAGTACCGCCGCACCCCCAGCTTCATATTTGTAGTTATGTGCTTGTTGGCCACAAAGATACTCGTCACCACGTTCACAGTGTGCCATTAGGCCAAGCAGGTTTGCTTGAGTACCTGATGAGGTGAACATTGCTGCTTCAAAACCTGTTTCGTTGGCAGCCCACTGCTCAAGTTCATTTACGGTTGGGTCGTCACCGTATACATCATCACCTACAGCTGCGTTCGCCATTGCTTTGCGCATAGCTTGTGAAGGTTTGGTTACGGTATCAGAACGAAAGTCCATGTTTTTCTCCTAGAGTACTTTAGGTAGCCATATAATTGGTTATAGATGGCCACATAGTTGGGCTTTACTTAAACAAGCGATAGTTTTGGTGTCGGTGATTTGATCGTTTCTTATTTTATCGTGTAGTTCTTCTAAGCTAAGTTCGATCACCTCTATTACTTCATCTTCATCACATTCAAAGCGGGTAGTGAGGTTGAGCTGCTTTGCTACGAACAAATGCTGAATCTCATCACAGAAGCCAGCGAGTGGGGTAACTTGCCCCAGACTTTGGAATGACTCTGCGCTATAACCGGTTTCTTCTTCTAGCTCACGTTGAGCACACTCAAGTGGTGTTTCATTGACTTCCATCGTGCCTGCGGGCAGTTCTAAAAGCCACTTTTTAAGTGAAGGGCGAAACTGGTTGATCAGGATGACTTTTCCAGAAGATGTGATAGGAAGAATAACGGCGGCACCAGGGTGGTTAATTGTTGTATGTTTTACCACGACGTTCGTAGGGAGCGTCACGTTCTCTTCTATGAGAGAAATACTTTTCCATTGATGGATAACTTTATTCATGCAGTCTGGCCACATTCCTTGCCAATTTTTCGTATTCGAAAGACGTGCTCCACCATAACGCCTATGGTGTCGAAAATAAAAGAAAATTTAGGCATAGTTTTGAATTAAATTTCACACCATTCGTGACTCTACTCTCAAATTTGCAATCTATGATTACACCGAAATTACGGACGTAACCATCTGATATAAATGCAACTCAATAATAAAATACACTTGTAACAAAGTGCTAACAAATGTATAAAAACAAATCTACACTCTTTATTGTCCAAAGATTTTCGGAGTAATGCATGACCCCTTCTATTTCTTCACATGCTGACAAGGCGCTACTCTCTGAAAGAATTAACAAATTAGCGCATGCTCTCTCTGATGGCGTCTATGAAAGAGAAGATACCATCAAGCTCTGTTTATTGGCTGCTTTGGCTGGTGAAAGTGTTTTCCTACTAGGCCCTCCGGGCATTGCAAAAAGCCTTATCGCTAAACGCCTAATCCAAGCTTTCGATAACAGCAGCTATTTCGAATATTTGATGACACGCTTTTCTACGCCTGAAGAGGTGTTTGGCCCTTTAAGTATCCAAGAATTGAAAGACAATGGTCGCTATGTAAGGCTGACTGAAGGTTATCTACCAACGGCTCAAGTGGTTTTCCTTGATGAAATCTGGAAAGCCGGCCCTGCGATCCTTAATACACTCCTTACCGTTGTGAACGAAAAAACGTTCAAGAACGGTAGTGATATTGAACGTGTACCAATGCGTCTATTGGTATCAGCGTCTAATGAACTTCCGGATGAAGACAGCGGCCTAGAAGCGCTTTATGACCGCATGCTTGTGCGCGTGTTTGTAAACCGAATCCAGAACAAACAAAATTTCAAATCGATGCTAACTGCGGGTACTTCTCAAGAAGCTGAGATCCCGAAGGGTTTGGCGATTACTGATATTGAATATCACCAGTGGCAAAAAGAACTCGACAAGCTTGAACTGACGGACAACGCCTTCAACAAGCTGTATGAGTTGAAGACTATGCTAGAAGAGACAGTGAAACAGCAGGGTTCAACTTCTGAATCTGATCTGTATGTTTCAGATAGACGTTGGAAGAAAGCCGTGAAGTTGCTGAAGGCCAGTGCGTTCTTCAGTGGTCGTGACAGCGTAAACCCTCTCGATATTCTTTTACTGCAAGATTGCTTATGGCACAGCCCTGAATCACGAGATGTGGTTCATAGCGTGGTCAAAGACTTTGCGTTGAACCGAGCTTTTGATCAACAAGAGTCTAAAGCTCAAATCGAAATGTCACGCGAAGAGCTTGAAGATATCCAAGACGAAGTTGAAGCAACACTCTCTGTTTCACTCTCTATGGAAACAACCAGTGGCCTTCTACGTAAAGACGTTTACCACAACGATATTAAAAACGCGAAGACGTACAGCGTCGGCAGTGCTTACAACTTAGTGAAGTTAGTTCTGCTGCAAAGCAACATGTCAGTGTCAGAATCAGAGAAAGGTGATAGCCGCTGGGTTTACGTAGCGAAAGATGATTTCGATCGTGTGCTTAAAGAAGGGCACGGAGATATTTACGGTTACGTAAACGAAAACAAGAATCTGTGTCGCTTGAAGTTGGATCTCGATGCATCGAACCAGCTAGTGATTAAAGACATTGCAAATCGCTCGGTATTAGTGAGTGTGGTGACTACTGACGGTCTGGACCAAGAGCTTTACAACAAATGGTTGTGTGGCGCTGAGCGAGCACTTGAGCAGCTAAACGAAGCTGAATTCAAGCTGAAACGTGTGCGCACCGATTTCCACGATGCGCTTCCTCACAACTATATCGACCCAGAACTACCAAAAGCGATGGAATCAAGTTTGCAAGCGGTAACACAAGAGCTTGAGACCGCAAAAGTGAAGAGCAGCAAGATTGCTCAGCGTCTTAAATTTATGAGTCAGTACTTCGAGTAGAGGGGACAAGTATGTTAGGAGCAGACGGTTTAAACCTTGCTTTAATGGTTGCTGACTCAGGCATCATTGATACGGCGATGAATGATCTCATCGCCCGTTCTCAAGTGATGATGGCTGCCGAGAATAAAGGGGTCAAAACGTCGGTTAAAAACCACCTAGTGAAATGGCGCGGTAAAGTAAAAAAACGTGTTACTAAGGTGTGTGAGACCGATCGATTCCAAGAAGAAATCGCACTTTACCAAGAAGTTATTCACTGGGATGAGCCCCAGTTTTTTGATGAGATTGATAGTGTCATCAAAAAACTGGAGTGGCATTCAGCGTTTTACCTACAAGCTAGACGCCTGATGGAAAACAACAAGGGTGTTTACAATGCGATGTTCCCGCACTACTTCTGTGATCAGTGGTATCAGTCGTTGTCAGATGCCATCAAGCAAGCTCAAGTAACAGAGCTGGAAACTAGCAAAGAGAAAGTTTTAGCGGATCTCTACCAACGCATGGAAACCATGAAAAACATGGATAAAGTGACGGAATCTGGTGATGAGGGAAGCGTAGGACGTTTGTGGGATATGGCTTCTGCTAAGTTGAGTAAAACAGATTTAACTGTAATGAAGCGTCACGCAGAGTTTTTAAATAAGCACAAAGGTCTGCAAGAGATAGCAGAGAAGCTAGGCCGTATGGCGGGCATGGAAGACGATCCCTCGTTACATAAGGCTCCTGTAGAAGAACTACAGATGGTAGAAGAGAAAAGCGATGAAGCCGTTGATGATATCGTCGGGATTCATGAAAGCGATGATCTTAACAAGATGCTGCCAAACGAGACTATGTTCTTGGCGTACCCAGAGCTCGAAGTTATCTTCTACAAGCACTTGGCGGATAAACGCTTACTGAGCTATCGCTCCAAAGGTAAGTCTCGTACGTTGCGTAAAGTTAAGGCACAAAAGCCAGATAGTAAACACGTTGATATCGAGAAGGGGCCGTTTATTGTTTGTGTCGACGCCTCTGGCTCTATGAGCGGCTTTCCTGAGCAATCCGCTAAAGCAATGGCCTATGCGCTAATGCAAATCGCTTTGGCGGAAGAAAGGGACTGTTACGTGATCCTTTTCTCTTCAGAACAGATTACTTACGAGCTAACAAGGCAAGATGGCTTACGTGAAGCGAGCGACTTCTTGAGTTACTCATTCCACGGAGGCACAGATTTGGAACCTGTATTGATGAAGTCGATCGATTTGATGACAGGTGACAAATACAAGAATGCCGATTTAATCGTGTTGTCTGATTTTATTGCTCCTAAGCAGTCTGACGAGATGATCGCTCAGGTTGAAAAGCTGAAGGAACATAAAAACCGTTTCCACGCAGTGAGCCTTTCTAAGTACGGAAACCCTCAATTGATGAGCATGTTTGACCATTGTTGGGCATATCACCCGAGCTTGGTTGGTCGCTTCATGAAGAAGTGGTAGATCGCGAATCATTAATTTAAAGCATTTTGCTGTGTGTTTTTTAGCTGAAAAGATCGAACATGCAGCAATTTGATTTAAATGTCAGCAAACAGAATTTAAATTCACTTTTTTGTTTGACTATCTCTCCTTAATCCGTAAAGTAGGCACCCGAACACAGCGGAGTGACTTACTTAGTCCCTAAAGTGTTGAAATAAAACGGCGCCTTGGCAGAGTGGCTATGCAGCGGATTGCAAATCCGTGGACCTCGGTTCGACTCCGGGAGGCGCCTCCATTATCTCTCTAATATCTAGAGTTGAATAATGAAAATGCGACACTAGCTCAGCTGGTAGAGCGCAACCTTGCCAAGGTTGAGGTCACGAGTTCGAACCTCGTGTGTCGCTCCAAATTTTGTAATGTTGATTGATGTTGACATTAAGATGGTGTTTTACTTTTCAGTAATCGGCATCGCAATAAATAATTGCGTGCCCTGGTGGTGGAATTGGTAGACACAAGGGATTTAAAATCCCTCGACGTTCGCGTTGTGCCGGTTCAAGTCCGGCCCGGGGCACCATCTATTTGGTTGTTACCTTTTGGGGTAGGAATCAAAAGAGTGGTTCTCTTAAAAAACTATTGAAGGCGCCTTGGCAGAGTGGCTATGCAGCGGATTGCAAATCCGTGGACCTCGGTTCGACTCCGGGAGGCGCCTCCATCATTCAGAAAAAACCAGTCCTAGTGACTGGTTTTTTCGTTTCTGGCTTCTTACTTTTTATCTGCTTATCTGCTTATCTGCTTATCTGCTTATCTGCTTATCTGCTTATCTGCTTATCTGCTTATCTGCTTATCTGCTTATCTGCTTATCTGCTTATCTGCTTATCTGCTTATCTGCTCTGTTTACGCATTCTGTTTTTACTTTTCATTTTGTTTTCTACAACTCGCTTTTGTTTGTGGCTACATAACCTTTATCGTTGATAAACCAGTAAATAAATCAAAGTCACAATTAAACATAATGCTCAATTTGTTTCATGGTTTTTTGGGATAACCCTAATAAAAACATGAGTATGGGTGATAGGATTTCTCTTTATATTTCTTTAATTGTTCTATACGAGGTTCTTAATATGCAATTTAGTCTAAAGAGGAAAATGGTTTTCTCTGTAGTTTTGGCGATTGCTTTCACATCCGCAATTCTTCTTTTCATGGGTTATAAGACGTTTCAAAGTAACAGCTGGCAGGCGATAGAGAGTGAAAGTCGTAACACGCTGAATGCCCATGCTAAAGGGATCAGTGATTGGTTTTACGATAAGAAACAAGCCGTACATGGTCTCCAACAACAAGTTCAACTTAACCCTTCATTAGATATTGTCCCGCATTTACGTCAAACCCTTGTATCTGGTGGCTTCGGGTTGAGTTATTACGGAAATAAAGACGGGGAAATGTTCCGTCATGATCCTTCCCTCAATAAAGCAGGGTACGACCCAAGAGTTCGTGGTTGGTATAAAGAGACGTTAGCGCAAAACAAAGCTGTCACAACTAAGCCGTATGTCAGTGTTACGATGCAGGCACTTGTGGTTACGCTGACCGACCCGGTTACCGAGAACGGGTCCATTATTGGTGTTGTTGCTTCCAACCTAGCCTTGGACAAGCTGATTAAAGACGTATTAGCAATACAGGTACCAGGAAATGGACGCGCGATCCTTATCGACAAACAAGGCACGGTTGTCGCTCACCAAAATGAAGACTTTATCCTTAAGCAGGTTAACGAGATAGCTCCTGAGCTAAGTGTTGCTGGTTTAAACAGTGCAGCACAGAATCTAACGACGATCTTCACCCAAGTTGATGGCCACGAACGTGTGATCATGGCGGAGCCAATTAGTGGTACGGATTGGTTGCTTGTGATTGAGATGGATAAAGATGTTTTGGAGCAACCTCTGTTTGACATGTTGGTCAGTCAGATCACCACGGGTTTGATTGTTCTGATTGTGATGGCCGCGGCAACGTCTTGGTTTGTTGCGAGACAGTTGGTAGAGCTAGGACGAGTAAGCGAAGCACTCGCTGATATCGCAGAGGGTGAAGGTGATTTAACTCAGCGTCTTCAAGTCTCCAGTAAAGACGAAGTTGGTCAATTGGCCGATAAATTTAATGTGTTTGTCGATCGACTGCATGGGATGATGACCAACGTTACCCAAGTCTCTACAGCGATGAACGACGGTGCTGAGCATGCTAATGAGAGTGCTCAAAAACGTAGCGATAGCGTAAGCCGACAGCAAGATGAAATTACGATGGTAGCAACAGCGGTAACTGAAATGGCGACTGCGACGGCTGAGATCGCGTCTAACGCGGACAATACAGCGAAGAGTGCGAGTCATTCAGTTGAATTGAGCGAGCAAGGCTTCAAACAGATGGCAAAAAGCCAATCATCAATCAATGAGCTTGCTACTGAACTGACGAGCGCTGTATCTATTATCAGCGAACTAGAAGAGCATGGGCAACAAATTGCGTCTATCTTAGCGACGATACGCGAGATAGCTGAACAAACTAACCTACTGGCACTTAACGCTGCGATTGAAGCGGCAAGGGCAGGTGAACAGGGCCGTGGCTTTGCTGTTGTAGCGGATGAGGTTCGAGTACTGTCTCAGCGTACTCATGCATCGACTGAAGAAATCGAAGACAAGATCAAGCGTTTACAGCAGGCAACGAATAGCGCGGTTAAAGTGATGACGCAAAGTCACGATATGGCGGAGACAAGCGTGCATGATGTTGATATGGCAGGAGAGAGCCTCGCTCAAATCCGTGAAGCGATTCAAGTTATCAGTGATATGGCGACTCAGATTGCTTCTGCTGCTGAAGAGCAGTCACTGGTCACAGCGGAAATTAACGCTAACACTGAATCTGTTCGTGAAGTGAGTGACGTTATGGCGCTTGATGCGACGGATGCAGTATCCCAGGCAGATCAGCTTAGCCATTTAGCGAATGATTTGAAGCAAGAGTTGTCTCGATTCAAGCTTTAAAAACTATAGCGCGATAGGGTAGACGAGAAAATACAGAGCACAGATTGTCATAAGTTTGTGCTCTTTCTTTATAATGGTGAGCGAGTCTCAGTGCAGATCAAAGAAGTCTTTATTGCGTATGTATTTACTCATCAAGTGATAAGAAAATGGCCTAATCAACCAACTAAAGAGGGATCGCCCTAAGCGAATAAAAGTCGGTGTATTTTCATAGATACGCCCGTTATAAAGCCAAAGGATCTTTCCCACGTGCCAATACAGTAAAGGCACTGGTGGCATGAAGGTTACAATGTCGATGTCACAACATATGCGGTAGGTCTTTTTACTCAAGCGATAATGTTTCTTGAAGCTCCAATCTCCAATAGCAGGCTGTCCAAAAGTCACGATACGTTTTATGCAGCCCGGGTATTTCTGTTCAAAGTAATCCGCAAAGACACAACCAATCGCACCGCCAGAAGAGTGCCCAGTAATTGCCACTCTTTTGCCTTGTTCTAATAAGGGCGCGAGAATCGTTTCCAAGCGCTCGGTCACGTTCAAACCTAAATTATCTTCATTTCGACTCGGTTGGCTCTCTTGAAACATCAGGTGATAAAATCCCGCATGAACTCGATAGTTAAGTCCAATTCTTTTGCAGCTTCTTGTCCATAGCGCAAAGTTAAGCAGCCAATCTGAAACACTGTGTGAGCCTTTAATGACGACCACCACCTCATCTTTGTCTTTATTCCACAGCACGCGAATCATGGTTTTACCAAACTGATTCTTGATGACTCTCTGACCGTTTGGAGCAAACCCATAACGAGTTTGTTTGAACCCACGAGAGTAAGCGAGGTTACAAAGAACGGCATAGCGCTCATACTGGTATCGTTTTAGTGATTTCACAGCTTTAAACTTTAGTAAGAGTTACTTAAAACTCTAGTCGTTGAATATGAAAAACACATGAAAATACGAATTGACTGCTTTGATACTACGAAAAGGGCAGATAGATAACTGTGTTTCAAACCGTTAACTCAGAGCCGAACGCTCTATTAAACACGAAGGGCAAGTATAAGAACCATACAAGGTGGGCTAAATTTATTCTCCAAAGTGCGATAATTAATCACTTGAATTAAAAGATAAAATTTATTGTTGACGAATTTTTTCCATCCGTTAAAGTACACCTCGTTCTCACGGCTTAGGTCGTTGAGAGATGGTGTTCTATTTCAGTAATAAGCATGCATAATTGCGTTGCCCTGGTGGTGGAATTGGTAGACACAAGGGATTTAAAATCCCTCGGCGTTCGCGCTGTGCCGGTTCAAGTCCGGCCCGGGGCACCATCTATATAGTTTCTACTTTTTAAGTAGAGTGCTGAACAAAGAGTTGTTCTCTTAAATCACTATTAAAGGCGCCTTGGCAGAGTGGCTATGCAGCGGATTGCAAATCCGTGGACCTCGGTTCGACTCCGGGAGGCGCCTCCATTATCTCTCTAAGATGTAGAGTTGAATAATGAAAATGCGACACTAGCTCAGCTGGTAGAGCGCAACCTTGCCAAGGTTGAGGTCACGAGTTCGAACCTCGTGTGTCGCTCCAAATTTTGTAATGTTGATTCATTTCGACGTTAAGATGGTGTTTTACTTTTCAGTAATCGGCATCGCAATAAAGAATTGCGTGCCCTGGTGGTGGAATTGGTAGACACAAGGGATTTAAAATCCCTCGACGTTCGCGTTGTGCCGGTTCAAGTCCGGCCCGGGGCACCATCTATTTGGTTGTTACCTTTTGGGGTACTAATCAAAAGAGTTGTTCTCTTAAAACACTATTGAAGGCGCCTTGGCAGAGTGGCTATGCAGCGGATTGCAAATCCGTGGACCTCGGTTCGACTCCGGGAGGCGCCTCCATCATTCAAGTTGAAAGGCCAGCAGAAATGCTGGCCTTTTTGCTGTCTGGCATTCTTATCTATCGACTTTTCTAAATTCTGTTGCCTACCATTTATCAAATGGGCACCTCATAGCTCATAGCTCATAGCTCATAGTTCATATCTTTGTATGTTGTGTTGTTAATTTTCCCTACATGTAGGCATTGGCCTAGCGAGTCGAGCGGTTGACATCGTCGTGCACAAGAAAACACTGCTGAACATTATTTATTGGTTAAGCCAGTAAACGGTTCTGAGCAATGATTACGTTTGTAAATTTAGATAGGGGATTTAAGTAGTGTGGCGGAAGCATTTCATCACTCAGGTTTTCATATTTGTACACACTTGCTCATGAACGCATCGTGCTTTAGTCGCTAATTATCGTAATTATGACCATAAATGAAAATGATTGTCATTTACTTACGTTGTTGCTAATCTTTTGTGAAATATTACAACAATCTTAATTATGTGTTTGATTGCTTATTAAATCGCTCTAAACCTTATCTAATCTACGGTTATTCGTTTGCTATGGCTGAAATTTAGCCGCTTCTACCTCTTTTGTTCTACCCCTTTTGGGTAGTTCGATTTCGTAATTGATTTACATCATATTTTCATTTTCTTTCATAATTCATTATTCGCTTAGTTAAGAAATATATAACCTTCAGGAATTCTTATGAGCAAGATGAAGCTAGTCGTAATCGGTAACGGGATGGTAGGCCATCGCTATATCGAAGATTTAGTCGAGAAGACAGACGTTGCTAACATGGACATCACAGTCTTCTGTGAAGAGCCTCGCGTAGCCTATGATCGTGTACACCTTTCTTCTTATTTTTCACACCATACTGCGGACGAACTTTCTTTAGTTAAAGAAGGCTTCTACGAGAAACACGGCATCAACATGCTGATCGGTGAGCGTGCTATTAACGTTAACCGTGAAAAGAAAACAGTTTACTCAAGCACTGGTCGTGAAATTCAATACGACAAGCTAATCCTTGCTACAGGTTCATACCCATTCGTTCCGCCAATCAAAGGTAACGAAGGTAAAGACTGTTTCGTTTACCGCACAATCGAAGATTTGAAAGCTATCGAAGCCACTGCTAAGAATTCTAAATCTGGTGTGGTTGTTGGTGGTGGTTTGCTTGGTCTTGAAGCAGCAGGCGCACTAAAGGCTCTTGGCGTAACTACGCACGTTGTTGAGTTTGCTCCAAAGCTAATGGCTGAGCAGCTTGACCAAGCCGGTGGTAACCAACTTCGTCAAAAAATCGAACGTATGGGCGTAAACGTACATACAAGCAAGAACACGCTTGAGATTGCTCCTGAAGGCACTGAAGCTCGTAACGTGATGCGCTTTGCAGACGGTACTGAGTTAGAAACAGATTTCATCGTATTCTCTGCTGGTATCCGCCCTCAAGACAAACTTGCTCGTCAAATGGGTCTGGGTATCGCGCCTCGTGGCGGTATCGAGATTAACGATCACTGTCAAACAACAGATAAAGACATCTACGCGATCGGTGAGTGTGCCTCATGGAACCAAACGTTCTACGGCCTAGTTGCTCCTGGTTACAAGATGGCGACAGTTGCAGTTGACCACATTGTTGGTAACGAAAGCACGTTCGAAGGTGCTGACATGTCTGCGAAGCTTAAGCTTCTAGGTGTGAAAGTAGGTTCTATCGGTGATGCTAACGGTCGTACTCCTGGTTGTAAGAGCTACGTTTACCAAAACGAAGAGCAAGAAGTTTACAAGCGTCTAATCGTTTCTGAAGACAACAAGAAGCTGCTAGGTGCAGTAATGGTTGGCGACACGTCTGACTACGGCGATCTTCTACAGCTTATGCTGAATGAAATCGACCTCCCTGAACATCCAGATGCGTTGATCCTTCCTGCACACGCTGGTGCTGAAAAACCAACACTTGGCGCAGACTCTCTTCCTGAATCTGCAGTTATCTGTTCTTGTTTTGATGTAACGAAAGGCAAAATCGCTCAAGCGGTTGCTGAAGGTCACCACACAATCGGTGATATCAAAGCGGTAACTGGTGCGGGTACTGGTTGTGGTGGTTGTATTCCACTTGTAACTTCAGTACTTAATGCTGAACTTGCTAAAGCCGGTGTAGAAGTTAAGAACGATGTGTGTGAGCACTTTGCTTACTCTCGTCAAGAGCTTTTCCACCTAATTCGCATTGAAGAAATCAAAACATTCGATGAGCTACTAGAGAAGTACGGTAAAGGCTACGGCTGTGAAGTATGTAAACCTCTAGCGGGTTCTATCCTTGCTTCTTGCTGGGGTGAACACATCCTTAAGCCTGAGCTAGTGAAACTGCACGATACCAATGATAACTTCCTAGGTAACATGCAAAAAGACGGCACTTACTCTGTTATCCCTCGTATGGCGGGTGGTGAAGTAACGCCTCAAGCGCTAAGCGTTCTGGCTGATGTTGCGGCTGAATACAACCTTTACACTAAGATCACTGGTGCACAACGTATTGGCCTGTTCGGTGCTCAAAAAGATGACTTACCAGCAATCTGGAAGAAGTTAATCGCAGCGGGTTACGAAACGGGTCAAGCTTACGCAAAAGCGCTTCGTATGGCTAAGACATGTGTTGGTTCTACTTGGTGTCGTTACGGCGTACAAGATTCAGTTGGTCTTGGCGTGATGATCGAGAACCGTTACAAAGGCATCCGTACTCCTCATAAGATGAAGTTTGGTGTGTCTGGTTGTACTCGTGAGTGTGCTGAAGCTCAAGGTAAAGACTTAGGCATTATCGCGACTGATGCAGGTTGGAACATGTACGTATGTGGTAACGGTGGTATGAAGCCTCGTCACGCAGACCTACTAGCAAGCGACTTAGACCAAGAAACGCTAATCAAGTACATCGACCGTTTCATGATGTTCTACATCCGTACGGCTGCTCCGCTACAACGTACTTCGGTATGGATGGATAACTTAGAAGGCGGTGTGGATTACCTACGTGAAGTTATCATCGACAATAAGCTTGGTATCAACGACCAACTTGAAGCTGATATTGCTGGCCTTGTAGATAACTTTGCTTGTGAGTGGACAGACACCATCAACGATGAAGCTCAACTTAAGCGCTTCGCTCACTTCATCAACGCTGATGACCGTGATGATAACGTTGTGTTTGTTGATGATGGCCGTGAGCAACACCGTCCAGCGACATTCACAGAGAAACACCCAGAAGCGAAGGGCGATATCCTTCACGTTGAACTGGTTTAATTGGGAGACGACATCATGGCATTTACCAAAGTTTGTAAGATCGAAGACATTATCCCCGGTACAGGTGTTTGTGCATTGGTGGCTGGTGAGCAAGTGGCTATCTTCCGCCCAACAAAAGCTGAAGAAGTGCTAGCGATTAGCAATACAGACCCTTACTTTCAATCTAACGTGTTATCTCGTGGTTTGATTGTAGAGCACCAAGACGAGCTTTGGGTGGCAAGCCCACTTAAGAAGCAACGCTTTAACCTGACAACAGGTGTGTGCATGGAAGACGAGAACTTTAGCGTGAAAGCGTACAAAGCTCGTGTGACTAAAGGCGCTGTAGAAATCTCTGCTTAATCTTTCGATGAGTAAGATTTGATAGTTCAAGGGTTCTAGTTATCGATATTGCCTTAACTCGGCAACTAGAACCTTTTCCTATCCAATTTTAACTTTTAAATTTAACTTTTAAGGACAACCTTATGTCTACTGATTTTAAACCGACAGAATTCGTTCAAACAATGATCGATGTAGGTGAAGCTAAAACCAAGACGGGTACTCGCGATCTTCTGATCCGAAGCACTATGGCTGGTATTATCCTTTCTCTTGCGGTTGTAGTGGCTATCACGACTATCGTTCAAACAGGTATCGGTATTGTTGGCGCACTCGTGTTCCCAGTTGGTTTCGTTATTCTTAGTGTAATGGGTTACGACTTAGTAACAGGTGTGTTTGGTCTTGCACCTTTAGCGAAATTCGACAACCGTCCAGGTATCACTTGGGGTCGTATTCTACGCTGTTGGGGTCTTGTTGGTCTGGGTAACCTTATTGGTTCTCTGATTGTTGCTTTCTTAGTTGCGGTATCACTAACAGGTAACTTCTCTCTAGAACCAAACGCTGTTGCTCAGAAGTTTATCGCAGTTTCTACTGGCCGTAGCCTAGGTTTTGAAAACATGGGTATGGACGGATGGATCACGTGTTTCGTGCGCGGTATCTTCTGTAACCTAATGGTTTGTCTTGGTGTAATTGGTAACATGACAGCACGCACTGTATCTGGCCGTGTAGCAATGATGTGGTTCCCAATCTTCATCTTCTTCGCACTAGTATTTGAGCACACAGTCGTAAACATGTTCCTGTTCCCACTGGGTATGATTCTTGGCGCTGATTTCGGTATCGCGACTTGGTTGAACTTTAACCTTATCCCAACAATCCTAGGTAACATCGTTGGTGGTTTGTTCCTAACATGTGTTCCTCTATTCCTAACTCACGCTAGAACAGCTCCTTCTCTGGGCGCTAAGTAATTCGAATACTCAAGGTTAATAAGTAATTGATGAAGTGTGTTAAGCCCCAAACTATTGATTTGGGGCTTTTTGATCTCAACACTCTCTACTCAGATAGCAGTGCACCTAAGTTGGGCTAAATGTGCTTGGGAATGGTGCAAATATCAGCGTTTTCCAACGTAATAGATTGTTTTGTTATATAAACTTCTATCTTGATTAGAATTAATCGTGAAGTTTTACGGCAACAACTGATAGTCTAAGAAGTAGGGATATTGATGATTCATTGAATGATGAGTCATCAAACAGAATTAAGCTTGAAATATAACAAGCTAACTTTCGGAGCAAAGTATGTCAGAAGTATCGCCATCGAATGTTAATAAAGAAAGCAATGGATTTGTATCACTGGTTGGTGCAGGGCCTGGTGACCCAGACCTGTTAACGTTAAAAGCAGCACGCGTCATCCAACAAGCGGATGTACTGGTTTACGATCGCTTGGTATCAAAAGATATCTTGGCGATGGCAAACCCAGAAGCAGAGATGTTGTATGTGGGTAAAAAGCTCGACCACCACTGTGTTCCACAAGACCAAATTAACCAATTACTGGTCACTAAAGCTCAGGAAAACAAGCACGTAGTCCGCCTTAAAGGTGGGGACTCGTTTATCTTCGGCCGTGGTGGGGAAGAGTGTGAAACGCTTGCTGAGAACGGGGTTAAATTTGAAGTCATTCCTGGTATTACAGCCGCTGCGGGCGCTACGGCTTATGCGGGTATTCCACTGACGCATCGCGACCATGCTCAAAGTGTTCAGTTTATTACTGGTCACCTTAAAAAAGACGGTGAAGATATTGATTGGCAATCTCTGGCGCAACACAATCATACCATCGTGTTCTATATGGGATTAAAAGAGAGCCCGAATATTCAAAAGAATCTGCTTGATAACGGTATGCGTGCGGATATGCCCGTGGCGATTATCGAAAACGGCACACGCCAAGAACAGAAGGTGTTTCGAGGTGGGCTGAGTGACTTAGCAAGTCTGGCTAGTATCGCGACTAGCCCAGCATTGATTGTTGTTGGTAGTGTGGCTCAACTCCATGAAAAGCTTGACTGGTTCAACAAGTAATTGAGTTACGCCTAATTTTTATGTTTTGAATTAGATACTGCAGCGGCTGTTTTGTCGCTGCATTTCTTGTTGGCGCATTGGCATCTCATCAATGATGTTGGTGATGAGGTTCCAGTCCGTTTTACCATTCCATCTGTGCTTCTCTTTTCCGTCTTTACCAATTAATACTGCAGTGTGAGAGCCTTTGGGAATCTCATAGATGTTGGTCACTGCTTCTAAGTTAAACTCTTCCTCCAGCCAAGTCGGGACGGTATATCCGCTTTCTGCTATCACCATGATGACGACATCACGTTCGTCCAATTGGCAGTTATTGATTAAGACTTCATTAAGAAACTCTTTTACCACAGAGTCTTCCTCCGGGGCGAAGTAAATGACGCTGCGATGAGGCAGTGGTTGTGAATGGGAGTAGGCTGGATAAGCAAACACTGAATGAGTGGCGAGGCTCAAAATCAACGCGGTGCTAACAGTTATTAGTTTGAGCAAAGTTAACCAACTACTGGAAGGAACTAGAGCGACCCTTGCGGTGTTGCTAATGCTTCCGTGCGATTTGTGTTTTTGTCGGTGTAGCATAGCCA
This sequence comes from Vibrio chagasii, assembly GCA_041879415.1. Taxonomy (NCBI): domain Bacteria; kingdom Pseudomonadati; phylum Pseudomonadota; class Gammaproteobacteria; order Vibrionales; family Vibrionaceae; genus Vibrio; species Vibrio chagasii. The sequence goes on along the minus strand of CP090852.1, from coordinate 413,717 downwards.
ACCTCCCTTTAGTAGCTTGTTAGCTTTACTTGTATCTCTAATTGCTAGCCCTTGTGAGATGGTTATCAAAGACAAGGGCGAGCATCCAATCTGATAGACATCTATTAAGCATAGTTAGGATTGCCTTAAACATGCTTAGATTTACGTTAACCATAGCCAACAGGTTCATTTTTATTAGATAAAGCGACTCGCATTTTAGGGTTGAATAGAATAGGGTATACCGAAAATCTAAAGGTATGAATTTATGGAAAACATAGCTATTTTGGTCGACGTTCAAAACGTCTACTACACAACACGAGACAAATATCGTTCTAACTTTGACTACAACCAATTTTGGTATGTAGCAACAGAAGGTCGAAATGTTGTTGCGGCCCATGCGTATGCGATTTCTAGTCAAGATCCTAAGCAGCGTCAATTCCATCATATTCTGCGCGGTGTGGGTTTTGATGTGAAATTGAAGCCATTTATTCAGCGTCGTGATGGCAGTGCGAAAGGTGATTGGGATGTCGGTATTGCCTTAGATGCCATCGAACTAGCAGAGAATGTGGATACGATCGTTTTAGTTTCTGGAGATGGAGATTTTGAGATCCTTGTGGAAAGAATAAAACAACGCTTTGGTAAAAAAGTGGAAGTGTACGGCGTACCAGGGCTTACTGCTCAAAATCTTATCGATTCTGCGTCAAAGTTCGTTCCGATTGAAAAAGATTTCTTACTATAGAGTAAATCTCTCATTTTATAATTGAAATCAATAATAACGATAATTAAAATGCAAACTATTATTATTTATCGGTTTGTATGATGTCGCGCGTTTTAGTTGTTGATGATGATATTCAGTTGTGTGAATTATTGGGTGAAGTTCTAGAGAATGAGGGGTATCACGTTGATACCGTTCATTGTGGCGAGGCTGCATTAGAGTTTATCCAATCCAATCCTGTTGATTTAGTGTTGCTCGATGTGATGCTGCCTAACCTCAGCGGCATTCAAGTCGCAAGGCGCATCTGTCAGCGTTTTGCTACGCCTATTTTGATGTTAACGGCACTCAATGACGATGCATCGATGCTTGATGGTTATCAAGCGGGTGCCGATCAATATATCGCTAAACCTTTCAATGTTCCTGAGCTATTGACTCGTATCAAGGTTATCTTACGTCGAGTTGGATTTGAGCGTCAGAGACAGTCTCTAGCTTCATCTAACCATGGTTTGTGTGAACAGATCTCTCGTTTACCCCTAACGGGTACAGAAAAAGATCTGCTTGATTATTTGATTAAGAATGACGGCATTGTTGTATCTAAGTCTGACTTACAAATACATGTCTTAAAGAAAGAGCTGTGTCCCTTTGATCGCAATCTAGACATGCACATCAGCAATATCCGCCGTAAGTTAGTACAGGCAGGCTTGTCTAAACAGCACATTAAAACGGTTCGTGGCAAAGGATATAGCTACCTAGAGTCGGTTGGAGCATGAGTACCAAGCTGATACGTTGCCCCGACTTCATTGCCAAGCGTAAAGATGGATTAACGTTCCAACTTTTCTCATATTTGACGATCATCCTTGTCAGTATCTTTATTTTTCAAGCGGTTGCAGAAAAGGCGTTGATGAAGGCACTACTTAAGGTGCCTGATTCTGTTAAGCAAGAAATGTTGGATCTTGCGTATCAAGCCAATGTGTTAATCGAAGATGGTGATATGGATGAGCTGGCGGACTGGGCCAATGCTCAGCAGTATTATTTGTTTGTTTTAGACAAAGATAATCACCCGCTAACACACAGACACATGCATCCTCACTTTGAGTTCAAGTTACGTTTCTTAAGAACGTTGGATCATCAATTGGATGCCGTTGTGAATCGGCCGATCTTCGGCCTACCTTTAGAAAACGGTAATAGCTTAGTTATCCAATTGCCGCATCGATTCCACCCAGCAAATTCGTTTGGCTTGTATTCGTCATTGATGAAAGTATTTATCGCTTTCATCATCCTGTCTTTGTTCTCTTTAATTATGGCAAGAAGGCTTCAACAACCTTTGGATCGCTTGAGAGAGGCGAGTCGACGTTTAGCCGACGGTGATTTCTCTGTGCAAGTCGTCTCTGAATTGAAATCAAACACCAGAGAGTTCAATGAACTGGCGGTGGATTTTGATCATATGACATCTGAAATTAAATCATTGGCAGAGAAGCAACGCCGACTGATACGAGATGTCTCTCATGAACTTAGGACGCCTTTAGCGAGGCAAAACCTCGCTCTGCATTTATTGCGGAATAAGGTCGATGACAAGAGTGCTGGGCTGCTTGATCGTATGGAAAGTGAAACTGAAGAGATGAACAAGCTAGTGGGCGAAATCCTCGAGTTTAGTCGCTTAGAAACCTCTCGCTATGATTCCAAGCTTAGCTTGATGCAGTTAGAGCAATATTGTTCGATGCTTATCGCGCAAATGCAAAATGATTTAAAGCCTAATCAAACGCTGGTGGGTGATTTGGAGACACCGACCTCGATGGTGAACATTGATGAGCGATTGCTTTTAAGAGTGATCGGGAATTTGGTTGGCAATGCGATTAAGTATGCGGGTGAACATGCTCATATTTCGGTAACGACGTATGAAATGACAATCGATCAACGTTACAGTGTCATTTCTGTAGAAGATGATGGAGAAGGCATCCCTGATAACAAAATTGCAGGTATTTTTGATCCGTTTACTCGTATTGAATCTGCAAGAGACAAGCAGTCTGGTGGCTACGGTCTCGGCCTTGCCATCGTGAAAGAGGCAATGGTTGTGATGAATGGTCATGTGACGGCTGAGAATAGAGAAAGTGGGGGACTAAGAGTGAATCTAATGTTCCCAATTAGTGAGTCCGCTAATTAATCTTGCCGCTCCGATTATATTTAGGCAGGAGTAGTTACTTGCTGCTGCCTAAAACCCATAAAAAAACGCCACAGCAAATGCTGTGGCGTTTTTTTGTGTTTAGAGCTAAAGCGTAGCCATTAATTACGCTTTAGCTTGAAGCAGGGCAGCTAGATTACGCTTCTTGGCGTGATAGCTTAACTTCTTCTTCTTTCTCACCTGCTGCAGGGTCGTTGAAGCGAGACTCATCAAGAGCGCCTTCAGACTTAGCAACGATGATAGATACGGCACTATCACCTGTGATGTTTACAGCGGTACGGATCATGTCTAGAAGACGGTCAACACCCATGATTAGAGCGATACCTTCTAGTGGCAGGCCGACTTGGTTCAATACCATCGCTAGCATAACCAGACCAACACCAGGAACACCTGCAGTACCTACAGACGCCAATGTCGCTGTTAGGATAACCATTAGGTAATCACCCATAGTAAGGTCGATGTTGTATGCTTGTGCGATAAACGCTGTCGCAACACCTTGCATGATTGCAGTGCCGTCCATGTTCACTGTTGCACCTAGTGGTACAGTGAATGAAGCGACTTTGTTGTCTACACCCATACGGTTCTTAGCGGTTTCCATTGTTACAGGAATCGTTGCGTTCGAAGATGCTGTTGAGAATGCAAACATGATTGCATCTTCCATCTTGCGTAGGAACGTAATAGGGCTAAGGCCAGTGAAGCCTTTAAGCATCGCGCTGTAAGTCACCAAACCGTGTAATAGTAGAGTACCTGCAAGCACTAAGAAGTATTCTGCTAGGTTCCAAATTGCACCCAAGCCTAAACCAGAGAACAGTTTCGCCATCAAGAAGAACACGCCGTAAGGAGCAAGGTTCATCAGTAGAGCAACAAGCTTCATGATAACTTCGTTTAGGTCAGCAAATACAGCAGCAATGCGCTCACCCGGTTTACCAGCAGCACTAATTGCGATACCGAATAACACAGCAAACACGATTACTTGTAGTGTCTTGCCCTCAGCCATCGCCTGAATAGGGTTGGTTGGGAACATATCGATGATTACTTGGCCAAGAGAAGGGGCATCCGCTGATTTAAAAGAGCTCGCAGCAGTCAAATCCGCACCAGCACCAGGTTGGAACAGGTTACCGATCGTCAATGCTAAAGTGATAGCAACGGCCGTAGTACCGATATAAAGTGCAAGCGTTTTGCCACCCATACGGCCAAGAGTTGATAAGTCTTTAAGAGAACTTGTACCGCACACTAGTGAAACGAAGACTAGAGGGACAACAAGCATTTTTAAACTGGCGACAAAAATTTGTCCGCCTACTTCAAAGAGTCCGTTAACGATGTAGTTGTTAACAAATCCACTTTCTGCAAAAAGGGATTGAATGGCAAATCCCGTTAATATACCTACGACCATACCAAGAATTACTCGGCCAGTCAGAGACATAGGTTTTTTGGTATTCATTTAGAACACTCCTTATTATTTATAACTTTGATACCTTTTCAAAGTGAGCAGGAGATTAGCAGTCGGTTAATCAAATCGAAAAACAAAAAATGAGTTTGGAATTATAGATGTGATCAGAATCACTGATAATTGTGCAAATTAAACAAATTTAAATAAAATAATTCACTGTTAATTAACATTTATCGAGGCTTTTATACATAAAAACGCGAAATCAAAGCTAATAAATAAGAGAAGATAAAATTTTTATCGTTTTTTGATTGTTAGATTGAGTGAGCAAATAACGCTGTTTCAAAATTTTTAACGGTGGTGGCAGGGGGGCCGAACAAAAACACTTCTAAGTATCTGTATTGAATCAGGTTCTGTTACATCTAATGAATAACGCTTACCAAGACCTTTACAAAACTTTACGAATGCAAAGAATGTAAATTTAATGCAAATGGTAATAGTTATCACTTATATTCTCTCGCGAAAAGATTCAGTGGTACCGGTAACGGTTCAGCGAGCACATCAAATAATTAACCATAGTGCTCGTACAAAAAGAATAAAAGCGGAGTAAAGGACATGTTTTCAAAGAGCCCATTGGCTTTAGTGATCGGCGCAGTATTAGCTTCACCAGCAGTATTGGCAGAAACAGCAAAAACAGACGAGCACATGGTTGTTGAAGGTCGTGACTACGGTTACAAAGCCGACACGAATACAACAGCAATGCGCATGGAGGCGACTCAATTAGAGACTCCGGGACAAGTTTCAGTAATCGATGAGCAAATCATCGATGAGCAGCGTGCATCAACTCTAGGTGAAGTTCTAAAGAACGATGCATCTATTTCTGCGGGCTCAAAATCTACAAACCGTGAACGCTTCAACCTACGTGGTTTCGCACTAGATAGTGGTTCAAGCTACCTACGTGACGGTGTTCAACATTGGTCTCATTACCGTCAACCTGTCGAGCTTTTAGAGCGTGTAGAGGTGTTGAAAGGGCCTGCTGGCCTACTTTATGGTGAATCTACACCTGGTGGCTTAGTAAACATGGTCTCTAAAAAGCCGACTTACGAGACACAAGTGTCTGTTAGCCAAGATATTGGTTCAGATAACTACACTCGTACAGTTGCAGATGTGAGCGGCTCTTTAAACGAAGCTCAAACGTTGAGAGCGCGAGCTATCGTCTCTCAAGAAAATCAAGATTCATACCGTACGCGCTTTGATGGTACAGACGTAGAAACTGACCGTTTTGTTGGTGGCTTATTTGTCGATTACGATATTAGTGATGATGTAATGCTATCTCTGCACTATGACCGTACTCAAGAGTTAGGTGATCTAGATAATGGCTCAGAGATTGACACTGCAACTGGTAAAGTGATTGATCCAAATACAGTAACTGATCAACGTTTTGCACAAACAGACAATGACGTAGCGAACTACGGTGCTGCTATTACAGCTAATCTGAATGAAACATGGTCAGTTAAAACTGGTATCAGCCGTCAGTTCTATGAGCGTCAACGTACTGAATCTGATAACGGTGTAGATTCACAAAAAGATAAAAATGGCAACATTACTGGCTACGGTTACAAAGTATCTGACCGTCACGATGAATGGACTTTCGATACTGCTTACGTAGATTTTACCGGTGACTTTGATGCGTTTGGCGTTAACCACCGAATGCTAATTGGTGCAAACGGTCTACATTACGACTACAAGCAGCTTTACTCTTCTGATTATGCATGTTTAAGCGCTACTGAAGCGGAAGCGGTAACAGCTTGTGGCAACGGTTTTGATATGCCTTCTGATATCAGCTATCACAATGATGATGCGCTATCTCACTCAGAAAGTAAGCATTATGGCTTCTACCTACAAGATTTAGTAACGTTCAATGAGCAATGGCAAGTTCTTGCAGGTGCACGTTTTGCGTACGACAAAACTATTAGCAGTAAAGGTAAAGAAGAGAGCTTTAACAATGTTCTTCCTAAGCTAGGCGTAATTTACTCACCTGTATCGAATGGTTCGATCTACACAGTATATTCAGAAAGCTTTGAACCAGTTGGTGAAATTACTGACCAAGACGATGTTAACTTCGGTCAATCACAAGACGCTAAGAAAGGCACTTTGTATGAAGTTGGTACAAAGTGGGAATTGTTTGATGAGCGCCTATTTGTATCTGGTGCAGTGTTCCAAATTACTCAATCAAACATTCAAGTGACAGAAGATGTAGATCCTAACGCTAATAACGGCAAAGAGACACGTACTTCTCAAGTTGGAGAACAGGTTCACACCGGTGTTGAACTATCAGCAACTGGCTACCTAACTAATGCGTTGTCTCTAAGTGCATCTACTATGTTCCTAGACGCTGAATACAAAAACGATCCTGCATTAGAAGGTAAGACTCCGGCAGACGTACCAGAGTTCACAGCAAGCATCTGGTCTACTTATGCATTCAACAACGGTACCGATGTAAACCTAGGTGTATACCACGTAGGTGAGCGTTACACAGAAAGCGCTAACACATTTAAGAAAGACGCATATACTCGTGTAGATATGGGCATTGCACATACTATCAAATATGACGAGAACTTAGATTTTGTTGCTCGCTTCAATGTAGAGAACTTATTCGATACAGATTACCTTGAAGGTGGTAGCACAAGCGGTGTAGTTGTGGGCGAAGGTCGTAACTACATGGCTACTTTACAGGTAAAATACTAATTTGTTAGTAGGGTACTATTCGTAGCCTAAATATGAAGGGGGAAGTTTCGGCTTTCCCCTTTCGTGATTCTGCTATTTAGTAAAAATATCCCTAGTAATGCGAGTGACTTTTAATGATAATGAGACTGCTTATCAATAAAATTCATTTGAACTTCTTCTATAGTAAATGACTACAATTATGAATCTTTTAAAAACTAGCCTAGCGCTTGCCATCAGTGTGGTAGCAACGTCTTCTATGGCCAATAGCTTGGATCAAGCTCAATCAATTCAAAACAAGACCAATAACGCATCGGCTTCAAGCCAAAAGGTTATTGATAAAAGCTCACAAGCAACACTCATGCTGCAAGCTGAAATTGAGCGTCTTCAAGAAGAAGTCAAAAACTTAGAAATTTATCATGATCACCTTGCTGCTCTGGTTGAAAGCCAAAATCAAGAAGCTCAAAGCATTGAAGGGCAGATCGAAGAAATTAAATACACACGCCAAGGTGTCGTGCCTTTGATGTATCAAATGATCGATGGCCTGCAACAGCTGATAGAAAAAGACGTACCGATTAAGAAAGAGCAGCGTCTAGAGAGAGTTGAAAAGCTTCAAGCAATGATGACTCGTGCAGACGTAAGTGATGCTGAGAAATATCGTCGTATTCTAGAGGCGTACCAAATTGAGATGGACTACGGCATTAAGCTTGGTGCATACCAAGGTCGCGTAGAACTGGCGAGCGATAAAACGATTGAAGCAGACGTACTTCACTTAGGACGTATCTCTTTAGTTGCTCGTAACTTAAATGGCAGCCAATACTGGGCTTGGAATCAAACAGCAGCTCAATGGCAAGAAGTTGATTCTTCGATGAAGTCTGAGCTCGATAAAGCTTACGATATTGCTAGCCAACAAGCGGCTCCAAGCTTGATTACTTTACCTGTTTCTCTAACTGTTGCGGAGGTTAAGTAATGAACTTAAAGCCATTAGCAGCATTGCTTTGCATCACGTCTATTTCCTTTTCTGCTTTCTCTGCTTCTGATTCAACGGCTCAGTTAGTTAACAAAGCGAAGTCAGAAAATCGCACTCAAGCTTCTCACAATGTAGTTCGTGAAGCTGACTTTAAAAAGACTGAACAAGAACTGAAAGCAATCAAAGCACAACTTGAAGCGAAACGTACATCGGTTCAAAACGCAACAGACGTTCTTACTAAAACGTTTAGCGATAACGAAAATAAGCTGGCTCGCTTAGAAGAAAAGCTGCGCTTAGAAACAGGCAGCCTTGGTGAGCTATTTGGTGTTGTTCGTCAAAACGCGAAAGAACTGGGCGCAGAACTTAGCTCTACAGTAAACAGCGTTGATCGCGCTGAGCATACAGCGACCGTTGAACAAATTATCGATGCGAAATCATTACCGTCAATGCCACAGCTTTCTGGCTTGTGGATGAGTATGGTAGAGCAGATTCAAGCGAGCTCTGAGCTTAGCAAATCTCAAATTGCTTTCATTAATGGTGAAGGTAATACACAAAATGTTGATGCTTATCGCCTAGGCTCGATTGGCCTAGTGGCAGATCAAGGTTACGTTAGCTGGAACACTCAGCGTAAAGACGCAATCGCATATCTTAAACAGCCAGAAAATGGTCCAACGCTAACATCACTTTCTTCACTGGCAAATGGTGAAGTAGCGAATGTTGTTGTCGATCCTTCACGTGGATTCATGTTGGAGCAGTTGGCGCTAACACCTAGCCTATCTGATCGCCTTCAAGCGGGTGGTGTAGTTGGTAAAGTGATTCTTGGTCTACTGGCTATTGGTTTAATTATCGCCTTGGTTCGTGGCGTCTCTCTATCGATTGCTCGTCAGAAAATTCGTGCGCAGCTTAAGAACCCTGAGCAAGCGGGTGACAACCCATTAGGTCGCGTTCTTGCCGTGTACAACAAAGAGCAAAACCAAACGGTTGAAGCGCTAGAGTTACGTCTATTAGAAGCGGTTGTTGATGAGCAGACTCATTTAGAGAAAGGTCTATCAATGCTTAAGTTATTGGCAGCGCTAGCACCAATGTTAGGCCTTCTAGGTACAGTAACGGGTATGATCGAAACGTTCCAGGTGATCACACAGTTTGGTAACGGCGATCCGAAAGTAATGGCGGGTGGTATTTCGATGGCGCTTGTAACAACCGTACTTGGTCTTGTTGCTGCAATGCCTCTTCTACTGGCACATAACATTCTTAGCACTCAAGCAGAAAATATTCGAAATATTCTTGAGAAGCAAGGTATTGGTCTTGTTGCTGAGCAGGCTGAAAAGACAACTGAATCGAGCGCTGTTGTGTCACCAGTCGGGACTGCTGCGTAATGGATATTTTGTCGGGTTCTCTATTACCAGCGAGTTGGTTAACGAGTGACTGGCTGCTGTCTTTATCAAGCTTTATGGAGCAGGGCGGTTTCGTCTTGTGGTGGCTAGCGGCTGTTGTCCTAGTGTATTGGGTGCTTGTGGTAGAGCGCGTGTTATATCTCGCGTTCTACTTTCCTAAGCAACGCCAAGCTTGGATAACAAAGTGGCATGAAAGAGAAGATCACTCTTCTTGGCATGCCAAGGCCATTCGTGAAGGTTGGTTAGGTCAGGCGAGTATCTTGCTTAACCAAAACTTAAATTTTATTAAGCTATTAGTAGCTATCTGCCCGATGTTGGGCTTGTTGGGTACCGTAACCGGTATGATCTCTGTCTTCGATGTCATGGCGACACAAGGCAGCAGTGATCCTAAATTGATGGCTTCAGGCATTTCGTTGGCAACACTGCCAACCATGGCGGGCATGGTAGCAGCCTTAGCGGGTATGTTCGTACACGCTAGATTAGCCAAAGTGTGCAACCGCTTAGAATTGAAACTAGAAAAATCTTTAAGGAGTCAACGATGAGACTCGGTCGACGTCATTCTAAAAACGAAGAGGCTCAAATAGACCTAACTTCGATGCTTGATATCGTATTTATCATGCTTATTTTCTTTATTGTGACCAGTTCATTTGTTCGTGAATCGGGGGTTGAGGTTAACCGCCCGCAAGCTTCTAACGTAGTAAGCCAAAAGGATGCGGGCATCTTTGTTGCGATTACGTCTGCTAACGACATCTTTATTGATAAACGTGTCGTTGATGTTGAACGCGTTCAAGCGACGCTAGAGCATTTATTACTAGAACAACCTGATGCTTCTTTGGTTATCCAAGCTGATGAACACGCATACAATGGTACTGTTGTAAAAGTGATGGATGCAGCTAAAGGTGCGGGTGTTAAAAACATTGCGCTTGCTGCTGATAAGCGATGATCTTGGAGGATCTTTATAAATGATTCGCCTATTTCTTGCTTTACCGCTCGCGGGGGCACTGGGCTTAGCACTGTTTTCTTTCATGGCTTGGATGGTCGACAATGGTCACCAACGTTCACCAGGTGAGAGTGAGACGCTAAGTTTCAACATGGTGATGGTGGAACAGGAACAAGAAGTTCAAAGAAGACAACGTGCTGTCCCTGAAAAACCAGAAATGCCAGAGCCGCCACCGGAAGCACAGACGTCTCAGTCGCAAGCTGAAGTAACGCCTCTGAACTCGATGTCTTCATTACCTTCATTGGATTTTAATACATCAATTGATGGTTTAGCGATTAATGCACCAACATTTTCTGACTTTGGATCAAACCAACAGGCGATGCCACTGTATCGAGTTGAACCACGTTATCCAGCGAAAGCACTCAAACGTGGTGCCGAAGGCTTCGTGATCATGTCGTTTACGATTGATGAAACGGGGCGTCCTGTTGATATTAAAGTTACTGATGCAAATCCGCGTCGTATGTTTGAACGTGAAGCGATGAGAGCACTTAAAAACTGGAAGTACCAACCAAAAGTTGTCGATGGAAAAGCGATAGCTCAAGTCGGTCAAACAGTGAAACTAGAGTTTAAGTTGGCAAAATGATGAAACAGATATGGATATTAGTGGGCTTATTGTTATTGCCCTTCACAACGCAAGCACAAGAGCTGTCTCAATATACTGCTATTCGTGTTCAAAAAGCACATAACCTTGCTCAAGAAGAAAAGGTAAAGCAGGCGATTGATGTTCTCGCTAATTTAGAGCTATCTAAAGGCTACGACAAAGCTTATGTGGCTCGTATGTTGGGTGTTTTCTACTGGCAAGACGGTAAAACGGATGCCGCTATTAAGCAGCTGACGTATGCGGTTGATACTAACTTGCTTGTGGATGAGCAAGCATGGGTGACTAAACGCATGCTTGCTGATCTTCTGTTAAATGATCAGCAGTTCACAAATGCGCTTCCACATTACTATGAGCTAGTAAAAACGGCGCCAGAGACAGAAAAGAAAGATGTGCTTTGGATGCGAATTGCACAAGCGGAATACCAAATCGAAAACTGGTCAAAAGTGCTGGTGGCCATCGGTAATCACGACAAATTCAATTCTAAACCACAGCTATCGCCTCTATCGCTAAAACTGGGTGCACAGCTGCAGTTAAAGCAGTGGAAGCAATCTATTCCAACGTTGGAGAGCCTTATCGAACTCCAACCTGAGAAAGATAATTGGTGGCGTCAGCTTGTTGGTATTCAGTTACGGTTAGAGCGCAGTAAAGATGCATTGAATACATTGGCGTTAGCAGATCTACACGGTGTTGAGTTGAAAAACTCGGACCGTAGACTTCTTGCACAGTTGTACGCGAAACGAGGCATTCCAGAGCGCGCTGCTCAAGAGATCGCTAAGCTAGATGATGCGAACAGTGATGTTAAGCTTTTAGCTGAGCAAGCTACATACTGGCAGCTAGCGAAAGAGTGGGACAACGCGATTGATGTTTGGACACTAGCATCTAAAAAGGACAGTCAATACCATTGGAATGTGGCTCAGTTGCTTGTTCAACAAGGATACTACGACAGAGCGCTAGTTGTTCTAGATAAAGTGAAAGACAAAAACAAACAAGCCGATGTTGCGTTAGCGAAAGTACGTTCATGGTACAAGCTCAAAAACTTGGATAACGCACTAGCTCAAGCGAAACGCGCTGATAACATCGAACCTTCTTCTGAAGCAAAAGGTTGGATTAAGTTTTTGACTCAACTAAGAACTGTCAGCGACAACGGAAATGCCTGATAGCTTAAAGCCCTAACAAAAGGTGTCATTTGATTTTTCAAGTGAAACCTTTTTTGTTTTATAGGCTACGTGATAAGCAATAGAGCTAAAAAGCAGAGGGATGTATTATGGGCTGCACATAGTCCCGCTTGGTGAACCACTTTCAATTACTCCACTCGCATTAACCACCCAGTTAATGGTGCAGTCTCGAAATGGGTTTTTAAACGCATGCAAGGTGTAACCATTGTCTAGCGCATTTTGTGTCTCAACCCAAGCATAGTTTCGGGATTCCCAGAAACTGATAGGACGTGAACGTTCTGTTAGATATCGTTCCTGTACATCAGTTATGTTTGAGCCAATGTATTGCTGGATGTGTTCTTCCGTACTGGCTATCTGACTTGAACATGCTGCAGTTAGCACAGCTAAAGCCAATATGATAATACGCATTACTTAATTCCTTTTAGCTTGATCGTTCCGTTCAAAAACGTCCTAAACTTTTATCCTTCAAAGCCACAGCAGCCATCAAAACATACATCACTCACTAGATTGAAATATAAGAGCGAGGTTTCACTATTTGAACAGACTGCGTGATTAATGCTGCTGTGTACACGTTAGCAAGAATATGCATCCAGTTCGATTATATCGTGTGTAATGTTATGTAAATTTCCCAGCGTGTCTCGGAAAACGTAAACAATGTAAATTGAATGCCAATACGAATGATTATCAACTAAATTGTCGCCATAAAATTTATAGGTAATGGTTTGTATGTCGTTAAAAAGTAGGGCAGTTCAGTCATGGGCTCGTCGACTTCATGTTTATATTTCTATGGCGCTCCTGTTCGTTGTTCTTTTTTTCTCAGTGACTGGTATCACCCTGAACCGACCTGAGTTATTTGAATCAAGCCAGCCAAATATCCAACGCTCTACACTGACACTTCCTACGAGCTTGTTCACCATTCAAGACGGTCGATTGAAAGCCGATCAAACGGCTTTCGAAACGTTTCTGTTTGAAGAAGCGAACTTGTCTGGCGTTCCCTCAGGTTTGGATATTTACGCAGAGATCGAAGACGGTGAACTGCTCCTTGGCGAAGCGTCTATGGACTTTAAAGGCCCTGGCTATAACGCTTCCGTTTTCGTTGACGTGACGTCTGAAATTGTCGAAGTCGAAACCACTAATTACGGTGTTATCGCACTGCTGAATGACCTTCATAAAGGGCGTAACAGTGGTGAAGTTTGGAAGTGGTTTATCGATATCACAGCGCTATTGATGATCTTCTTTGTGCTTACTGGCGTCTGCTTACTGTTACCTAAGAAAAAGACACTCAATACCTCCATCAAATGGACGGTGTTTGGGTCTGCGATCTCATTGGTAATCTATTTTGTCGCCGTGCCTTAATTATCTGATTCGATTGATGATTCTGATTGAAGAGTGAACTTAGGGTTAAACGGATTTAAAAGGTTGTTAAACATGAAAAAAATGAACTGGAGTAAAGCTCTGCTTGCTTTATCTCTTTTCCCAAGCCTTGGTATGGCACAAGCGATCCCTGAAACGGCAAAGTTGGATGTGAGTTTTGAACTTCCAAAAATTGATACCTCAATGTATGCACGCCCTTATGTGGCGGTGTGGGTAGAGAACAGCGAAAGAAAACCTGTCAAAACGGTCGAGCTTTGGGTTGGTAAAGACGAGTGGCTTAAAGACCTACGTAGCTGGTGGAGAAAAGTCGGCCGTTACGATCGTGAATTGGTTGATGCGGTGACGTCTGCGACACGTCCTGCGGGTCAATACCGTTTTGTTTGGGATGGCAAGAGCGACAGTGGTGAAACGCTTGAACAAGGTGAGTATACGGTTCATATCGAAGTGGTTCGTGAACATGGTGGTCGTAACTACCTTCGCCAAAAAGTATCTCTTACAGATTCAAACGCATCTTACGAATTAAAAGCAACAGAAGAGACGGGTGAAATCACCTTGAACTACATCGCTAAATAGTAAGTGCGAATAGTAACTAGTAAGTACGAATTAAAACCAAGCTGAACAGAATAGACAGTGGTCATCGTAGGCTCAGATAGAGCGACACGGCTAACAATTATAAATAATGGAATTGAACATGATGAAACAAACAAAAATTAAGGCGCTTGCACTAGCGGGTGTTATGGCATTTGGCTTAGCAGCAACGACAACAGCACAAGCTCACCCACGTTGGATCCTGCCATCTCACTTCACTGTATCTAAAGAAGGTGGTGATTGGCTAACGTTCGACGTAACTGCGTCTCACGGTACGTTTGTGTTTGATAAGCCTGCTGGTAGCGAAAATGCTCATGTCATCATGCCAGATGGCCGCAGTGAGCGCCCTAACTTTGTGATTCGTGGTAAGCGTCGTTCAATCTTCGACTTCTACTTCGAAGAAGAAGGTACGCACAAAGTGGCTATCAACAACTATCCGTCATACTACACACAGTACAAAGCGGGTCGTCGTGACACCGTGAAGTGGGTTAAAGCAAACAAAGCTGAGCGTGATTCAGTACTGCCAGAAAAAGCGCGTGACGTGGTAACACAAATCAGCTTCACACGTGCTGAAAGCTACATCACAGTAGGTAAGCCATCAGATTCAGTTTTCAAAATTGAAGGCAAGCTACTTGAAATGAAGCCTATTACACACCCTTCAGACATCATTGAAGGTGAACCAGTAACATTCCAGTTCTTCTACAATGGTGAAATTCAGAAAGGTGTTACAGCGGAAATCACTCGTGAAGGCACACTTTACCGCAACCACCAAGAGCAGATTGACGTGGTGAGCGATGAGAATGGTGAAATCACGTTTACTCCAGACGTAGCGGGTCGTTACGTAATGAAGGCGAACTACAAAGGTGAGTTGATTGACAACCCACTGGCAGACAAAGCGAGTGCCAACGTTCACTTAACGTTCGAAGCTCTACTTCAATAATTTGTGATATTGGGGGCTAGCCTCCCGATTAAACAACCAAAAAACTTAAGGGCTCATTTGAGCCCTTTATCGCTCAGTTTATGGCTGAGAATTTGCACAGTGGCTAGGGTACAAACCATGACAATAAAAACAAAACTGAACGCTTTAATGACTCCTTGCTTAGCATTGGGACTTGGTTTCGCGGCATTACCTGCACAAGCACACTTCCCATTGATGAGTTGCTGGTTTGAAGGCAAAACCGTAGCTTGTGAAGCGGGTTACTCTGATGGCAGCAAGGCGATTGATTATGCGGTTGAGATGTACGACTACGAAGACAATTTGATTGCAAAAGAGATGACTGATAAGCGCTCTATTGTTGAGTTCCCACATCCAGACACCGAGTTTTACCTGGTGTTCGATTCTGGCCACGAATTTCCTGTTGAAGTTGATGTCGTAGAGATCAGCGAAAAATGATGATTCAAAGCGTACGTGCCGATACTGGTGGTAGAGAGGGGAAATGGGTTGGATTGATCATTGTATTCATCCTTTGCTTTGCAACTGTCGCGATCCCATTTCATCAGGCGGAATCTCACGTAAAAGCCGTACTAGACCATCAAATTTTAGTAACGGATGTTGAACAAGAAAACTTGGCGATGCTGTTAGATCTGCGTTTGGCTCATGAAGAAATTCGCGACTTGCGTATGGACTCAGATGGCGAATGGCCAAGTATTATGTCACTTAAAGATGAATGGGTTGCGCCATTTGTAGAAGACCAGAGTTGGAAGCGCAAAGGCTCTCATGCTTGGCTAATGGACGAGCGCGGTTATTATTTTTCCACACCAAATGAACTTGGCTTTGCGGATTCTTTTATTCTGAACGCGAATAGCGTTTCTCCTGAAATCTGGATTTTCTTTGGTGGTATAGCAAAACAGCCTAGTGCTTTTGACGAGCACACACTTGAATCTGAAGGCTGGAAAATGGTTGTGAATGAATCAGAAGTTGAACAGCATCATGCAAGCGATGCTCACTAATAAATAAGAGATTTACTATGCGAATTATGACTCTGTTCATGTCGTTGTTAACGGTGTTCATGGCACCGAATGCATTAGCAAAAGAATACACAGTCGACAGTAACAAACTGACAATTGGTATCACACTTCAACCTTACTACAGCTACGTTAAAGCCGTAGTCGGCGACAAAGTGAATATTCTTCCTTTGGTTGACGCTGGTTTTAACCCACATAACTACCTACCACAACCGAACGACCTCAAGCGATTGAGCCAGATGGATGCAATCGTAGTAAACGGCATTGGTCACGATGACTTTGCGCTTAAAGTCATTGCAGCAGCGCAACGTGATGATTTGGTTGTGATCGAAGCAAACAAAGAAGTCCCTTTACTTCCGGCTCTTGGTCAATCTGTTGGTCAGGGTGCTGTTAACCCGCATACCTTCGTTGGGCTTTCGACAACCATTCAGAAGGTTTACACCATTGCCAGTGAAGTTTCTAAACTCGACCCAGACAACGCTGCGTTTTATCGTAAGAATGCGCGTAAGTACGCAAAGCAATTTCGTTTCATGAAGCGTGATGCGATGTTGTCATTAGGTGAGTTAGATACATCAGGCATGAAGGTTGCGACTACACACAACGCTTATGGTTACATTCTTCAAGAGTTTGGTGTTGATGTCGCGGCGGTAATCGAGCCAGCACACGGTGTTGAGCCAAGTGCTAGCCAACTTCAAGAGACGATCGAGAAGATCCGCGCGTCGGGTATTGATGTTCTGTTCTACGAGTTAAATATGCCAAACCGTTTTGTTGACACGATTGAAGCGGAAACAGGCGTTCAGCTTTATCGTTTCTCTCACATGACCCACGGCGAATATGAAGACGATAAAGTCGAAGTTGAGATGAAGAAGAACCTAGAAACGTTAATCGAAGCAATGAAGTTTGCAGCGGCGAACCAAGCTAAAAGCGGGAACGCATAATGCTAGGTCCATCAATCTCAATCAATAAACTGGGTCTACAGTACGATAATAATGTGATTCTTGATGATATCTCGCTAGAACTTAAAGCGGGTGAATGTCATGTGATCATGGGACCAAACGGTGGCGGCAAGACTTCTTTGCTGAGATCTGTACTTGGACTGACGCCTTTCTCTGGAGCGATCAACATTCATTGGCCAGAAAAGCCAAGTATTGGTTACGTGCCTCAAAAAGCGACATTCGAGTCGAGCTTACCTTTGACGGTCATGGACTTTGTTCTGCTTAATCAGACGCGAATCCCTCTATTTTGGCGTCGTAAATCTAAGCAGTTAGATCTTGCTCTCGCGCAGTTAGATCGCGTTGGTATGGCGACTCGTAGCGACCGCCGTATGGGACAGTTGTCCGGTGGTGAGCAGCAACGTGTTTTGTTTGCTCAAGCGTTATTGGATAATCCGAGCTTACTGGTATTAGATGAACCTACAACGGGCATGGACGAGCAGGGCGTTCGCTATTTGGAATCGCTGATTCGTGAATGTGTTGATGAAGGCCGAACGATTCTAGCGGTTCACCACGATGTTACTGCGGTACGTCGACTTGAAGCGAACGTACATGTCGTTAACCGATTCTTAGTGGATAGCGGCCCACATGAGCGAGTACTGCATCCAACGAAGATCGAAAGCCTATTCCAACACTACAGTAGTGGCTCAGCAATGACTGAATCGAAGGAGGTTGCGTAATGGATTGGTTACGACAACTTGCCATTAGTGGTGTGGAAGCAGGTTTGTTATCTGAAAGCTTCATGTATGCCTTCATGGTAAATGCTTTGGTTGCAGCCTTATTGCTTGGCCCTTTGCTAGGTGGTCTTGGTACTTTGGTGATTGCAAAGCGTCTCGCTTTCTTTTCTGAAGCCGTTGGACACGCGGCGTTAACCGGCATCGCAATCGGTGTTCTTCTTGGTGAACCACCAGAAAATCCGATTATTGGGCTGTTTAGCTTCTGTATGATTTTCGCTTTGCTTCTGCACTTTGTAAGAAACCGAACCAACGTGCCATACGATACCTTGGTTGGTGTGTTCCTTGCGCTGGCGTTGGCAGTGGGTGCAGCGTTACTGATGTACGTGGCTCGTAAGATCAATATTCACATGCTTGAGAACGTACTGTTTGGTTCGATTCTTACGGTAACGGATCAGGACTTAGCGATTCTCGCAGGCAGTTGCGCGATCATCATTTTGCTTTTGATACCGACATTCAACCGTATCCTGCTTACCTGTATCAGCCCTGATATTGCGAAGGTTCGCGGTTACAACACCAGTTTCTACGACTACCTGTTTGTCATGATGATCACGTTAGTCACGATTGCTGCCGTGAAGATCGTAGGTGCAGTTCTAGTGGGTGCGTTATTGCTGATTCCAGGTGCGACAGCTCGACTACTAACTAAACGCATGGGTAGCTTTGTGTTGTTATCAGCTCTGCTTGCGACCATTGCTTGTCTGGTTGGTACGGTGTTACCAATGGAACTTAAGTTGCCAGTTCCGTCAGGTGCTTCAATCATCATTGTTTCTGCAACGTTTTTCCTTGCAGCAACGCTATACCGAATTGTAAGAAAGGCGTAATCATGACTTGTTTAATGAATCGTATCTCGAGCTCAGTAAAAACAACTGCTAAAGTCGGTGTGCTTGGTAGTGTGTTAATGGCTGGCTCAGTGGTGTCACTTAAAGCGAATGCGGAAGATATTCTAACGAGTACACCTGTGACTTATGCATTAGCGACAGAGCTAACTAAAGGCACTGACATTACGACCGAGTATCTTCCACCAAAGCGCTATGGTATTGATCGTCTGCCGAATTGGTTTGGTACCAAGGGGGCAAGCAAAGTGCTTAAGTCTGGTGAAAAGGCGACCGTTGCTCTGACTCTGTCATCGATTTGGCAAGCCGATCCTACATTTGTATACGCAAGGCAAGGCAATATCCGCCTGGTTGAGGTCGATGCGGCTCAAGCTATTACGCCTCGAGCACAAGGTGTTGCCGCACTTACGTTGTCGAATGGCGAAGTGTCTAAGTATGCTTGGTTAAACCCAACCAACTTAACGCGCATGGCAGCGATTGTGGCTGATGACTTTAAGTTATTGTGGCCAGCACAGGCTGAGGCTATTGATAGTAATCTGCAGCGCGTGATGTTGGATGTTCGTGAACTGATTAACAAGCAACAAGCAGTATTGCTTGATAACGAAGTGGACTCAGTACTCTTGCTTTCGGAAAGCTTGGAAGATTTTGCATCTGGTAGTCAACTGTATGTTGAAGACCGCATGTTTAAAGCAGAGCTAGAATGGACAGATCAGGACAAAGCGAAGCTTAAAGCGATGTTTTCGGAAGATGATGCACTATGGCTTGTTACAGCGAAAAAGCCGAGCAACTTGATTAAGTCACTAGTGCCCAATGAGCGTATTTTAGTGGTGGACTCAGTCGATCGTTGGGGTAGAGCAGGAATCAGTGCTCAAGCACCATTCTCTCGTTGGGAAGTTAAGCTATTTAAAGGCTAATCAACGAGGTTAAATACATCAGGATCAAAAAAGCAGCCTAAATAGGGGCTGCTTTTTTTGTACTTACCTTTTAGCAAAGAGCCTGGTAAAAATGCACAGTGAGCGCTTAACCTTACTCTGCAGCTTTAGTTTCTTCAGCTTCAACAGTTCCTTCGACAGCACCTTCCGCTTGCGCTGCTTGAGCCTGTTCTTCTGCTTCCATTTTTGCGCGTTCAGCTTTAGAAATGTAGCGAGGCTTATTACTTGTATGCAGTTTAGAATTCGCTTTTTTCTGCTTCTTTTTTAGAATTTGATTAATTTTTTTCTTACGGTTCATTGCTGCATAGCCTTGTATTTAGTTTAGGCGGTGGAGGATAATCATTTTAGCTCTAGAACTCAATATTTACATGGTATTCAGCAAGGAAATATCGTCATGCAGGCAGTAGAAACCGCTCGTTTAAGATTAAGAATGATCACAACTGAAGATGCGGAATTTATCCAAAGGTTGTATAGCTCAGAAGACTTCTTGCGTTATATCGGAGACAAAGAGATAACCAACACGGCAAAAGCTGAAGAGTATATCGAGAACAACATCCTTAAGATGCATCAAGAGAAGGGTGTTTGTTTGTTGATGGTAGAAGTGAAAGCAACCTCAACGCCAATTGGAGTTTGCGGGTTAATTAAGAGGGATAGTTTAGAGTCGCATGATGTTGGCTACGGTTTTGCTCCGGAGTTTTACGGTCAAGGTTTTGCCCAAGAAGCAGCGGAGGCGATAATTGAACAAGCTAAGCAGAATGCTGATATTGATCATTTAGTTGCTATCACTACCTCTGATAACATTCGAAGCATCGCACTACTGACTAAACTTGGCTTTGCGTTCGAGCGGGTTGAAGACGTGATAAGTGAAAGCGTAAATCTCAACCTGTATAGCCTCTCTCTGGATAATTAATCATGTTCCAACATAACAATATTCTACAAGGCGAACTTGCGACGGAGTACAAAACCGTTATCGCGATGGTGCACATATACTGCAAAGATCACCACGGTGAAACTCGTCAGAATAACGCGTTATGTGAAGAGTGTGAGCAGCTGTTACGTTACGCAGAAACACGGCTTGATAGATGCCCTTATGGCGAAGCAAAACCAACCTGCAATAAGTGTCCGATTCATTGCTATAAACCTGCCCCGAAAGAGCAGATGCGTTTGGTGATGCGCTATGCAGGGCCACGAATGTTGCTCAAGCATCCTATTTTAGCTATTCGACATTTGATTCATGAGAAACGGAAAGTGCCAGAAAAGCCACTCCCGAACGTATCTAATCGCCATATCCGAATGAATAGGAAGTAGCGGGTGCGCTAGAGGCTATGCTTCCAGAAACAAAAAAGGTCTGATTTCTCAGACCTTTTCTGTTTTTTGCGTCATTTCGTTCAAATAGTTGATTACTTCAAAAGCTTAAGCCGCTTGTGGTTCTTCATAAGTAACCGTCAGGTTGTTGATCCAACGGCGACTCAAATAACGGTGTGAACAAATAGCCAGCTTCACCACTTCTTCAACTAACATCAGGCCATAGATGTACTTGAAGTCCCATCCCGCGACAAATGCGCCGTAAACACAAACAGGAATGCCGACCATCCACATCGCAATGAAGTCCATGCGAAGACAGAACGCATTATCACCACCAGCGCGAATGATACCGTTAATGATCACCATGTTGAGCATACGAATTACAACCGCAAAGCACATGATCATCATCGCTGGTGAAGCGAGTGGGTATAAAGCGTCTGTGGTGAGATTTAGCCATGATAGAACATGCTCCTTCCCCATGAACAGCATCAACCCGACAACTGCACCAAAACCGACAACGGCTTTGATGAAGGTGAGTCCCATACTCATTGCATCATCGAATTCATCGCGACCCAGTGAGTGGCCAAGTAACACTGAACAGGCAACAGAAATGCCAAAGAACACCGAGTAACATAACGACTCAAATGGAGCGAGCATTGAGAATACCGCTAGCTCTGTCGTGCCCATGTGACCAAAGATCATCTGGTAAGCCATAGTTCCCATTGCCCATAAAACGGCATTCATGGTCAGTGGCAGGGCAATACGACGGTAAGACAACCAAAGCGACGGACGATGCGGCGAGCTCGGTGTCGTTAATAGCCAGTGGTTGCGCATACGCATGTAGCCGTACATCAACCCCACTTGAATTAGTCGCGCTAGAGTCGTTGCTAATGCTGCTCCTGCAACACCCATCGCTGGAATTCCGAAAGCACCCTGAATAAGGATGAAGTTAAGTGCGATATTGAGTGCAATCGTCACCGCACCAAGCAGAAGGGGGGTGACGGTGTCACCTGATGAGCGCATGCTTGCTTCAACTACAACCACAATATGAGTCAGAAGTAGAACAGGGAAACCGTACCATAGGTAAGTCGCACCAAGTTCAATCACGGTTTGATCGCTGGTTTGAAACATCATCAAAAACTGAGAACCAAGAGTGATGATTGCAGTCACTGGCAGCAGAACTTTTAAACCAAATATCATTGCGATAGAAGATACGGTTCGTGCACTTTTACGGTCGTTTTTTCCCCAATATTGCGCTACCAATGTCCCGTTTGCTGAGGCCAACCCTGCCATAATCATAATAGCGACGAAGTGCCATTTTGATGCAATTCCCACAGCCGCTGCTGCTTCCATACCAAAATCGCTGACCATTAATACGTCAGCAAGGGCTAAAATAGCAACCAAAGCACTTTGCAAAGCAACAGGCAAACCAAGTTTGATGATGCGAGGTAATATGCTCTCTGGCTTGTTATTCATAGATGAGTTAGGGTTGATGTTAGTTGTCATAAGCTCTCCGATTTATGGCAGAACTATAGTGATTTGAGTGAAGTAACAACATGTTTAAAAAACAACAAAACCTGTGCGAATCCGTCATTGACAATATGAAGCCAAAATCAACGTGGCAAGATGACGTGTTTCTTGCAGAACAATGTAAAGAGCGTTTTTTGACCGTTGAAGATATCCCAGAGATGAGAAGCTGTGGTGTTTACATGGGGGGAATGGCAAAGCTGTATGATGCGTACTGGGTTGAACGCGAATCGGTGAATGTTCATACGTTGATTTTTACTCAAGAAGGGGGCGGAATATTAACAACCGCGTCCTCAGTACAAGCTATTACGCCGTATACGCTTGTGGTTCTTCCTGCTGAAACGCCATTTCGATTTGAACTTGATCCTCAATACAACTATTGGAAAATGGCGTGGATGCTGACGCCAGATACTCCTCAGTGGCAGCACATCGCGAGTTTGGGGCAGAGCATTGTGCCTTTTGGAGAGTGTGAGCAAATCTGGTCGCTGATGAATTTGGTTCACTTTGAAATTGGCGGCAGAGCGAGTTATCGGAAGTTACTGATGAGTGAAATCATCCGTACGTTGACTGGATTTGAACCTAAGTCAACCAGTACGACAGCGCGTGTTCAGGCGTTATACAATGAAATTGAAAGTAGTCTGCATTTACCTTGGACGGTTGCAGGGATGGCGGAGCGAGTGTTTATTAGTGAAGAGCAATTAAACCGAGTGACGAAGTCGCTATTCAATGTGTCTCCACGAAGCAAATTGATTCAGTTGAGAATGGATAAAGCTACCAGTTTGCTAAAGCAACAAGATTGGTCAGTATCTATGATTGCTAATCGTCTCGGTTATAAAGACCCTTATAATTTTTCTCACCGTTTTAAGAAACATTTTGGCTTATCACCTAGTCAATACCGTAAGAATTATCGGCTCACAAGCTAACTATTTGATCTGAAAAATAAAGTAAAATGTAGGTTGGTATGAAGGGCCAATTTAGGTCTGAACCCGCCTTAAAATATGATATAAAACAGTGTTCATTTGTGATGTCTTATAACCAAGAAATGCAGTAGATCTACTGTATTTTTCAAGATTGGTGTTATGTAGTTTTCCCTTACTTTTATGACCATACCTAGCTAAATAGATATGGTTGATCCACAAAATAAGAGGTAAGTAATGCCACATGATGTAACGGATATGCCGGATTTCACTACTGAACAAAAAATTGTTGTGAACAGTAGGGAAGTGAATACTAAAACCAAACTGGTTAGAAAGGAAGACAATGGTTCAATTGTAGGCACCTTGTCTGAACCTCATCGTAAGGTACTTTTTTATCTTTATCAGAACAAAGGCGTAGTTGTTAGCAAGAATATTCTTAAGCGTGTTGGGTGGCCTGGGAAATCGGTAACATCCGCGTCAGTGCTGGTTGCAATCTATGAAATTCGCCGAATGATAGACTGTAAATGTCTATACACTATACCAAATGAAGGCTATTTGTTAGAGCCTAGACCCTGCTGTTGATATTCTGTTCATATTCTTATAATAAAATTTTAATCTCTTTACCGTATACGCTCCTTTCATTATCTTCGAATTCAAGCGTCCATTTATAAGTGACGTTATTAAACACATCTCTTAATAAAGTTGTGTCGTTGGTTGCTCTGTTAGGGAATATTATATGAATACGGACTCTTCCCCTGTCATTGAGGGTATACGTGAAGAACAAAACGAGGTCTTGGAAGTTAACGGTAAGGTTATTGAGCTAAATACCAAGCTCATACGCAATTTGGAAAATGGTTATATCGTAGGAACGATGCCATTGGCTTATAGAAAGATGATTCTTGCTATGAATCGTCATCGTGGACAACTATTCAGTGTGCCGCAGCTAAAAAAAATCGGTTGGGAAGGTGAGAAGGTCACTAACTCTTCAGTGATTGTCGCTATTTCAGAGATACGTTCTATTCTTGGTGATGGCTTGATCCTAACGATCACTGGCGAAGGCTATGTGTTCCAACCCTAGTGTAATCTTCTAAATATTGTGTACAAAAAAGGGCGCTTCATTTGGACGTATTGTCTTTAGTGAAGAGCCCCTAAGTGTATCGCTCAAAGGTAAGATAACGACTTATTCGCCCGCAATTTGTAGATGAGAGCGTTTAAGGCTCGCAATCAACATGTAAATCGTCGTCGCTAGTAACGATGCAAACAGGTAAGTGAACAACCCTGCTTGTGAATCCATGAAGCTATCTGCCACGATCGGACCTGCAACAGAGCCAATGCTGTAGCAAAGCAGCATGATTTGAGTCACTGATACCAAGTAGCTTGGATCCAAGTTACGACAGCCCAAGTTAATAGCAATTGGATAAAGCGCGAACGTTGCCATGCCTAGTACGAATAGGCTCATACCTAACACGTAGAAATCATGATTAATAGTTAATACGCCAATGCTTGCTACGCCGAGTAGGCAGAACAGAGCCATTAGTAACACTTGACCTACATGGTGAGATAACCAAGTCACCATTGGCTGTACAGCCATACCACCCATAATAACCAAAGCCATCAAACCGCCAATGTCTTCGTGCGCAATATTACGTTGTTCTAGCTCGACAGGCATTAAACCGTAAATAGCACCCAGTGTAAGACCTGATACGATGCAGCCGATTAACGCACTGTGGCTCAACTTGCTGATCTGTTTTAGAGATAAAGACTGAGCATCATGGATCTGTGGTGGTGTCGCTTGTCCGTACATTAATACAATGATCGCGCCAAATAGCAAAGTGAACATTGCAATAAAAGGTACACCGCCAGTAATACCTAGGTAACCAATACCTAACTGACCAACTGCAGAACCGCCGTACAGTGAACACATGTAAATCGCTAAGCGTTTTGCACGTTGTGATTCGTCACCGCTCATTAGCCATGATTCAACAATGACGAAAATACCCGCAACCGACACACCCGCAACAAAGCGCGCAATTAGCCACACTGCTTGGTGTGGGATCAATGGCAACACAAGGATCGTTGCGATAAACACGGTCAGTGCCATTACAAACGCGTCTTTGTGGCCGATACGTGCAATCGCACGCTCAATCAATAACGTACCCGCTAAAAGGCCTGCATAAAAGGCACTCGCCAACCAACTCGATAGATTACTGTCTAGGCCGTATTCAGATAGCATTAATGGCAATGAGCTCATTAAGTAGCCTGAAGCGATCGCGTAGAAAGACAGTGCAATAACTGGAACGGTTATGCGAGTTGTTGGTTGGATGTTGTCCAATGCAGGAGCCTCCGAAAGTGTGAGAAACGATGAATTTTCCGCGACTATGGGGGAGAAACTGAATTGGGTAAAACGAATAAAAATGGTCGTTAAGACAAAAGAAATTTATCGACTAACAAAACTAAAATACCGATGTGAGATTTGGTCATTTTACGAGATTTTATGTGGTCAAAAAGCCGTTAAACCCTTGTTCATTGGCTATTTAATTAAGAGGGGGAAAACAAATTTATTTGTAGCGTTGAAATTAAATTATAAGTGCAGTTTACGATAAGAGTGCGTCTTTTCGGTATTGACGTGGAGAGCTTCCACTCCATTTACGAAAGGCGTGACGGAAGTTGGCACTGTCAGAAAAACCAACACGTTCAGAAATCTCTTCAACGCTCATTTTTGTCGACGATAGATAGTGTCGAGAGAGATGGAAACGAACGTGATCGAGTATTTTCTGGTAACTCGTATCGGCCGCTTTAAGATGACGACGTAAAGTGCGAGAAGACATGCCCAACTCTGAGGAGATCGACTCTATCGATGGGTAACATCCAGGCCTCTCAAGAAGCATTTGAGAGACTTTCTCTTTCAGGCTGGTAGATGCACTGACTTTTGCCAACATGTCATCACACGACTTGAGACACATTTGTAATGTGATGGTATTAGCGGTGGGCAGAGGAGAGTACAAGCTGGTCGCATCAAATTGCCATTCAAGGCGGTCACTATTAAATTCAACAGGGCAACGGAAAACCTCGGTATAAAGGTCACCGTACTCTGGCTTGGGATAAGGGAAGCGGATCACTTGTGATGGAAAGGGCTGTTGCAGTACTTCTTCACACAGGCTTTGGATCGCCGCAAACCAATACTCGCAACAAAATGGCAGCACAGAGTCTAAGTCGATCAGTTGTTCTGCGCGAAAGTACCCAACGTTATCCTCTACAGACATGGTTTTTCTCAGCACGGGGCCTGCAAGTTGCAAATATTTGAATCCGATCAGTAAAGCATCTAATAGCGTTTCGCTACTGAACACCGCATAGCCCAACACACCAAAGTCGCTAAATCGGGCCTGCTGACCAACTCGTAAACCTAATCCGCCTTCGTCAGTATTCGCTAGTGCGTTACTAAATACCGCCAACTTTTGCGCCAAAGTAATGTGAGTATCTGGCGTATTGAGCTGAAGATCATCAATGTTACTGCCTTCCAGCAGCGCTTCGATACTGAGAGCCGGTGACATGTAACGATGTAGTAGTTGAAGGTCAAGAATACCGAATGCTTGCATATCGGGTTCATAGACTGCGGTGTATTCCATAGAATTCCTCTTGTTGAAGTTTGTCATCTTAACCGAACTCTTAACATTATCGCCTCTCGTTTGTTCTCACTTCCCTAAGTTAATTCAAAATTTTTATTCGTCAGTTCAAAGTTTTACTTGGCTTGTTAGAGTTGTGTCCGAATATCACCGGTTTTTGTCTTTTTGAAACCTGTTCGGGATGTTATCAAAATGTTGTAATTTCACAAGTTGCACATTGGTCCGTTTCCAACATTTTGCTCAATATTCACTTTTATTTACGTGACGCTCCAATATGCGACTCCCGTAGCAACAAAGACAAAACTCATTAAAACGATTAAACGTCTAAGGCGAATGTGACCGCTAGGTCCAGCCAAACAAGGAGATCATGGATGCACAATCTTGCTGTTAACTTAGAACGTAGCGCTTCACTCTTTCCAACCAAAGCCGCCCTACGTATGGGAGCGGATGAAGTCAGCTTTGCTCAGTTGGAACAACTTGCAGGGAAGGTCGCTGCAAATCTAAAGCGACTTGGATTAAATAAAGGGGATAAGGTTGCACTGTCTTGTCCCAATGTGACTTATTTCCCCATCGCATATTACGGCATTCTGAAAGCAGGCTGCGTTGTCGTCCCTTTAAACGTGTTGTTTAAGGCGAGAGAAATTGCTTATCACTTGAATGACTCCGACGCGAAGGCCTACCTTTGTTTTGAGGGGACTGATGATCTTCCTATTGGGCGTTACGGGCTACAAGGCTTTGAACAGGCCAATAACTGTGAGCATTTTGTCTCTATGCCAATCCCGTCAGGCAGTGATGCTTGTTCTGAAGACGCCGCTGAAAAGAAGGAAGTCATAACCGATTGGTTGAGACAGCCTTTAGAAACTTTTGAATCTATAGCCTGCCATGGAGATGATACAGCGGTCATCCTGTATACCTCAGGTACTACTGGTCAGCCAAAAGGGGCTGAGTTGTCTCACACCAACATGCAAACCAACGCAATGTCCTCGCAGTATCTGATGAGATTGGAATACAGCGATACAACAATGGCAACACTTCCTCTGTTCCATAGTTTTGGTCAAACGGTAATGATGAACGCGAGTGTGTTGACGGGTTCAACTATGGTTTTGATTCCACGCTTCGAACCATCATTGGTGATTGAACAGATCATTAGCCACAAAGTAAGCGTGTTTGCTGGCGTTCCTACCATGTATATCGCACTGCTCAGAGCGGGAGAAGAATCGTTAGAGCGTTCTGAGCAGGTTAAGCATAGCTTGAGGTTAGGCGTGTCTGGAGGGGCATCTATGCCACTTGAGGTAATTCGTCAGTTTGAGTCTCGCTTTGAGCTGCCAGTATTGGAAGGGTACGGGCTATCTGAAACAGCGCCAGTCGCGACCTTTAATCACATTGATGGTGATCGACTATCTGGCAGTGTCGGCCAACCGCTATGTGGTCATCTTATCAAAATTACTGATGTGCAAGGCAACTCGGTCGCAATGGGAGAGTTGGGTGAAGTGTGCATTAAGAGCCCAAGTGTCATGAAAGGCTATTATCAACGACCAGAAGCAACCTCAGAGGCGATCAGATATGGCTGGTTTTTAACTGGTGATATCGGGCGTGTGGATGAGCACGGCAATTTGTTTATTGTTGATCGTGTGAAGGACATGATTATCCGTGGTGGTTACAACGTTTACCCGAGAGAGATCGAAGAAATGTTGATGTGTCACCCGGATGTCGAGATGGTGGCTGTGGTTGGCGAACATCATGATCAGTTGGGGGAAGAGATTCATGCGCATGTGGTACTTCACGAACATACACAATGTGACAGCAAAGCGTTAATGGCATGGTGCCGAGAGCAACTGGCCGATTACAAATACCCTCGTAAAGTATTCATTCGTAGCGCGTTACCCATGACGGCAACAGGAAAAATCTTAAAGCGAGAGCTACATCCTTTAGAAGTTGGGGAGGCAATCAATGGATAACTATGACTTTATTATTGTAGGCGGGGGTTCTGCTGGGTGTGTGATGGCTTCTCGATTGTCAGAAGACCCAAATACTACTGTTTGTTTGCTTGAGGCTGGTGGCAAAGACACGAGCCCCTTTATTCATACTCCAGTTGGCGTTGTAGCGATGATGCCGACCAAACTCAATAACTGGGCTTTTGAGACGGTTGAACAGCCGGGCTTAAATGGTCGTAAAGGCTATCAGCCAAGAGGAAAGACGCTTGGTGGGTCGAGTTCTATTAACGCCATGATGTACGCGCGTGGACATCGCTATGACTATGACACTTGGGAAGATTTAGGTAATACAGGATGGGGCTATGAGTCGTGCCTGCCTTACTTTAAGAAAGCTGAAAACAACGAAGTACACAAAGATGAGTACCATGGTCAAGGAGGTCCCTTGAATGTGGCAAACCTTAGATCACCGAGCCCAATGTTGGAGCGCTACTTGTCCGCGTGCGAATCGATCGGTGTACCGCGAAATGAAGACATCAACGGAGCCGCTCAGTTTGGTGCCATGCCGACTCAGGTAACTCAGTTAAATGGTGAACGATGTAGTGCTGCCAAGGCTTATTTGACGCCAAACCTATCGCGTTCCAATTTAACTGTCGTAACTAAAGCGACGACTCATAAAGTCTTGTTTGAAGGGAAGAAAGCGGTTGGAGTTGAATACGGTTCTAACGGTAATCGCTACCAGATTCGATGTAACAAGGAAGTCATTTTATCTGCAGGCGCTTTTGGATCTCCTCAACTGTTGTTGCTGTCAGGCGTGGGTGCTAAAGATGAGCTGGCGGAACACAGTATCGAGCAAGTCCATGAGCTGCCAGGGGTGGGTAAGAACCTGCAAGATCATATCGATTTGGTGCACTCTTATAAGTGCAGCGAAAAGCGAGAAACCTTCGGTATTTCGTTGCAAATGGCCGCTGAAATGACTAAAGCATTACCTTTGTGGCATAAAGAGCGCCGTGGGAAAATGAGCAGCAACTTTGCAGAAGGTATTGGCTTTCTTTGTTCTGATGATCATATCGCAGTGCCGGATTTGGAGTTTGTATTTGTCGTTGCTGTAGTGGATGATCACGCGAGAAAAATCCATACTAGTCATGGCTTTACCTCACATGTCACCTTGCTGAGGCCAAAAAGCCATGGCACCGTGACACTTAATAGCTCTGATCCTTATGATTCACCAAAGATCGATCCAGCGTTTTTCAGTCACCCTGATGACATGGAAATCATGATTAAAGGGTGGAAGAAGCAATATCAGATGCTAGAAAGCGAAGCGTTCGATGATATACGTGGTGATGCTTTTTATCCGGTCGATGCCAATGATGATAAGGCGATTGAACAAGATATCCGTAATCGTTCAGATACCCAGTACCACCCGGTAGGAACCTGTAAAATGGGCACCGCCGATGATGTACTGGCAGTAGTGGACAAAGACTTGAAAGTTCATGGGCTAGAGAGCTTACGAGTCATTGATGCGTCGATTATGCCGACACTCGTGGGAGCGAATACCAACGCACCAACCATCATGATCGCAGAGAAAATTGCTGACCAGATCAAAGAGCAATATGGTTTGAGTGAACAAAGCGACTTGAATCAGAAGAGTGATTTGAACAAGAATGAAGCAGGCGAGAACGCAGAACACGAATTGAGTGTTTAGAAGACAATTACGATAAATTGTTGTCTTAATATAGGTTATGAAGCCTTATTCGTTAGGGGCTCATAACCTATTTTTGTTTGCCAGTTAATGAATGATGTTAGGCAAACTTATTTAGCCAAAGCATCATTAAGCCATTGATCAAATTGACCTTTCGGTAAAGCACCGTTGATCGTATCAACACGTTGACCGTTCTTGAACACCATCACCGTTGGGATGCTTCTGATTTGATACATAGCCGCCAGTTGCTGTTGAGCTTCGGTATCAATTTTAACAAATCGAACATCGCCAGCGCGCTCTTTAGCGACATCGCTAAATACAGGTGCGAAACCTACACATGGGTTGCACCATGTCGCCCAAAAATCGACAACGACAGGCTGTGAACTGTTCAAAATCGATTGGAAATTCAGTGATGTACCTTCGATTGGTGCACCGTCTAGAAGTGCATTTTTGCACTTACCGCAAGTAGGGCTTTCTGAAATTCTTTCTGAAGGAACTCGGTTTACGCCACCGCAAGAAGGGCAACGAGTGTTGAATGTAGACATAACTTTCTCTTTTTTATTGCATCTCCGTGGCTAACGCGATTTACGAATCACGTACGGAACGCTTATACTGTTTAAAACATGAATACGATACTCAAATAAAAACAAACAATAAACAGGTAAATGATGACAAAATTTTACGCCGAAATTACGGGCTGGGGAAAGTGTCTGCCACCAGCCGTGCTGTCCAATGATGATTTAAGCACATTCATTGATACGTCTGACGAGTGGATTCGTACTCGAACTGGTATCGAAAACCGTCGTATCAGTCATGTAAATACCTCTGAGCTAGCGACCGTTGCTGCTCAACACGCAATGGCGTGTGCTGGCCTAACGGCTGAAGACATCGACCTAGTTATCGTTGCGACGTGTAGCCCAGATTCTCTTATTCCAAACACTGCGTCTAAAGTTCAACAGAACTTAGGTATCAAGAGCGCAGCAGCTTTTGACCTTAATGCAGCGTGTACAGGCTTCATCTACGGTGTTGAAACAGCAACTCGATTGATTCAAGCGGGCAATTACCGCAACGCTATCGTTGTCGGTGCAGAGCGTCTTTCATTCTTCATTGACTGGACCAAGCGTGATACTGCGGTTCTATTCGGTGATGGTGCGGGTGCTGTCGTACTTTCTCGCACTGAAGAGCAAGTTGGTCTCCAAGAAGCGCAAATCGGCTGTGATGCTGAAGGCCGAGATATTCTAGCAGTGCCTAAGTTCGGTACTTCAATGGACCGTTTTGCGGCTGATAACGGTTACTGGGACTTCGATTTCGTAGGTAAAGAGATCTTCAAACGTGCGGTTAAAGGCATGGGTGCAGCAGCACACACGGTATTGAGCCGTACTGGCATCTCAACAGACAACATCGATGTTGTGATTCCACACCAAGCAAATATCCGTATCATTCAAACTCTGTGTGATATGGCGGGCATTGAGCGTGAGAAAGCGTTTGTGAACATTCAAAACTACGGCAACACGTCGGCAGCGACCGTGCCAATTGCACTATGTGAATCACTAGAGCAAGGTTTTGTTAAGCCTAATTCAAATATCCTGGTTGCAGCATTTGGTGCTGGTTTAACTTGGGGTGCAGGCCACATTAAATGGGGTAGCCGTGTTGAGCCGTTAGGTCAATCAGATGCCAAACTGCCAGAAGTGGAACAATCGGCATTAGAGCTACTAGAGAAGGCCATTTTACACTGTAAAACGCGCCCTAACTCAGAAAGCGAGTAGCCGTTATGGTGCAAGTTCGTCTAATGGATAAAGCCGACCTTGATAGTGCGGCGTTAGTTCACCAAGCTACTTTTGTTCGACAACAAAACTCGAAGAATTGGTTACAATGTAACTTAAATGCAGCGCCACGCTTTCTTAACTTTGTTGCAGAAAGTGAAGGTGAGATTGTTGGTTACATTATATGGGTTCAAAAGAGTGGGTTTAGGCCTGAAGCTGTTTTAGAGTTGGAGCAACTTGCTGTGTTACCGAGTGCACAAGGGAAAGGATTGGGTAAAACGCTGATTCTAGGCTCTTTGCCGCAAGTGAAGCAGAAACTTGCAGAGCAAGGCTCGATACTAAAACACGTATTAGTGACCACCAGGGCGGACAACTTTGCACAAAAGCTGTATCAATCTACATTGGGTGCAGAAGTAGAAACTACGATTTCAAATCTGTACTCTGCGGATGAAGTGCTTATGATAGCTCGCAATGTCGGTGAGCGAATCTAATCGCTGAGTTCTTAGAACTTATTATAATCATCAGTAAATGTTCAATAAGGGGCTTCTAGAGTCCCTTTTGTTATTTCTAGGAAGTGTTTTGAAGAAAGTTTTAGCAATTGGCTACGTTTGGCCAGAACCGAATTCATCGGCGGCTGGCAGCCATATGATGTCACTTTTACGCCTGTTTAAGCGACAAGGCTGGTCTGTTGAATTCGCAACGCCTGCTCAAGAGACCGAGCATATGATCGATCTCTCTGAAGAGGGTATCACGAGCCAATCTATTGAACTGAATTGCGATAGCTTTGATCAGTACATCGAACAGCTACAACCTGATGTTGTCATGTTTGACCGTTTTATGATGGAAGAACAATTTGGTTGGCGTGTTGAGAAGGTATGTCCTAATGCCTTTAAGCTATTGGATACTGAAGATTTACAGTTCCTACGTAATGCTCGACATGAAGCTGTTAAAAAAGAGACAGATCTGACGAAAGAGCATCTTTACAGTGATCTGGCCAAACGTGAAATTGCCGCGATTCTGCGCTGTGATCTTTCGTTGATCATTTCAAGCTACGAGATGGAGCTGCTCCAATCTGAGTTCAATATCAATCCAAAGCTTCTACATCATCTACCTTTCATGGTTGATCTTAATACTTTGCCTGAACGCACGAAAAGTTATGAAGAACGTAAGCATTTCATGACGATAGGTAATTTTAGGCATGCACCTAACTGGGATGCAGTGCTTCAGTTACAGAAGGTTTGGCCGAAGATTCGTAAGCAGTTGCCTGATACTGAGCTTCATATATACGGTTCATACCCGCCACCAAAGGCAACCGCTTTGCACAATCCTAAAACCGGTTTCCACATCAAGGGTTGGGCTAAAGATGCTCAAGAAGTGATGGAAGAGGCACGTGTATGTGTTGCGCCATTACGTTTTGGTGCGGGCATTAAAGGTAAGTTGCTTGACGCGATGAAGCTACAAACCCCGAATGTGACCAGCGAGATCGGCAGCGAAGGCATGCTACCGCAAGGAGAGCTGCAATGGCCGGGTGCGGTGGCTGATGATATCGATGAGTTTGTGGCTGCAGCAGTTGAGCTTTATCGCGATGAAGAAAAGTGGCTTGAAGCCCAAAGCCAGTGTCACTCTATTCTTGAAGCGCATTACGAGCAAGATAAGTTAGGAAATCAACTGATCGAACGAATAACTGCGTTGGTTTCTGAGCTTGATTCTCATCGATTAGATAATTTCTTCGGTTCAATGCTCAAGCACCACACCATGGCAAGCACCAAGTACATGTCACAGTGGATAGCTGAAAAGAACAAGACTAAGTAGCTGATACAGCTCAAATGAAATCAAAAGCCCTTAGGTTAGCGCCTAAGGGCTTTTTGTTTGTTGGGAGCTCACAGCTAGCTGAATGACAAGGAACCGATTGTGGGTATAAATGGGATAACTTACATTAGCATTGACTAATTTATATTTATTAGTAAACTCTAATTTACTGTGATTGAAAGTTATGATGTTTGTGGATAGGAGAGGTCTGTGTTGAGTTTGATTCCTTGGAATGCCTTTTTCGGAGGCATGCTGTTGGGCATGTCGGCCATTGTGTTAATGCTCGGGATTGGTCGAGTCGCTGGTATTAGCGGAATTGTCAGTCGATTATTGCCTGTTCGCATCAGTAACAAAGAAAGTAAAAGTACGGATACAGAAAAAACGGAAAAGCAATGGCGCATCGCATTTGTTGTTGGAATGGTCGTAAGTGGTTGGTTGTTGATTCCTACCGGTTACCAACTCCCACAACTGGAAGAGATGAATTTCGTAGTGGTGGTTATCGCTGGTCTGTTGGTTGGCTTTGGCACTAAAACAGCGAATGGTTGTACAAGCGGACATGGCATTGTGGGCATGGCGCGTTTATCTAAGCGTTCAATTATCGCGACTTGTGTATTCATGGGTGTCGCAATGGCTACTGTGCTTGTTAAGAACCTAATAGGTTTGGGGGCATAATGAAAAACTCTTCATTTACTATCGTTGTTGGTTTGCTTGCTGGAGTCTTGTTTGGATCGGGTATGATTATTTCAGGCATGGTAGATCCTAACAAGGTACTAGGCTTCTTAGATGTGACTGGTGATTGGGACATAAGTCTGGCATTCGTAATGGGCGGTGCACTGATGGTGTTTGCGCCGTTTTATCATCTAGTCATTAAAAAGCGAGATAAAGCGATCAATGGTGAGCGATTAGATAGCCGCAATAATCCGGTAATCGACAGAAAGCTGATTGTGGGTTCCACAGCGTTTGGCTTAGGTTGGGGGCTTGCTGGCTTTTGTCCTGGTCCAGCGGTGACCAGTCTTAGTGGTGGCAACCCTACCGTATGGGTATTTATGATAAGCATGCTAGTGGGTATGTGGCTTGCAGGTCTAACGAATAAAACCTGTTAGGGTAAACTTATCGTGTGTCCAATTGGCTTGATATAAGTATTTGAGAGGTCGACTCGCTTTAGCTCTATAGCCAGTCGGCCTCTTTTTCGAACTACACCTATTAGTTGATGGTCGTTGAAACTGGACAGTGATCGCTGAGTTTGTAGTCCAGAACATCTTGTGTTTTGAATACTTGTTGTTTCGCAGGATCTGCATTCAATGATTCACTTACCACAATATGATCAATAACAGAGCGGAACTGATGCGTGCGATGGTTGTTGCGGTTAGAGCGCACTTTGCAGTCTGCGCGTGTCTTTCGTGTCGCTAACTGCGCATCAGTATATTGTGTTAACTCTTTCCACATCCAATCTCGTGAGTACGCGAGGTTATGGTTAAAGTCGCCAAGAATGGCGTAGTCTTCGTTATTGCGCTCTCTTTGCTTTATCCACTTGTTCAATTGCTGAGCTTGCTCTTTTAAACGTGAGCAATCGCGGTTGGACTTATACGCGCCGCTGCAGCCTGCCTTTAAATGAACAGATAGCATGTGAATGGGTTTAGTCTCTGTCTCTATAACGATATAGCTGGCAAACCTAAGTTTACTGTTGGACGTAGTTTCGAGTGGAAAGTCAGCGTAGTCGGTGAGGGTTACTCCTTTACGAACCGCAAACCCCGTGTATTGGTTCACTTCTTTAAATTGGTGGTTGCTGTTCTTAGGTAGCGCCCGGTCAGACATTAAGATCTGATATTGATCACCAGCCACACGCTGAATAGCATTTACGTCATCGACTTCTTGAAACGCAACCACATCGGCGTTTAAGGATTGAAAGTACGTTCCGAGTTTATCGAAGTCGGCTTGCTCTCGTTTATCAGAAAACTTATTCACAGCCTCGTTGGTTGATAACCATTCGATATTCCAACTGGATATGGTTAAAGGTTCAGCAATTGCTTGGTTACCGATTAGGCAGCCTAACATTAACCACTTTTGTAGTCGTTTCATCCCAAATATCCCTAAATTTGTCGACCAATATTGATGAGCCGTTATCCTACAACACTTACCAAAAATTCAACTCTTTTTACCAGTTTTTTTATTGTTACATTGTTTCTTTTCGAGTTGAGAACTAGCGTAATAATATTGAATTGATCTTAGTCAGCGTTCTCTTTTTATTGATCCAAATCAATACTCAAGTTTGGTGGTTCTCGTTAAATACGCCACAATATCTAGTGTTAGTTTAACGGTAAATCGCTCTATATAGTGTGTTTGTGGATAAGTCTGTGAATACCTCAAGAGTAAGGAGAAGTGGTGAAATCAATCGTAATCAAGCGTGATGGCTCAAGAGCTCCATTCAGTAGAGATCGCATCCAGGCTGCAGTGGAAGCAGCATCAGACAAAACCGATAAGGAAATTGCTATTTATGCATTGAATGTGGCATTAGCAGTTGAGTTGAAGCTCGAAGACTACGATGAAGTTCATATCTCTGAAATTCAAACCATGGTCGAGAACGAGCTAATGCAGGGACCATACAAGTCTTTGGCACGCGCATACATCGAATATCGTCACGACCGCGACATCGCTCGTGAAAAGCAAAGTGCGTTAACTCGTGAAATCGAAGGTTTGATCGAAGAAAGCAATGTTGATCTAATCAACGAAAACGCGAACAAAGATGGCAAAGTAATCCCAACTCAGCGCGACCTGCTAGCAGGTATCGTGGCTAAACACTATGCAAAAACTCACATTTTGCCACGTGACATCGTACATGCTCACGAGTGTGGTGACATTCACTACCACGATTTAGACTACGCACCGTTCTTCCCGATGTTTAACTGTATGCTTATCGACTTGAAAGGCATGTTAACGCATGGCTTCAAGATGGGTAACGCGGAAATCGATACGCCTAAGTCTATCTCTACCGCAACGGCGGTAACTGCGCAGATCATCGCACAAGTGGCGAGCCACATTTACGGCGGTACAACGATCAACCGTATCGACGAGGTTCTAGAACCTTACGTGATGGCAAGTTACGAGAAGCATTTATCGTTAGCGAAAGAGTGGGACATTCACAGCCCAGAAGCGTTTGCTATTTCTCGCACTGAGAAAGAGTGTTACGACGCATTCCAATCTCTAGAGTACGAAGTAAACACACTGCACACCGCTAATGGTCAAACGCCATTCGTTACGTTTGGTTTTGGCTTAGGTGAAAGCTGGGGCTCGAAACTGATTCAGCAATCTATCTTGAAGAATCGCATTGCAGGTTTGGGTAAGAACCGTAAAACAGCCGTGTTCCCTAAACTGGTCTTTGCTATCAAAGATGGTTTGAACCACCAGCCACAAGATCCAAACTACGATATCAAGCAACTGGCACTTGAGTGTGCGTCTAAACGTATGTACCCAGACATTCTTAACTACGACAAGGTAGTAGAAGTGACAGGGTCATTCAAAACACCTATGGGTTGCCGTAGCTTCTTGAATACATACGAAGAAAATGGCGAACTTATCCATGAAGGCCGTAACAACTTAGGTGTTGTGAGCTTGAACTTGCCACGTATTGCGATCAACGCAAAACAAGATATGGCTAAGTTCTACGAGTTGCTTGATGAAAAACTGAAGCTTGCTCGTCGCGCATTAGAAACTCGTATTTCTCGTCTAGAAAATGTGAAGGCACGTGTTGCTCCAATCCTATACATGGAAGGTGCATGTGGTGTTCGCTTGAAAGCGGATGATTCCATTGCAGATATCTTCAAGAACGGCCGTGCTTCTGTTTCTCTTGGTTACATTGGTATCCATGAAGCGATGACTGCACTTTACGGCACTGAGGTTCATTTGTACGACGATGGCGAAATGCGTACTAAAGCGCTTGAGCTAGTGGAGTACATGAAGCGTGAAGTGGAATCTTGGACGAAAGAGACAGGTTACGCGTTCAGCCTTTACGGCACACCAAGTGAAAACCTATGTAGCCGTTTCTGCAGTATCGATACCAAAGAGTTTGGTGTGATTGATGGTGTAACAGACCGTGGTTACTACACAAACAGCTTCCACTTAGACGTGCAGAAGAAAGTGAACCCATACGATAAGATTGATTTCGAGATGCCTTATCCTGAAATTTCTAGCGGTGGTTTCATTTGTTACGGTGAATTCCCTAACATGCAGAAAAACATCGAAGCACTAGAGAACGTATGGGATTACAGCTACACACGTGTTCCTTACTACGGTACCAACACGCCGATTGATGAGTGTTACGAGTGTGGTTACAACGGTGAGTTCGATTGTACGAGTAAGGGCTTTACTTGTCCTAAGTGTGGCAACCATGACTCAACTAAAGTATCAGTAACACGCCGTGTTTGCGGTTACCTTGGTAGCCCAGATGCACGACCATTTAACTTCGGTAAGCAAGAAGAAGTTAAACGTCGCGTGAAGCACCTTTAGTGAGCTTTAAGATCGTAAGCTAGCTTACTTAGAAGATCTACGTTTCACGAGACAAGATTGGTATCGGCTTAATGTCGATACCAATTTATTGGTTTCACTACTCGCTACATTTTAAGTAACCCATTAAGCCATCACGAGTTTTCAATACTGCCTTATGAATTATCATCAATATCATCCAATCGACGTTGTAAACGGCCCAGGCACACGATGCACCTTGTTCGTATCGGGTTGCGTGCACCAGTGCCGTGGGTGTTATAACCAGTCGACGCAAAGGTTGGATTCTGGGCATTTGTTCACTCAAGAGCTACAAGACCACATTATTGCCGATCTTAATGATCCGCGAATCAAACGCCGTGGTTTATCGCTTTCTGGTGGTGATCCTCTACATCCTGCGAACGTTTCTGAAATACTGAAGTTGGTTAAGCGTGTAAAAGCAGAATGCGAAGGTAAAGATATCTGGATGTGGACTGGCTATGAACTTGATGAATTGGATGAGAATCAGAAGCAAGTGCTGGAATACGTTGATACCTTAATTGATGGGCGTTTCGAACAAGATAAAGCAGACCCAATGCTGGATTGGCGTGGTAGTTCAAACCAAATTATCCATCGATTCACTGATATCTGAGGTTGTCGTCACTTCGTAGGTTTGTGAACGAAAAAGGGCATCATGGTTAGCGCAATGCAATCAATCAGCCCTTGGGTGTGAGTTCTTTTCGTTTGTTTTAGTAGTTCAAGTCAGTATTTAGGCGGCCAGTTGGTCCGGCTCTTCTATGAGGTTGTTTATCCATTTCTTAGAGTGGATTCGTTGGCTAGTTAATGCGATCTTCGCTAGCTCCTCCAGCAACACAATCATCAACACCCATTCTAAAGACCAGCCAAGTACTAAAGCAGTGAAATAGGCGAGGGGAATACCAATTGCCCACTGACCAAATATGTCGATAAAGATGCTGTAATTGATGTCACCACCGCTTTTCAATACGCCTCCTATGCCAACCATATTGAAGACTCGTAGTATCATGCCAGCCGCCATCACCAACGTGACATTAACCGCTGTATCTTTGAGTTCCAGATGCGTTAAATCGATCAATTGCACAATGGCGGGTTTGGCGATAAAACACACCAGTGCTAGCAAAGTAGCAAGCGCACAACTCACAAGCACATAGCCCCAAGCGGTATTTTCAACCCGTTGATAGTTTTTAGCACCAATCTCATTACCAAGGATGATCGAGGCGGCAACGGCAAAACCTAAGAAAGCCGAAATTAAGATACTTTCTACTGGCGATAACAACGAGATGATCGCAAGCTCGCCAACGCCAATCTGACCAACAATGACATTGTAAATCAGTATTCCACCCGCCCACGCCGTATCGTGAACTAGCATAGGAATCGCGATCTTGAAGTACTTCTTTCTGTGCTTAGGCAAGATGGCATCGCGCAAACTGCCGATTGTAGGGAACAAATGTGAATAGTGTTTTCTTGCCATTACTACCAGCGCGACAGTTTGAAAGCATCGTGAAACCGTAGTGCCGATCGCTGCGCCAACCACACCTAGCTCTGGGAAACCAAACAATCCGAAGATAAGCAGTGCATTTAGAATTGCATTGACGATGATTGCCCAAATACTGATTTTTGTGGGCAATTTCGCTTCACCAACCGATCGCAGTGCGCTTTCTAGTGGCACTACAATTGCGGTACCAATAAGGCTGGCTCCTGTTATCCAAAGGTAATCCGTTGCCAAGCGGATGTAATCAGGGTCTGAGGCCACTACAGACACGACTGATTCAGGAACCAATGTATAAATCAAAACAAAAGGGATGATGGCCAAAATAGACAGTGCCCATGATTGCGCCAACACACGTCGGATGCCGTTAAAGTCACCCGCTCCGAAATATTGCGAAGCTAGCACGCTCACTGCACCACTAATCCCAGACACCATGATCAAATTAAAAAAGAATATGCGGTTGCCAACGCCGACCGCTGCCGTTGCTGCGTCACCGAGTTGATTGACCATGAAAATATCAACTACGCCGAGCAGTGAGAACAGCATAGTTTGTAATGACACAGGCAAACCGATGTGCAGTAGCTTTTGCCAAAAATCTTTGTCTAAATGACGATATGTAGAGAGCATCGCATTTCCCTTGTCGTTAATATGCAAGAAGTGTATCGGCATTTAATTTCACTGTATTGTTCATACTCATCACAAACTTTTGTCAAACTATCTACTTTTATGGTTTGGTCACCTAAATGAGCTGGCACCGGAATGAGCGAAAAGCAAGAGCGATACGAGATCTCTGAAAAGACACATCAAGAGTTTGTCGACCAAAGCCATGTTCTGGCATTCGAAGAGCTAGGTATCGTTCAGTGTGGTACAGCGTCGTGCCGCGAATTCTTCTCGGTATATAGAAAGAATCAACAGAAACACATGTTGTTGTTCACTGTTAGAGGGAAAGGTTGGTTAGAGAGTGGAGGGTGCCGTTACATTCTAGAGCCGGGATCCTGCATTACGGTCCCATCCGGCATCGAGAATGGTTTTGGAATTGAAGAAGAAACATGGCAGATAGCGTGGATCTTTTTATCGCCGGATAAACACTGGGATAATATCGTCAGTGATGAAATCAATTATATGCTCTCGCCTGCGGCAGAAGTTGTCTCGTCTTGCATACATACTCTGTTGAGAAGCATTGCCTTGCCGATTGATTTGGGTGGTGCTATCGCCAATCACAGTGTGGCACAGATTGAGTTTTTGATTAATGCACCGGTTCCTAACCACCAGTCA
This sequence comes from Vibrio chagasii, assembly GCA_041879415.1. Taxonomy (NCBI): domain Bacteria; kingdom Pseudomonadati; phylum Pseudomonadota; class Gammaproteobacteria; order Vibrionales; family Vibrionaceae; genus Vibrio; species Vibrio chagasii. Next base: position 372,319 of record CP090852.1, on the reverse strand, counting down.
CGAAATCTGGTCCGTTTGAGGCGCGTATTCGACAATGTTCAAAAGCAGCTTCACAAAGAGTGGAATGTACATGAATTAGCAAACTTGGTTCCTTGTTCAGAGCCTCACTTCCATCGCTTGTGCCAGCGTTATTACTCTCATAGTCCGATGACACATATCATGCGAATGAGAATGGAGTACGCGGCGCGTTTATTGAAATCGAGCGACTGGTCTATTCAACACATTGGTGAGATCGTTGGGTATCCTAATGCGGCCAATTTTAGTACTCGATTTAAAGCATGGTCGGGAATGACACCAAGGCAATTCAAACGTGGCGCCACAATTGGGAGCTGATTGTTATCTACACTCACTTTTATTAGTGGAAATATTAATAGTTGTTTGATTTTTGCACGAATTTGCCCGGTAAAATGACCAATCTCTGATTACTTCTGTGAACTCAGCGCTTCTCTTAAAAAATGTTTCTGATTTGACTACGATAATGTTAACGTGAAGTTCATTACTTGAATTTCAAAGGGTTGTGACTTTCATGTTTTCACATCTACCAAAACCAACTTTAGATCCAATTCTATCTCTTTCTGTTGCTTACCGCGGCGATACTCGCACTGACAAAGTCGATTTAGGCATTGGCGTTTATAAAAACGACCAAGGCGAAACACCTATCATGAAAGCCGTATCTATGGCTCAAGATATCGTTGTTGAAACACAGAAAACTAAAGCTTACGTTGGCCTAGCGGGCTGTGAAGAGTTTAACCAAAGCATGGTTGATCTGCTGCTTAAAGGGACTTCTGCAATGGATCGTGTTGCTGCGATTCAAACACCAGGTGCAAGTGGTGCACTTCGAATGTTGGGTGACTTAATGAAAGTTTCTCAACCAGACACCACAGTTTGGATTTCAAACCCAAGCTATGTGAACCACAAACCTGTGATGGAAGCGGCAGGCTTAAAAGTTCGATACTACAATTACTTCAGTCCTGAAACGAAGCAAGTGGATACTGCAAGAATGTTAGATGACCTATCGAAAGCGGGTCCATCAGACGTGGTACTACTGCACGGTTGCTGTCATAACCCAACGGGTGCTGATATCGACTTTGAAGCGTGGCAGGAAATCACGAAATTGTCGCAGAAAAATGGTTTCTTACCGTTCGTTGATATTGCTTACCAAGGCTTTGGTGACGGTCTAGAAGAAGATGCAAAAGGTCTTCAACACATGGCGAACAACGTGGAAGAGATGTTAATTACTACCTCTTGCTCAAAGAACTTCGGCTTGTACCGTGAAAGAACGGGCGCTGCGATTGTGATTGGTAAAAACAGCGAACATGTTGGCAATGCGAAAGGTAAGTTACTGACGCTTGCTCGCTCAACTTACACCATGCCGCCAGATCACGGTGCGGCGTTGGTAAAAACAATTCTTCAGAATCAAGAGCTAACAACGATTTGGAAGCAAGAGTTGAGTGAAATGCAGCAACGTTTGTTAAATCTGCGCCAAAGTTTATGTGATGAATTGCGAAATACTTATAACACGTCACAATTTGATTTCATTGAAAGTCATAAAGGTATGTTTACTGTACTAGGCTTTAAAGAAACTCAAATGAATCAATTACGTGAAGAATATGGCATCTACGGTGTTGGTGATGGACGCATCAATATTGCAGGCCTTTCTGAATCACATATTCCTTACGTAGCGAAAGCGATAGCCAACGTATCAAAATAATAGAAGGTGACTGAATGTATAATTGGAAAGCGATTGTAACCCTAATGTTAAGTGGCGGCTTGTTTGCTTGTACAACCACGACTCAAGTACCGGTTGAACCAGAGCAAAAGCCTCAGATCGAACAACCAGTTGTTGACGATTCTTCTAAGACAGACGCAACTGAAGGCGACAAAGTAACGGAACCTGCAGAGAAGCCTGAAGAAGTAAAACCAACTGAACCAGAAGCGAAACCAAAGCCTGAAGAAAAACCGGTAGCAAAACCAACCAAAACCAGTGACGGTAAACTGATCCTTGGTGAGGAAGAGTGGGTATTTGTTCCTGGCTTGAAAGAGGCATTTAAAGCGCGTGTAGATACCGGTGCGACGACATCTTCAATCAGCGCTGTTGATATCGTAGATTTTGAACGTGACGGTAAAGATTGGGTTAAGTTCAAAATCGAGCACGATGGCATCACAACAGAAGAGATCAGCCTACCTGTAGAACGTTGGGTTAAGATCAAGCAATCAAGTGCAGAAGGCACACAACGTCGTGCTGTGGTAGTTGCTTCGATCCAGATTGGTGATCTAAAAGACAAAACTGAATTTACTCTAGCAGACCGAACGCACCTTTCTTTCCCACTTCTGTTGGGAAGAAGCTTCTTTAGAGATGTGGCGGTTGTCGACGTAAGCAAGAAATACGTTCAGAAGAAAGTGACTAAATAGTTTCAGAGCTATTCTGACACGTTAACTTTCTAATAATCGAATCCCTGCTAATTGAATTAGCAGGGATTTTTTCGTTTTTTCGACCGTAATTGGGGTAAATACTGATAATTCTGCTCTGTACGTCATCCGTTCACTGTTTAGCCTCGACAATGTGATCCTGATCTCTATATAATCCGCGCTTCATTTTTGTTTAACCCATACTTTCGTAGTCCTTATTTAGGTTTATCCAACAACCTAATAATTATCTATCCAGTACACGCTTAGGAATTACTTCTTTGATATCTACCGCGAACATCACAATGCAATTTGGCGCAGAGCCTTTGTTTGAAAACATCTCTGCTAAATTTGGTAACGGCAATCGCTATGGTCTGATTGGCGCCAATGGTTGCGGCAAATCGACGTTCATGAAAATCCTAAGTGGTGCGCTAGCGCCGAGCTCGGGCAACGTTTCCATTACTCCTGGGGAAAAACTGGGCGTATTGAGCCAAGATCAGTTTGCTTTTGAACAGTACAGCGTAATTGACGTTGTGATCATGGGTGATAGAAAGTTATGGGAAGTAAAACAAGAGCGTGACCGCATTTACTCTTTGCCTGAAATGAGCGAAGAAGATGGGATGAAAGTGGCAGAGCTTGAAAGCGAATTCGCTGAAATGGATGGCTACACAGCAGAAAGCCGTGCTGGCGATATTCTTATCCAAGCGGGTATCGAAGAAGAGCTACACTTTGGCTTGATGCAGCAAGTTGCTCCGGGTTGGAAACTGCGTGTCCTTTTGGCTCAAGCGCTGTTTGCGAATCCAGATATTCTGTTACTTGATGAACCAACCAACAACTTGGACATTCACACCATCAACTGGCTTGCTGAAGAGCTAAACCAGCGTAAATGTACAATGATCATCATTTCGCACGATAGGCACTTCCTGAACTCAGTATGTACGCACATGGCGGACATCGACTACGGTGAATTGCGTATCTACCCGGGTAACTATGAGTACTTCCTAGAAGCATCAGGTTTGCGTCGTGAGCAACTTCTGGCTTCCAACGCGAAGAAGACAGCCGAAATCAATGAACTTCAGGATTTCGTGAACCGTTTCGGTGCCAATGCATCGAAAGCGAAGCAAGCTAGTTCTCGTGCTAAGAAAATGGAAAAGATCACTCTTGATGAAGTGAAGTCTTCGAGCCGTATGAGCCCGTCGATTAACTTCGGCGAAGGTAAGAAGCTACACCGCCAAGCGCTCGAACTTCAAGAGCTAGGCCACGGTTTCGAAGGTGAAACGTTATTTGCTGGTGGTAACTTGTTACTTGAAGCGGGTACACGCCTTGCGGTTATTGGTGAGAACGGTGTGGGTAAAACCACGTTACTACGTTGTTTAGTCGGTGAATTTGAGCAAAACCAAGGCATTGTAAAATGGTCTGAAAACGCATCTGTTGGCTACTGCCCACAAGATAGTAGTGCAGACTTTGATAACGACCTGAGCATTTTCGATTGGATCTCCCAGTGGCGCACAGCGAAGCACGATGACTTAATGGTACGTGGGATTCTAGGTCGTTTATTGTTTACTGCTGACGATGCAAACAAGAAAGCGCGTAACTGTTCTGGTGGAGAAAAGAACCGCCTGTTATTTGGCAAGCTAATGATGCAAGACATTAACGTGCTTGTGATGGACGAACCAACGAACCACATGGATATGGAAGCGATCCAAGCGCTCAACGATGCACTTAAAGTATACCCGGGGACGCTTATCTTCGTGAGTCACGACCGTGAATTTGTATCTTCACTTGCGACACACATTATTGATGTGAAAGACCAGCAGCTAGTGAGTTTCCAAGGTACTTATGAAGAGTACTTAGATCATCAGAAAAAGATGTTGATGGTTAAACTATAATCGTCTCCAATGTCATTAATTCTGGTGCTGGACTGACATTAATGGTCCAGCACTAGATGTAAAAAGCCCCGAGCACGGTTGTGGTCGGGGCTTTTTCTTAGAAGAACAAAAACATCAAGACGTTGTTAGTACTTGAATAGTTGAACTTGAGAATTCAGTTGTTGAGCGATTCCACGAAGTTCTTCAGAAAGGTGGCGTGAGTTGTCCGCTTCTGTCGACATCTTGTCTGACACATCATTAACCAATTGGATGTTTTTGCTTACCTCGCCAGTCACGGTTCTTTGCTCAGATGCCGCATTTGAGATATGTGACGCCATATCTGAAATTTGCTGTATGGATGAAGCGATCTCTTCAAGTGCCGTGGTCGCATTGTTGGCATCATCGACACTGGATTGAGCCAAGTCTTGGCTACGTTGCATCGATTCAACAGCACTCACGCTGTTTTTCTGTAGAGTCTCGATCATTTCACGAATCTCATCGGTTGAGCTGTGAGTACGCTGAGACAGTACTCGAACTTCATCTGCAACAACGGCGAAACCACGGCCTTGTTCACCGGCACGCGCCGCTTCAATTGCTGCATTAAGTGCAAGTAGGTTAGTTTGCTCAGCGATGTCAGAGATCGTCGAGAGGATCGCATTGATGTCTAATGCATTCTTTTCAAGTTCTTGAATAATGCCAGACGCGTTTTCTACCTGTTGTGCAAGGTTAGTGATTGAATCTTGGTTACGGATAATCACTTGCTTGCCTTGTTCGCAGTTCTCAGTAGAGCTGATTGCGGAATCTGCTGTCATTTGTGCGTTGTTTGCCACTTCCTCTGCCGTTGCCGACATTTCATGTACTGCAGTCGCGATCTGCGAGATTTCATGCAATTGAACCGTTAGGCCATCACTTGTTTGGCGTGCAACATTGGTACTGACTTCAGATTGCTCGTTCAACTGGCTCGAAGAGTCTGCGATATCACGAACAATTTCTTGTAGCTTGGCTATGAAGGCATTGACGTGATGTGCCAGTGTGCCGATCTCGTCTTTGCTGTTTACCGAGATACGCTGTGTTAGGTCACCATCGCCTTTAGATAGAGCTTCCATTGCCGAGCTGAGCGTTGTTAGCGGTGCTAGTGCTTTTTTGATGATAAACATTGCCACGAATGCAATAACGGCAAGCTGAATCAGGCCAAAGATAGCCGATTGACGCAGTAAAGAGCGGTAAGAGGCAAATGATAGGGTTTTATCGATTACGACAGTGAAGTACCAATCAGTATGAGGAACTTTCTTCGCTGAAAGTAGGGACTCTGCGCCATCAATGCTGATTTCTTCGAAACCTGGATCTTGAGACAACGATTTGATCTTGTTCGCTGAAAGGTTTGGCGAAACGTTAGCAACCGATTTAAGTGTGAGATTACGGTCCCTATGAGCAACAATCTTGCCACTGCCATCTACAAGGAATGCGTAAACACCAGGTTGTTCAATACTTACCACGTCGTTGATCAAAGTGTTTAGGTTAAGATCCGCGCCGATGACACCTGAGTAACCACTTGTGTTGAATGGGCTTGCAATGGTCACAACTAGGTCATTGGTTGCCACGTCTACATAAGGTTCGGTTACGACCGTTTTGCCAGTAGACATAGGTACTTTGTACCAATCTCGAGTTCGAGGGTCGTAGCCTTCAGGTACAGGTAAATCAACGCCTTGTAGGAAACGACCATCGGAAAGACCAGCGTAAGCAATTTGGAATCGACCTGCGTTCGTACTCTGCGTGAAATAGGTGGATGGGTTGTCTGTGTATTTGAACGCATTTTTCGCTGCGTTTACGACATTGATACGTCCCTCAATCCACTTTTCAATGCCTGCGACATTCGCATCGGTCAGTGTGGAAGAGTACTGTTGAATAGAGCGGTAAGTCTCATTTAACAGTTGTTTGCCAGTAATATAAGTTTGGATCATCGTCATTGCGAAAATAATCACAACAAATATTAATGTAAGTTTGTTCTTGATTGAAATGCTGTTAACACCCATTTACGGTACTTCACTCTATTAATTTTTTGGAGAGAGTATCAGTACGCCGTACTATCGTAAAGTTGTTTTATCAATTAGCTTTTATTAATAAATTGCTAATATAAAAAGTAACTAAAACAGGTAATTGGCAATCTAGTAAATTGAATAGATCGATGGACGTTATTCAAGTGTCGTTGAGCAAAAATCTTGAGGGCTTAGGATAGTGGGGATTTGTTAATTGACTGATTTATATAATAAATAAAGCCGATTTTAGGAAGTCGGCTTTGAAATTAGGTTAGTTGTTTTGGTCAATGCTTTTAAAGGTTTAGAAACCGAATCGAGCTGACATTAAGAACTGATGGCCGTAAGTACCGTTATTACGCATGTCCAAACCTACAGAAAGTTGATCTGTTGAATGGAAACGAGCACCAACACCTACGATTGAGCGAGTGTCGTCATTGTCAATCAGTTGACCAAGGCGTGCGTTGACTTCAACGTTTGCCATTAACCAAGCTCTTAAACCTAGGTTAATTTCCGTTTTGATATGGTTGTCGTCATTACGTTCAATGTTGTGCAGAAGCATTTGCCCGGTCACATCGGCGAATTGGCTAATAGGGCCATTAAATCCCATACCCACTGCTGCATCCCAATCACTTTCGAATTCTGAATCGATACGGGCAACAAAGTGTGAGTTCTGAGTAAACATGGTTGTGACTTCACCACCGAAGGTACTAGGGCTGGTACCCATGCGCAGCTCGAATGTGTTGTAGTTAAAGTTGTTTGCAGACGCAGAGAAAGAACACAGTGCAGCTAGTCCTAAAAGGACAGTCTTTTTAGTGCAACCTAGCATGGTGACTCCATATAAATTGTATTTGCGGCAGTATAATACAAAAAAGCCTGCAATATGCAGGCCAATTTATTTGAAGTCGATAGTTTTATCTGTGTCGCTTATAGGACTTGGATGTGGTCAACCTCGATTTCAGGTGTTTTGCCACCTTCATACTCGCCGAAGATACGTACTTTTGTATCTGCTGTTAGTGGCTGTGCTAGGCGGATATCGTCATCCAGTTCGATTTGAATCTCGCTCTGGCCATCAGAGAAGATGAATGTATCGTTCTTAAGCTGGCGAACAATCTTGCCGTCTACAATTGCGTCTTGCTCAGAAAACATGCTTGTGTCTGCAAGTAGTGTCGCAACAGAAACAGTTTCAATAGGTCCTGTGTAAGCAATAGAGCTCTCGTGCTTATTGTCTTTGTGGTCACCAGCCATTGCGAAAGTTGGAGCAAGGATAATAGTGGTTGCGATAGCTAATACAGTTTTTTTCATGGTGAATCCCTTAATGTTGTTTGTTAGTTGAAACGTTTTGTTTCGATGAGGCTATTAAACAACACTCGGTTTGAATCTAGAGTGAGTAACACATTCATTTTCCATTCATTTTATTGAGCATCTAGTCGTCAATGACGTTAAGATGGTGAAAGAGAAGTATTGCCTGCGGGCTGAGAAATTAAGGATTTAAGTACGAATGCGAGCACCATTAAACGCCCTTATGGTTCAAGGAACCACATCAGATGCCGGAAAAAGTGTATTGGTGGCAGGTTTATGCCGTGTTTTGGCCAGGAAGGGAATTAAGGTGGCACCATTCAAGCCACAGAATATGGCTTTGAACAGTGCAGTGACTAAAGACGGTGGGGAAATCGGCCGCGCTCAAGCTGTTCAGGCTCAAGCATGTAATATCGAACCTTCGGTTCACATGAACCCTGTATTGCTTAAACCCAACTCAGACACCGGTGCTCAAGTGATTCTACAAGGCCGTGCGTTAAGTAATATGGAGGCTACGGGCTACCATGATTACAAGAAAGTGGCGATGAATACGGTTATTGATTCATTTGATCGACTTTTAGAAGAATACGATAGCGTGATGATTGAAGGTGCCGGAAGTCCTGCTGAAATTAACCTTCGTGAGAATGACATCGCGAACATGGGGTTTGCTGAAAAGGCAGACATCCCGGTGATCATTGTGGCTGATATCGACCGCGGAGGCGTATTTGCGCACTTGTATGGCACATTAGCTCTGTTATCTGAATCTGAACAAGCTCGTGTAAAAGGGTTCGTGATTAACCGTTTCAGAGGCGATATCGCTCTGCTTCAGTCCGGCCTTGATTGGCTCGAAGAGAAAACAGGCAAGCCTGTGATTGGTGTGTTGCCATATTTGCATGGTTTCAATTTAGAAGCTGAAGATGCCATTACCTCCGCCCAAGAGTCAGATGGAGAGGCCAAGCTTAAGGTCGTGGTACCGGTCCTGACTCGGATCAGCAACCATACTGACTTCGACGCGTTAAGGTTAAATCCTTCTATTGATCTTCGCTATGTGGTTAAAGGCGAGCGTTTAAGCAACGCTGATTTGATTATTTTGCCTGGCACTAAGTCTGTAAGAGCCGATTTAGACTACTTGAAGCAACAAGGCTGGGACAAAGATATTCAACGTCACCTGCGTTTAGGTGGCAAAGTGATGGGGATATGTGGTGGTTATCAGATGCTTGGTAATCTTATCCACGACCCTGATGGTGTGGAAGGTGAACCGGGCAGCAGTGAAGGGTTAGGGTACCTTGATGTTGAAACCACGTTAACGCAGCAGAAAACGTTAACGAACGTGTTTGGCACGTTAAACTTAAATGGAAAGTCGGCACCAGTTAAAGGGTATGAAATTCACGTAGGTAGGACTGATGTCAATGAAATGGCATTACCGGTTCAGTTAGAATCTGGCAGCCTTGATGGCGCGATAAACTCAGATAACTCAATATTTGGCACTTACTTGCACGGTGTATTGGATAACAGTGACGCGTTGTCACTGATTTGTGAGTGGGCCGGTGCCAATGAAGTAGCAGCGATTGACCACGAACAACTGAAAGAGTTGGGTATTAATAGAATCGCGGACGCCATCGAAGAGCACTTAAATCTTGATTTGCTTTGGCCTGAGCTGAAACAAACTGGTCAAGAAATTAAAAGAACAACAGAAAAGTGAGAGCAATGAAAAAACTAGTCACTCTTTTAGCGGTAGCGTTAACCACCTCATTGAGTTCTGCTCATGCTTTGGCTGCCGAGAAACTGCGTGTTTATGCGGCATCGTCTATGACCAATGCGGTTAATCTGTTAGTTGAAGAGTTTGAGAAAAACCATTCTGTTGATGTTATTCCTGTCTATGCCAGCACATCTTCATTAGTACGACAGATCGAAAGAGGTGCGCCAGCTGACATATTTATCTCGGCAAATGAAAAGTGGATGACTCATCTTGTCGACCGAAACTATGTTTCTAGTGACAATGTCACAAACTTATGTGAGAACGAGCTTGTGCTAATCTCTCCAAAGGAAAACGCAATTTCGTTTGATATTTCAAAAGGTGATCAGTGGTCTAAACTTTTTGATAATGAAAGGCTTGCGGTTGGCAATACCATGTCGGTTCCAGCTGGTATCTATGCGAAAGAAGCGTTAGAAAACTTGGCTGTTTGGGATGATGTCAAGACACGACTAGCACCAAGTAATAACGTTCGTATGGCATTGGCTTTGGTAGAACGCAGTGAAGCTAGGCTCGGTATTGTTTACAAAACGGATGCGCTGTTGTCTAAAGAAGTGAATATTGTATCGACGTTCCCGGCAGATTTGCATACACCAATACGTTACCCTGTAGCGAAAATGAGCGACCAAGCCGTTGCACAAGACTTCTATACTTTCCTTACGAGTGAGAAAGCGAAGTACATTTTGAATAGTTTTGGTTTTGAAGTGCGTTAAATGATGTATCTATCGGAATACGAATACCAAGCTTTAATGCTGAGCTTGAAAGTGGCTGGCTTTGCCATCTTGTGGCTTATCCCAATAGGGATTGGTTTAGCGTGGTTGCTAGCGAAAAAGCAGTTTGTTGGCAAAAGCATAGTTGAAAGCATCGTTCATCTCCCTTTAGTGCTTCCTCCCGTGGTTATTGGCTATTTGTTACTTGTGATGATGGGTAGACAAGGTGTGATAGGAGCATGGCTTAACGACGTGTTTGGTATTGTATTCAGCTTTAGTTGGAAGGGCGCGGCTCTGGCATGTGTCGTCGTCGCTTTACCATTAATGGTGCGCTCAATCCGTTTAAGTTTAGAAACAGTTGATAGTAAGCTTGAGGAGGCGGCAGCTACGTTGGGTGCTTCTCCTGTCAGAGTTTTCTTTACCATCACCTTGCCTTTGATGATCCCTGGGATCATTACCGGAACCATGCTTTCATTTGCACGAAGCCTTGGCGAGTTCGGTGCTACGATCAGCTTCGTTTCCAATATCCCTGGTGAAACTCAAACCATTCCTCTAGCTATGTACACTTTCATCGAAACTCCAGGTGCTGAAATGGAAGCTGCGCGGTTGTGTGCCATTTCTATTGTGATTGCCTTGGGTTCATTGATGCTGTCTGAGTGGTTAAACAGAAAGTCGGCACAACGCCTGGGAGGTGACGCATGAGCGCGTTAGTTCTGAAATACCAGCAACAGCTTGGCGAGACTTTCTTTGATATCGACTTAGAACTTCCAAGTAGTGGCATCACGGCGATTTTTGGTCGCTCAGGCGCGGGTAAGACGTCTCTGATTAACGCCATTAGTGGTCTTAAACAGCCGGACAAAGGTTTGATCACTGTCTCTGGCACAACCCTATTTGATAGCGAGCGAGGCATTAATTTGTCGACGCATAAACGTAATGTAGGCTATGTATTTCAGGAATCACGACTGTTCCCCCATATGAAGGTATCGGCGAATCTTAAATACGGTGTTAAAGGTACAGATAAAGCGCACTTTGATCAGATCGTGTCGCTGCTCTCATTAGGCTCGTTGCTCGATCGTTATCCAGCACGTTTGTCGGGCGGTGAGAAGCAACGTGTTGCGATTGGTCGAGCACTCTTGTCTAAACCAAGTATTTTGTTGATGGATGAGCCGTTGGCATCTCTTGATTTACCACGCAAGCGTGAAGTGATGCCGTTTCTGGAGAATCTATCTGAAACGGTTCAAATTCCCATTATTTATGTGACTCATAGTCTTAATGAGATTCTACGCTTGGCTAACCATTTAGTGATTATCGACCAAGGTAAGGTCGTATCATCTGGTGTGACAGAACAGGTATGGGCGTCACGTGCAATGCAGCCATGGCAATCTTTCTCTGAACAAAGCTCATTGTTTGAAGGGAAGCTGGTGGAACATAATGATGATTATGCCTTGTCTCGATTAACTCTGGGAAAATCCACGTCTTTGTGGGTTCAAAAGGTTTCGAGCGATATTGGTGCTGCTGTGAGGCTTCAGGTTAGGGCAAATGATGTCTCAATTACGCTAGAACAGCCTCAAGGTACGTCAATACGTAATATTCTCCCCGTAACGATTAAAAGCGTAGAGACTCACCAACAAGGTACGAATAAGCAAAGTGTCGCAGTAGAGTTAGAGTTAGAATCTGGGTGTTATCTATGGGCAACCATTACTTTGTGGGCGTTGGATGAGCTGAATCTAAAAGTAGGCCAACATGTATTCGCTCAAATTAAGGGTGTGAGTGTTGCTCAGAGAGATATTGCGGTTACTCACTAATTCACTATGAACTTTTTAGTTTAAGGTACTGTAAAACTCGATCTTGATTCCATGAATGGAAACATGCGTCATTTTTATACGGTATAAACCTCGGTTTTAATCCACACTGTATGAGTGCAAAGTCATATTATTTGTGAAGTAGTAGCTCGTGATGATGTAGTGACGGCAAGACAGATAAGTAAATATTAGAAAAAGCAGCGGGTATAGAAAAGCCGCTTGTTTAAATCAACAAGCGGCTTGTTCATAACTATCACTGTTTGCCTTCAACCTAATACAGGTCGATGAATAGCTTACTTAGTGAAAACTTCTTTAAAATCACGCTTCAAGATAGCATCACGACGAGCTTTCTTGATTTGTTTAACCATGTCTTTCACACAGTTGTGAAGAACTTGGTCTAGCAATTGAGCACGGTACTCTTCTTTCTCTTCGTCAGTCATGCCTTCTGGAAGTTTAAGAGTAGGGAACTCTTCCATCACGTTCACACCAGCGAAAGCTTGGCTAACAGTGATTAGAGCGTGGAATTGCTCGAAGTTGTCCAAAACGTTTTGCGCGCTTGCTGGAAGGCTGTTCCAAGCTTCGCGTACTGCTTCTTCAGACACTTCATGAATAGAAGTAACCATAAAGTGCATCTCTTTTGGCACTTCATCAAATTCGATAACTTGACGAAGCTCTGGAGAGATTGTGGTTAAATCGATTTCTTGTTGTTCTGTGTTTGTAGCGTCTGACATAGTATTTCTCTTTAAAAAGAAACAATGCTAAAAAGATCTGTAAAAAAGTCAATATAATATAGAGATTAGGGCATGATTTAAGCCCAAAAATGAGCTACTTTGAATATTCAACACTAGATAAAGGTGATGTGATGATAGAAAAGGGATCTTCGATGCGCATATTGCTAGTTGATGATGTTCAGCTAGACAGAATGCAACTTGCTATTCGACTCAAGCAACTGGGTCATATTGTTGAAGCTGTCGGTAGTGGTAAAGAAGCCCTAAACGTTTATTCTGGTTTTGATCCTGAGCTTGTATTACTTGATATAAGTATGCCTGATATGGACGGATTTGAAGTCGCTAACGAGGTCCGTGAGCGTTTCCCTGAATGGGTACCTATTATCTTTCTGAGTGGTCATGAAGAGCCTGAAATGATCGCTAAAGCCATTGATGCTGGTGGGGATGATTATTTGATCAAACCAGTAAACAAGGTAGTGCTTAACTCAAAGTTGATAGCCATGCAGCGTATCGCGCACATGAGGCGAGAATTAAAGCAAAGTACTGCCAAGCTCGAAGAACTTAATATACTTCTGCAACAACAAGCCAACGAAGATGGCCTCACCAAGTTATATAACCGTCGATATATGGATACTAAGCTTGAGGAGAGCATAGCGTGGCATGGAAGACGTAATATATCCATGACTGTCATCCTTCTCGATGTAGACTTCTTTAAGCCTTACAATGATAATTACGGCCATATTCAAGGGGATAAGTGTTTACAGGGCCTTGCCAATACTTTGAAGGTACTGTTTGTAAGGGCTGGAGAGTATGTAGGCCGCTACGGTGGTGAAGAGTTTGTGCTTATCCTCAGTGACACTGACAGCGATGCCGCTGAGCAGCAGGCGATTCGAATTAAAGAAGCGCTTTATGATATGAACTATGCACATGAATACTCGCGTATCTCTGACAGAGTGACAGCGTCACAGGGTGTGTTGTCGTTCGTGCCTAGTGGCGATGAATCGTTAGCGTCGATCTATGAAAAGGTCGATCAAGCGCTCTATCAAGCTAAGCAAAGCGGTAGAAACACCTATATACAGCGTAATATTTTAGAGCACTCGCGATAGCTGATGCGCTCTTTTGGTAATTTGAATTTATACTTCCAGTAGCACTTGAGTTAGGAAGTATTTTAAGTGATTAAAGACATGCCACGATCAAAGTCATTTTCTATGGCTAATTCATGTTGGACACTGGTTGTCCCTGTGCTTTGTTTGATTAGCTCTCCTACGCTTTCAGCCAACGTTTTGTCAGATGCATTTCGCAAGGAGCTAGAGCAGCGTTTTGCCACCAGTGTATTACTCAACGATACCGATGTTTTTACTTTTGGTATTAATAACTTTGATCCAAATGAAGTTTTCAGTTTAGACAATGAAGATATTGGCTCGAATGATTCGGTAAGTCGCCGTCAAAACATCACATCTCTCAGCCTTCCTTACACCTTTGAGCTGCCCAACTATATTGAAGACAATCATCAAGAGATTACGTTGCGCTTATCAGCATTGCGTATCGAGAATGACGTTGAATATGCAGCGACGATAAAAAGCGATTATCAAAAAGAGTCTGTGGTTTCTGGTTATGTCGAGTTTGCTAATGTCTCTAAATTAAATGAGTACTGGAGCTTTCATTCCGGTATTGGTAATCATATCTCGTATTATCGCAACGACTTTGAATACCGCTCGTCATTACTGGAGCCTATTCAGGACCAATTGGATGGACTTTATTACAATACTGATGCATGGGCTTATATCATAGAGCCGAAAATTAAGCTGACTTTTGAAGATAAAAATCATTGGGGTAGGTACAAACTGAGTACCAGTTGGCACTATTTTAATGGTGTTGGTTGGGGAGAAGCTAACAACGGCGATGTAGGAAACCCGGAAGGTTGGTATATCGCTAACGAAGCTAAGATCTTCTACGATCTCGTGCGTTGGGATAAAAACATTACATCGATGTATTCGAGCATTAGAAGAATTGATATCGGTGGAGACACCGTGGAGTCGATGGGGACGACCTCGTATTATGAGGGCAGTGTAGGTTGGTTGCTGAACCCCAACTTGTTCAATGAATGGGTTGATAATGTAGGCATCGGTTTTACGATCAACTACGGGAGTAGCTTAAAAGGCGGTAGTCTCGTACTGTTCTTCAACCAAGACTAGCTGCTTGCTCTTTAAAAGCGAACTGCATTAAGCACTAAATATCCAATTAACCAAATAATCAAAGCCAAGCACGTATAGAGCTTGGCTTTGTTTTTAGCTATGAATACAGAGTTTGTTACGGCCTGTCTTTTTAGCTTTGTACAATGCTTGATCGGCAAGCTTCAATACTTCTTCAGGGTGTTTTGTGGTTGTGCTATCTGCCAATCCTATACTCACTGAGACGTTAACAACTTCGGCCGATTGTCCGTTTTTCCCACGCTTTTTAATTCCTTCATCATGGTTATCCGGTCGTTCCTTGGCATTACGGATTGTCATATCGTAGTTGTGTACTTCAGAAACAAGTGCTTGTAGGTGATCTTTAACTTGTTCGGCATGCTTACCTTTGAA
This sequence comes from Vibrio chagasii, assembly GCA_041879415.1. Lineage (NCBI taxonomy): Bacteria > Pseudomonadati > Pseudomonadota > Gammaproteobacteria > Vibrionales > Vibrionaceae > Vibrio > Vibrio chagasii. The sequence goes on along the minus strand of CP090852.1, from coordinate 357,138 downwards.
AATGATTGTGAATTCTTCACCACCGTAACGATAAGCACGAGCGCCGCCAGTGGTCTCTTTCAAAATACTGGCTACAAGCTTCAACACATCATCACCAATGTCATGGCCATAGGTGTCGTTGAATTTTTTAAAATGATCAATATCGACCATTGCCATTGAATACTTGCGTCCTAAATGCTTCATATCGACTTCTAACGCGTGTCGACCGGGAATATTCGTCAATTGGTCGTTGAATGCCATATCGTGGCTAGCAGACATCACATAGATAATGATTAAGGTGCCAGATAATGAAAACATGGTACTTGAGATGTACTGAACGTCGAAAAAGATGAAGGTGCTGGAAGCCAATAAAATCGCACTATAGACAACGACGTCGATAGAGCGATTGTAAACCAACACCAAAATCGCTGTTAAGCCAACTAGGCAAAGACTGTACAACACCAGCACAAAAGGCAATTTGGAAAAGTCCCTAACGGTAAACAGTAGCCCTTCACTCCATGATTCAAAACCTCCGGCATGGAAGTGAGAAACGATCAGCTGCGCCCATATCATAAATAGGACTAAAACGAGCGCGTATAAGAACATCGACTTGGAATTTACACCGGTATCGGGGAAGGCATACACAAGCAAGCAAGTAACAGGTACTAAGGCGGCTAGTAGAGAGAGCTCTAATAATGTGGTTCCCGTGCTCAAGGGTGTTTGTAGGCGGACTTGTATAACAAGATAGGCAACAAGCATAGTTACAGAAACCATCGCCATGCGCCCTTGTCTAAACGTGTGGCACAGTAATACGGCTACACTCAATAGAATGTATGGCAGGTTGCTAGCAAACCCTAAGTTTGAATCCGTCACCAGTATGACGTTGTTCATGCCTGCAAGTAATACTGCTAGGAGAAATAAGGGGAAGCAAAATCGAAACATGCTCGACGTTACAAAAGAAGATGCCATTTACGTGGTGAGCCTAACTATAATGATGATCTTGTTAATTAATACTGTACGTAGGATACGGTTAAATAAGCGCTTGCCAAGCATTTTGCTTAATTGAGAGCGAAAACATGGTCATAAGTCGCTTTTGATGCAACTATGTTTATATGTGTTTGAGTTGCTATTAACCGCAGAACGAACTACACAGTATATATGAGAAATTAATTAGTCGTTATAGATACTTAACAAAACTGAGCTTGTTAATCGGTGCCCAGTATATTGGGTTATAAAACGGTGTAATATTTGCGTTAAAAATGAACGTTAAAGTGTTTTCTATGGTTAAAAACACTTATCTCAATGTCGCTCAATAATTTGAGATCGAACGTTACATTGGACTATGAATGGAGGTGTAGTATGCAAATTAGTGTGGATGTACATAACTATATGGAAACGCTGGTGGGGCAAGTTTTAGCCACTGAAGAGTATGTATCTAGTTATACTAGCGAGCAACTGGCTGATCTCGCATGTTTAGCACTAGGGCAGTTAAAACCCATCTATATTCGGTTCGATATTGATTTTCTTTCCGCGTTACCTGAAGACAAACTCGTTCTGTACAAAAGAAATAGTGAGATCGCGGTCAAAAATGCAGAAAGTATGATTATTGATGATAGAAGACGCGATCGTAACGACAATATGCCGATTATATTTAGTCAACACAATTTTGATGAAGACGTAGAATTGCAATGGTATGAAAAGCCATTGTTGGATCGTAAACAGTCGTGATAGGTTAGTCGTAGTACCGTCATTGAAGGAGTAAAAAACGTGGGATTCTTTTCTAGATTATTTGGTGGCAAAGAAAAAACCGAACAAAAAGTAGAGATTGAGCCAGTCGAATATAAGGGTTTCAATATCTATCAAGATGCCATTGCTGAATCTGGTCAATACCGTGTTGCTGGGCGCATTGAGAAAGAAATTGACGGTGAACTTAAAACGCATCGTTTTATTCGCTCAGACGTTGTTTCAAACAAAGAAGACGCCAACGAATTGATGCTCAAGAAATCGCAAATGTTCATCGACCAAATGGGTGACAGCATATTTAGCTAACCAATTAGGGTTAGAATTGATGCTAGTCATAATTTAGAGAGCTTTCAGTGTATATGCTGAAAGCTCTTTTTAGTTTTAGGGACAAAGAACAGCTAGTCGGTTGTTATTAAAAGGATTATTAGCAAGTGGTTTGACCTCTTTATTCGAGGCGTGCATCATTTAACTCAAATAACTGCTCAAAATCCATCCAAATCGTTATAAGTAATAACTTTTTCTGTTCTTTGAACAAAACGCTTGAAGTATTAGTTGTCGTTAGATACAAACGAATAAGTCATGTGCCAATAGTGAAAGAGTAGTTATGCAAATTGGTGTATCCAATGGCTGCGATCTCTTTAACTGGTCTTTGGTAAGAATAATAATCACAAATTGATACACAAGGAGTCTAATTTGTTGATAGGTGTACCAAGAGAAACGCTCGCAGGTGAAACGCGAGTCGCTGCATCGCCGAAATCGGTCGAACAGCTTCTAAAATTAGGATTTGAAGTTTGTGTTGAATCACAAGCAGGTGCGCTAGCAAGTTTTGAGGATTCAGCTTATGAAGAAGCTGGAGCAAAAGTTGTAAGCGCAGATGAAGCTTGGAAATCCGATATTGTCTTTAAAGTTAACGCTCCAATCGTTGACGATACTCAAAATGAAATAGACCTACTTAAAGATGGCGCTACTCTGGTCAGCTTTATTTGGCCTGCTCAAAACCCTGAATTAATGGAACATCTGTCGAGCCGTAACATCAATGTGATGGCGATGGATTCCGTGCCTCGTATTTCAAGAGCTCAAGCACTCGATGCGTTAAGTTCTATGGCAAACATCGCGGGTTACCGTGCAGTGGTTGAAGCAGCGCATGAATTTGGTCGATTCTTCACTGGTCAAATTACAGCGGCAGGTAAAGTTCCACCAGCGAAAGTACTGGTTGCTGGTGCCGGCGTTGCAGGTTTGGCAGCAATTGGTGCTGCAGGTAGCCTTGGTGCAATTGTTCGTTCATTCGACGTTCGTCCTGAAGTAAAAGAGCAAGTAGAGTCGATGGGTGCTGAATTCTTGGAAGTGGATTTCCAGGAAGATACGGGTGCTGGCGATGGCTACGCAAAAGAGATGTCTGACGCGTTCAACAAGAAAGCGGAAGAGCTTTATGCGGCTCAAGCAAAAGACGTTGATATCATTATTACTACCGCGCTGATTCCAGGTCGCCCTGCGCCTAAGCTTATCACTAAAGCGATGGTTGATAGCATGAAGCCAGGCAGCGTGATTGTCGACCTTGCAGCCGCGAACGGTGGTAACTGTGAATACACTTTAGCGGATCAAGTGATCACAACGGCCAATGGTGTGAAGGTTGTCGGTTATACTGACATGGTTGGTCGTCTGCCAACTCAATCTTCGCAACTGTACGCGACTAACCTAGTGAACTTACTGAAACTACTTTGTAAAGAGAAAGACGGTAACATCAATATCGACTTTGATGACGTTGTACTTCGCGGTGTAACAGTCGTTAAAGAAGGTGAAGTCACTTGGCCTGCGCCACCAATTCAAGTTTCAGCTCAACCTCAGCAAGCTAAACCAAAAGCAGCGAAACCTGAGCCAAAAGTTGAAGAGCCTACGTCTCCAGTCAAAAAAGCGGCAGGTATGGCCGTTGCGGTTGGTGCTTTCGCTTGGATTGCGTCGGTGGCGCCTGCTGCGTTCTTATCTCACTTTACCGTTTTCGTTCTTGCTTGTGTGGTGGGTTATTACGTAGTTTGGAATGTTAGCCATTCTCTGCACACGCCTTTGATGTCTGTTACGAATGCGATTTCAGGGATCATTGTGGTAGGTGCTCTATTACAGATTGGACAAGGCAACGGTGTCGTTACTTTCCTCTCTTTCATTGCCGTGTTAATTGCAAGTATCAATATCTTTGGTGGCTTTACCGTGACCAAACGTATGCTTGAAATGTTCCGTAAAGACTAAGGAGTAATAGATGTCTGAAGGATTAGTACAAGCAGCTTATATTGTTGCTGCAGTATTCTTTATTATGAGCTTGGCTGGACTATCGAAACAGGAATCTGCACGTGCAGGTAACTATTACGGTATCACTGGTATGGCTATCGCATTGATCGCGACGATCTTCGGTCCTCACTCGGCTGGTATTGTTTGGATCATCATTGCTATGGTGATCGGTGGTGGTATCGGTATCCACTACGCACGCAAAGTAGAAATGACGGAAATGCCTGAGCTGGTGGCAATTCTGCACAGCTTCGTAGGTATGGCAGCGGTATTGGTGGGCTACAACAGCTACATCGATCCACCGGCGGCAGTGTCACTTAACCCTGCTGATATTCATGCAGAGCACGTTATTCACTTAGTGGAAGTGTTCCTGGGTGTGTTTATCGGTGCAGTAACCTTTACTGGTTCGATTGTCGCGTTTGGTAAGCTTCGTGGCGTGATTTCTTCATCTGCATTGAACATCCCTCATAAGCACAAGTGGAACCTAGCAGCTATCGTGGTTTCTACACTGCTTATGATCATGTTCGTTAAAGCTGATGGCAGCATGTTCGCACTGATGGTGATGACACTTATCGCATTCGCGTTCGGTTACCACTTAGTGGCATCAATCGGCGGTGCAGATATGCCAGTGGTTGTTTCAATGCTTAACTCATACTCTGGTTGGGCGGCGGCGGCGGCAGGTTTCATGCTTGCAAACGACCTGCTTATCGTAACGGGTGCACTAGTTGGCTCGTCGGGTGCGATTCTTTCTTACATCATGTGTAAAGCAATGAACCGCTCGTTTATTAGTGTTATTGCTGGTGGCTTTGGTCAGGAAGTTCAAGTGTCTGAAGGCGATGAAGATCAAGGTGAGCACCGTGAAACTTCAGCAGAAGACGTTGCTGATATGCTTAAGAACTCTAAGTCAGTAATTATCACTCCGGGATACGGCATGGCAGTAGCTCAAGCTCAGTACCCAGTACACGAAATTACTGAAAAGCTCCGCGCACAGGGCGTAAATGTTCGATTTGGTATACATCCTGTGGCGGGTAGGTTACCGGGTCACATGAACGTACTGCTTGCTGAAGCAAAAGTACCTTACGATATCGTTCTTGAGATGGACGAAATCAACGATGACTTTGACGAGACAGATACTGTATTGGTTATTGGTGCGAATGACACCGTAAACCCTGCAGCTCTAGAAGATCCAAATAGCCCGATTGCTGGCATGCCAGTACTGGAAGTTTGGAACGCTCAAAATGTTATCGTGTTCAAGCGTTCTATGAATACGGGCTACGCAGGCGTACAAAACCCATTGTTCTTCAAAGAAAATACACAGATGCTGTTTGGCGATGCTAAGCAAAGCTGTCTAGGTATTTTAGAGCACCTCTAAAGGTCGCTTTGTAAAACATAACTAAATTAAAGGAGCTCGATTGAGCTCCTTTTTTTGTGACCACAGCTCAGGGGAAGATACTTCGAATGTAGAGAGATTATGAGCAGAACAATTTTCTCCATCCGACGGTGAAATGGCTTAACTCCGATGCGTTAGACCGGTACATTCGTTAGCTTTGAGAGTATGCAAGTCAATTTAATGACAGCTAGCCGTCATTCTCGCTGTTTTTCATGCGGTTAAAATTTATCTTTGAAAGCGAATGGTATATATTTGTCTGATCTATATGAATTTGCGCTGGTTTGTGATCATCAAAAGAACATTTACTCTTCTTATCGCTACATTATCAGTATCAGTAAACGCGTTTGCTGATTCTTTGCCTGAGCGTATCGATAACTTCACCAAACTATTTGATCATGAAACGGCAATCGAATCTTATGATATTCGTTTGCTTCAGGCTGATTATCCAACGCGCCTAATCACGCCTTCTTCAATGCTGCCGCAAACCGCAGAATACCCACTTAAAGATATTCAGCGCCTATACCAGTTATCAAAAACCTGTAGTGGTAAGTTGCCGTTGAGCCCTTTGATCACTGAACCTTTAGTGTTTACGCGAGCGATGTGTAAGGGCACTAAATTGTCGGATCGTTGGTTTAGCCGTAGTGGCTTGATTCATCCTGGTGGTGGCTCTTATGCGGCGCGTTATGTTGAGAAGTACCCAGAAAAATTCGACTCTCTGAAACGCTACATGCATATACAAGAGCGTCCGAATACTGAAAATGATGAGCTACTGTCTCGCTTGCAACAGATGGATAACGAAGCAATCACCGCGCTGTTGGCTGGCGCTAGCATGTTCGTCGAGCTTGACGAAATGTGGGTGAAACGTGGTGACAGATACTATCTATACAAAGAATCTGATTGGCATGAAAACGCCACGGTAGCAGGGTTGTCGTTCAGCTTATCGTCAGAAGGTAAGAGCTGTTTCGTCCAACGTGGTAACGTGTGTTGGGAAATCGAAGATCATTCTGAACTGCTTCAGGTCGCAATGTTCATCTTGGTGATCGCCAACATCATGCTTGTGCTAGGTTGGGCCATATACCGTTGGAACAGTAAGAAACAGGAATTGAAGAGTCGTATGTTGGTTCTTCAGATCTTAACGCACGAACTGAGAACGCCGATTGCGAGCTTATCATTGACCGTTGAAGGGTTCAGACGAGAGTTCGAACACTTACCTGAATCGGTATATGATGAATTCCGTCGACTGTGTGAAGACACGCGTCGTTTAAGGCAGTTAGCAGAGGCAAGTAAAGACTATTTACAGTCGGACAATCAACCACTTGCAACAGAGTGGGTTCCAAGTGTACAAGAGTGGTTAGAGTACAAAGTTGAAGAAGATTTCGCTCCTGGAATCGAGCTACGAATCAACCAAGATATTGCTGCGAAAGTGAACGTATATTGGTTAGGAACCTGTATCGATAACCTGATCAGGAACGCTGTTAAATACGGTGTCGCACCAGTGATACTAGAACTGAATACTTCTGACAAGAAGCTGACATTCAAAGTTATAGATAATGGAGACTTGTCCCGCAAAGACTGGGGGCAACTAAGAAAGCCATTCGTTAGTAAGAGTGGACTAGGTTTAGGTCTGACGATAGTAGAGTCTATGGTCGGAAAAATGGGCGGTCACATGACGCTAATCGGCCCCCCGACAACATTTATTTTGGAGATACCTTGTGAAACAGACATTGCTTCTCGTTGAAGATGATAAGAATTTAGCTGATGGCCTATTAGTTAGCCTTGAGCAAGCTGGGTATGAATGTTTACATGCTGAACTGATCTCTGAAGTTGAAGGCTATTGGGAACAAGCGGATCTAGTTATCCTAGACCGTCAACTTCCTGATGGTGACTCAGTAGATTCACTTCCAGGTTGGAAGAAGAAGAAAGATATCCCTGTAATTTTGCTGACAGCATTGGTTACAGTAAAAGACAAAGTAGCGGGCCTAGATTCCGGTGCTAACGATTACCTAACGAAGCCATTCGCAGAAGCTGAGCTGTTTGCTCGTATTCGTGCGCAGCTTCGTCTGCCAGACGCTGAAGAGCAGGACGCATCAAAAGTTATCGCTCAAAACCTTGTTATCGACAAGGCAACACGTGAAGTGTTTTTCAATGAGCAAGAAGTGACGCTAACACGCACTGAATTTGACTTGTTGTTGTTCTTGGCAAGCAACCTAGGCCGCGTATTTACACGTGACGAACTACTAGATCACGTATGGGGATACAACCACTTCCCAACAACTCGTACCGTAGATACGCATGTTCTGCAATTAAGACAGAAGCTGCCAGGTCTAGAGATCGAAACGCTGCGTGGCGTTGGCTATAAGATGAAAGCGTAATGAAAAAAGCCTTACTTCCACTATTAATGCTGTCGAGTGTCGTTAACACCGCACACGCAGCAGATTGGTTTAAAAGCAGTGATGCTCTGACTCAAGTACATAAACATTTGTTGGATAACGACTTACCGCAGATGTTTGATTCTTTAGTGGAAGTTTGGCAAATCAATGCTTCTCAATCCCGAGAAGATCACCTCAACGAATTGTTTGACCAAGCGTTGAACAAAGATTGTGGTAAAACCCTCACCAAAAAAACTTTGCCCGATTGGATAAGTTCGGTCGTCGTCAAAAGGCACATTATTCAAAGCCCTGGCCGAGACACATTCCGAGTTTCAATTGATGTCGAATCTGAGCAAGGCATTCAAGATATCACCTTCGAAAAGTGGGTCGACAAGGTTGTCTCTTCCGATAGTGAATTCACGAAAGAAAGTGAGGTGGTAAACAATGCCTCTGTCAGTTTGTACCGCAAGCGTTACAACCTAGCGTCGCAGTTGGATTCTGGTTTGTATCGTCTGAACGTGAAAGGCGATGGTGGCAACTCTTGGAGCACATGGATTGTTCTTGGTGAAGTAGCGATGCGTCAGCAAGTGCGTTGGGCATCTAAAGATACATGGCGAATTGATAAGAAAGACTTACTCAACCCATATTGTCCGTTACCTAAGCTGGAAGTCGGTTTATACGACTATATCGACGAGCACTATGAACAAGTGTGGGGTAAGAGCTATGAGTCGGATTATCCGATGAGCTTGTCTGGTGAAGATTTACCCAATGACCGATACGTTCTGGCTGTTTCTATGGTGCATTCACGCTGGCAAGGCGATATAGCGATAGAACAAGCACAAACTATCAGTAAAACTTATGATATTTCTAGCGAAGAAGAGTTAAAGTAATTTAAAATTGTGCCGTTAACTATGTAAGGGATCTAACAAAGATAAACGGCATGAAAAAAACTACTAAACTACTCGCAGCGTCAATTGCATTCGCCAGTCTTCCTATTTCAGCAGCAAACTACGCCATTGAAGCGCGTGGTGATGCGATGGGTGGTGTTGGTGTTGTTTCTGCAAACTTCCTAACTGCTCCATTCTATAACCCAGCATTGGTTGCCATTTACCGTCGCAACGATGACATGGGTATGATTACGCCAAGCTTTGGTGGTAACTACAATGATCCTAACGATATGAAATCAAATATCGATAGTGTTATTGACGCTTCAAACACCGCAGACCTAGATGCCGCTCTGAGTAAACTTGATGGCAATCAAGCAAACGTAGAACTTGGGGGTGTTGTGGCATTCGCACTTCCTAACCAGTTTGTTGCTGCGAACCTTTTTGCAAAAGCTTACACAGAATCTTTTGCAACACCTGACGTTTACACGACCGGTTCCGACACGGACAAAGTCGAGTTGTCTACCGTTGAAGCTGTGTCAATCGGTGTAACTGAAGTTGGCCTTTCTCTTGCGAAATACCAAACCTTTATGGGCCAACACATTTCTTTTGGTATTACACCTAAGATTCAACGTATCTACACATACAACTACATTGCATCGGTTAACGATTACGATCTTTCTGACGTAAGAGAAAACAGCAATGGTGAAACTGCATTTAACATGGATGCAGGTGCGCTTTGGTTCTTCGGACCGTTCCGAGTGGGTGTTGCTGCGACCAACTTATTCTCAAGAGATATTGAGACGAAAGATACAACCCGAACATTAACTAGCAGCACAAGCGGTGCGACACATAAAGTTGGTGGTAAATACGCTTATCAACTTGAGCCAGTTTACACCGTTGGTGCAGGTATCGTGTCTGACTACTTCTCGTTAAGTGTTGATTACGATTTGAATGAAACTGAAAAGTTTACTTCGTTTGAAGATAACGAGCAGATGATTCGTGTCGGTACTGAAGTTGATTTGTTGCGTCAAATGCAGCTGAGGGCAGGGTACTACAAGAACCTAGCTTACTCTGACTCGGAAGGAACTATCACAGCCGGTATTGGTTTGTCGCCACTTAATTTGTTCCAACTAGATCTAAGTGCTAACTACACAAACGAAAACGCAATGGGTGCATCTATCAATTTCCTTGCTAGTTACTAATAGTCCTTATATAGTTCTGCTCCTAAATAAAGGAGCAGAACATGCTAAACGACTTACCAACCCTTTCTCACGAAGAACAACAAAAAGCTGTTGAACGAATCCAAGAAATGATGAGCCAAGGTGTTAGCACAGCACAAGCTATCAAGATCGTTGCTGAGCAAATTCGTGAAGAAATGAGTAACAAAGAAGAGTAGGGCGTCAGCCCTTCTTTTTTATCATCTTAATGCACTATAACTAAAACAATTGCACGCCAATATATTATCTCGCCAATCACAACCTTAATACCGCACTAGAGTACACACCTTTATATTCTGATAATCCACATATATTCAATAGTTTACCTCGGAGTAATCTACTTCTTGGGGTGTTTTTCACTTTTGTTTGTAATTAAGTTACAAACAAAAGTGAAAGTTAAACATTCTGATTTTTTGGTGTCAGTATTTGTGTCACTAGCCGTAAGTTGTTCAATATCAGAGCTTTTTTAACGTTCGTGACGCTGTGACTTCAATGATTCGCGAATTGATTAAGCAAAATCTCAATGAGAAAGGTTTTATGGTTTAAGTTTGGGAGTGTTTGTGGCGAGCAGCGATACTAAGATACTCAACGGCAGATCTACGTATCTAACGCTGATTAGACTAGGGTTCGTATACTTAGCGCAGTAGAAAGCATTAGCTGAGTGCGCTTTAGTGCGGCTAGTACAAGGTCCGTATTGAGGTGGATAGTGATTTACTTAAGCGTGTGCTTCAGCTTGAAGGAAGTTAATTCATGGTCGCTAGAATGGGCAACGAGATTAGAAGACTTGCCATGCAAAAGTGGCGAGCATTGGGGATTTAGTTTTGCTGGGCAGCTATCTTACAGCGGCTTAGAGACGGGCAGATGAAAAACGATGAGATGGACTTAAAACGTCACGACTTGGTTTCGTCCGTTGTACTTTGCTTCATACAGTGCTTTGTCTGCTCGTTTGATTGCGGAACGTATCGACTCGTTCTGCTTAAGCTGTGTGACACCAGTAGAAGCTGTCACAGTTAGCCCGTTCGGCCATGCCTTTGTGTCCATTGCTAGGTACAAGTTATCAATTGATTCGTGACACTGTAGCGTGGTTTGTTCTAGACAAACCAGTAGAAACTCTTCACCGCCCCAGCGATAAAGTAAATATTGCTCACCAAGGGTTTCGTAGGTGGTAGCAACAAACTGAATGAGAACTTTGTCGCCTATTTCATGGCCATGCTGGTCGTTGATTTTTTTGAAATGGTCTAAATCAAACAACGCAATGTGAATGATTTTCTTTTGTTGCGCCAGTCTTTCGAAATCATAGAAGGTATCTAGTGCTTCGGTTCTGTTTCGACAGCCAGTTAACGGATCGGTCGATGCTTTCACCTTTAGTTCTTCAATTTCTTGGGTTAAATAGCGTTGTTGCTGTGTAGAACGAGCTTTATTACGTCGAGCGATATGTAGAGCGCAGCATACATAGTAGACGGCATATATTACCCATAATCCAACCAACAGCTCACCTAGCAAAGCCTTGCTGATGATTTTACCGTGGAAGACAATACTAGAGATCTTAATTGAATGATGCCCAGCAAGCGTGCTCGCACCAAGCCCGAGTTCAACAGATACTGCGTTCGTGATGTCTACCGCGCTAACAGAAACTGGGTGGTTATAATGATCAATCCACCAGAATGGGACGTTGAAGTAGTCCAAGTCGATGTGGCTTGCATCTGGTAGCGAAAAGTCTAAGCGATTGAACTTGTTCGACATTGCATCGCCTTTCACACTGTAGCGCTCGTCGTAGTTACGAATGTAAAAACGAAACCTTGGGTTATCTTGTCCTTCGTAATCCATGTTAATGGTTACCGAATCATACGTGGAAAGATCTAAACCTTTGCCTTCTTCAGATAGCACGAATTCAATCTCACAAAATGGCTTGCTGTAGGTACGCTTAAAGTCACACTGTAACTCTATAGCATCTTTTAATCTGCGTAAGGAGCCAACTGTTCCGCCATTATGGATGCGGTCTGTGTTAACCAACGTAGGGTATTTGTCTGGCCCAATGACGTAGCTCTTGTTCATGAGCTTATCAAAAGAGAGTAACGACAATAGGGTGATTGCTAGGCAAAAAATCGAGAGGAATATGTTGAGTTTGCGGAATGCTTTGTCGCTCATGATATTTAACCCATACACGTAATTTGAACCCAATGCCGCATTATTTTAGAGTAGGTTCAATCAGATGTTAGAGTATTTGTATTCGTAGAATCGCCATACCCTAAAAATTAGTTCTTAGTTGATGTTTATACAGGAAAGCTAGCTATTAAACCAAATAGAAGTTTAAAAACTGAACGCAGAGCATTGATTTTGAATGTAATTTAGTCAGTAAGTACCGTTTTTACGGGGGTTGAAAATTAACTGTATAAATATACAGTTAATTTAAGCGGGTTTGTTTATTGTCTTTATAGCGAATCTGAGGCCTTTATGAGTTCGCTAAGTAGCGGGCCGCAAAAGCAAACAGTTCTTTAATTCGATAGCATTACGCTGTCACTTTTTTGGTGCGTTTCTTAAGTGGGTAAGGCGAGAACATGAGGAAATAACCTCAAACTAACCCCTGAACTGTTTCAGGTAATACATGATTAGAGTCTGATTTCTTTGTAGCTTAATAGCTTTGAGCACAGGTCAAGTTTAACTTACATTAGTGATAAACAGGATATGGTAATGGCTAGGTTTAAGGTCTTAAAATTTTGGTGGTTCTAAGGCAAAGCTAGTACCAAGTGCAGGTTGCTACAGAGCGAGATCAAATGTGGGCATTACAGTGCATTCGGAGTCTAAACAGTCAAAGCTAGAAAAAACAATCTCGGTAGGCACAGACTCGAAACGCATAAATCCAAGCATCTAGATTTTGTTTGTGTAGTTAGTTGACGTGGTCGCGTGTGTGAAATCTGAAAACAGAACAGCAGGATTACTGACAAAATCTACAACAGAACTGGTAGCGATCGCTTGTAAGTTGTAAGGAATTGAGCGTTTTAAATATTCAGTGGTTAGTATCAGTTGAGAAGTTATTTTTCGTGAACAAAGCAACGTAATTGTCTGGCAGGTAACCGTAACGAAATAAAGGCGAATTATAAAAGGTGCTCGGTGAAGAGCCAGTAAGAGTGTTTAGCTGATGTAATTAAGGTGGTACGAGTTATTTCGATTTAACGTGTAGCCAAACAACCAAAGTGATTACACGAATAAATTTAATCAGCGCGTACGTGAAATCTGTCAGGGATAAGGCTCGCAAAGCTCTCAGATTTCAACGTAGATCACTGCGTATTATGTACGTTATGTTAAATTGAACTTGCTGTTTATAAGGCAGGACTCTATGTTTGATGCCCTGCCTTTTTATTGTGTCGGTATTCTTTAAATTATACTGTGTATTTAACCATGTTGGTTATTTACCATAAAATACCTAATATCCAGTGATAATAATCTTCGATTTTACCCCTGGTATTAGTTAGAGATTAACCGCCAGCAAACTTAACTTTGTAGCCTTTCTTTTCGAGGTGCGCTTTGATCTTATCGCGCGCGTCGCCTTGAATTTCGATGTTGCCATCTTTTACTGAGCCACCACAGCCACAAACTTTCTTAAGCTCTGCTGCCATTAATTTTAATGGCGCGTCATCTAGATCTAAGCCAGTTACTACAGAAACGCCTTTACCTTTACGGCCTTTGGTTTCTTTTTGGATTCGAACGATACCATCGCCTTTTGGACGTTGGACTTTCTCTTCTTCAGGTTTGATACGACCTGTTTCTGTTGAATATACTAGGCTCATAATTTACTTCTTTTGTTGCTCGGCTTTTTGTTTAGCGATTAAGTAAGCTTCGATATGACGTTGTATTGCCGTTTTCCCGCCTTTAATAAGACGTCCGTTAAACATGCAATACCATGCGTTGGGCTCACCAGTGTCATTTTTGATTTGGTAACCATTGAAATTTTCAGTTTGGCCACCAGTCCCTCTAGACTTACTTAATGCTGTGAACTCTTTTGGGTCAATAATAGATGCAGTATCAATCCACCAATCGATACTCTTTTTTACGGCTGCTAAGTTACCTTGAATAACGTGGTTTTTTAATTTAGTACGCCAAATTGTGTTTGTGGAATCAGTCGATTGCAGATGGATCCCACGGTAAATTGAATTAGCCATATCTATTGATCATCTTTTTGTTTTCACTGCATTAATCATAAGTATACTAATAACGATAGCAAGCATAATATGGCAAAAACACCTGTCGAGGTACGGTAATTTGAGAAAAAATGTCCCTATTTTAACCGACTCTGCGATAATTAATTCGTTTGTTGAAAAATTAAACAGAGAATCTTCGGTTGATGTTATCGACGAGTTAACAGGCTACCAATATTCTCGTAATTCACTGTTGGGTATCTACAGTGATTGGAACCGCTACCATGCTTTCTGCACTAAGCTCCGCATCAATACACTCCCTGCGTCAATTACTGCAGTTCGTCGTTTTTTAGAAACTGAGTCTAGTAATAGAAAATTTGCTTCATTAAAACGTTACACTGCAACGCTAAGCATGTTGCATACCGTGCTTAACTTCCCCAACCCTATTAAGCATAGGCAAGTTCGCTTCACCCTGCTCCACTTACAAGCTCAAATGACTGGTGACGCTAAACAAACAAACGCGATGACATCTTCACACCTTAGCGAATTAAATACCTTGCTTGCACATGAGAAGGCAACGCTAAAAGAGATCCGTGACATAGCGATCTATAACGTGATGTTTGAGTGTGTTTTAAAGCGCTCAGAACTTAAGTCATTATCATCGAGCGATGTTGAGAGTGTCGATGGTGTTTATCAAATCGCAATCAAGGACTCGCTTTACAAGCTCTCGCCAGTTGCAAGTTCGTCACTTGAACGTTGGCTCAGTTTTACAGGGCTGGAAGATGGATTATCTCTGTTTCGGGCAATTGATAAGCATGAAAACATTAGCCTCCAACCACTAGATGATTCGTCAATCTATAGAATACTAAGGCGTGCTAGTGACTTACTTGATTTGGCAGAAAATCATCACTTTTCAGGAAACTCGATACGAGTTGGCGCGGCGCAAGAGCTTTCTAAACAAGGGCTCAAGATAAGAGAGATTCAGGACTTTGGACGTTGGCTTAGCCCTGCAATGCCTGCACAGTATGTTGGTTACTCGAATACGGCTGAAAGTGAAAAAATGAAGTATAAGGCACTAACACCATGGCAATAAGCCATTGCGACTAGTCAAGAGACAAAAAAGACAGAAGTAAAAAAGCGGCTTGGAAGTTATCCAAGCCGCTTTTTATTGTGAATTGATTATACGAATTCTCAGAAAATACGCTTAAGAAAGACTGGTTCTTACGCAGTTTTCTAGGAACTGAGCGAACTTATGTCCGTCGTGTTCAACCATTTTTGGGAACATCGAAATTGGTGTCATGCCTGGGAAGGTATTAACTTCGTTTAGGTAGATCTCATTATCTAGCGTTAAGAAGAAGTCGATGCGAGACAAGTGACGAAGCTTCATTTGTGTAAACACTTTGCGAGCGCTGTCCGCAATCAGTTGACGTTGTTCATCAGTAAGATTACTTGCTTCAACTTCTGTGATCGAGTGGCTATCTGCGCTGTATTTTTCTTCGTAAGAGTAGAATGCGCCATTCGGTGCAATTACCTCGCCTGGCTTGCTGATATACAGCTCCCCGTCGATTTCATAAGCCGCAACTTCCAACTCTCTTGGTACCACTGACTTTTCAACAAGCACTTGATCTGAATACGTAAATGCTTTGTTGATAGCTTCACTCAGGTATTCAATTTGGTTAACTTGATAACAGCCAACAGAAGAACCTTGGCGCGCCGCTTTCACGAATACCTTGCCCCACTTTTCAAAAGCTTGAGTTGCTTGTGAATGAGCTTCGTCTGTATTGTCAGATAGGAATAAGTATGGCGTGTTTGGAATACCCAATGCGTCATACCAAAGCTTAGAGGTGATCTTGTTGAAGCTGTTATTGCTAGCTTCAGAACCACAGCCTAGGTACGGGATTTTTGCCATTTCAAACAGTGATTGGATATCACCGGTTTCGCCAGGGAAACCATGGATACAAGGTACGATGAAATCAACTTTTGACTCTAGATCATCACCACGTAGCGTTTGATTATTGATATCAAGATATACTAATTCGCCCGAATCTAGACACCAGCCTTCGCTCTTAATCTCAACTCTCACTACGTTAAAATCTTCAACGCTCTTAAGCTGATCAAAAAGGTAATTGGCTGAAACTAAAGACACTTCGTGCTCTGAAGATCCACCGCCGCATAGTAGAAGAATGTTTGTGGTGTTCATGGGTAAATTCGGTCCTTGAAACTAGGAATACTGACTTCAATGATAAACCAAAGTCGAAATAGGTACAGTGTTTTGATTGTTAAAATTGCGTCCGAAAGATCGAGCGATTAACTATTAGACAAAACGGTTCGTCTTAAAACAAAAGAAGGAGCATTTGCTCCTTCTTTACGATTTAAAACTTAGTTTAACTTGTTAAGCGTTGGGTATTCAGAGTTCTTGATGTCATCAATACTCTTCACGAATGGCTTCAAGTTCTTAAGTGAACTCGGTAGTGTTGAGATAGCCTTTTTCGCTTCTAAACGTGTTGCGTAGTCACCGTAAAGTACTGTGAACCACTTAGTGCCATTAACCATCTTGTAGTTTTCCCAAACTGGTTGAGAAGTCGTTGGTAGCATTTTCACAAAAGAGTCGACTTTACTTTGGCTGCCAACCGCAACAACTTGAACTGTGTAACCAAAACGCTGGTTCATGTCTTGTTGTTTCTTAGTTGGACCTTTCACTGCTGCAACTGGTTTAGCCTGAGTTGTTTTAGTGACTTTCTGCTCAACAGGTTCTGTTCTGATAACGTTAACAACATTCTCTTCAACAACGCCTGATTGCTGTGATTGAGACACAACTGGAGCTTCAACTTTGGCAGTTTTGTACTCTTCTTGATAACTATCTGAAGTCACATCCGTGATGTAGTTTTCAGATACACATGCAGCCAAGAGCAGTGGCAAAGTCGCAATTGCAATTTTTTTCATGGAAAGCTCTATATCCTTAATAATAATTACTATAAATCATGCCGATACGTCGGTTTAGAATCAAGTTAACTTTGAGATTATACACCATTAGTGGGTGACCTATTTCACAAACTTAATGCAGTGTTTGCTTATTCATCTTAATTCGGTGAATTTGCCATCAACCTGTCATCGAAAAGTAAGTTACGATGAACTTACGTGCATTGCTAGGATATGTCTATGAATCATCTTGATCCCCTACTGAAACCCCGTTCGATTGCTGTTGTTGGTGCTTCTCAGCGCGAAAACCGAGCGGGATACATCGTTATGAATAATCTGTTGCACGGGGATTTTAAAGGCGCGGTAATGCCGGTTACGCCTAAATACGATTCTGTGGCGGGTGTACTTTCCTACAAAAACATTTTGTCGTTACCAATCGTTCCTGACCTTGCGATTCTTTGTACCAACGCGACTCGCAATATAGCTATCTTTGAGGAGTTAGCGGAGAAAGGCATTGCGTCTGTCATTGTTCTATCTTCAGACATGCAACAACCGAGTGATAACGGAGAAACGTACGACTCACGATGCCTAGCGATTGCGAAAAAACACAATATAAGAATGCTTGGTTCAAACAGCTTAGGAGTGATCATCCCTTGGCTTAATTTAAATGCATCCTTCTCTCCTGTTACCGCACTGCCCGGCAAGATTGCGTTTGTTTCTCAATCTGCAGCGGTGTGCACCACGATACTTGATTGGGCGAATGATAAAGAGATTGGTTTCTCTGCATTTATCTCAATCGGTAACGGCACGGATATCGAGTTCTCTGAGCTGTTGGATTACCTGAGTACCGACTCTCACACCGAAGCGATATTGCTTTATGTAGACAGCATTAAAGACGCCAGACGCTTCATTTCGGCTGCCCGTGCAGCTTCACGCAACAGGAGAATACTAGTATTAAAAGGTGGCCGAACCGCCAAAGGCCGAGCTGCTGCAATGGCACATACTGGTGGGGCGGATACACTCGATATTATTTACGACTCGGCCATTCGTCGTAGTGGCATGCTGCGAGTTAAGAACCTGCACGAACTGTTTGCTGCCGTAGAAACCCTAACGCACTCGGTCCCATTACGGGGAGAGCGACTCGCAATCGTCACGAATGGTGGTGGCCCTGCGATTATGGCTGTTGATACGTTATTCGAACGTGGTGGTAAACTCGCTGAGTTATCAGAAGAGACGCTCGAAAAACTCAATAAGGTGTTACCTTCAAGTTGGTCGCATAGCAATCCTATCGATATTGTTGGTGATGCGGGTGATCAGCGTTATATCGATACTATCAACACACTACTCGATGGCGACGAAGCGGATGCTATTCTCATCATGCATAGCCCCTCTGCCATCGCACATTCTGCTCAAACCGCAGAGCGCATTATCGACGCGATTAAAAAGCATCCTCGCCACAAGCGATTCAATATTCTTACCAATTGGTCCGGTGAACTGACGGCAAGGCCTGCTAGAAAGTTGTTCACAGAGGCTGGTATTCCAACCTATCGAACGCCGGAAAGCTCAGTAGTTGCATTCATGCACCTGGTTGAATACCGACGCAACCAACGTCAGCTTATGGAGACGCCAACTACGGCTGAGAAAGTCCATATTGAAGACTTAGCGGATGCCAGAAATTGGATAGAACGCCAACTGCTGGATAAAGATACAGTTAGCCTTGATACCCATCAAAACAGTCAGTTTTTCAAACACTTCAACTTGGATGTGTTACCTACTTGGATCGCTTCTGACCCAAGTGAAGCGGTGCATATTGCAGAAACCATTGGATACCCTGTCGCAGTCAAACTCCGTTCACCAGACATTGCGCACAAGTCTGACGTTCAAGGCGTAATGCTTAATTTAAGAAACAGTAATGAGGTCGCAAATGCGGCACAAGCGATTTTGGATCGCTCTCAGTTATCGTTCCCTACTGCGCATATTCATGGCTTGCTGGTTCAAGGTATGGCGAAACTGGCTGGTGGACAAGAGCTTCGCGTGAAAGTCACAACCGATGAAACATTCGGTCCTATTATTCTACTAGGTCAAGGCGGTTCCGAATGGGATGAGTCGATTGACGCGGCCGCTGCTTTCCCTCCACTTAATATGACACTGGCTCGTTACTTGATCATTCGAGCGATAAAGAGCGGCAAGATTCGCCTACAAAAGCTGCCTAACCCTATCGACATAGAAGGCTTGTCGGAGTTGCTGGTTCGTATTTCTCAAATGGTGGTTGACTGCCCTGAAATACATGACTTGGATATACATCCAGTACTTGCGAATGGCGATAAGTTCACGATATTGGATGCCGATATCATATTGAAAGCATACGAGGGGGATCCGCAAGAAAGACTAGCGATTCGTCCTTACCCTGTAGAGCTTGAAGAACGTATCCAGTTAAAAGATGGCACAGAAGTGTTGCTACGCCCTATTCTTCCTGAAGACGAACCACTCCATGCTGACTTCATTAACCGAGTCTCGAAAGAGGATCTCTACAAGCGCTTCTTTAGTGATGTGGGTGAATTCAATCATGAAGCGTTAGCTAATTTTACTCAGATTGATTTCGATAGAGAGATTGCTTTTGTTGTGGTGCGTGAAGAGCAAGGCGTACCAGCAATCATTGGCGTGTCTCGGGCTCTTATTAACCCAGAGAATACGGACGCCGAATTCGCGATATTGATTCGCTCTGATCTTAAAGGCGTAGGTTTAGGCCGAATTCTGATGACCAAGGTTATTGATTACTGCCGTGCCAAGCAGACTAAACAGATGTCGGGAATGACGATGCCAACTAATAGAGGAATGCTGACATTAGCTCAAAAACTTGGTTTCAAGCTAGATATCTGTTTTGAAGACGGCACAGCAGATATGGTGCTTTCGTTACTTGAGTGACCATGTTTTTTTAAGGTGTTGGATGCACCATGATTTGGCGTCACCCATTTTATTGCGTCGCCAAGCCATAACGATGTCAATAGGCTGGGGTTCAGTACCTGTGATTTGCTTTAAAACACCAGATTCAATTAGTGGATTAGCAACACTACAAGGTAATGTGCCAATACCTAACCCGCTGGTTAATGCTTCGACTTTTGCCGGAAAGCTCGTCACCGTTAAACGCGGCTGCTTCTCTAATATATTGATGCTTAATGCTGGCTGGTCACGTGCCGTATCTGCTATTGCAATCACCCTGTAACTTTCCCTAGC
The DNA here is from genome assembly GCA_041879415.1 of Vibrio chagasii. NCBI lineage: Bacteria > Pseudomonadati > Pseudomonadota > Gammaproteobacteria > Vibrionales > Vibrionaceae > Vibrio > Vibrio chagasii. The sequence continues at coordinate 336,987 of CP090852.1, read as the reverse complement.
CTTTTGATCAAAATCGCCAGAACGCTTGTGAACGTAATGATTGGATGCTGCTACCCACACCATTTCCATTTTACCAATCACGTCACTTTTCAGGTCATTCGGAATGGTGTCGACTTTCGGGCAAACAAGAAGGTCGGCGCGGCCATCTGACAGTGACTCCCAACATCCCGCTAAGATCTCCTCTTGTAAACGGACACGCGTTTTACTGATTTTCCCTAGTTCATCGACAAGCGGGAAGAAATTAGCAATTGGGATAATGCCATCAAAAGCGATAGTTAAATCCAATTCCCATCCATTAGCTAGAATACTGGCTTCGTTGACGAGCCTTTCTGTCGCACCAAGGATCACCCTACCTTGTTCAAGTATCAACTGACCTGCCTCTGTAAAGTTTGCTCGATGGCCAGAGCGGTCAAAAATCATGATATCTAAGTCTTGTTCAAGCTTTTGAATTTGGTAGCTGAGTGATGAAGGCGCGCGGTCCATTTCATTGGCCGCAGCAGCGAAACTCCCACGTCTATCGATGGCGTCTAGGATGTGTAACGCTTCAAGTGTTATTGGGCTATGCATCAGTTTCCTACCTTATAAATGAGAGGTTAATCACAAAAATGGAAGCATTCACCAGATAAATGGAACCATTAAAGGTCTTTTAATACAATGAGTTATACGGTTTAAGTGAGCTTTTAATGACAAAAATACAAATAAATTGAAATGCAAATAATAGTAATTATCATTTAGATCCAATATTATCTTTCGCGAAATCAAGATAATACTATGGAATTAAGGTAACTATCAGATGTATAAGCAATCCCTACTCTCTGCTTCAATCGTTTTAGCGCTTTCATCAACTTCAGCCTTAGCTGAAGATTATGCCCTATTTGACGAGGTTGTTGTATCGGCAACTCGTACTGAACAAAGCAAAGCTGATGTTTCAAGCTCTATTGAATCAGTATCTTCGGCAGATATTGATAATCAAATGTCCAACGACATAAAGCAAGCCCTTCAGTACACACCTGGCGTAGAAGCTCAAGGTAGTGGCCGTTTTGGTATTTCAGGCTTTAATATTCGTGGTGTCGAAGGTGACCGCGTTAAATTAATGGTAGATGGTGTGCAACAACCTACTCCATATAACCCTGGTGCATCTGAACAGCGTAAATATTCAAACGCGATTGAAGTAGACACATTGAGTGTCATTGAGGTGAATAAAGGGCCCGCTTCTACGCTTTATGGCTCTGATGCTATTGGTGGTGCGGTACTGCTGAGAACAAAGAACCCAGAGGATATGCTTAGAACTGACGGTGATGAAAACCGTTTTGGTATCAAATCTAGCTACACTTCTGCTGATGAACAGTTTAAGAACACCCTTTCTTGGGCCATGCGTAAAGATAAGCTAGAAACTATTGTAATGGCGACATACGCTCAAGGTCATGAAACAGAGACTCACTCGTCGGGCTCTGATGTTGAAGGCCCAGATCGCGGTGCTGCTAACCCTGCAGATACGGAACTAAGTAACTTCTTAGCAAAAGCATTTTACAATGTATCTGATTCGAATAGGATTGGCCTAACGGTAGAACATTATCAGCGTCAATATGATGAAGATGAGCTGAACTACAATGGCTACCAACTTATGCCGGGTTTTGTTTATACGGATAACTACAATGAAGACACCAACAAACGTTTCCGTGCGACTCTAGAGCAACAACTTAAACTAAACTCTTCAATTGCAGACTCTCTGGATTGGTCTCTAAGTTACCAAGATTCTAGTACTCTGAATAAAAACTACGACACGACAGGTTTTAATGGACGTCGTTTACGTGAGCGTGATGCATCTGATGTAAATATGCAGGTCGATACACAGCTGTCTAAGTTGGTTAACATTAGCGGTGCTGACCATGAGTTTACGTATGGTTTTACTTACCTACAAAATGATTTCGAATTAGACAATACTGACCATAAGTTTGACAGAGGCACTGTTACTCCAGGTAGTACAGGTATTCCTGACGCAAAAATCACGCAATGGGGTGTTTTCCTTCAAGACCAAGCGTTCTTCATGGATGACAAGCTCATCGTAACGGGCGGTCTACGTTATGACTCGTTTGTTGCTGACCCATCAACTGATGAAGGCTACACAACGGAATACGACAAGAATGAAGATGACGCATTCACTGCCAAATTAGGTTCGGTTTACCATATCAATGATAGCTTGTCTGTTTTTGGTCAGATTGGTCAAGGCTTCAAAGCTCCTTCTGTTTATGACCTTTACTACTTCTATAACCAAGGTGCTATCGTAGAGGCAAACCCTAATCTGAAAGCAGAAAGAAGCCTTTCTTATGAGCTAGGATTGCGTGGCAACAACCAATATGCCCGTTTCGAATTGAGCACGTTCTACACCGATTACACTGATTTTATCAACGAAACGAAAACAGGTGAGCAAGGAGGTAAAGATGTGTTCACGAAAGAAAATTTAGACGAAGTAACGATTTATGGTGCTGAGTTCTCGTCAACTATCAATCTTGACACTCTGTTTGACGCACCTTACGGCACTTACACTCGCCTAGCTGTTGCTTATGCGGATGGCGAAGACAAGAAGACTGGTAAGTCAATTGATTCAGTTGCACCACTAACAAGTACAATCGGATTTGGTGTTGAACGCGATAATTTCGGTTCTGCGTTAAATGTTAAAATGGTTGCGTCGAAGGATGACTGGAACTCTGACGACAACGTTGATGTATCCGGATACACAGTTGTAGACTTGACGGCTTATTACCGTCCTATGACAGATTTAACTTTGAGAGCTGGCCTATTTAACGCGTTGGATAAGAAGTACTGGTTGTACAGTGATATGTCTGGTAGCGCACACGATTCTCAATTCAACACAGATATCAAATCTCAGCCTGGTCGTAACTGGGGCTTATCTGCAAACTACGAATTTTAATTCGTTACAAGCCTGAACTAAAGAAACTAAAAAGCCAGCGATAAGCTGGCTTTTTCAATTTCACTAAAAATTGTATCAAAAAGGAATAAAGTGAAATTACTTCTCTGCCATTTCTTTCTTAACCATTACTGCTGCAGCAACGATGAAAGTGATGATCAGGCCTAGTTCCATGATTAACTCCAAAGAAAATTAACATTAAACATATAATTCGCGTGCATAGTAACACAATGAATACAGAATGATACTTTTTAACCACTAATTTACTTTTTATTCGATTTAGATCAAAAAAGATGCCCTAGAGCATCTTTTTATAAGTTAACCATTCATGAAACAACTAGATTAGCCTGGGAAACCATTAGGGTTTGTGGACTGCCAGCGCCATGTATCTTCTGTCATTTCTGTCAGTGTACGTGTCGCGTTCCAACCAAGTTCTTTCTGAGCTTTAGCAGGATCCGCCCAGCATTCTGCGATGTCACCTGCGCGTCGCTCGACAAGCTTATAAGGGATTTCCTTACCACTTGCTTGTTCAAACGCCTTAACCATGTCTAAAACACTAGAACCGTTACCTGTACCAAGGTTGTAGATGTGCAGACCATCTTTGCGCCCTACTTTCTCAAGTGCTGCGATGTGGCCGTCTGACAGATCCATTACGTGGATGTAATCACGAACACCGGTACCATCTTTCGTTGGATAGTCGCTGCCAAATACAGACAAGAATTCGCGTCGGCCAACGGCAACTTGCGAAACAAACGGCATCAAGTTGTTTGGAATACCTTGTGGATCTTCACCTAGTTCACCACTTGGGTGTGAGCCCACTGGATTAAAGTAACGAAGTAGCGTAATGCTCCAGTCTGGATTCGCTTTTTGGAAATCCGTTAGACACTCTTCAACCATTAGTTTACTGCGGCCATAAGGGTTCGTCGCACTTGTCGGGAAGTCTTCAGTAATAGGCACAGTTGCAGGATCACCGTACACGGTTGCTGATGAGCTGAAGACTAACGTTTTAACATTCGCTTCGCGCATAGCATCCACAAGCACTAAAGTGCCGTTAACATTGTTATCGTAGTATTCAAGAGGCTTCTCTACAGACTCACCTACCGCTTTCAAGCCTGCAAAGTGGATAACTGCTTCGATGTTGTGTTGTTTCATTGTTTCCGCTAATAGCGCTTTATTGCGAATGTCACCTTCAACGAACACTGGGCGAACACCAGATACCTTCTCGATACGCTCTAATACGCTTGGTTTACTGTTGTATAAGTTATCAAAAAGGACAGGCGTCATGCCTGCGTTAATCATCTGGATACTTGTGTGGCTACCGATGTAACCCATGCCGCCTGTAACTAAAACATTCATGTTTAGTATACCTTTTTTTATGAATACTCAATCTATCACTTATGATACAACAACTTAGGGTTGGCTAACAAACTGTTAGAGGTATTCATTATCGTCAGAGAATACAAATTGACCTTTACCCTTGCGTTTCGCTTGATACATCGCTTCATCGGCTATCTTGAGAATCGCGTCGATGTCATGCTCAGATTTATCGACTAAGTGGATACCCAAACTAGCCCCAACATTGAGGGATCGCTGTTTATGATGCACTGTCTGTCCTATAAGTGTTAATAAGCGCTCAGCGAGCCTCGCTAACATGACTTTGTTTGTCTGCTTAATAATAAGAACAAATTCATCTCCCGACAAACGCGCGACTAGATCTCCAGCTCTTACTTGAGATAACAGCCTGTTTGATACTTCCTTAAGGATGGCATCACCTGCATCATGGCCGTAGTTGTCATTGACGTGTTTGAAACCATCTAAATCCAAATAGATAACGGCAAATTGTTGATTGGCGTAATTGCTTGAGGAAACAACTTCATCCATCACCTTATACAGTCGTGCTCTATTCGCTAAACCTGTTAACGCGTCGTGATGTGCTAAGTGCTCAAGCCTTTCCATCTCTTTGACGTTAGATAGATCGGATAGCGTCAGTACCATATCAAACTCATCTTTCTCTTCGTCTGATGAAACTAGGTTAACTTTGACAAACATTGGGACTAATTCATCAGATGCACTTTTTTCCCATACTTCTCCTTGCCACTGCCCGTAATTCTCTAAAGAGCTACGAATGGTTGGCATTAATGATGAGAACTGCTGCCATGAAAAGACTTCAAACGGTGTTTTGCCCACCAGCAAATCTGCATGATAGCCGAGGAGTTGAGTGACTGCGGGGTTAACCATAGTAATCACATTCGATGAATTAAGTACGATTAACCCGTCTTTGCTGTTTTCGAACACACCGGCGGCAATACGCTGGCGACTCATCGCGATTTCGATATCCGTTACATCTTGCACCGCATAAAGAATGCGGCCATGTTTTGACAACGAACGACTACTCACACGGAGCCAACGTTTGGACTGAAAAAGATCCGTAGTCTCTAACAACTCATCGTTCAGTTCGATATTGCAGTCAATCACGCTTTGTAGGAAGCCTGTTTGCTTGGTTGCTATCAAATCTTGGATCAATAAGTTTTCAAGGAACGACTCTGAACATTTGAAGATGTCGCGAGTAGCTGCATTTGCATGAACAATCAGCCCTTTTTCGTCAACGACGAGCAATGAGTGCTGAACGGTTTCAATCACCTCATTCGCAAAGGACTTTTCTTCTTGAAGCTTGTCTAGCGTGAAGTTGATTTGGTTGTCACGGTGTTGCAGCCTTTCTTGCATGGTATTAAAAGCACGAACGAGATCCCCTATCTCATCGCGATTACTTGCAATGAGCTTAGGCTGGTCAGAACGTCGCTCAACGAAGGCCTGCATTGCTTCGTTGAGCTCAAACATCGGTGCAATGATGAAGCGCTGAATCAATTTGAGGAGGACGCCACCCAGAATTAAAAGAAACAGAAGGTAGACAATAGCGATTTTGAAGATGTTGGTTAAGATCGTATTGAACGTTTCCTTTGATATCGTCACCCTCAAGTTGGCTATTACCGCGTCGTCTAAAGTGACCGGAACCAGCAAGAAGATGTAACTCTCAGAGATCGCAAACTGATGATCGGCGATATCATTGAGTTCTTCGGCATTTGGTCGAGGTATGTTCTTATCGCTGGCTTGATAGCTTGCAAATAGCTGTTCGTTCACGTCATAGAGTTTAACTCGAACAATATCTTTATCTGCGACAAATGCAGAAAGGATCTCTTGAGCGGACGATTTATCCTCAAATAGTATCGCTGCTTGAAGGTTATAAGCCACGCCTTGTGCCAGTACCTTAACTCTTTGAATGAGACTCTCTTTCTCCCTTTCAAAAGTGACAGTGTAATTTACTGATTGAATGGTGACAAAGGTGACCACAATAAAGGTGATTATTGGAAGTATCAGTTTATTTTTTATCGACATATTGTTGATGAAAGACAGCATTATTTGTCCTCCACAATAGCGATACGTAATAAGTTTGAGCCGATAACGTATTCACCTTGCTTGGCGTTAGCTAAGTTGATCTTTGGCTTAAGCTTATTATCTATATGTGTTAACTCGATAACGCCTCCCATATCAGTAAAGTTGGGAATATCACTTATCGTTACAGTATGGGGTGAATGATCCTTGCGCGTGAACTGACTATTACTGAGTTCAGAAAAATAAGTGATATCACACAGAGACGTAATAGATTGTTGAACGTTAATGGCGAGTGAACGTATCGACTTCCCCGCAGTGATCTCTGTGAGTACTTGACTTACTTTCTTGTCGCCAATCACACAAAAGTTGACGGTATCCATTGTGCTTTCGTCGTTCCAACGGATGAAATTGGCAATTCGAAACAGATATACAGCTTTGACTTCATACGACTTAAAGCTAGCCGCAGGCGTAGTCGTGGAACTCATGAGCAGCACTAGTGTGAAGGCATAGAGTGTAATTTTGCCTCTAACCCAATTAAAACTCATGAGAAACCCTCACATAAACCGACTCTTGGTTGACACTTTTTTGTGAGGTTCGCTCGGCTTGATAACCATCACTTTTACCAATATTTTCAACCACAACTTCTATCAAAGGTGCTGCTGGCGATTTTTTCCATGCTAAACGAGCATCGAAGGTAATTTCATGTGGGTATTGCTGCCATTCATATTGAGTCCCATCTGCTGCAGTCCAGTATTCAGGATAGTTCACATTAATGTATTGACCGATGAGGTCAAATTGCCAGCTGTCGGTGATGTTCCACATAATTTGTGCTGTAGCGAGATGTTCATTATCAATATCGTAATACACGCTCGTCTGCGGACTGGATTTAGGATCACCGCCTTTGCTTTCACCTTCTAACGTTGCATAGGCATAACTTAGGTAACTGGTTAGGTCCTTAGAGATTTGATAGCTTGCCCCTAACTCTAAACCGTATGTTTTGGCTTTATAGTCATCAGATAGTGCACCAACATAAACATGGCTCGCAGGGATGTCTGTCGAGTCATAACTGTGGAAACGAAGGTTGTCGTGCTCACTTAGGTAAATTGTGGCATCGAGTTCCAAATTTGCATTATTCGAATAGCGATAACCCATCTCAGCCGTTACAACATTCTCAATGTCTAGGTCCGCATTGGACTTATAAACATCTAGGTAGCTGTTGTTAGAATCAGCTGAATAACTGTTGAAGTAGTATGTGGAGTTTGAATCCATATAAGATGGTGCAACAACCGCACGGCTGAGCCCTGCCCATACAGAATGACGAGGATTTACCTTATATAAACCTCGTACTTGTGGTGAGAGCTCTGTTGAATCATTCTGGGTGAAGTGTTCCACTTTCGCGCCGATGGTAATAGAAAGCGCTTGTGTCATTTGAATTTGAGATTGAACAAACGCGTTGGCGATATAATCGTTCGCTGATTTAATATTATAAGCACGGCCGTAGTAATCAGGGTTATACCAATCCACGTCAGTAACTTGGCTCGATGAGAAATCGAGGTACATGTATCGGAGACCACCTCCGAGTGTTATTTGATGACTGGCTGATAACTGACTGATGTAGGTTGAGTCAAAGTCTATTGTCGAATAGCTACCCGGGGCATCCGGAGCATTATCCTCGTTATACTCACCCCATAGGGAATAAGAGAGCGTCGAATTTTCATCGAAGTGACGAGAGTCATTAAATTGAATGTAGGCCGATTGACTTTTGTTGTCGAAGTCGTTCGCTTGCGAATTAACAAACGCTCCTGTTTGGTCATATTGAACGCTATATAACTCTGACTCATGAAAGCTCTTTTCACCACCGATGCGTAAGGACCAGTTATCTTCGGCATTGCTCGGCTGAAACACCATACCCGCGGTTTGTGCTTTCCACTTTTTAGATTCACCAACACGATACGGTGGTTCTTCACGATACTTGTAAAATGCTCGAGCATTGACATTGTCGTTTAGGCTTAAGCCCTGACGAACACTAAACTCGTAATTATCGGTATTAGAAGCGACACCAGACAGATAGGTTCCTTTCGTATCGTTGGCAGACTTAGTAATGATGTTCACCACACCATTCACGGCATTGCCTCCCCAAATCGTACCTCCAGGTCCTTTTAGTACTTCGATTCGCTCGATATCAGCAAGCACATAGTCAACATCGCTCCAATACGTGCCGCCATAGACTGGGCTAAATAGGCTTCTACCATCCATCATGACCAGCATTTTGTTATACAGGCCATCATGAAAGCCGCGTGTAGACACAAACCACGATGTTTCATTGAACTTAGTGACTTTTAACCCAGGGACAAGCGCCAACACTTCCGCAATAGTTTTTGCGCCGCTACGTTGTATGCGTTCGTTAGAAAGTACATAGACGGAGGAAGGAATGTCGGTGAGTTTCTGCGTCACTTTTGACGCCGTTTCCATTTCGACATCTAACATCGATAACTCTTCAAGACTCATTGACATCAATTGATCTAGCGAGTTTTCTTGAGCAAATACAAAAACAGGCGTTGTTAATGCTAGTCCTAAGCAAACCTGGCGGGATATCATGTGCTCACCTAATATACAAATAGATATTAATCCTTTAATCAATAATTAAACTATATACGAAATGCTATACCGTTGATTTTTCGGTATCGAAAGTTTGAATTAGATCACGGTTTATTTATGGCATTTATAAGACCGTCATTAGTAACTTTAACGTAAAGGATTAGCACCACGTGACAACGAAGATTTTGCTTAATTGCGACATGGGAGAAAGTTTCGGCAACTGGAAGATGGGCGATGATGAATCGGTCATGGAATGGGTTGATATGGCAAATATCGCCTGTGGTTTTCATGCGTCTGATCCCCACGTGATGTCAAAGACTATCAAACTGGCCCAGCACTATCATACTCAAATCGGTGCTCATCCTGGTTATCAGGATCTTGTTGGGTTTGGTCGCCGGTCAATTCCTCACAGTGTGGACGAAATCAGTGAACTCGTATGCTATCAAGTCGGTGCACTACAAGCTCTGTGTCGCTATCACCATGCTAGTGTTGGCTACGTAAAACCTCACGGTGCGCTTTATAACGATATGATGGCAAATACAGATGTATTTAATGCAGTCGCGCAAGCCGTAGCGGAATTTAATATCCCTCTTATGATCCTCTCTTCTTCTGACAACCAACAATACTTAGACATCGCTGATGATCACGACTTACCCCTTTTGTTCGAAGCATTCGCTGACCGAGCATATTTAAACAATGGTCACCTTGCGCCACGTTCGCAGAAAGGCTCGGTGTATGTGAACCAAGACGATATCTACAACCAAGTGATGCAGATCGTTAACTACGGTTCGGTCACGACCATTGAAGGTGAAAGGCTACCTATCGAAGCTGACACCATCTGTGTTCATGGTGACAATCCCCAATCCATCGCACTCATTAGAAAAATCCGACAAGATCTCAACGCGTTTAATTAATCGCGGCGCAACGAATGCCCTCTGTTCCCTGCACAAGTACAGAGGAAACACTCATGACGCATGAACATGGAAGTTGGAATAAAACGTATGGAAAGCAAATGACGAAAAACGAGATAAAACTTAATGTCGAGCCTGTTGCTGAATGCAGTGTGCTTGTGACGCTACAGCCATTAACCGCAGGCTCTAGCGAGAGCAATGCACAATATATGGCCCACTTTTCAGATGCTATTCGCCAGAGCTTAGCCACAGTATTGATGAACGTCACTCCGGCGTATAACACAATATTGGTTGACTACTTGCCTTACCGAATTTCTGAAGAGCACTTTATTTCTCAATTCAAATCGATACTGACTGAGGCAATGGCGACATATTCACGCGAGAGTAACACTCGCAACATTATTGAATTGCCAGCCTATTACTCAAAAGAAACGGCCCTTGATTTGGATAGATATCGGGCTAAAGGCTTGTCGCTAGACGATATCATTCACTATCACACTTCTCAGACCTACAGTGTAAGCGCTATTGGCTTTATCCCTGGCTTCGCCTTTATGTCAGACGTGGTTGAGCCGTTAGTTCTGCCTCGCCACTCTACTCCACGGCTCAGTGTCCCTAAGGGAAGTATCGCAATTGCAGATTCAAAGACTGCGGTTTATCCGTCTGATTCCCCGGGAGGATGGAATATCATCGGTAATTGCCCTATTTCGTTGTTTGATCACGCTCAGTTGACTCAGGCTAACCAAATGCACGACCAACTTTCTCTTCTGAATGTGGGTGACTCTGTGCGCTTCAAAGCAATATCAAAACAAGAGTTTGTCGAGCTTGGAGGAGATGTAGGCCATGGTTAAATCAGTCAATAAAGCGAGCCTAACCATAGTGAAACCGGGGCCTTTAAGTATAATTCAAGACTTTGGACGTTTTGGTGTTTCTCACCTTGGTTTAACACAAGGGGGCCCCGTAGACGATTACTCCTATAGTTGGGCAAATCACTTATTAGCCAATCCCGTCAATCAAGCGGCGCTAGAAATCACTCTTGGACAGTGTACTCTGCAAGTCAATGATGATTGTGAGATGGCGATTTGCGGTGGTGACTTACAGGCAACTTTGGATGGGAAACCGTTAGCCAACTGGAGTACATTTCAAGCGTTTAAAGGGCAAATGCTTTCGTTTGGCTTACCTAGGAATGGACTCAGAGCTTATCTCGCGATTAAGGGGGGCTTCGTTGTTCCTGGAGTCCTTAATAGCAGTGCAACAGTAACGCGTGAAAAAATAGGTGGATTAACTCAAAATGGTGAACCTTGCCAAGTTGGAGACCAATTAATTTTCACTAAGCAAGCTCTCACTAAGCACTTTAAGCCTATTAGTGTCACCTTCCGGTATACACCCGATTACAACTTGCCTGTTAACTTAAGAGTCATTGAGAGCTACCAGAGCGAACTATTCTCAGAGGCAGCCAAGGAGACGTTTTATAGCTCACCCTATATCGTGGACCAAAACTCTAATCGTATGGGTTATCGTCTTAGTGGTGAATCGGTTCACTCTCCAGATATCTCACTGTTATCCGAAGGCATTGCGCTAGGTGCTATTCAGGTACCACAAGATGGGCAACCTATTGTTCTGCTCAATGACAGGCAGACTATTGGTGGTTATCCAAAGATCGGGTGTGTAGCAAGAATTGACTTACCACGTTTAGCGCAAGCAAAGCCCGGGCATCAGATTTCATTTAGTAAGGGGGATCGCGTGGGGTTGCAAGATGTGTGGTGTCAGTGGGCGCGCTTTTTCGGTTATTGATAATGAGCTTTCAGCCACCGTTGAGAATGGTGATTGCCAAGGGATAAAAAATCGGCTTACCTAAGTAAGCCGATTTTTCGTTTTAGTGGTGGTCTTGGCCCGAAACTTTCGCCAGCGCATTTGGGTATCCACGCTCTTGGGTCAACCCTATCGCTTTGTTTTCAATATCGTTTAACTCAAGTGACATTGTCACTGAATGTGTCTCTTCAATCGAGTCAGACTCTGGAATATCGAACCATTGTTGAGCCACTTTCTGCGCAGCTTCTAATGTTGAAGACGCCTTTACTACTTCAAGCCTTGCATAGCGTTCACCACAGAAAGAGACATCTGAGGCTCTTAGGCTTGGGTCTGTGCCTGGAATTTGTTGAGCGCCGAATAGAGGTTTTCCGCCAACTTGAGCAGAACTAAAGCTCGGAATGAACTGTGACATATGCGTAATTGCCGCACGTGTTCTCAGTTCGAGCTGTTCTTCACTCCAACCAGATACAATCTTCTTGAGCAGTTTTGATGGTAACTGCGGTTGAGAAGAGTCTGTCGAAGATGATACTAACCCGCCTTCAAACAGCGTGATCCCTTCCGTCATACCGTGAAGTTGGAATACACCGTCTGCGTATGGTGTTAATTGAGCCATGCCTTGCGGTGTGCCTCTTGGGCCATGAAAGATAACCTCCGGCCACTCTTCCTTGCATTCTTGGGAATATGGCCACTCTGTAACGTAAGCGGCTTTAAACTCAACAAGTCGCTGCTGCTTCGAGCCAACAAAGTCATCCACTATGCCGGTCTCAAAGCCACTGGCGTTAATTAAATAATCAGTGGTTAGTTTACGACTTTGGTTATCAACATCGGTATAAGTCAAAGACCAACCTTGCCCCGTTGATTGAACCGATTGTAAACGGCTGTTAGTCAGCACAGTGCAGTTAGCTTGTTGCCCCAAAGAGAGCTGAGCGGTCGCAGACAGTCGGAACACACTCCAACCGTACTCTTGAACCATAGCAACGGGATATTTAAGCGTGTCTAAGTCGGTATGCTTGGCAAAAGGAATGCACCACTCATCAAGTGATGTCGGTTTCAGTGGTTGTGTCTTCTTAGAAAGTGCGATGAGTTCTTCTTTACTGTATAGCTTATAGTATTCCTCGGGGTCACCAAGCACTTGGTTGCTTTTATCTTGTTTAACAAGCTCAGCATAAGCGTCTTTGATTATTTTTAGGCGAGGAAGTAAGTCCATTGGGTCCCCACCATCACTGTGTGGTACAGCAATGATAGTAGGACGAATATTGATCGTGTGAGGAAACAGACGAACAGTATCAATAGACTGAGTAAGTAACTGAAGACACTGCTCTACAGAAATATCTCGATACAAATTGCCGCCAGCGTGTAGGTGGCAAATCGGTGGACCATTAACCAAACTCGGCCCTTTTTCTAAGATTGTGACCTTAAAACCCAACTCACTGAAGTGAATAGCGCTTGTTGTTCCGGCTATACCACCACCAACAATGGCAATAGAAGCTTGATTTGTATCCGTTTTGTTGTGGCTCATCGTGTTCTGTAGAATAAGATTAACTGCCGCTATTCTACTTTTGTTCGAGTACGAATTAAAACACATTTTTATCAAGGTCTTAGGCTCCTTGATATTGGAATCTATGTAAAAAACTTAAATAATCTCTTGACTCAATAACTCTGAATCCTAGTTTCAAGGTTATTCTAACAGTCAAATTTGTCCTAAGTGACGCCACATAAAGGCTGTCTCAGTACTTGTAAAACAAAGATGTTAACTTATCCCTAAAGTTATCCACCGTTTTTGTGGATAACTGTTGATAACGTTCTCGCTAAGTTGCGCAAACCCTTTGTTTACAGGGACTAACCTCTGTTTATTAAATCGACATAAATACACATTAGGTTTCATTTAATGCTAAGAAATGTCGATTTTAAGGCGCTCAATCCCTAATTTAAGCCGTTCGCTGGTCAAATAAAAAGCGGTCTAACTGTGGCTTCTATCCTTGGCTAGTGCTTTGGTATAAAAATTCACAATCAGACCGCTTCAACAATCTATTTAAGGTTTTCTATATCAACTATCCAAAGTCCTTATTTACAGGCGCCAACAGACGCTTGATTAAGCTGTTAACCACAGCAGCAAGGGTTATGAAAGTGAGCACAGGTAAAGCAACCCACAACATTGGATGCAGTGACGGTTCTAACTCGAATCCAAAATTCATCACACCGGCCACACTCATTTCAGAACCGAGTGCTGCTATTGAGCCCGCAACCAATGCCATTAATCCATATTCACACCATATGGTGTTGAGGATACGTTTCTTGCTTGCCCCTAGAGTACGATATAAACGTATCTCTTGTTGTCTTTGAGATAAGCTAAGACGTAACAGCGTAAAAATAAGTAATAGCCCAGCGACAACACCAAGCGCAGCCAGCACGGTAATTGACCAAACAATCTGTTTGAGTAGCTCTTGGATCTTGCTGCCCATCACTCGGATATCCATCAAACTTACGGTTGGGTGGTTCCGAGAGAGTTCACTGAGCATAGAATTGTGTTGATCTTCTAGCCTAAAGCTAACCAGCCAAGTAGAAGGTATTGAGCTCAGTACGTCTGGGGTGAAAATGAAGTAAAAGTTTGGCTTCATTTCACGCCATTCCACTTTTCGGATGCTATTGACTTTGGCTGATACATTTTGACTGTTGATAGTAAAAACAAGCTCGTCGCCAATGTTCAAACCCAGTTGCTCGGCAACATCAGACTCAACTGATACGCCCTGCTCTTGCGTCCAACTGCCTTCAAGTACTTCATTATATTCTGGTAGCGCTTCGCCCCAAGTGAAGTTAATTTCACGGCTTAGGGCGTCGGTACGCTCTGAAGTATCACTGTATTCAGATGCTTCGACACCATTGATTGTCGTCAGTCGTCCACGAATGATTGGGAATGCTTGTGTGCGTTCAACTTGGTTTTCATCGATGGTTGAAAGGTAACTGTCTTTCTCATAGCCGGCTATGTTAAGCGCAAATGCATTCGGCGCATCCTCGGGCAAGGTTTGTTGCCAATCTGACAACAGATCACTCCTCACCAACCAGATGATAGACAACAGCATCAATGATAGTGCCAAAGAGCCAAATTGAATGCCCGTCGCAAGCGGTGTGCGATTGATTCGGCTTATAGCCAAACGCATTGAGGTCGATGTTGGCAACTTACTAAACAGTCGCAAGACGAGCGTGCTCACCAAAGCGAGAATCAAGAACAAGCCAACGATTCCTGCAAGAACAATCCACACCAACAGATTATCACCATACATCAACATCATTGGGATGATAGGCACTAACAACAATGCGAACTTCTTATAGCTATCTTGTACCTTGTGATTTGATTGAATGACGCTGATCGCAGAGGTATTGACTAGTCCAAGCAATGGAATTCCAAGTGCTGGTACACCAATTAGAATACTCGATACGATGGCAAGAATGGCAGGTTCGATACCATAGCTAGGAAGCGGAGAAGGCAATAAGTCACCAAGCGGAATACGAAGAAGAAACTCTAGTCCGATCCCGATCGCGATACCCAAAACGGCACCAATAACGACCAGTAGTGAAACTTGTACCGATAGCCACTTAATGATCCATTGTTTGCTTGCTCCCAAGCTTTTTAACATAGCGATAGTCTTTCGGCGGCTCGCTACATAATGTTGGCACGTCAATACCAAAGTAGTCGCTGCCATAATCACGACAATAGCGACCGTTAGTGATAAGTATTGAGTGGTGCTCTCAAACATATCATTAGTGCGGCTTGCTGAATCTTGCGTACGCCAACGATCGCTTGGCGTTAATTCGATACTGTCTTGAGCTGCTTTAAGTTTTGCATCATCACCGTTTAAGAACAGTCTGAAACTTACACGGCTTCCCGGTTGAATAGCCCCTGTCGCGTCAATGTCATCATTATGAATCAGTACCGCAGGCATCTGTTGGAAAGGGTTAAAGCTTAGCCCCGGTTCTTGAGTGATTCGCCCTGTAATGGTTAGGTCAGCGTCGCCGATAGTGACATTGTCACCTATTTCAACTTCCAACTGCGCGAAAATGCGTTCGTCGAGCCACAACTCACCGGGCTTAACGCGATTGCTCGATGCATTGTCTGCACCTTCTAGAACCATCTCACCGCGCAATGGGTAGTTACTCTGCACCGCTTTAACTGTCACCAACTGCATCGAGTTATCGCTAAATGCCATGGTTGAGAAACGGGTTAACTGAGAGCTTTCTAGTTGCTCAAGTTGAGCGATGTCTAGCAGTGGTTGTGGGATTGGGTTTGCTGAGATGAACACACTGTCAGCGGTGAGTGCATCTTTCCCCTGTTTTACGATGACCTGCTCCATGCGCTCAGCCAAAGCTGATAGCGCAAAAACACAGGCAATGATCAGTGTTAAAGCGATCGATACCGGCCATAGCTGACCATGTCGAATCTCTTCAATGCTCCATGAAAATAGGCGTTTGTTCAGTCCGTTTGATGAATTCAATTTAGACTTCCTCTATCTGTCCGACATGCATCTTCAGCGTTCGTTGGCAGCGTTGTGCTAGCTTAGGATCGTGTGTCACCAATACCAGTGTGGTGCCGTGAGAAGAGTTGAGCTCGAACAGTAGCTCGACGATTTTTGCTGCGGTTTGTTGGTCTAAGTTCCCCGTTGGCTCATCAGCAAATAGAATCTTTGGCTTAATCATAAATGCTCGAGCTAAAGCTACACGTTGTTGCTCGCCGCCTGACAGTTGAGATGGCAAATGATCGAGCCTGTCTTTTAGACCAACCGATTCGAGTAAGGCTGTTGCGCGCTCTATGTCTTCATCTTCGCCTTTCAGTAAACATGGAAGGGTTACGTTTTGTAGTGCAGACAAACTAGGAATTAAAAGAAAGCTCTGAAAAACAAACCCAACCGACTCGCTTCTAATTTTCGCTCTCGCTTCATCATCAAGCTGTGATAGCGGTTGCCCTAGCAGATGAATTTCACCTTTTGTAGGAACATCAAGCCCTGCAAGTAATGTCATCAAGGTCGATTTACCGGCTCCCGACGTACCGACAATCGCGACTGTTTCACCTTCACGAATATCAATATCGACATGCTCTAGGATTGTTAAATGTTCTTGATTAGTAGACACTGTCTTGGAAACAGCTTCTGCTTTTATGATGGATGTATGCATGACTCGACTAATTTCCTTTTTGTTCTTTGTATTATTTTCTACCGCTTCTTTTGCTCAAGACTCAGCGCCAGACCATGAGTCTAAGCTACTCATACTTGGCGACAGCTTGAGTGCTGGCTACAACATGGATATCAAACAGAGTTGGCCAAGTTTGTTACCAGATGCTTTAGCGAAACACGACAAAGCGGTGATCGTGGTCAATGGCAGCATTTCTGGCGATACAACGGGTAACGGTTTAGCTCGTTTGCCACAATTGCTTGAAGATCATGCTCCAGATACAGTTCTCATTGAACTGGGTGCGAACGACGGTCTTCGAGGTTTCCCACCTAAGCTGATGTCTTCAAACTTGGATCAAATCATCAAACAAGTTAAAGCCGCTGGTGCCAAACCAATCATGATGCAAATTAAAATTCCGCCTAATTACGGCAAGCGTTATAACCAACAGTTTGAATACGTATTTGCAGCGTTGGCTGATCAACAAAATGTGCCGCTGCTGCCGTTCTTCCTCGAGCACATCATTCTAAAACCTGAGTGGATGATGAACGATGGACTACACCCGAAACCAGAAGCTCAACCTTGGATTGCTGAATTTGTCGCCGAAGAATTATATCAGTATCTTTAAGTTTTAATGGTCTAGCTCAATAAATTTTACACAGCTTTACGTTAGCCTGAATGCATATCACCGTTAACTGTAAGGTTATTTATGCTGATCGAACCTGTTATCAAGGGTGTGGTAGCTAAAAGCGCTCACCCTATTGGCTGTCAAGAAGCCGTTAAGCAACAAATTAAATTCGTTAAGAGTGCGCCGCAAATCAAAGATGGCCCTAAACGAGTCTTAATCATCGGCGCTTCCTCAGGCTTCGGCCTTGCTGCTCGTATCGCCCTAACCTTTGGTGGTGCACAAGCCGACACCATTGGCGTCTCATTCGAACGTGGTCCCAACGAGAAATCCCTTGGCAGTGCTGGTTGGTACAACAACATCTACTTTAAAAAAGAAGCGGAACGCGAACAGCGCACGGCTATTAATATCGTAGGTGATGCCTTCTCTAAAGAAACACGCGCTCAAGTTGTTGAAGCGATAGAAACCTACTTCGAAGGTGAAGTTGATCTGGTTATTTACAGTTTGGCTGCTGGCCTTCGCCCTAAACCTGATTCTGATGATTTTTGGCGTTCTGCTATCAAACCTATTGGCGAAAGCGTGACAGGCGCGACCATCTCGCTTGAAAATGATTGCTGGGTTACTAACACCCTTGAAGCGGCAACGGCTGAGGAAGAAGAAAGTACTCTCAAAGTCATGGGCGGCGAAGATTGGGAAAGTTGGATAGACGAACTCATCAATGCCGAATCTATCGCTCCTGGTTGTAAAACTATTGCCTTTTCCTACGTTGGCCCTGAAGTGACACACCCTATTTATCTAGACGGTACTTTAGGTCGCGCAAAAATCGATCTTCATCAAACCAGCCATGCGCTTAACCTTGAGCTAGCTAACTTTGGCGGCAATGCCTATGCGACGGTATGTAAGGCATTGGTGACCAAAGCGAGTGTATTTATCCCAGGCTTAAGCCCTTACTTGCTTGCGTTGTACAAAGTGATGAAAGAGAAACAGACGCATGAAGGCTGTATCGAGCAAATGCAGCGCCTGTTTAGCACTAAGCTGTATGGTCAATCTAAAGTACCGCTTGATGGTGAGCGGTTAATACGAATGGACGACTGGGAACTAGATCCAGAGACGCAAGCCCATGTGACAGAGTTGCTCGATAATATGGATGAAAACAACTTCCAAACCCTAGGTGATTACCAAGGATTTAAAGATGAATTCTTGCAGCTAAACGGCTTTGCACAACCATCAGTCGACTACACTAAGAAGCTGAATAGTGAAGACTTTATAAAATTAAAGCCTTAGTCGAAATTTATCTCATTACTGAGACCCATATTCACATTTGAAAACCTCTGCAAAATTGCCGAGGTTTTTTTGTGCAACATTTCTTATACTTAATTAACGTAAGATTCACAGTTTTATTTGGTTCATCATAATTAACACAGGATGTGTTGATGCATTTAGCATAATTGACTCGGAGTCATATGAAGAAAATAAAAACACTCGATTTAGATATCCCAGACGATATGGAGCACGGTTGGCAAAATATTGTCGATCTCTTAGCTCAAATTACTCAAGTGCCAGCTGCGCTTATTATGCGTGTTCACTCAAATTACATTGAAGTATTCTCAACAAGTCATAGCGAGAACAACCCTTACAATAAAGGTGACTCAGAAAAGTTAGGCAACGGGCTTTATTGTGAAACAGTAATGGAATCGCAACGGCGCCTACTCGTACCGAATGCGCTCAAAGATCCATCATGGGAAAACAACCCCGATATTGAACTGGGCTTGGTCTCTTATTGTGGTATTCCCCTCCTTTGGCCAAATGGCGAAATCTTCGGAACCATTTGCATCTTGGACTCGAAGGAAAATCACTATACGCCCACTTATATCAAACTACTTGAGAGCTTTCGTACCTCAATAGAATCTCAGCTTAAAACCCTTTTCCAACATGCAAAGTTAGCTCAAATGAATCGCGACTTAAAAAATCGCGTCTACACACGAACTAAAGATCTCGCCAGTCTGAATTATTCATTGAATCAAGAGATTGATAAGCGCAAAGCGGCTGAACAAAAAATCAATTTTCAAAAGAACCACGATCTCGGAACCGGCTTCTTGAACCGCAATGCGTTTGAGTCGCGTCTTAATCACAAACTATCATCACAACGTCGACTTACTGATTGTTCATTCGCCGTCATTCATATCGGCTTTACTAACGGGAGGCGTATACAAGCGCGATATGGCTACAACGCGTTAGACAAAGTTTTGGTGGAGTACCGAAAACGTATCGACAGCATTTCTGATATCGACGTATTAACAGCACGCCCTACTTCTGTTGATTTGGTATTGGCGTTCAGCGTTAAGGATTTGCACCATCGCCTCGAAGAGCTTTGTCAAACACTGGTAAAGGTTGGTCACTCCGAATTCGACATAGATAAGGATAAAGTTCACCTGCACGCGTTTATCGGCATTGCGACCACCAATAGTGAAGACGATGCTGAGAGCATTCTCCAGAAATCCTCTGAAGCTATGCTCGCATGCAAAGATTCCGGACAAAAGTTTGCCTACTACTCTCAGTCTCATACTGACGAGCAAAGCCATATCAACAAGATCGAAGGTTATTTGCTGCAAGCGGTACGTAACGATGACTTGATGCTCTATTTCCAACCTAAAGTGTGCCCGTTAACTCACCGCTGGGTGGGCGCCGAAGCTCTACTTCGTTGGCGACACCCTGTTTTAGGGGACATTTCTAACGAAACGTTGATTCACATGGCCGAGCAGAACGGATTGATTTTTGAGGTCGGTAGCTTTGTACTGCGTAATGCGATTGAAAAAGCCAAAGAATGGTCTGAATACGTTGAAGATTTTAAGATGGCGGTTAATGTGTCTGCGGTGCAGCTCAAGAACGCGCACTTTGCTGAGCAAGTCGTTCATTTACTAGAAACCTATCACCTTGAACCTCACTTCTTAGAACTCGAAGTGACAGAAAGCGGACTGATTGCAGATGAAGTGGTGGCAAAGAACACGCTTGAGACACTACATGATATAGGCGTGACATTGTCACTAGATGATTTCGGTACCGGGTACGCGTCATTCAGTTACCTTAAGAAGTTTCCATTTGATGCAATCAAGATTGATAAGAGTTTCATCGACCAGATGCTCGACTCGAGTGAAGACTCTGAGATTGTCCGTTCCATCGTCCAGATCGCGAAAAAGTTGGATCTGAAAGTGATGATTGAAGGGATTGAATCAGAAGTTCAGGAGCAGTTTATTATTGATGAGGGCTGTGATGTTGGCCAGGGTTACCTTTATGGCAGACCGATGCCATGCCAAGAATTCGAGCATAGCTTAGTCAATCAAAACTATTTAGGGACAACTCGTTACGCTTAAAGCAGAAAAGCACAGTTAGTTTTGGATTTAGGCCTAGTTTCTCTTTACTCTATAGGTGGTGATTTTTATAATCGCCGCCTTTCTGTTTTTATCTTCCCCTTTATATAGGCATTCCTCGTTATGGATCAGTTGACTGCAAAGCTTAAAAAGCTCGAAAAACAAAACTACCGTGCATATCAACAAATTAAAGGTCAATACGACTTTGCTGATTTCGAATTACACATCGACCACATTCAAGGTGACCCATACGCGTCAGCTTCTCGTTTTCGTGCAACACGCGCGTGGTCGTTAACTGGGTTAGATTGGCTGAAAGAAAAGTCTTATGAATACCAAGTAGCGGCTCGTGACTTTATTGCACGTAGCTTTGCTGAGTTCGCAAAACAAGAAGCGACCGTTTCTATTGCATTAACGGGTCAAACAGTACTCGACAACACTGCCGTTGTGTTTACTGAGCACGGTATCGAAATTCGTTTCCGTATTAACCTACCTGCTGATGGTCGTAGCATTCTTGCAAAGAAAGCGAACAATATCATCACCTTCTACCTGCCGAAGTTTATCCGCCGAGCAACGCTAGAGCGTGAACTGAATATCGATGCAATGATCAAACACTGTGAAACGATCGAAGACCAAGAAGCACTACGTGCACAGCTAGATGAGCATAACCTAGCGGCATTTGTGGCAAATGGCAGTGTATTACCACGTATCGCGGGTAACTGTGACCTTCCAATGAAAGATGCGGTTCCTTTCACAGCTCCAGAATCTCTGAGCGTTACCTTAAACACGCCAAACCAAGGCGACGTAACAGGCTTAGGCATTCCTAAAGGCATTACATTGATCGTTGGTGGTGGTTTCCACGGCAAATCGACACTATTGAATGCGGTTGAGCGTTCTATCTACAACCATATTCCTGGTGATGGCCGTGAAGGCATTGTGACTGCGATTGATACCATGAAGATTCGCGCTGAAGATGGCCGATGTGTGCACAGCTTAAATCTGTCTAACTACATCAATCATCTTCCGATGAAGAAAGATACGTCTGATTTCAGTACTCAAGATGCTTCGGGCTCTACCTCTCAAGCCGCTTGGCTACAAGAGTCGATTGAAGCCGGTGTTCAAACCTTATTGATTGATGAAGATACATCTGCGACCAATTTTATGATCCGCGATGAGCGTATGCAGGCGTTGGTTTCTAAAGGTGCCGAGCCGATTACTCCTCTTGTAGACCGTATTGGCCAGCTACGTGATGAAATGGAAATCTCTACCATCGTCGTTATGGGCGGTTCTGGTGATTACCTTGACGTTGCAGACACTGTGATCCAAATGCACGACTACCAAGCAGTAGATGTGACAGAGAAAGCAAAAGATGTGATTGCCCAGCACCCTACTCAGCGTACTAACGAGTGTGAAACACCATTAGAGATGTTTGTTCCTCGTTCACTGAACCGTGCATCACTGATGAACATCCTTACTGATGGTAAGTTCCGTGTAAGTGCTAAAGGCAAAGAGTCTTTGCGTTTTGGTAAAGAGTTCGCTGACCTATCTGCACTAGAGCAACTTGAATCAACGTCTGAAGTCAACGCGATTGGTTGGGCGTGGTTCCAGTTTGCACAAACGCCGGGCTGGTCGAACAATCCTGCTAAAGAGTTTAACGCGATTCTAGGTAATGATTGGCACCAAAATATGCCTAACTACGGTGACTTAGCGAAACCAAGAACATTGGATGTTATGGCGGCTCTTAACCGCATGCGTAAATCTCAGTTCAAGCCTTCGAACTAAGTTCTAATTAATCTCAAATAACGGCTCCCAAAGATGGGGGCCGTTTTTATTCGTACTCATCTAAGAACGGACACTATCGAACCATAAATGTTGAGTAACGAGCTTTGTGCTCGATTAATACGCTGGTTATCGCTCTACGTTTCCTTGCCCATGATTTATATAACTCTGCTTATCTTTGAGAAGCTCATAAAACATGACATTGTTTTTACGAAGCTATGGTAAAGTCCGCCTAAACAAGTGTAACTAAATGTAACAGGCTAAGATTTGATGTACCACAAACGCGTAAAAATGCGTGATCATAAAAGTGAAGTAAACCTGTTTAGAAATCGTGTTATTGTCGCATTCATAGGTATTCTGCTTTTCACTCTCGTCTTAGTCGGTAACCTATACCGACTCCAAGTTCAAAACTTTGATAGCTACCAAACCCGCGCTGACGGGAACCGAATTAAAGTGCTCCCTATCGCCCCTACGCGAGGCCTAATCTACGACAGAAATGGTGTGTTGTTGGCTGAAAACAAACTGGTGTTTTCACTCACCATGATCCCTGAGCAAACAAAAGATGTAGACGTGATGCTGAGCAAGCTCAACGAGTACATTCCACTGAGTGAAGAGCAAATTACGCGTTTTAAAAAGCGCTATCGCAATACCCGTCGCTTTAAGTCCGTTACGATATTAGAGAATCTGACGGAAAAAGAGATCGCAAAATTCTCGGTTCACCAATACTTGTTTCCAGGACTGACAATCGATACCAGCTTAAAGCGTTTCTACCCTAACGGTGAAGTACTGACCCATGTATTAGGCTACGTTGCACACATCAATGACAACGACCTAAGAAAACTAGAAGAACAAGGCAAAGAAGCGAATTATCAAGCAACAACTATCATCGGTAAGCTTGGTGTTGAGCGATACTACGAAGATATACTTCATGGTCAAAAAGGCTATCAAGAGGTTGAGGTAAATAGCCGGGGCCGTGTCGTCAGAACCATAAAATATGTTCCACCAGTAGCCGGGAAAGACATAGTGCTCAACATTGATCTTGAACTGCAAAAGTACGCGTTTGAGCAGCTTGACCATCGCACTGGTAGCGCGGTTATTCTCGACCCGAAAGACAACAGTGTTTTAGCAATGGCATCAAGCCCGAGTTACGACCCTAACCTTTTCGTTGATGGCATTTCTAGTAAGAATTACCAAACACTACTCAATGACCCTGCCCATCCATTGGTAAACAGAGCAACGCTAGGTGTTTATCCGCCTGCTTCTACTGTAAAGCCGTTCATGGCTGTTGCAGGCTTGGAAGAGCATGTAATTTCAGAAAATACCATTCGTAATGACCACGGTGTTTGGCGTATCCCAGGTTCTAAGTCTAACTCCAAAGCGTGGCGTGACTGGAAGCGTTGGGGCCATGGTCCGGTTGACGTAACACAAGCAATTGAAGAGTCTGTGGATTCATTTTTCTATCAAGTGGCATTTGACCTAGGTATCGATCGGATCAGTACATGGATGAACCGTTTTGGATTTGGTAAGCCATCAGGTATCGACATATACGAAGAAAGTAACGCCAACATGCCGACTCGAGATTGGAAGATGATGCGCTACCGAACGCCCTGGTATCAAGGTGACACGGTACCGATCGGTATTGGACAAGGGTACTGGACTTCGACCCCGCTGCAACTTGCGAAAGCAACCTCTGTGTTAGTCAATCACGGGAAGGTCATGCCTCCCCATATACTGCGAGCAACACTCGATCATGGTGAAGACTTTGAGACCCAACAGCTAGTAGAACCAAAGCAAATGCCATCTATTGACGAAGTTCCAGACAAGATCTGGGATGTGTCGATTAATGCGATGCGACTAGTGAACCATGGCAGCCGTGGTAGCGGCAGGAGAGCATTTAAAGGAACCAAGTACACAAGTGGTGGTAAGTCGGGTACATCGCAAGTATTTGGCTTGGCAAAAGATCAGGTGTACAACTCCAAAAAGCTTGAAAGGCATCTACTCGACCATGCGCTCTACACTGCCTTTGCGCCTTATGAACATCCGGATTATGTTGCCACTGTCGTTATTGAGCATGGTAATGGTGGTTCTAAGGTCGGTGCGCCGTACATCCGTAAAGTGCTTGATTACGCATTCGAACATAAAAGCGGTGTGAGTAAAGGTCACTCATAACTGATAAAACGTAAAAAGCCCCACTTGTCTAAAGTGGGGCTTTGTCGTTCATAAACCACAATACATCTAACTGAGAATTTTAGCTTCGCAAGACGTGCCACGCTTCGCACAATCTTTGAAACTGAGCCGTGTTACCTTGATCTCGATCTGGGTGCCAGCGCAGTGCTAGCCTTCTCCACTGCTTACGAATTTCCTCTGGGGAAGCGTCGAGCGGTAATTCAAACAGACTCAATGCGCGGCTTCGATCCATGTCAGTTTCGACACCACCCACATACTTTTTATATCGAGTCCAAAACTCATTCAATAGCCTTCTAACTTCACCCTCTTCGGCCTCATAGTTTGACCAGTCGATATAGTACTCACGCAACGGGTCTTGGTGGTCAATAGCGTGTGTACTTCCATGATATCGGCCACACATTAGCTCTATGTCCATCGCCTGAACTTGAAGCCAATTATCTGGGTAGAGTGTTTCTTGCAGTTGGTATAGCGCATTCATGATTAAGAAGTTCTTCTTGAATAACTCCTTCTCTGGGGTTTGGTCTAATACTGGAACGAAACCGAGTTCATTAAGGTGCGTGGCCAAGGTATGCACTTTCCACCCACTTGGCTTTTGTTTGAGGACTTCCATTATCGGCCAGAGCAACGGGTTTTCCATGTGAGCATAAAAATGACGGCTTATGTCTTGTTGGCTCGATGAGTCTGGGTTGTCTAACATAATTGATTGGGCCCGCTACCATATGCATTTGTGTGTATTATTAATTGAAAGCGATCTATCGCGGTTTGTCGAGTTTCAAAATAAACAAATTTCAATTAGTTGTATGTTCTAACAACAAAAAGGCCAGCGTGATGCTGGCCTTTAGAGTATGAAGTCTGACTAATTAGATAACGCCTAGTTCTCTTAAGCGCTCCATTAGGTACTCATTTGCTGTGTACTTTTCAGATAGAACCACTTCTGGTTTAGGGTGCAAGAAAAGAGGCAGTGAGATGCGTGATTTTTCTTGGCGTGCGCCAGTTGGGTTAATTACACGGTGAGTCGTTGATGGGAAGTAGCCACCAGACGCTTCTTGAAGCATATCACCGATGTTGATGATCATGTTGCCGAAGTCACACGGTACATCAAGCCACTCGTTGTTTTGAGATTTAACTTGTAGGCCTGGCTCGTTCGCTGCAGGTAGCACAGTAAGAAGGTTAATGTCTTCGTGTGCTGCAGCACGGATAGCTCCTGGTTCCTCATCACCTTGCATTGGTGGGTAGTGAAGTACGCGAAGTAGAGTTTGTTCGCTGCCGTTGATCATTTCTGATAGAGCGATAGAGAACTTTTCTTGTACTTCTTGAGGTGCGTGAGCTTCAACCCAACCTAATAGCTCTTGAGCAAAAGCATTAGCGCGTTGGTAGTAATCTAGAATCTGCTCTTTAAGCTGCTCAGGAATTTGACCCCAAGGGTACACGTGGAAGTACTCTTTAATGTCTTTTACCGTGTGGCCCTTTGCAACTTCAGACACTGAAGGTGGAAAATAGCCATCTTGTGTTTCAACATTGAAGTGGAAGTTCTCTTTCTCCTCAGAGATAAAGAATTGGTACCAGTTCTCGTAAATTGACTCAACAAGCTCTTTCGGGATTGGGTGGTTTTTCAGTACGCCAAATCCAGTTTCACGTAAAGAGCGAACAAATTGTTCTGCTGCGTCGTCAGCAAGATAATCGACAGTTTCCAGTTTCATGACTTTCTTTCTTGTTATGTAGTGATACGGGGATTTTATGGATCGCTTTGTTGTAAATCAAACTTTAGTGAAACTCTCGCAACCGTTTGTCTAGATACTGGGCGATAACGCTACTTTTCAACAATTTTGGTAATTAAAACCCAATTGAACAGTGTTCATTATTGTGTAACTATACATCAAACTTATATAGGATCTGATGATGACAATTACGCCACTTGCTCAAAATAGACCTCTACTCTCGCTCACTGCGTTGTATCTCGTTGTTTTTCTATTCTCAGCGTTTGCACCGTCTTCAAGAGCAGTTTGGATCGCAGAAATCGTACCCGCCCTACTGATTCTTGTCGGGATTTGGTGGTTATCGACTAAATTAACGTTTTCAAAAACCGCTTATGTTTTGATGTTCATTTGGTTAGCACTGCACACGATTGGCGCTAAGTACACTTTTGCGGAAGTACCGTTCGATTGGTTTAATCAGTTAATTGGCTCTGAGCGCAACAATTTTGATAGAGTCGCGCACTTCTCTATCGGGCTTTATGCCTACCCGCTCGCTGAGTATCTAATTCGGAAGAAATTGGCTCAACCCGTGATTGCGTGCTTCTTTGCACTGTTTGCCATCATGAGTGTTGCGGCAGGCTATGAGATTATTGAGTGGTGGTATGCTGAAATCGCAGGTGGTGATGAAGGTATCGCTTTCCTTGGGTCACAAGGTGATATTTGGGATGCGCAAAAAGACATGCTATGTGATACGACCGGAGCGATCGTCTCACTGCTGCTTCTCAAGCTTCAAGGACGTACCAAAGTCTAGCCAAACACTTCGTTAACTCAGTTTATTTAAGACATAATTTCAAATGCCACACGTGCTTTACGTTGTGGCATTTTTTGTGTTTAAACTTCAAGGCTATTTCATAGTGACCTTACCACCCACGAACTTAAATGCGGGTGTGCCTCGTACTAAGGTATCTCGAGCAAACTCAATTCCACATTCAGGGCAAATGCACGGCTCTGTTGTAAAGTCTTCAACAATCCTTTCCTTAAAACATTTTACGAGCGCACCCTTACCGCCTTTTCGATATTTGAATAACTGTGTTTTACATTTCGCACAAAATATTTGAACGGTTTTCGTGGGTTGCTTCTTGTTTGGTTTCGCCATAAATGTAACGTGCTGATTCTTATTGTTTAAGTTTAGGCGCTACAAGCACTAAGCTTATTCCGACTAATATGATGGTTGATGAAATAACGAATTGCATGGTGACAGGCTCCGAGAGCAACAATACGCCGCCGAGTGTCGCGATAACCGGAACCGAGAGCTGTGCGATTGATGCCACAACAGTATTGAGCTTCTTCACTACGTAGTACCATAAACTGTAACCTACGCCTGAAGCTACAGAGCCAGACAATACGGCATAAATGATCCCTTGTTCAGATATCGAAATATCAAGAGCTGAACTTGGTACTACGAGCCACGGTGATATGAACACCAAGACAATCAAAGAACAGAACCCAAAGTTAGCCGTTGTTGACATCAGGGCATTTGAAGATCGCTTGCCAGCCAAGGTATAAATACCCCACCCGATACCCGCCAATGACATTAGAGAGATTGAAACTAAATCAGGTGTAATTGTTGAACTGGTCGGCATTAGCAAATAAACAAGCCCTGAAACAGAGAGCAAACAGCCAGCCCACTCAATTAAGGACATCTTATTGCCTGAGATGAGATGAGCCGCGATCATGGTAAATTGCACCGCAACAAACAGAACTAACGCGCCAAGCCCTGCTCCCAGCTCTAAGTAAGCAAAAGAGAAACCGAACATGTAAACAAGCAATGACAATATGGAGACTAAACTGAATTGAGATTTGAGCTTAGAAAACAGCGATATAGGACTAGATTCAGTTGTGTTATTGCTATTCTGGGACGCTATACCTAGCAAAATCAATAGAGTAAACGCGCCAGATAAAATGCGTATAACAGAAAAACTCAAAGGATCGATGGTTTGAACCGTCAATGCCCATCGACAAAGCACGGAATTTGCCGCAAAGGCCACCAGCGTAATTAATGTCACTAAGACGGTTTGCATTATTGTTCCTTTGCCTTTGCCTTTGCTGAATCTATCCACGTACTAATCAACGTCAGGTTTAACCCAAACTTGGCTAAAATCGAACCAACCAAGCGCATTACACTTCGCGTTTTGTAAGGTACCGCACTGGTCTTTGTTTACGCCTAACCAACAGTGGAACATAGGTATCAATTGGTTGCTTTGTACCAGTTGCTTACCAAGCTGCCTTGCCGGAAATTGTTCAAATTCACCTGAGCGCCAACGATCAATCATATGACACCATTGATCAAAGTCTTCTGCCGGGCTCGATTCATCAAGAAAACTGTAATCCATAAGCCAGCATGCCAACGCATCGTCCCTGTTGTTGGCAATTCCCATAGGGTTAATCCAAATATCCACGTCATCCGCGTGAGGGGGATCGGTTTCGTAACCGAAAAGCTCCACATCGACGTTATATTGCTTGAGTACCGTAACAATGGCCTTGGCAAGCGTAGGAAACATAGGGTGTTGGCATTGATATGCTAATTTAATCGAAGGCTTAGTATCGGCTGGTGGACATACTGGGACTTTTAACTTGATATCGTACCAACCTGGTTTGATGCCGTAAGCATGCAATACGCCCAAATCAATGACTGTCTCTTTGGGGATATGCACAAACAGGTCGGCAGCATTTAGAGCGTTAGACAAAAACGCTGCCCACGCAGGGTCCTTTGCGATACCTTTCTTTCTATTGAGCAGTAGATAGGTACATCCCGGGTCAAGCTCTACCTCATCACTATCACCACGATCAGCCATAACTGGCTTGGAAAGGCTCGGATAAACCATGGATGAATAGGCTTCGTCTACAACCCAAACTTCCACTCGGTCGATCAAGGGTCTAAACCCAAAGTAGCCGTTGAAAGCGGTTAACACGAGTTGTTTTTCGTCATTCTTCTCAATGCGATACGGTCCAGTACCAATTGGACGAATATCATAGTCCTCCCCTCGTAAAATCATCGGTAACGTTACTTTTGCAACAGATTCTGTGAGCGCAAGTGGGAAGTATTTATCTGGGCGCGTCAGAAAGACATCAACCACGCAATTGGCCGGAGATGATACGTCTTTAATATGGGAGAACATGTTGAGTGGTTCTAGTGCTAGCAGCGTATCAACAACATGATTTGTCATAAGTGGTTCGCCGTTATGAAAGCGAACCCCTGGCCTTAAGAAAAACCGCCATTGATGATCACTGATTTTTTGCCAAGAATGCGCAAGGTCAGGCTGTAACTGGTCATTCTCATCCAAGCGAGTTAAACCACTGAATACTTGGCAGGCGATGTGTTGCTCTGAACGACGCATCGACTTGGTTGGGTTAAGCATGGAGAGCGGACGATAGTAAGGCAAACGGATAACCTGTTCACCCTCTTGGTACTGAACGCCCAAGTAGTTTTGGATGACTTGGGTTAGCTTCGCGGCATTTTGATCAAGAACAGACAATGCCTGTCCAATCTTACCTTCTTCTAAGTAGCGCCTTGCCAAGTTTTCGCTAACGTCACAACGGTTCTGCTTAAAAATGAGTTGGGATAACTTACCTCGACCAGCTGCAGGTAGCCACTCTACCCAGCCCTCTTCTTCGAGTTTGTTGAGAACCATTCTAGCATTTCGACGGGTACAACAGAGTACATCTGTTATGTCATCAAGCTGAACATCAGAGTCTTTACCATCGAAGTATTCAAATAGGGTTTCGAATTGAACGCGAAGTCTTGGGCTACTCATAAAGAGGAAAACTTAATCAAGGGATATTGAATTCAGTTTCCTCATTTTATTATCGAAAATCAATCTAACTGATAATGTTTTTACACAGAATTATCGAATTTAGGCAGCCTTACTCAGATATAGACAGGCGACAAGTACCAAAAGTGCTTAGACGCTATAGAGCTACATGACATCACAGCCAATTTCATTGGCAATGTCGCGTAGTTGTTGCTCGTCGTCGAGTTTAATTGACCACTTACATTCAGAGCCGTTTGCGGAGATGACATTTGCCCCTTTTCCGATCAGCTGAACGGCATCAACCTGTGCTTGTAGCGTGACTCTATGTTGACCATCTAAACGCACAACAAGCTCATGTGCTGTTGCAATGACTTTTCCACTTTTAAAGGTTATGACCATGGATTTCTCAAACTAGGATTATGGTGGGTAATGGAGTTAAAACCGTTAGTCACAATGGGTCTAACAGTTTAGTGATTTATCGCTTGTGCTTTTTTACTGCAATGGTGAGACGACTTGTGCAAACTAAGCGTTGACGCTCGTCAGTGATGTTTATCTGCCATACTTGTGTCGATACACCAAGGTGAATAGGCTCAGCGGTACCGATTACATGCCCTTCACGCATCGACCTTACATGATTCGCGTTGATATCGAGTCCGACACAGTAGTAGCCTTCTGGCACGCAGAAATTTGCTGCTAATGAGCCTAACGTTTCTGCAAGCACAACGGAAGCGCCACCATGAAGCATACCAAGTGGTTGGTGAGTGAAGTGACAAACTGGCATCGTCGCCACTAATGAATTGTCGTTTACCTCGGTATAAACAATGTTGAGGTGCTCAATTAAGGTATTCTTTGAGGTTGCGTTGAAGGTATCTAGGTCAACAGGCTTTTTCCAAATAGTCATGCAGGGTCCTTAATTATTGATATCGTTATCGCTTGAGCAGATTTCGCTAATAGTGTCTGTTAGTGTCTTACATCTAATAAGTTATCTTATAGCTATTAGCCATTACGCAAGTTGATGTTAACATGCATAAAAACCGAATACACAGAGGATATTGTATGACGTCATGGATGAAGTTTGCCTCGCTTCTCACACTCGCAGGCTTAACCGCGTGCAGCGCTTCCCCAACGGGAAGAAATCAATTGCTGCTCTTTTCAGACAAAGATATGTCTCAGCTTGGTGCGCAATCTTTCGAACAGATGAAGAAAGAGCAACCTATCAGTAAAAATGCAAAGACCAACGCTTATGTACAATGTGTAGCGAATAGCATTACTCAACATATTCCTAAACAAGGTTTCAGCGAATGGGAAGTGGTTGTTTTTGATAGTGACCAAGTAAACGCGTTTGCCTTACCTGGTGGTAAAATCGGTGTGTATACTGGGCTGCTTAACGTAGCTGTAAATCAAGATCAATTAGCGACGGTTATAGGGCACGAAGTCGCACACGTTTTAGCTGATCACAGTAACGAACGTTTGTCCCAATCGCAGATCGCCAATACAGGTTTATCGATTACGAGTGTTGCTTTGGGTTCATCTGAATACAAGCAATATCAAGGCGTAACCATGGCTGCGTTAGGTTTAGGTGTCCAGTATGGCGTGATTCTACCTTATGGTCGTACACAAGAATCTGAGGCCGACATCGTTGGTTTAGAGTACATGGCACAAGCAGGTTTCGACCCAAGGCAGAGTGTCGACTTATGGCAAAACATGGCGAAGGCATCTGGCGGAAGCCAACCACCAGAATTACTATCGACACACCCTTCTCACAGTACTCGAATCAAAGATCTACAAACCAAGATCTCGACATTGCCAAAATCAAACGTCGCAAGGCCAAACTGCAAAGCCTAGTCTCAATGCGAAGAGAACCTTTATAGCAGAGCTCGACTAACACATGATAAGAAAACGCCCTATCCAATTGGTTAGGGCGTTTTTAGTTTAGCTAGATTTTCTTACTTACCTTTACTCTATAGCGAGCGTATTAAGTACCAAGGATCTGTAACGGCAGGCTTAATAGCTGGTCGCCCGTAGAAGCGAAATACCAAATAACCCCGATCAAACTAGATACTAGACCTACATACCAAAGGAAAGAAACTACTTGGCCATATCTATCTAGTGGTAATAAATGGCTATAGTGGCGTCCTCTCCATTCAAACAGGATTTCAACACTGCCCATAATCAATAAGAAACCAAACAGAGTTAGATTTAACTGGTAACTAAGCACAACTCCAGCAACCGCTGCTGCGACACACAGAACAATACCGAGCACGCTGTTCATTGAAAAGCTGATACTTTTTAGAACATGACCACCATCGAGAGGGAGAATTGGTAGTAAGTTGAATAAGTTTAGTAAGGCATTAAATACCGCAAGGCCTGCAAAGAACATCTCGCCTGTCAACCAATACAAAACGGTAAACACAAGCGATAATATCAGTCCAAATAGAGGCCCCATGATTGAGATAACGACATCTTGCCATCGTGTATTAATCTTTTCATCAGAGAGAGCTAAACCTCCAAGGAACGGGATAAGATAAATACCTTTAGTTTTCATGCCGAAGTATTTCATGGCTCTAATATGACCATATTCATGGAACATCAAGCAAGCGATCAAAGCGAGAGCGAACTGGATAGAAAATAGCCACGTATATGCCGCTAAACTTGCAGATGCAAGCACCACTTTAATCAACTTAGCACTCTTAAGCGCTTTCATTCCCAGCGATACTAACCCAATTAGGCTAAAACGCTTTTCAGGTTTAGGCGCGACAACCGGAGTTTGCTGTTCGATGTCTTTAGTATTACGGCTTCCTTCGGTGATGACTTGTCCGTTAACCAGCGCCTTATAAGCCATCTCAAAAGGTTGCCACTGAACCGTAGATTCGACGTGACACTGCAACGTTTCTTCGCCAGACCGAAGCATAAATGTGTGTGTTCGCACATCACCATCTTCCGAAGTCGCATCTAATTGAGACACTAATGTGTTGTCCCAAAATAGCTGCTGCCACCCTGCCATCGATCCTTCTAAACGAAGCGGTTTTCCAAGAAACTCTATCGCGAGTAATTCCAAACTATAAATTCCAATTAAATGACCATCAAAATGAGCCGATATTATGCCGATTTAGCGAATGGCGGTAAACAGAAACAAAATCGTTACATATTGGGCTATTGAACACTATTTATACCGCAATGGTGCATAAACGTTCTGGTCACACCTCCAACCACAAATAAATCATTGATTGTATTTATAATATTGATGTTAAAGTGCCGCCCCTCAAAAATATAAGTTCACAAAATAACAACTCTTTCTTTGACTTTATATAAAACATGAATTTAACATGCTGTTTACATTAGAGCTTCAACACCAAAAATGCTCAGTGTGTTTTCAAACAAGAATAATGAAATTTGATGCCCTAGGAGGGTCAAGGATGAAAACAATACAACGCTCTCTCGTTTCACTGTCAGTGCTATTTGCATGTAATTCACTTGCCGCTGGCTTCCAAGTTGCTGAGCATTCTGCTTCAGGTCTTGGTCGCTCGTTCTCAGGTGAAGGTGCAGTAGCTGACAACGCGAGTGTACTAGCAAGAAACCCCGCCGCAATGACCCTATTTGATACAGCCCAATTTTCAGGCGCGGTTTCTATCGTTGATCCAGAAGTAGATATTACACAGAACAATGTTCCGGGTTCTGGCGGCCAAAGCCAGAAGTCCAATGACGTTGCACCTTTGCAAGTCGTTCCGGCCGCTTATTACATCAGCCCAATCAACGAAAAGTGGGCTTGGGGTATCGGTATGTTCTCAAACTATGGTGTAGCGACTGACTACCCAGACGATATCTATGCTGGCGATCTCGCCGGTGATACTTCTCTGATCTCGGTTAACATCAACCCAAACGTAGCATATCGAATTAACCAACAATTCAGCGTTGGTGCTGGCGTGAACTTTGTTTACGCTGAGGCAGAACTGAACCGTCACCAAGGTTCAATTTCTAACATTACCGGTGATCCTGCTTCTACCAAATTGATTAGCATGACGGGTGAAACTTTTGCATTCGGTTGGAACGTTGGTGCGCTATATGAGCTAAACGAAAACAATCGTTTCGCTATCGCCTATCGTTCTGAAGTCGACCTAGATTTTGATGATGGTGACTTTAACGATTACACCGGAAGCATCGTACAAGGCAGTGCTACATCTACAACAGGTCGCCTTAAGATCACATTACCTTCGATTATAGAAATCTCCGCTTTTCACCAACTGACTGACCAGTGGGCAATTCACTATGGTTGGCAGCAAACGGGTTGGAGTAGCTTCAAAGAACTTAAAGCGACCAGTCCAGATTGTGTAAATGGTGAATGTTTCAAAAAGACTGAACATTACGACGATAACAACCGTTACTCATTAGGTGCGACTTATCAACTGAACCAAGCGTGGACTCTGCGAGCTGGTCTTGCATACGACGAACAAGCGGGTGAAGCGACGTTAAGTATCCCTGATAGTGATCGTTTTTGGTACAGCGCAGGTTTAACTTACCAGTACAGCCCTAACCTTTCCTTCGATGCTGGTTTTGCCCTTGTACAAAGTAAAGATGGTGATTTCAAAGAAACTAACGAGCTAGGCCAAGAGCTAGAGTTCTCTGGCGATGCGGTTGCGTATCTATCAGCGATTCAAATGAACTACACCTTCAACTAAACGGAATTACAAAACATGAAAAAGTTATTTAATGTTTCGCTGCTTGCTTCAGCAATGTTTCTTGCTGGTTGTGGTGACGACACATCAAGCTCTGGTGCTTCAACAGCAATTCAGTATGAGCAATACATCCAAGATTCACTTGCACAAGCAACGAGTATCAAGTTTCAGCTAACAGGTGCAGACATCGCAGTACCTCTTCCAAGCTTTGCGTTGATGGATACGACAGACGGCACACTCGGCCTACCGACTGGTGGTGATGACTCATTGACTAACCCTATTGCCGCGATGAATACCATGGATGGTTGGTCGACCTCTATGCCGATCATCATGGATTTTGAAGGTGCTGGATTAGCGGATGGTGCCGCGACTGGTGGCGTTTATCTTTTAAAACTTAGTGGTTCACTTACATCTGAGACCACGCCAAGTGTTACAAAAGTATTGACGCTAGGTAATGAATTCAATGTTCTATCTAGTGCTACAACCGACACATTCACGATCGTGTTTAAAGATTCACTTGATGCATCCAGTGAATATGTGTTGGCACTGTCAAATGAACTTACGGATGTGAATGGTGACCCTGTTGGTATGTCAGCAAGTTACGCTGCTCTTAAATCGAGTGCCGTGATTTATACCGAAGGTAGCCTTGCACAAGCTCAACAAGTCACTCAAGGTGTTGAGAAGATCTTCGCTGGCGCGACTGCAGCAGGTGCAATTAACCTGGATACAGAGAACATCATTTATTCAACGTGGTTTACTACTGAGTCTGTTGGAGACACGCTATTTGCTACTAAAGGCGCTACAGCAACAGGATTGGCCGCGACAAACCTAAATGGTGTCTGGAAAGGCAGCGCAAACCCTAACTCTGTCGATCTTACGGCAGCTTACACAATGCAATTCGGTTCTACAGAACTCTTCACTACAGCATTAGCAAACGATACAGACTTTGATAAATATGTTGCAGGCGGCGACGCGACAACTATCGCCACTCTAAAGGGGGCGATTAACGGACTATACGGTGGTACTGACAACGTTGATGTGACTCAGGGTTTTGTTCAGTTACCTTACTATCTAGAAACCAGTACTAGCGAATGGAATTCTCAGCCATTCGAATCAGGTATGCCTAGCTTGGCTAAAGTATCAAATGCTTTAAGCGATGCTAACGAGCAAGCTAATATGGCTGCTCAATTAGTTGCTGCAGGTATCGATACTAGTGTATTAGCGACTGACCAAACAGAACAGCTTAAACTGGTTGGCCTAAACCTGACTTTAGCAGATGGTTCACCACTTGATAGCGAAAGAGTTATTACGAAATACTCTCCAGTTCCTCAGGTAAAATCATTAGAGTCTGTAGAGTTTTTGTTGTTTACACCTAATGGTGCAGATCCTACTGATGTGGTTATTTACCAACACGGTATAACCTCTGCTAAAGAAAATGCGTATGCGTTCGCTTACAACTTAGCGAGAGCTGGCGTTGCTGTTATCGCAATTGACTTACCAATACATGGTACGCGCAGTCTAGATGATACCCGTTCAGCAAACGCAGATGTGTTGGCTTACTTGAATCTTGCTAACCTTCCGGTAGCTCGCGACAACGTTCGTCAAAGTGCACTCGACGTAATGGGCTTAAGAGCTTCTTTAACTGCTTCTTTGCAGGCTGGTTTACTTGCTAGTTCACCTTTGAAAGCATTTGGTGGCTCACAGGTTAAATTCTTAGGTCATTCATTGGGTGGTATTGTCGGAACAACTGCAGTTGCATCATCTAACCGTACGTTGAGTAGCCCGACTGCAGATGCTTTATATAGCTTCAGTGCTGCAGCTATTGAAAACTCTGGTGGACAAATATCTAACCTTTTATTGGGTTCACCGTTCTTTGGCCCGCAAGTTAAGCATAACGTAGCACTAGGCGCTTCTACTGAATACGCAAGTTTCGCTAGTGCTAACTGTACGGGTTTAACAGATCAAGTTTGTTATAACACGTTTGAAAGTAATGCAACTGCGGCACAAAAAGCAACAATGACCGCAGCATTCCAACAGTTCGCTTATGCGGCACAAACCGTGTTAGATACTGTAGACCCGTTTACTAATGCTGATTACTTGCTAGCAGCTTCAACTCAGATGCCTATTTATATGGGACAAGTACAAGACGATCAAACTGTGCCAAATACTGTTGTGGATGCACCGTTCGCTGGTACTACACCACTTGCTACAAAACTTAGCTTAGAAGTAGTAGATGGAAATAGCACAACCCCAAACGGCACTAAAGACTTTGTTAAGTTTAGTGATGTGGCATCGCACAGTACATTTGTCGCTCCTCAAGATGACACTACGCCTATGCCACTAGATTTAAACCATCACATTAGCATGCAGACACAAGCTACAGATTTCTTGGTAGACAATGTTTTATCAGCAGGCTCAGTTAATGGAGCGGTATTGGAACAATAACTCTCCTTCACTGAAACCAAATGCCAGCCTAACCGCTGGCATTTTTGTATCCGCAATTTTTACCTAAGCCTAGTTAACCGTTTGCATAAAACTTTAAAACACAAATGGTTGATCTCAGCTAAAATTAATCAAGACAGAATACCGTACGACCTCTTTCTTTATTGTAAATAAAGTGGATAATAGCCCCGTAAATTAATACCTAATAAATGTGAGTCCATTATGTCTTCTGAAGCTACTATGCTAGAACGCTGCCAATCTAAATGTGAACTATGTGGTTCTGATTCTTCTCTTACTGCATACGCAGTACCGCCACACAGCCACGTAACAGTGGATCACGGCATCATGGTATGTGACAAATGTCTTGGTGAGATTGACGAGCCTAAAGATATTAACCACTGGCGCTGCCTAACTGACAGCATGTGGAGCCAAGAAGCCCCTGTTCAAGTAACAGCATGGCGACAACTAACTCGTCTTAACTCAGAGAGCTGGGCTCAAGACGCGCTAGATATGATGTACATGGAAGAAGAAACATCAGTATGGGCACAAATTGGCATGTCTGCTGATGACAAGCCTCTTGATTGCAACGGCGTTGAACTAAAAAAAGGTGACGACGTAACAGTAATCAAAGATCTTCCAGTTAAAGGTACTAACCAAGTAATTAAGCAAGGTACGGTAATCCGCGGTATCAGCGTTGGTGACGACCCTAAGCTTGTTTCTGGTAAAACTAACGGTGGTCAATCAATGTACGTAATCGCTGAGTTCTGTCGTAAGAAGTAATCTCGCATTAAGTCTGATAGAAAAATAAAAGGCGCTCGATTGAGCGCCTTTTTTGTATCTACTATCAAAATGTTTTCAATTTAGTTGTTTTTCAGCCACACATCTTGGTTTTGTGCCGCTTTCTTCTTCTTTTTCTTCTTGCCTGTGCCAGCAGGCGGCGCAACAGGTTTAAGCGCTGCAATCAGTTCAGCTACCGCTTCTGCATCGACTTCAAAGCCTTCGATTTGCTCACGCTCAAGACGAATCTTGTTCTTCTTCTCGATGATTTTGAAATGATGGTAGTCTTCGTGATCGATCAGAGATAGCGCTAAGCCAACCTCACCGGCACGACCACTTCGGCCAATACGGTGCATGTAATCTGATGGGCTACGCGGTAAATCAAAGTTGATAACAACTGGAAGTTTTTCGATATCCAGACCACGTGCTGCGATGTCTGTCGCGATCAAAACGTCGATCTCGCCAGATTTGAAATCTTCTAGGATACGAGTACGAGAACCCTGTCCTTTATCGCCGTGGAAGACTTCTGCAATAATACCGCGCTTATAAAGCTTGTCTGCTAGGTGTTCACAGCTGTTCTTTGCATTCACGAAGATCAGAGCTTGGCGCCATTCGTGTTGTTTAATTAAATGCGCTAATAGAGCGGTTTTACGACCTTTTTCTACTTCGAATACACGCTGAACCAATGTACTTGCGTTCGCGCTTTGCAGTTGAACCTCTAGAGGGTCATTAAGTAGCTCTTCAGTTAGAGCTTGAACTTGCTCCGGGAAGGTTGCTGAGAACAACAGAGTTTGCTTCTTGTTTGGCAATAGCTTCAAGATAGCGCCTAGTTCTTCTGTAAAGCCAAGGCTTAACATACGGTCGGCTTCATCAAGCACTAATGTTTTGACTTTATCAAGCTTGATTGCGTTGCTTGAGATTAGGTCAAGCAGACGGCCTGGCGTCGCCACTAAGATATCCGTACCACCGCGTAACGCTTGCATCTGCGTGTTCACAGACACACCACCAAATACACAAACGGTCTTAATCGCGCCGTTAAAGTGAACAGCGTAAGACTTAACGCTGTCAGCAACTTGCTTCGCCAGTTCACGAGTAGGAACTAAGATAAGACCAGAAACGAAGTTACCTTTGCCCGAACGACGGTCTAAAGGTGCGCCTTCGTGGATCTGTTGTAAAAGTGGAAGTGCAAATGCAGCGGTTTTACCAGAGCCAGTATTCGCGCCTGCAATCAAATCGCGTCCTGCTAACACACTAGGAATAACTTGCGCTTGGATAGCTGTTGGCTGTTGATATTCAAGCTCTGTAAGGCGAGCCATCAGTGGAGAAATTAAGCCAAGATCAGAGAAGTTGGTTGGTGTCGTGGTGTTAGTCATTAATTGCAGGAACTCAAAGCTAAAATAATAGCGCGCTATATTAACGTACTTCAGCACTATTACGTAACTAAATCGCCTCTTTCTCACCAGTTACAGCAAATTTAACCAATTCACACTCTATGAAGAACGACAGCGCGACCAGCTTTATCGTCGCCATAGGTTGTTTGCCGTAGATTTGCTTTGCGCAGACCTAGTTTAACCACCCTGCTACCGTTTGTTCAGGTGCATACGAGTTGGGCTTTGTTAGCCACACTGCAATGGCATCGGGTTTGGCGACTAACGGCGTGAAATCCACATTGAATTGCCATTTCGATTCACCACGCTGGTAACCATCGTAAACTACGACGAAATCGTGCTCTAACTTCTTACCTCTGTTTTCACCAGCTTTAACACTCGTGACTTCATTCATCGCCAATAGAGCGATATGAGCCGCATAGTCACCTTTACCTTCGTAACTCACGCTGAAGGTCTCGCCTGTATGATTTACCGTCAGCTTGGGATTATTTTGTTGTGGGAGTGAAGGCAATGTACGGTCGAGCCAGTTGAAGTAGCCACGCCACTCCTTACCGTCAACAACAAAACCCGGCGTATAGACCCCGCTTGTTACCCCGTATGCTTTGTATAGTCGTTGTTTCTGACTAAAGGCCTTACTCGCGAATTTATCTCCCCACCCTAAGTAATCCCAATAGTCGACGTGATACGCAAGAGGAATAACTTGTGTCCAAAGTGCTGGGTCGTCTTCAAATGTACTTAGATACGCATCTGCGGGAGGACAACTAGAACAACCTTCTGACGTGAACAGTTCAATAACCTGTGCTGGTTGCCCTTCGTGGCTCCAAGTTTGCGCTGCCGACACTGTAGAGTAAAAGCCGATCGGTAAGGCAAATAAGCAGAGTTTAATCAATCGTGAGTTGTATTTGGCGTGTGACATACCGTGATCCTTATAGAAGCTACTTATCTAAAGACCGCGGCACATAACTCTTTCTTTCAGAAACCAAGTTATTTAGATACAAAAACGCCAGCTTGAGGAGCTGGCGTTTTTAAATTCTTTATTTCTTTTATTCTATGCGTTTACGCTTAGATTAACGGTTAATACCGATATCGCGCTGCATGTGACCAGATAGGTCGCTTGCGTAGTAACTACGTGGAGAGTTGTCTACGAAAAGAATATCAAAAATGTGTGCAATCAATCCTTTGAAGTTAACCGAGTAGGTCTTCTTATCCATAGAGTTAGGAACAGCGATAGTATTCATTTGTACTGCTTGAGCCATGATTGCCTCTCTATAAATTTGTTTGTATGTTTCGTTCTGATGACAAGAATAATAAGTGATCTTTTGCAGGTTAAAAAATGACTAAATTTAGATTTTGAGATTAGTTTTTCTAATAAAACAAACCATTAACAAGACCCCAAAATACCTATTCATCAAAGCTGACTAATAATTCATTATAATGCTTAAATCATGCATTTAGTCTAAAAAGACCACAAACAAAAGTGGCCAATGTCACATAAAATTTACATAAATAAATTTCTTGCTTCATTGACCACGTGTTAGTTATCGAGTTTTCGATAAGTTATATTTGTTTTAATTTACTTGTTCAATAGCTGGCTTCTTTGCATAAATCGACGCTATAACCGCAATCGTCATGGTAGAAACCAATACCGCTAAAGACCAGTATGTCGGGATAGCCCACTCGCTATCAACCAATAGCATTTTCACACCAATGAACACCATGATGAATGAAAGTGCAGGCTTCAAGTAGATGAACTTGTCCATCATACCTTGCAGTACAAAGTACAAAGAACGTAAGCCAAGCAATGCAAACACGTTAGCTGCAAGTACCAGGAATGGTTCTTGCGTTACCGCGAAAATTGCAGGGATAGAGTCCAAAGCAAACATTACGTCCATAACCGCTATCGCACCTATCACCAACATCATTGGTGTAAGCACCCATTTTGCACCTTGTTTGATCATCAATGCCGGGCCATGGAAATCTTCTGTCACCGGCATAATTTTTCGAAGTAGCTTTTCAGGTAGTGTATTCACACTCTCCTCTTCGCCCTTGTCTAATGCTAGTTTGATTCCTGTACCAATTAGGAACGCAGCAAACACATAAAGCACCCAGTGGTATTCAGCGAGTAATTGCGCGCCTAACGCGATCATGATTGCACGTAACACCAACGCACCAATAACACCCCAAAGAAGCGCACGAGGTCTTAGGTGTTCAGGAACTTGGTATTGCGCGAAGATCATCGCAAACACGAATAAGTTATCGACACTAAGTGATTTTTCCAACAAGTAACCAGTGATAAATGACACGGTCGCTTTCTGCGCTGTGTAATCACTGTTTGGCGCGTAAATATCCCAAAACAGGTAGATAGAGCCTGCAAACAAGAATGCTAGCAAGAACCAGAAAACACTCCAGATTGCCGCTTTTCTGATTGTGACGTTGCCACCACGAGTCTGATAAATATCAATAGAAACGAGAATGACCGTCAGCAGGAAAAAGCCCACATACGTCGTCATGATTGGCGATGAAAAAAAGGATTCACTATTGGTAGATAATAGAGATTGAGTTGAGTTCATTATTCCTCCGGGCGGAAGAACTGTTCAAAGACCTTCCGCAAACAAAACATATCAAGCTCCACGACGGATCTTGATTGTGATTGCGTTGGTCTCGTTGAAGTGAAATATGGGATTTCACCTTTACGCACCGGATAGACACTTGGCCTAACGAGATGACGATACGTAAACTTGCGCTAACTACTCCCCAAACGCGTGGATAATATTCCGCAAACTTTGTTTCGTCTAGATAAATTTTCAGAAATTAATAAAAAAGGAGCAAAGCGCTCCTTTTTTAT
Source organism: Vibrio chagasii (assembly GCA_041879415.1). Taxonomy (NCBI): domain Bacteria; kingdom Pseudomonadati; phylum Pseudomonadota; class Gammaproteobacteria; order Vibrionales; family Vibrionaceae; genus Vibrio; species Vibrio chagasii. Next base: position 294,603 of record CP090852.1, on the reverse strand, counting down.
TTGTGCCCGTCTGTCAATAAGAGACTCGTATTGATTCCGACAATACAACCATGGTGATAGCTCGCTCTGAAGCTTGCTAACAACACGTTAAATACCATTCGTTCAGTTATTGAGTCTCGTTAAGATGCTGAGCCTAGGTATGCTATATGCCCGCCATTGGAACGAGATATACCAATGCAGACCAAACAGAAACCCAGCCAACAACAGCGGCTGCATCCAACCAATCTTTCCTATTCATGCTTTGCCTCCACAGGAACTTGCCCTAGAAACTAAGCATAAACAGTGCCAATTTTATAAATGGTTCATTTTGCGAATGTTTACCTAAAACACTCCATGCAATTTAGTGGCTCTTTATATTTTAGTGACTCTGGATTGTCTTGTAAGAACGCAATAAAACAGTCGGCCATCGAGTAAGTCGTTACGATACCGTCACCAATCATATCCAGTACAGCGTTGTAACCCTCTTTTCCTTTCATTGTGTAAGCCGAAGATGCACCTCGGTAAATACGTTCACGGGAAACTGGCTGCCAACCTGACTCTTCTGAATGAATTTCCAAGTGATGGATACGATGCCCGATTGGCGCTTCTTTGTGGTAACAAAACCTTAAGTTATGGGTATAAGGAAAGCTGCCCGATCCTGTCCCCACTACGCCGTTATCCAACGCATTATTAATGGCACCTTCTAGCATAGCGGCAATGGTCTCGCCTCTTATCTCATACATTCCAATAGGTACGGCAAACGGTAGTAGCTTTCCGGCAATATCGGCAACGGACACATCACCACTATTAAGTGAGTTTCTTACCCCACCAGAGTTATGGATGGCGAAGTCTACCTGATGACCTTTTTTGTTCATTAAATAGTGGAATGATTGTGCGACGAGCGGTGCAAGTTGGCTTGGACCGTTTTCGTCAGGGATTCGAACATGGCGAAGTTTGGTGTCTGCATGAGCAATTACTTGTTGCTGCAGTTTACGGACCCTAGGCTGATACTTGTCCGTAAGGATGCTTTGCAGCTCAGGATCTTTCTTACACACCGAGATGTTCGGGTGATTATTAAGATACTCACAGGCCATATCATGAGCATCGTCCTGCCCAACCTCACTCAACTTAGCATCTATAAACAGTCGACGCCCTAACAGTAATTCATTTTTACCTTTGAACTGAATCACTTTACCTTGTGAGTCAAACTCTATTTCGCAATGGCCGAGGCTCATCGCGTGGAAGCCTGCTTGCACGACGTAGGTGTCGTCCACTTTAACGCCGTAGTCATCGTCCTTAACCAGGCCGATATCTGAGAAGTCCCCTTGTAATCGGTGGCTGTGCCCGCCAACAATCACGCCAATACCAGATACATTAGCTGCAAGCTCTAAATCGGCTTCGTAACCGAGGTGGCTTAGTAACACAATTTTATTGATACCGGCTTTATGAATCTGTTCTATGGTCGCTTTCGCTGTTTCTAGGGCATTTTCAAATGGTGTATCGATATCAGGGTTTGCAATGCTTGCCATCTTATCGATGCTCAAGCCGAAAATAGCGACTTTTTCGCCATCGAACTCCTTAGTTATAAAAGAAGCACTTCGTGTTTCAGTTAAGTAAGGCTTAACAATTTCGTTGTCCGCTAACGTATGAGTTTTATTGATATTCTCATTCGACAAATTCCAGTTACCAGCTAGGAGTGGAAATTGGATCTTCTTTGCGAACATAGCCACAGGTTCATTACCCATGTCCAACTCGTGATTGCCAAGGGTCATTGCGTCTATATTCAGCGCATTGAGTAGATCGGCGTTGGCTTTACCTTTGAAGAGTGAGAAGTACAAAGTGCCTTGAAAGCAGTCCCCAGCATGAAGAAAAAGGGTTCCAACCTTTTGCCGCTGAGCGTCTTGTTGAATCTGTTTAAAGCGTGTTGCAATTCGAGCGAAACCACCGGCACTGACATAAGGTTCAATGATGTGGTTGTTCATTTTAAGTGATAGCTGTAATGACGTTGGTTCAAAGTATGAGTGGGTGTCGTTGATGTGTGCCAACACAATCTTTGTCGGCTTATTCTTTTTAGTCATATTTTCTTCTCTCTTTGTCCCTTCATACTAGGTCGGGAATCATGACAGAATCGTGAATTTTATGAAACTGCACTGCAAAAAAATACTCGATATAGATCAAAAACCTCATTTTTCGGCGTATAAACAAAGAGTGGGTTTTGTGACAGATGAGCATACCGATTATCTGTTTTTCGATTATGATTAAAGATATCTGTTAGCTTTCAAACAATTAGCAGAGCCTTCCGTTAGGAGTAAGCCTATGCAACTAGAAAGAATCGAGATTTCTGGCTTTCGAGGTATCAAGCGCATGTCATTGGCGTTTGACGAGCTAACCACGCTTATCGGTGAAAATACTTGGGGTAAGTCTTCATTACTTGATGCCCTTTCCGTCGTTCTTCCTTCAGACGGTGTGCCATACCACTTTGAAATGACCGATTTTCATGTCGATTACTCAGTTTCACACCCGCAGTCTCAACACCTCCAAATAGTCCTGTCGCTCAAAGCCAACGACAAGAGCGAATTGAATGCAGGCCGTTACCGCAAGCTCAAGCCCATCTGGGTCCAAGACGAATTTGGTGTTTATCGCATTTATTACCGAATCAGCGCGACGTTGGAGCAATACGAAACCACAACCCACTATGCATTCTTAGGGTTAGATGGTAATCCTCTCAAACTGCACCATTCAGAAAAGCTCGCACAAGAATTGATGACCTTGCATCCGGTCATTCGCTTACGCGATGCAAGGCATTTTGATCGCCCTTTCAACGCTAAGTCAGTCACTCCAAATGGGAACGGAAATTCAAACAACGGCAATGGCAATAATGGTAACGCGCGCCAAGCCAGAATCGAAAAACGAATCGATAACACCTGCCGTCGTTTAATGGCGATCCCTGGTCATGTAAACAAAGGTGAAATGCGCAGTAGCTTACAGTCTATGCAAAGCTTGGTTGAACACTATTTTTCTTTCAAAAGTAATTCTCGCCATAACCCAAGAAAACAGAGGGATGGATTGCTCTATTCTGCTGGTGCTAACGACCAGAGTATCCATCAACTCGTAGAAGAAACTAATAATAAACAAACACGCCTGTTGTTCATGGGTTTATTAAACGCTTATCTTCAAGCCAAAGGGCCAAACGAATTGAGGCGTTGTGCACGTCCACTTTTGATCTTAGAAGATCCCGAAGGTCGATTGCACCCTACTCACTTGGCAAGAGCTTGGAGCCTGATGCAAAAGCTGCCGATGCAGAAAATCCTCACGACCAACAGTGGTGAGTTACTTGCCGCAGTTCCATTGCAATCAATTCGCCGTTTGGTTCGTCAATCAGACAAAACCATCGCTAATCAATTGAACATGAATCACTTTAGTAAAGATGAACTAAGGAGAATTGGTTTTCATATTCGATTCCACCGCTCTGGTGCACTGTTCGCTCGATGTTGGTTGTTAGTAGAAGGTGAAACAGAGGTTTGGCTGTTTAACGAATTAGCCAACCAATGCGGATATAACCTTGCAGCCGAAGGTGTACAGATCATTGAGTTTGCTCAGTCTGGACTAAAAGCGCTAATTAAAGTCGCACAAGAGTTTGGTATTGATTGGCATGTGGTTACTGATGGTGATGCGGCAGGTAAAAAGTACGCCGCAACTGTTCACTCTAAACTCGGTAACGACCAAGAGCGTCATCGCTTAACCGAGCTACCTGATAAAGATATCGAACATTACTTGTATATGAATGGGTTTGAGAGCTTCTTCAGGGACATGGTTAAGATCCCCTATGACCACCCTATTCCACCGAAAAAAGTGGTGGCTAAAGTATTGAAGAAACATGCAAAACCTGATCTCGCTTTGGCGATTGTTTCTCATTGTGAAGATCGCGGTCAAGAATGTATCCCACTGCTGTTGAGGTGGACGTTAAAACGAGTGATCACCATGGCAAACGGGAATACCTAGGCCTTTAGGTTTACTGATAGATGGTATAAGTCCTTCTGTGAAAAAGCTTGGTGAATTATTACACTCCCCAAGATCAAAAAAGGCACACCAAATGGTGTGCCTGTATAAATTGATATACAAACTAATTGGGGGTTATCTTGCAAGAGTTCACAGTAACTAGAGCATCATTGCTTAACCTATTCGTTAGGCTTTTGCTTGCTTAGCGTGTTGTTCAACCACTTCCGAAGATTGAGTTGATTTTGCGTGAAGCCACAAGCCCGTTGCTTTCATTAAGTATCCAAACACGCCACCAAGCAACAAAGAAGGCACAACCAGTTGCCAATCACCACCTGCAGCAAACGTCGCGCAACAACCAATGAAGGTTCCTGGGATATATCCTAACCACGCTTGTTTTGCTTGAATACACATAAAGAAAGCGACAATAGCAGTAATTACATAGCCAAGAATCTCTAACCCAGCGAAGGTTGAGCTTTCGATGATTACCATTGCCCAGAATACGCCTGTCATGTTGGTTAATAAGCTACCCGCCAACCCTTTAACACCACCGGTTGGCGAAGCAAAGTAACTGGTGCAACCTAAGAAACCCGCCCATGACAATAAGCCAAAAGAGATAGCTATCCATCCCCAAAGACCTGACAAAATACCTGTTGTTAATGAAATCGCGACTAATGTACTCATACTATTTCTAAAGCCTAATTACGTTATTGAACGCAACCGGTTTTAGCCTCACTTAAAATCAAGTAAGCATACTATGGTAAGAACGCCTTCTTTTGGACGATCGTGATCACATTAATTATGTACGCGAATGTGCATTTATCACTAGATAGAGACCGGAATCGCTTATTCAACACATTTGGTTATAAGGGTCTGTTAACCTTTCGAGCTTGATTTTGCAGCCTTTGTGGAAAATTTATACAAGACAGAGGCTTTGACGTGTAGCTAGCCTACATGAAAAGCCGATAACGCAGTATAAATGAACCACAAGGGCTGCCCGAAGGGTTCGGTTTAAATCGCTTTATACTTTGTTGAAGAATATTTGCTTAGAATGACTAGGCTACATACTCTTCGCCGCGTATAAAACGATTTAACCTCGAACAAAACTTAACCACGAAAGGTCAACAGCCCCTAGCCTTTTATCAAATTGCCGCTACAGAACTGACGGTTTGCCTTTCATCATGCGCTTGCCTTCGCGCTTAATACATTCAGCAAGCGGGTTTTCTGCCATGTCTGCACGCCAAATGAATGAAAGCGTACGTTCCATTTCGAGCTCGGGCACATTTAAAGTAACCAATTGACCAGATTCAACAAACTGCTCGACATCGAGATAAGGTAAGCACGTTAAATATGGACCGTTTGCTACCAGACTTCTTAAAACGGGAACGTGTTCATACTCTCGCCAAACATCGAGATCACCAATTAAATGATGAATAGAGCTATCAAAAACTTTGCGAGTACCAGAGCCGTGTTCACGCAACACCCACTTTGCTTGTTCTAACTGGGCCAAGCTGACACGTTCACGCTTCGCAAATGGATGGTGAGCCGCAGCCACAACCGTTAAATGGTCGGTACACCAAACTTCTTGATGAACTCGACTGTCATCGCAGCGACCTTCGATAACGCCGAGGTCATATTTGTAATCTAACACCCCATCGATAACTGCGTCGGTACTTTGTACGCCGAGCGATATTCGCATCTCTGGAAAGTCATTATCAATAATACTGATGAGGTCTGGAACGAGGTGTTCTGCGGGCGTTTGACTCGCACCTAATTTGAGCTCTCCACTCAATAAGTGCTGTTCGTAAAACCCCATTTCAATTTGCTGAGCATCTTGCAGTAAACGCTTCGCTTTTGGTCTCAGCCACATACCCCAGTGAGTAAGCGCCATTTGCTTGCCCTGCCTTTCAAACAAAGGCCTACCAAGCATTTTTTCCAACTGTGCAAGAGACATACTTGTCGCAGATTGAGTCAACGCCAACTTGTCTGCCGCAATACTTACACTCCCGGAATCGGCTACTGCATCAAATACCGCGAGCTGCTTTAATGAATAACGCAAATTTCATCCTTAATTCTTTTAATTATCAGTGTCCTATTGCTCTGTTTTTGTTAAGCCGATGAGCAATCAATTTCATTCTACTCGTAACCCGAGCTATATCAATAAATTTGATGTGGTTTTTAAAAATTATCAATTTTACCTCTATCGACCAACCCCCTAATCTGGAATGGCAGGACACAACGAGACCTGCAAAGCATCACTGCTTAACCATTACGGATTAAGCAAGTCATTAACACTAGGAATTACATATGACGGATTGTTCAAGGGGGGGATATGGCAACCAGCACTTCTGAAAATCATCAACTGTTCTCACCAACAGAAATGATGGCGGAAGCAGAAAAGTTTGCATTAAGCAAAGCGAATAAAACCAGCAGCATGACTTTAAGTTTAGCGATCATGGCTGGTGCATTCATCGGGCTTGCTTTTTTATTCTACATCACTGTGACCACAGGCAGCGCAGACGCTGGATGGGGTTTAAGTCGCTTAGCTGGCGGGCTCGCATTCAGTATGGGTTTAATCTTGATTGTGATTTGTGGCGGTGAGCTATTTACCAGCTCAGTGTTATCAAGCATCTCATGGGCTAACAAGCAAATTACCTTCACTAAAATGCTGTCTATCTGGGGCAAGGTGTATGTTGGCAACTTTATCGGTGCCATGTTCCTTCTGGCCTTAGTAAGCGCGGCAGGTCTTTATCAGTTGGATGGCGGGCAATGGGGTTTAAACGCTCTAAATATTGCTCAACACAAACTACACCACAGCCCTGTTCAAGCTTTCGCTTTGGGTGTGCTTTGTAACTTATTGGTGTGTTTAGCTATTTGGTTAACGTTCAGCTCGGCAAACGCAATGACCAAAGCCATGATGACCGTGCTACCCGTAGCAATGTTTGTTAGTTCAGGCTTTGAACACTGTGTGGCGAATATGTTCATGGTGCCTCTAGGCATCTCGATTCAAGCATTCGCACCAGAAAGCTTTTGGTTACAAATCGGTGCAACGCCAGCCCAATACGCAGACTTAAACATCATGCAATTTGTCACTGCAAACTTAATACCCGTGACAATCGGCAACATCGTGGGTGGCTCAGTGTTGGTCGGCTTAGCCAACTGGAGCATTTACCGTCGTCCACAACTAAAAGCAGCAAAAATTACCGCTATTACACAAACAACAGAAATCACGTCAGTTAAGGAAATCACTATGAACACAGCAACAACTATCAAGCAAATCATGAACACTCAACCAATTACACTAAGCGTAGAGATGCCTACATCAGTGGCAATTGATTCACTTTTAGACGCTCAAATTGTTAGCGCTCCTGTTTGCGATGTTGAAGGTCGTCTTGTTGGTATTTTCTCTGTTCATGACGTAATGGTTGATCTTTGGTGCCAAGATTACATCCCAACTAAAGGTCAGAAAGTCGTAGACCTAATGAGCCGTGACGTTGTGGCAATCGATGCAAACGACAAGCTAGTTGATGTGGCTGAGTTCCTATGTATCGACAAAGAGCAACTGTACCCTACTACTAGCATGGGCTTCGCGACTCGACTGACTTCTCTTTCTCTAGAGGAACGAGCTAAAGCGATGAAAGTAAGCCAACCACACATGCTTCCAGTATTAGAAAACGGTGTAATGGTGGGTGTTCTCACTCGAACTGAGGTGATGCAAGCACTTCGCCCTATTTACGGTGACCGTCTAAACGTGGTTGCTGAAGCTGAATTAGAAACAGCATAACTAGTTAATCGTCAAACTGACAACGGTTTAGCTAGGAAGAATTTAGCTGGCGATGCGATATGCGAAGGTAAAGGTAATCGAATAGGGATTAGTCGGTTACGTAAATGAATCAGTCATAGCAACGTTGACTGGCTAAAGTAAATGGTGGCTTAAGACGCTACTAAAGATTTGACACAAAACAGATCAAAACGCGTTGCCATTTACGTTAATAAAAAGGCGCAAAGTGAATACTTTGCGCCTTTCGTTATTTCTAATTGTCGTGTTTAGGTATCTAGTGAACTTTGAAATTAGCTAAAAGATTGATACCTATAAACGCCCACTAATCGCGAGATTATTTCTTGATACCTTCAACGTGTAAATCCATATCTACATAGCTTGAAGCACCCATTACTGGAATGTTGAAGTCAGCAAGTTCTAGACGAGTTGTACCAACGAAACCAGCACGCTCACCACCCCATGGGTCTTGACCAGCACCGATGAATTCAGCTTCGATAACGATTGGCTTAGTTACACCGTGAAGTTTAAGATCACCCATAACTTCAAGTTTGCCGTCGCCTTTATCAACAACTTTCGTACTGTTGAATGTAGCGTCTGAGAACTTACCAGCGTCAATGAAATCAGAGCTACGAATGTGTTTATCACGCTCAGCATGGTTAGAGTCTAGACTCGTTGTATCAACAACAACGTTTACTTTTGATGCTTCAACGTTGTTTGCGTCATACGAGAAATCACCAGAGAATGTGTTAAAACGACCTTGGATAAAGCTGTAACCTAGGTGGCTAACTTTAAAGTTAACTGATGCGTGTGCACCTTTTGTATCAATCACGTAATCAGCAGCGTTAGCAGCGAAAGGCATTGCCATAGCGAATGCTAATCCTGTAGCGATAATTGACTTTTTCATTTTGAAGCTCCTATCATTTTTCGTAGCGTATCGTCTTTGTCGATAACGTGGTGTTTTATCGCCGCTAAGGCGTGCACTGATGCCATAATGATCAGTACCCAGGCAGCATAGTAGTGAACCGTTCCTGCAAGATCAGATTGGTTTGCAAATAGTTCGCCCATACTAGGCACGGTGAACCAATTGAAAACATCTATCCCACGGCCATCTGATGTAGAAATCAAATAACCAGAAATAAATAAAACCACTAAGTTAAGGTACATAAAGCCATGAGCAATTTTCGCAGCTACAACTTCATAAGCTTTACCTTCCACTTTCGGTGACGCGGTAACTAACTTCCAAACCAAGCGAACCACAGTAACAACAGCCAAAAGAATGCCTACCGAACGGTGGTAGTCCGGTGCTGTTTTGTACCACTCGCTGTAATATGAAAGGTCAACCATCCACAGGCCAACGCCAAATAAACCAAAAATTGTTAGCGCTGAAATCCAATGCATCGCTCTTGCTAAAGGGTTGTAATTTCTAACGTTGTTTTCCATACATCTATTCCGAAAGTTAACGAGTCGTGTAGTTTTCAAAGCGTACCCTACACTAAGTTTCTGTAACATAGTATTTACCAAGCTTTACATTGGTAACATCATTTCAAATTAAACGAGTTATTCAAAATTTTTGAACAAGTTTGGACACAACGTTAGATTTCAACGATTTGTTCAATCTCATAAAGCTCATCTGAGATATCCATCATCTTTCGTTCCATGACCTTTTGTGCGTCTTCTATCCCCTTGTTGTAGTAAACCGCACCAAACTTTTTACTGATGAAGTCAACCAAGAATTCAGTGTCAAACTGACCAAGTTCCACATCAAGTTCATCCTGAAGGTACTTCTGAAGTGTATGGGTAAGTTCTGACTTCTGTTTCGAATCTAATTGAATGGTCATTAACGTGTCCAAATAAAATGTAAGTAGAAGAATTCTGATTAACTGACTAAGCTTACGTTAACTCACTGCTACTTAGCTAACTAACCAAATCCTTCTAACTGATTAGAATTCCTCATAATTTAGAATACAGACCTACGAAGTGCCAGTGCTATCCAGAAAATCGCTCGGCAAACGCTAATTTTGATATAGGGATCAAGAACTCGGACTTTGCTAATAGGTAATGACACATCAATTACCGTACTATTGCCCATCAATAAGATAGTAACTATGTATAAGGGACTTCATTGTTATTAGATCTCGTGATTAAAAGCGTTAATCAGTTTCAAGACGATTGCCTAAAACTTTGTGAACACCATTACCCTACTGTGCACAACCAAGGGATCAGTGAGCATCACATCGGCAAAGCATTTGCACGCCGAATGGAGCACACCTTCGTTAGCTTTAATCATGCAAGTAACATCAGTCCTTTAGAGATGCTTTCTTCTGGAGATAACCCACGACACTTTCGAATCTCTTCTGAGATCGGGACCGTTTGGATGATAAGCCATCATATGGTCAGCGCGGGAAAGACCTGTCGTAAAAAATTGATGTTAGATATTCATAACTGGCAACAGGAGTATGGATTTGCAATTCAACCCAATGACCTTCTAATTATCGTTTCTGACCATTGGATTAGCCGCAGCAAGAATAGTGGAGAGTTACTGCACTGGTGGATGGGCGAGTTGCCTGATGAGATAAACGAATACAGCCAGCAAGGTATTACACTTAGAGAGAGCGATGCTCAATTCGCTGCTGACCTAAACAATAACTTTAGGATTAGCCCCTGTTTTATAAAATTCGGCCATCCCTTAAAACGTTCAGGTAATCAGCAATTAGTCCGCAAGTACCTTCAGCTTTATGCGGTACTTCAGTGGCAATAAAAATATCGGTCAACTTTTCTCTTTGTACTTAAAATACAAATTCTAGACCTTCATCCCAATATTTTACAAAAATCTATTTTCCATGCGTTCATTATTTATCCAAAAGTTAACTTAGGTTAAATAATTACAACTTGGTGTTTTGAGTGTATTTTGAGTGTATTTTGAGAAGTAGATATCATTTTTATGCAAAGATCAAAGCTGTTCGATTTTACAACTTTGACATTCACCCATAATCTGGTCCTTTAACCCTACTTTTCTCTTGTGTATAGCCCGTATTGCCTTAAATTGGTGCATCATGATATGGACAATGTTACTCAGCTCATTAATTCATAAAAACTATTAATTGCGGTTAATGATAAGTAACTTTAATGACTAATATCAATTATCATGCTGATTTTTCGTTAATTATATTTATTTATACATTGATCCGGCAAATAAGTTTTTATTAATTGACAATTTACTTACACCTGTCAATATTGTGACAGCCGTGACTTTTATGTCCGTCAATGAATTACCCCCTTACTAGCGAATATGATTTTATCAGACAGAAGTGAATTTATTAGCTGTATATCAGTAGATGCCGATATGCAGTTTATTGCTAAATATAAAGACCTCACTCTAAGAAGCGTCTATCAACCTATATTTGACCGTTCTATGTGTCAGATAGGTGTAGAGGCTTTGGTGCGAATCTCTAATAGTAATGGCGAAAGTGTTCGCCCTGACCACTTCTTTCATTCAGACGAAACCTCTAATGCGGATAAAATAAACGTTGAAAGGTTGAGTCGCGCAATTCATATCCGTAACTTTGCTCAATCGACTGTCCGTCACCTTCAACTCTTTTTGAATGTTCTGCCAAATGTAGGCGAACTATTTGCCGCAGAAAAAGTAAGCGAAAGCTTATTGGCTAAAAGACTGCACGAATTAAACCTATCCTGTGACCAAATCGTCATGGAACTCGTTGAACTAAGCGTCGATAGTGAAGAAAAGCTCAAATTGGCAGCAACCTCCCTTGCAGACAACGGCTTCCAAATCGCTGTCGATGACTTCGGCACTCAAGCATCTACAGAAAGCCGCGTTTTACACATTGCTCCACACATCATTAAAGTCGACCGCTCCGTCATGCTTAAGTTTGAGGACGGCGATACATCCGATATGGAACTTGCTATCTCTCTTGCTGAGTCGATTAATGCTAAAACGGTGATTGAAGGAATTGAAACTCAGCAGCAGTTAGAACGTATGCAGGAACTAGGATTTGATATGTTCCAGGGCTACCACTTAGCGATGCCACAATCGATTGAACTCGACTTACAACTTGCCATGTAATTCCCCTCCTCCTTTTTTCACTCTACTCAATACTGATTGAGCCCCAATACCACTTAATGCTCGACTTTGGCTCCGGTTTGCTCTCGCCTGAGCATTTTAAATTCAATTAGACACAAAAAAAGCCCAGTCAAAATTGACCGGGCTGGCTTAAAAGAATCTTTTTTATATCAATCCCTAATAACCCGCAGTGGACGGTTTGATTCTATATAGGATAGCAAACATCACCGGTACTACTATTAGTGTTAGTACTGTAGCAAAGCCTAAGCCTGCCATGATGGTTATCGCCATCGAGCCAAAAAATGCATCGAATACCAAGGGGATCATGCCCAAGATTGTCGTAAGTGCAGCCATAGATACCGGACGTACGCGACTAATCGCACTATCAACAACCGCTAAATATGGATCTTTACCTGTCGCAAGTTCACTGTTGATTTGGTCAAGCAATACGATACCGTTCTTAAGAATCATGCCGCTCAGGCTTAATAAACCTAAGAACGCCGTGAAGCTAAATGGCATATTAGTACCCAACAGACCAATTGAAACACCAATGATAGATAGTGGAACCGTAAACCAAATCACCAGAGGCTTACGAACCGAATTAAACAGAAGCATCGTGATGATAAACATCAATAAGTAACCCATTGGTAATGAACCAAATAGAGACTCTTGTGCGTCTTTAGAGCTTTCGTATTCACCACCCCAACTAATGCTGTAGCCTTCAGGCAGATCTAACGCTTCTACCTTAGGTTTCACACGGGCAAACAAACTTGCCGGTGTTTCATCACCCAGCACATCATGGTCAGCAAGAACCGTCAGCGTACGTTTTCTGTCACGTCTTTGAATCAAAGGTTCAGACCATTGAAGTTCTACGCCATCAATCACTTGTTCAACCGGTATGTAAGTTTGTAGCGATGGGCTCCAAATCTTCACATTGTTAAGTGATTCGAAGTCAAAACGCTCTTCTTCTGGTAAACGCGCCACAATAGGTAACATATGAGTACCATCGCGAAGTAAACCTATGTTGTAACCACCAAACGCCATCTGTAACGTCTCAGACAAGTCAGTTTTTGAAATGCCTAGGCGACGAGCCTTAGATTCGTTGAACAGCGGTACCAGTTCTTTAGTGCGTTCACGCCAATCGTGACGAACATTTCGAGAGCCTGGGTCGGCTAACAAGATGTCTTCCACTTGTACTGCGATATTACGAAGTATTTGTGGGTCCGCACCGCTAATACGAGCCTCGATTTTTGACGCTGGCGATGGGCCAAACTCAATCAATTTGAACTGGAATGTTGGCTGTTCAAATGTCTTGGCTAGGTCTTTGTCTAACGCCTCTAATGTCTGAAACATGGTGTCGCGGTCAGTCGTTCTTACTTGTAACTGAGCGTACGCTTCATAGCTTTTCTCTGGTTGGTAAGTTAGAGCGAAACGCTGCATACCCTGTCCAACCGTTGTCGTAACGAACTCAACGTTGTCTTGCTTACGAATGTAACTTTCTACTTTTTCCGTCTGTTTGATGGTCTCACGAACATCAGTGCCTTCTGGCATCCACATATCAACGTAGAACATTGGTGTGTTTGATGGCGGGAAGAACTGTTGCTTCACCATACCGAACCCAACGATCGAAGCGGCAAGTAACGCAACCATGCTCACAACGGTTAACCATCGGAAACGAAGTGCAAACTTAAGAGAAGCACCGAACACTACGAACAGAATACCTTTGTAAGGGTCTTCGTTTTCGTCGACTTTATCCTCTTCTTTAAGCATCATTTCAGCAAGGAACGGCGTTAATGTCAGTGCAGTAACCCAGCTCAAGAACAATGAGAAACACAGTACCCAGAATAGAGAGCCCATGAATTCGCCGGTCGCGTCTTTTGACAAACCGATTGGAGCAAAGGCTGTGATAGCAATAATGGTTGCGCCGAGCAGCGGCCATTGAGTTTGTTTTACAATATCTTTTGCTGCTTGCAGCTTTGTTTTGCCTTTTTTCAAGCCAACCAAGATGCCTTCAACCACTACAATTGCGTTATCCACTAGCATTCCGAGTGCTATAATCAATGCACCCAGTGAAATACGGTGTAGCTCTACGTTGTTGTAGTCCATCAAGATGAAGGTGCCAAATACCGTCAACAGGAGAACCAAACCAATGATCAAACCACTACGCAAACCCATTGCAAACAGCAGCACGATGATTACGATCGCAACCGCTTCAACCAGACTAATCAAGAAATCCGCTACTGACTTATCGACTTCTTGCGCTTGGTTGTAGAAATAGTTCAGCTCTACACCTGCGGGTTTTATGCTTTCTAAGCGTTCAAGTTCAGCGTCCAACGCTTTACCAATCTCAACCACGTTTACGCCAGATGAGAAAGCAATACCTAAGTTGATTGCAGGTTTACCGTTATACGTTAATACATTCCCCGGCTTTTCTTGAATACCACGAGTTACTTCAGCAACGTCTTTTAAACGAATCAGATTGCCCGTGTCACGACCGTGAATAATCAGATTTTCCAATTCTTCAACTGTGCTCAATGTACCGTTTGGCTTGATAGCTAGACTCTGCCCATTGAGCATTACCTCACCAGCAGAAACCACACTGTTTTGCTGTGCTAATAGTGACGTAACCGTCGACATATCAAGGTTTAATGCGGCTAAACGCTCTAATGACATTTCAACGAACAGTTGCTCTTGTTGGTCGCCCGCAATACTTACTTTACCAACGCCATCGACCAATTCGATTTCACGCGTTAGATAATCGGCGTACTGTTTTAGTTCGACGTAGTCATAACCGTCACCTGTCAACATGATCATTACACCGAACACGTCACCAAAATCGTCGATGATCTGAACAGAATTTACACCACTTGGTAGTGTTGGTTGTAGATCGTTGATCTTACGGCGCATTTCATCCCAGATTTGAGGCAGTTCGTCTGGACCATAGTCCATCTTCATACTAACCATAATTTGGGACATACCGTTCGATGATGTCGAGGTAATCTTGTCGATGTACGGAAGCTGCCTTATCTCTTTTTCTAGCGGGTAAGTCAGCTCCTCTTCAACTTCCATAGACGTAGCGCCAGGGTAAGTTGAAATAATCATTGCATCTTTGATCGTAAAAGCTGGGTCTTCTAAACGGGATAGATTGCCAAAAGACGTGACACCGCCAATGGCCAAAATGACTAGAAACAGCCAGCTAATTACTTTGTTCTTTATTGAATATTCTGCGATGTTCATTCTGCTTTTCCTGACAATTGGATTCCGTCACGGAGTTTTCTTAGATTCGAATTTACGAGTACGTCACCTTGTTCAACGCCATGCGAAATAAGTGCGCCTTGACCGCTGATTTTGTCGACTTCGACTTCACTCTTGAATGCTTGGCCATCTTCCATTTTCCAAACGTAAAACTGGTTCGCTTCTGCGCCCGCTTCAAGTGTTGTCATTGGCAATTGGTAACCTTGTACATCGCTAAGACCAGCCTTGGCCATATCGACATTAACTGTCGCGCTTGTTCCTGGCAGAATTTCGCTTTCAGGCTGTTGCATCTGCATCCAAAACTCGTAAGTGCGAGATTGTGGGTGCAGTTCACTGGTATGTTCCAAATACGTCAGCGGGTATTCCCCAGTGTGCCCACCAAATGTCGCCTTCGGACGATAGCTATTCGAACGCATGTCAGGACTAATAGACGCTAAAATCGAATCCGACACCTGTATACGTACATACACTTTGTCGTTTTGGTACAAGCTTAATAACGTTTCACCCGGTGTCGCGTTTTCAAAACGTTGTTTGTCTACGGTAGAAACAGTACCGGAAAAAGGTGCAAGCAGCTTGGTGTAACTGAGTTTACGCTCCGCCGATGCCAAGTTCGCAGAAGCGAGTTTGTAGTTAGCTGTTAGCTGATCGTGCTCAGATTGCGATAGCATCTCGCTGCTAAACATTTCGTTACCGCGAGCAAGTTGCTTACTGGCAAGTTCAAACTGTGATTTAGCGTCTGTCAGCTCCTGGATGTAGGTTGCATTGTCCAACGTTGCGAGCAGCTGCCCTTTTTCTACAACGTCACCGGCTTCTACTGTCACTTGTTGAATCTCACCTGCAAGCTTGAATGACAATGGAGTCAGTTCTGCGGGCATTACCTGACCATTAAAACTTCTGAATTGATCTGTCAGTGGCGCACCAACTTCAAAAGTAGAAACCAGTAACGAAGGTTGTTCACGGTGTTCGATTTCACTATTGCAAGCTTGAAGCAGCAATGCAGATGCAACGACTACCGATAATTTAGAAAGGTTCATTAAATACCACCCTCGCGTAACCAAGCTTTTACTTGTTGTCCTTCAGATAAAACGTCAACACCCGCTTCAACGATTAATTCACCAGACGTTAGGCCATCAATCACATTGCCTTGCTTATTCAGAGTGACTTGTACCTTAGAAATCAATTGTGAATCTGGGTTGTAACGCCATAACTCACCATGGTCCGCGTCTTTTCTTAACCAAGCTGAATCAACAATGCCAATGCCCGATTCTGATCTGTTTTTCTGCACTTCAACTTGCGCTGTCATACCCGACAGTAGATTGATGCCGTCAGGTTTTTCGATAGATACAACCGCTTGATAACTGTTGGTATCTTCGTCTGGTTGAGTAGAAATTTCTTTAAAGCGTGTAGGAATGCGAACACCACGGTGGCTATCCATTACTACCCACATATTTGAACCGACGAAATCTTGAATCGAGCGGTCTTCAAGTTTTGAAACTGGAATAGAGAACGTCACATCCATTTCGCCATTATTCAAAATATTGAGAACAGGTTGTTTCTCCGCAATCAACTGATATTGCTTACCAAACACCATGGACACCACGCCATCAAAAGGAGCAACTAATGTTGTGTAACCAAGGTTTGTTTTCGCTTGGTCCAACTCAACTTCAGCAGCAGTAAAAGTGTTGACGGCTTGGTCGTAGTAATCGGTACTCACAAGTTTCTTCGAGTACAACTCTGACGCCTGTTTGTATTGGCTATTGGCTAAGTCGAATTTAGCTTGTGCTGCATCGACTGCAATTCGGTAATCCGTTGCGTCTAATACAGCTAAAACTTGGCCTTTTTTAACTTCTTCTCCCATACGTACGTCGAACACTTCAATATCGCCCCCCACTTGGAACGACAATGCCGCACGGTCAGTGGCATCGACTTTCGCAATAAAACTATCAAGCTCGATATCGGTTTGCTGAGGGATCTCAAACAGCTTTACCGGCTTTACAACTTGAACATTTTCTTCTGACTGAACCTTGTTACATCCGCTCAGCGAACCGGCGAGTAACAGTGCAGCGGCCACCGCTCCTAACTGCTTACTCGCTTTGGCTTGAATAGACACCTTGGATTGCATCTTGCGTCTCCATTTAATTATTATGATTTATTACACAGGTGTGCAGTATATTGAAAAATTTCAGATCCACAAGCTTTACTTTCCACCTGTGCAGTATTTTTTATTTGAGTAAAAACAGTGTAGAATGTGGTAATCAGATAAATGTGTGAATTGAAGATGACTGAAAAGAAACAAGGTAGAAGAAGCGCAAAAGACGCGGAAGAAACTCGATTTCAAATAATGACTGTGGCTGCAGAGATGTTCTGTGACTCTGGTTACGAGCGCGTTTCATTACGTAATATCAGTGAGAAAGCGGGTGTGTCTCATAGCCTTATTCGCCACCATTTCGGTAGTAAAGAGAAGATATGGCATGCAATAAGTGATTGTTTGCACGCATATTTCCAGTCTTACATCAGTAAAATTATGCAAGAACTACCGAAAGACGTCGCACCGAATATCGCTATCTATTTGTTTTCTATGCGTCTGTTTACCAACATGATCCATTCACGCAGGCCAATGCAACTTCTGTCAGATTCTGTACGTCAAGAAGACAACTTGGTCGATTATTTTATCGACAACGTGGGTGACCTCGAATACGAGATCAACATGCTTGCTGACCAGTACAACAAAGAAAACCCAGCCAGAACTATTAATATCTTCGAAATTAAGTGGCAAATGATCATGTTTGCTAATGGTGCAGTCTGCCTTACTCCCTTCATGGAGAGCACTTGGAACGAAGGTGATATGGAAGCAACGGCAGAAGAAGCGCTAATGAAGCACTGGCAGATGTTCAATAAACAAATGATCAACCAATTTGGCATTGATGATGAGTGGGTACTAAACCCTAGCACTCTAGAAGAGCTCATTTATGATGTGCCGTGTGTTTGGAAATGTAGCCACGACCACAAATAGTTATGCTTTATGTAAGGTTGACGAGTAACTAACTCGAAGGCGATCCAGACTTTACTGATTTGATGTGCTTAACCTTAAAACTGAAAACGCGCCGTTACATAGTTTATGTAACGGCGCGTTTTCATTAGAGTGAAGTGATCGTACTCATATTTATCGGCGGGCTTTACCACGGTTTTGGTGAATCTTAAGCTTTGCTTTCATCTTACGCTTTTCTGACGAGCGGCTCTTGCTACGCCCACCTCGGTCAGGAGAAACATCTTGTTCTAAGCTAGGTTCAAAACCTTTTAGCCACTCTTGCGGCAAACGAGTATCAAGTAAGCGTTCAATTGCGCCAAGTAAGTACTCTTCGTCATGGCTCATAAGAGAGATTGCTAAACCACTGTTACCAGCACGGCCTGTACGACCAATACGGTGAACATAGTCCTCAGCTTTGTAAGGCATATCATAGTTCACCACTTGCTCGAGCTGCTGAATATCAATACCACGAGCTGCAACATCAGTTGCGATCAGTGCTCGAACTTTACCTGATTTAAAATCATCGAGAGCTTTTTGACGTGCACCTTGGCTTTTATCACCGTTGATTGACGCCGCTTTGATCCCGTCTAGCTTAAGCTCTTTAACCAACGCATCAGTGCCCTGCTTAGTCTTGGTGAAAACCAATACTTGTTGCCAATTGTTTGAGCCAATTAAGTACGCCAGTAGTTCGCTTTTGCGCTTTTTATCGACTGGGTAAACCATCTGCTTAACTGTCTCAGCAGTGCTGTTCGTAGGTGTGACTTGGATTTCACTCGGTGATTGCATCATACGATGTGCAATCGCCTTAATCTTGTTGTCAAACGTTGCTGAGAAGAACAGAGTTTGACGAACCTCGTTCATACGCGAAAGAATACGTTTGATGTCGGGCATGAAGCCCATATCTAGCATGCGGTCAGCTTCATCAAGTACCAATACTTCTGTTTGGCTTAACATGATGTTTTTAGTAAACATATGGTCAATCAAACGACCTGGTGTCGCGACTAAAATGTCAGCGCCTTGACGAAGGTTATCAGTTTGAACCTTCATACTTACACCACCGTAGGCTACGACCACTTTAAGATCGGTACCTTTTGCATAACTGGATACGTTATCAAACACCTGTTGCGCAAGCTCACGGGTTGGCACTAAAACCAAGGCGCGAACCAGCTTAGGATTTGGAATTACATTATCCTTAGTGGCAAGTAATCTTTGAATAATTGGCAAGCCAAAAGCCGCCGTTTTACCCGTCCCCGTTTGAGCACCAGCCAGTACATCTTTGCCTTCTAAAACCAAAGGAATCGCTTGTCCTTGAACACTGGTTGGAGCCGTGAAGTTCAGCTCTTCTAGCGTAGCAAGTAGATGATCAGACAATCCTAATTGATTAAAAGATTTAGTAGATTCAGACATAGTAAGATGCTCAAAGATTAAATAGGCGCGGATTGTAGCAAACCTGCATTACGCTGTTTACCTTTCCTTTTGATTTTTCTTCAATTGAAGCGTATTAAACTCACTCGCTTCTTTTAAAACCATAGGATAAAGCTCATTAAAGTGACACTGCAACGTATCATAATGGTTTTCCAAATCAGCGTAGCACGCTTTTAGCATGCCAAGCTTTGGCCTTCTCAACGCTATTCGCTGTAACACCATTTCAATGGACTCCATATCCTGGTAACTCTCCAACCAGCGTTGTTCTGCCATTTTCTGATGAATGACCACAAAGCTTTCCGGCCAATGAGGTTCTTGATGATCAAATATTTGTTGATGGCTATCGAGACAAAAACGCTCTAGTGATTGCTTAGAAAAATTGGCCCACTGATTGGCTAAACAGTGATCCCAGAATACATCGAGTGCGATAGGTGCAAAGCGTTTCGTTTGATTTGAAAAGAGTGATTTAGCAGAGCGAGAAACATCGTGCCTGTCTGTATAGCTGTCTACAAATCGATGAAGTCGAATGCCATCGGAAAGCGAATCTGAATAGTGTTTATTTGGGTCGCCTTTCACAAAATCACCTAACAAGTTTCCTGCTAGGTTGCTGTTACAGTAACTGGCGATATGAAGGTGTGCGAGAAAGTTCATTGAACCTCATTAAAGTGTCGAGAACTAAGTAACATGGTAAACGTACTTGTTTATCTTCGCGAACTTTAATGAGGATAGCTTTTAGTATGACGAGTGAGCGAATCAGATTTGCTCAGTATAAGAATTGAAATGAAACGTTAGTTAGAAGATGGAAAAAGTTCTTCAGCTAACTGTTTAACTGTCTGTTCGTAGTCAGATAAATCAATGCCAATTTCCATAGCATCTAACAACTCTAGACTTTCGTCATTTAAAGATTGGTCACTCATAGTGCCCCCTCTATTCCTTGATGTGGACGTTATGTCCAATTAACCAGTGCACCATCTTGGACTTATATTATGTCACTTTGATGAACGCACTCTACTCTACCCATTCCATATTTATAGCTTGAAGCTACTCGCGATCATTAACGGTTATCTACGTTAAAGGGGTATACGCGAACGACATATGTACTGCCACCATACATTAAGTACAATAAATTACTCTAATTATTTTGAAGCCGATCATGGTCAAACGTTTGCTCACCTCATTTTTTGCACCTCAACAACATCAACGTAAACATTAATTTACAGTGGATATTTTAAATTACATTAACCGTTGCAATTGGAATTAAACTCAATCAGAATACTCCAAAATCGAGATATTCTTTGGGTTTATGCGCTTAAGCTAGAAGAATTACAATTAAAACACACCCTAACGTAAAGAATTATATACAATGAATAAATCAAAGGTTTTTGGTAGTACTTTGATCATTGCTGGCACAACAATTGGTGCCGGCATGCTCGCTCTTCCTCTTGCTTCTGCAGGTATTGGCTTTTCAACTTCACTTTTCTTGATGCTTGGTTTATGGGCACTAATGGCATTTACAGCGTTATTAATGGTGGAGTTACACCAATTCGTTGAATCTGATGCCACCCTACACACTTTGGCTCACACCATTTTAGGAACAAAAGGAAAGTGGATTGCGAGCTTCGCAGTTATGTTTCTATTTTACGCACTGTGCGCCGCTTACATCGCAGGCGGTGGTGCGCAGTTTAATCAACGAATTGCCGACATCGCAGGAATTAAGCTCAATGGCCAAGTGACGACTTTGCTGTTTACATTGTTGGTGGCTGGTGTTGTAACTATTGGTACGCACAGTGTTGATAAGGTTAACCGTGTATTATTTGGGCTAAAACTGGTCGCTATGGTTTTGGTTCTGAGCTTCTTAGCACCTAACATTACTTCTCAATACCTATTGAGCATGCCACTACAGCAAGGTCTGATTGTTGCGGCAATTCCAGTCGTGTTCACCTCTTTCGGCTTCCACGGCAGTATCCCTTCTATCGTAAGATACCTTGATGGTGATGTACGCTCACTACGCAAAGTAATGATTGTAGGTTCTGCACTACCTTTAATTATCTACATTTTTTGGCAAGGCGTTACTTTAGGTGTTGTGAGCCAAGAGCAGTTGCTTTCTGACACAAGCTTGGGTGCACTTTTGGTATCGCTGTCGCAAACTGTGCATCAGTCAAATCTAAGTGTGATCGTTGGTGTGTTTGCCGATCTCGCTCTTCTTACGTCTTTTATCGGTGTTAGCTTAGGTCTGTTCGAATTTATGGGCGACTCATTAAGCAATAAACTAGGTAGTGCAAAACGCGTAAAGACTGCCGTTATTACTTTCTTACCACCGCTGGGCTTTGCGCTATTTTACCCACAAGGCTTCATCATGGCTTTGGGTTACGCAGCCATCGCACTTTCTGTATTAGCCATTCTTTTACCTACTGTCATGGTCTACAAAGTACGCTACACAGACTTCACCATCGCGACTAACGGCTCACAATCTAATTACCAAGTTTTGGGCGGGAGCAAAGCACTGTTCTTAGCGGGTGGCGTTGGTGTATTTATCATTGCAATTCAAATCCTTATATCTGTAGGGTTATTACCGTCACTCGGTTAATAAAGCAATTCACTAATGATATAGTCGATCAATCTCTCATTTATGGAATGTCTATATCATTAGTTTTCACAATTACTCGGCTTGTATCACATTTTTCTTGAGGTCGGTTATTTAGAGTCCACGGTAAAGGATTTACCGTGGAGTTTTTATGAAAGAAGTACAATTTCGAACGATAGACAAACTGTTTATCAAAATGTCTATTAACGACAAATTTTGGGTTATTTTCTTAATCTTTCTCGCCGCTGTGGCAAGCTTGTCAGGCTTAAATTACGTTAATAAAGTGGAATATATTGACGCTAGTGCAAAGCATCAAGCCGAGTATAAACTCCAAGGCATTTTGTCAGCATCAGACAACCCTACTAACGTGAGTGGCATTACTCAACAACCTCGTCCACAACAAACTACGATTTCAAGTAATGGTGTTGTGGCTGCAACGGCAATCGCTAATGATGGCAATTATTACTCATTAACCGTTTCTAACAACGATATTCAAAACCAAAAGCAGCAAGCACTGTACACCTTATTACTCAGCTTTTTATGGTGTGTGCCTTTCGGTCTTTTCTGTTACTGGGTCGCAACTTTCTTAGGTGGTGCACTTTGGGTACTTTACACAACCACTCAAAAGATTGGTGACGGTGACCTAACCTCACGACTCGGATTCCACCCTGGACGTGATGAATTTGGTACGATAGGCTGCGCACTAGATCGTTCCATGGATACGTTGACTGAGCTAGTTAACAATGTGAACCAAAGTGCTGCTACGCTTAGTGAAACCTCCTCTTCCTTCGAAACTGAGATGAAACGCAGCGAAACACAAATCATGAGTCAGAACGCTTCTCTCGATTCTGTTGCGACAGCTATGGATCAGATGACGGCTTCAGCGAATGAAGTGTCTAACATTTCTGCACGCTCTACCGAGCAAACTGAGCAAGACGCACAACAAATCAATGACAGCCACGCCAAAGTTCAGCACGCTATCTCAGAGATCACCACACTTTCCTCTTTGATTGAGCAAACCTCTTCTTCAGTAACAAGCCTGAACGTTAACACTAGCCAAATTAATGAAGTAATCACCACAATTAACGCGATCTCAGAGCAAACAAATCTGTTAGCACTCAACGCAGCGATCGAAGCAGCTCGTGCGGGGGAACAAGGTCGAGGTTTTGCGGTTGTTGCCGATGAGGTAAGAACACTTGCAAGCAGAACTCAGTCTGCCACGGTAGAAATCCAAGCGATGATTGAGCGTTTGCAACAAGAGAGCCGAAATATCGCTAAGATCACAGAGCAAACGGTCGACCAAGCACAAACTAGCAGCCAGCTGATTTCTAATATCGGTGACGACGTTAACTCAATCGCCGATTCAGCTCAAGCGCTGATGGATATGAGTATTCAAATCGCCACGTCAGCGGATGAGCAAAGCAACGTAGCAAATACCATTGCAGCTGAGCTTAACGACATTCGCAGTCAATCTGATGTGATTAAAGAAGTGGCACAAAACTCATCGAATGGCGTGTCTAAGTTGACGGAAGCGTCTGTAACCCTATCGCAGACATTGGCGAGATATCGCACCTAAACGTTTGTAGATAACAGGCACCTAGCTCGCGCGAAAGAATCATCTCGTTTATAGAGCAAAGGGGCAACAACAAATAAGGGCTCACATGAGTCCTTTTTTATTGGATGGCGTTAATACCATAAGAAAAATGCGCCACTAACGATGAAGTTATCATTACCATGAAGCAAGTCGCAAAGGAGAGAATATAAATGAGCAAAACTGTCTAATAAACGAGCTTAAGAGTAGTCTATCTATACGGGTCTTATTTTCGCTTACCCTCTTGCTGCAGGTGACACATAATGAATAAAACAGAAGCACCAAACATCGAAGACGTGACATGCCCTTTATGCCAACATGACGAATACCTACTTTCAGAAAGTGGAGAGAAGTTTACTTGCGCATCCTGCGGGTTTCACACAAAACAATTTAGTAAAGTACTCAGCCTTCAACTAGGCGCTAACCCACCAAAGCTGCAGAGTTCGGTTTATCACCACTTGAGCAGTGCTTGCCATTAATCCAGAGAGAAATCTCTTCCAAACTATAGATGTCCTGAGCCGCTAGCTCCGCTGTGTCGGCTTTTGGATTGCCATCTACTGATTCGTCTAGATTTGGTCTTAACCTAAATGACTGAATGCCAGCACGGACCCCTGCTTCTATGCCTTTCAAGGTATCATCAACATAAATACACTCGTTTGGCAAAAAGCCCATATTCATTGCTGTGTACATGATCAAGTCAGGTTCTGGCTTCCAGCTATTTGCATCGAATGCTGAAAACACCTTACCTTTAAAATCGTCGAGCATACCAGTCATCGCAAGGGAAGATTCAACACGAGATTTAGGTGCGTTTGAAGCGATACAAAATTCTATGTCTTGGTTCTTTAGAAACTCAATCAGTTCAACGGCCCCATCCATTGGCTTCAGGTGACGTTGAAACAGTGCTTCTAGTTCTGCTCGATATAATGGCTCTAGTGTGTCAATGGAGATAGACAGGCCCAGGCGTGTCTGTGTGTCCATTAAAATATCGGCTAGCTTCCCCCCTTGAAAGTGAGCGTAGCAGTCGTTGAGGTTTAGCTTGGCCCCAAATTCGCTGAAGACATTGACTAAGGCTTGGCAGCACAGCTTTTCACTGTCGATAAGCGTGCCATCGCAATCAAATATCACACATTTAGTCTGTTCTAACCGCATAGTTCTCTCACTCAGATTAAATCCAAGTTTTATCCTATAGGGTTCTTTCAAAGTGAGGGATGACTGAGGTAACAGTTTATGGATGCACGCTTATTTCTCTTCGCAAAATATGCAGCAGATCACCTTCTGAGCCGCCATAAGCAACAGTTTTCATCAAATCATCACCAGACTCGCAGTATCAATGCCTGAAAGCTTTACAAAAAACTGAAGTTAATAGGAGAAAATATAAATATTAGAATACAAAATCGTTGTACAAAATATTAACTGACTGCCGTCTCTTCTTCGACTTTGGATTGCTCTTCAACCTTGAAGGTATATTCAAAAGCTGCGGTGTCAGGATAAGTATCACGTATCGCGACAAATTCAGGCAAATGTTTTAGAAGTAATCGAGTGAGTTGTGGGTCGAATTGATAACCGCACTCGCGTTCGAATAAATCGACAACCATATCTAAAGACCAAGGTTCTTTGTAACAACGTGCGCTCAGCAACGCATCAAATACGTCCGCTACAGCGGTAATACGCGCGAACAAATGAATCTCCTCACCTGCTTTACCATTTGGATACCCGGCACCGTCCCAACGCTCATGATGTTCATTGGCAATAATTGCCGCAAGGTTAGTAATATCACCCGCACCGCTCTTCAATAAATTATAACCGGCAGTGGTATGAAGCTTCATTACCTCCCACTCTTGCTCGGTTAGCTTGCCCGGTTTATCGAGAATAGACTCAGGAACCGAGATCTTACCGACATCGTGCATTGGGCTGATGATCTCTATCATCTCGACTTCTCTATGACTCAAGCCGCTGTGTTTAGCTAACAGTGCTGACAATTTGGCAACGCGTTTTACGTGATTGCCAGTCTCGCCTGAACGAGTCTCAATGGCTTCACCTAAGACATGAATCATCTCTTTTTGTACATTTAACGTCTGTTTTTGCAGCGCTAGAATCCGTTTGTTCTTTTTGGCTAACTCTTTTTTCTGACGTAAGGTGATAAATTGCATCACGATAATCAAGCTCAAACCTGCGATTACCATGGTTAAGCCCAATAGCAACTGGAAGTTCTTACGTATGAAAGATGAAGGTTCGTTAATGATTACCGATTCTTCTGGAAGTGTACTTTCACGTAATCCGAACTTTTTCATCGCATCGTAATTGAATACAAAACGTATGTTATCACCGGGTACTAACGAGCTTTTAAAACCAAGTGGGACGTACTTATCCAATGCATCGACCGCTTGTTCACCCATACTTTGTGAATGATTCACATATCCGCCAAGAACATCCCCAAGAATGTAAAACTGCCAAAGTGCGAATACGGGTGCAGCGCTCGCCTGAGATATGGTTTCTGCAATTTCGGTATAAGAGTGGTAGACACCTTGCGTCAATTCGGTGTTGTAGTGACTAATCAACACTGCATCATCGGCGGAGATATTTTTCAAATACTCACCCGCCTGCTCTAAAGTCTGATTGCTGATTTCCACAAGATTGATTTGTGGATAGCCCGCCATGACTTTATGAACTTCTTTACGGATCAGCTGAGACGTGACACTGTAATCATTTACAAAGTATAAGTTCTTGATATTTGGGCGTAGCTGAGAAATGAGCTCAATATTAATATCAATATGATCATTCTCATAAAGCACAGTCGCTTTGTCGGTCACGGAGTACATGTCTGTATCTAAGTCATTAATACCAACGGCAACAACAGGTGTTGAACGATCTATGATTGCACCTAGTGACTCAAGGAAATTAGCGGCATTATCATCAGTCGCGATTACCCCATCAAACTCATAACCTGAATATTTTGCTTCGAAGTAATCCACGAGAGAATCGTAGTAGTCTTGGTTATGAATGCGTTTAGTATCTAAATACTCGATAGAGAGTTTTACTTCGCCATGGGATTGCTTGAACGCGTTATCGATCCCCTTTTGGAAATCAGCGGTCCATTGATAGGAAGGTTCGTAGGAGTGTAATACTAGGATTTGTTTAACATCCCAGTCGTTAGCATAAATTGCAGGAGAAAAAGCGCTAACACACAATACAGCGATTGAGATCAATAGCTTGTACATACCGAACCCTTTTTAAAAGACGGTGTATTGTACTCAGATTAACGCTTTCTCAAAGAGTCATTAGTTCTCGAATAATACTTTATAGGTAGAATCTTGATCTTGAGCCCAAAAATCATGTAACTGTTTAGCAAACCCGACAATATTTTGATCGTCTTGGTTAACAATATCTGATATTAGCAGTTCATCGTCACTCGCCGTTACGATGCCACTCGCCACCACATCACCGCTCTTAGTACCTACATACAGCTCATGTTCGTCTGACAACATAATTTGGCTTAAGAATTCTAGAATATTCGCCCTTTCCGCTTCATCTTGATAAGCACTAGCTTGGTTTAGAGAGAAAAGAACCGTCAGTTTGTGAAAATCTACTTTATGCAGTTCGTCAATTTGTGAGGGCGTTTGGTCTTGCGGGAGAAGTTGGTAAGTTTTTTGGGAAAGCTGATTCTTATAGATATCTAGACCTAAAAGGCTTTCTTTCGCGGGGTAAGCAATATCAAGCTGGCTAAACAGCCACTGATTCTTCTTTAATGCGATTTCAGGTATTTCGTTATTCATTCTTTTAGTACCTACAGTTAGTATCCCCAAATATCACAGTTATTTGGCAGACATACGGTCGGCTGAGGCGCCGAACTACATGCTGAGAGCATACAGAGCATCACTAAGGCCAACAAGTACTTTAAATGCTTCATATTTTTCATTATCCAACAACATCCTTTAAGAACTTAACGAAAAGCTCTACACTCGTATTCAAGCTTTCAATTTTCTTATAGTAAACAGAACTATACAAATAAAAAGGACTTCTTATGAAAAAAGCCTTAATAGCAGCCGGTATCATGACAATGTTAGCAGGTTGTTCGGACAACGAGGTTGGCGACGTATCTTTAGGTTTCTTCACAATGAAGGATATTAAGATGTCATCTTTAGACGATGACAAAATCCCGGGCGTAACGTGTCACATAGCTTCCATCGAAGCGAACCTGAGTCTTTCTGATCCAAGTGATAGCTCTATTTCTTGCCGCCAAACGGGTGAAATCACGCCTGAAATGATCGCGCAGATTGATAAGAGTAAATCTGGCGAAGTGGTATTCAAGCAGTCGAAAAGTATTTTCTTCAAAACCATGAAAGTTCGCCGTATTTACGACGCAGAAAACCAGTCCCTGCTCTACTTGTCTTACACCACTAAAGAGACTGAAGGCAGCTTCAAACACAGCCTATCTACTGTTCCTCTGTGGGGTACAGCGGCTTACGTTGATCCAGCAACACTCGTACCAACAGAATAATCAATACGAATCACCTGTACAGACATTGTGCAGGTGATTCAAAATGTAATAAAAATGAAAGAAACAGAAACAAAATGTGATATCATGCGGCAAAATTTTTTCACTGTATTTTTCATATGAAGTTTCCTGGACAGCGTAAATCTAAGCATTACTTTCCAACTCACGCACGTGATCCGTTGGTCAACCAAATTCAACAAACACCTAAACTGCACCGTGCAACGATTGTTGGTGTAGGTCAAACCATTGTTGATATCGAAGCTCGTGTTGACAGTGCGTTCCTTGATAAATATGAGCTGAGTAAAGGTCACTCACTGGTATTGGAAGAAAGTAAAGCCGATGCGCTGTATGAAGAGCTTGTAGAGCGCGGTTTGATTACGCATCAATACCCTGGCGATACTATCGGCAACACACTGCACAACTATTCCGTACTTGCAGACAGCAAATCTGTACTGCTTGGCGTAATGTCTAAGAAAATTGAAGTTGGCTCATTTGGTTACCGTTACCTTTGCCGCACTTCTTCTCGTATGAACCTGAACCACTTACAAACGGTAGATGGCCCAATCGGTCGTTGTTACACGCTAATTACCGAAGATGGCGAGCGTACGTTTGCGATTAACGAAGGACACATGAACCAGCTGCTTCCAGAGAGCATTCCTGAGAAAGTGTTCGAGAAAGCATCGGCTCTAGTCGTTTCTTCGTACCTAATGCGCGGTAACCCTGAAGATCCAATGCCAAAAGCAGTACAAAAGGCGATTGAATACGCGAAAGCGCACAACGTCCCTGTTGTTCTAACGCTTGGTACTAAATACGTGATCGAAGGTAACGCTGAATGGTGGCAAGAATACCTGAAAGAGAACGTAACTATCGTTGCGATGAATGAAGACGAAGGTGAAGCGTTAACAGGCGAAAAAGATCCACTTCTTGCAGCGAACAAAGCACTAGAATGGGTTGACTTAGTACTGTGTACTGCTGGTCCAATCGGCCTTTATATGGCAGGTTACACAGACGAGCTAGCAAAACGCGAAACTACACTTCCACTGTTACCAGGCAATATCCCTGAGTTCAATAAATACGAATTCAGCCGTGCTATGCGTAAACAAGACTGTGAAAATCCAGTTAAAGTATACTCTCACATTGGTCCATACCTTGGTGGTCCACTAGAGATTAAGAACACTAATGGTGCGGGTGATGGCGCGCTTTCTGCTCTGTTACACGACATGGCAGCAAACAGCTACCACTTCGTTAACGTGCCAAACTCAGAGAAACACGAACACACGTGTCTAACATACTCTTCACTATCTCAGATTTGTAAGTATGCAAACCGCGTAAGCTACGAAGTGCTAACACAGCACTCACCTCGCCTTTCTCGTGCACTACCAGAACGCGAAGATAGCTTAGAAGAAACATACTGGGACCGTTAATCGCGTATCTGTCACGTGACTAATACTATCATTTAAAAGGGGCTGCGATATGCAGCCCCTTTTGTATTTAAAGTGGATGTGAGCGTAATTCGAACCCACTAAATCGAATATTTGGCTCATTTAAGATTTGATCTCGCGCAATGACTCTTCAGATCTGTTATCTTCCAGCACATAATCTGTGTGGTTTGCCTTTACTTAGCAAATTTATACAGTACCATCGCCACGCAAACGTTTACGTACCACCTTTCGGTTCTGATATAAGGATCAAATATGCTGTCTGATATCGATATTTGTCGTTCAACACCCCTTAAAAACATCAGTGAGGTTGCTAAGCAAGCCGGCCTACAAGAACAAGAACATCAGCCCTTGGGGCAATTCAAATCAAAGGTGTCTCTAACATCACTCGAACGCCTATCTCAAAAGCCAGATGGAAAACTGGTTGTCGTGACCGCAATTACACCGACACCACTTGGTGAAGGAAAGACCGTGACGACTATCGGTTTAGCACAAGGACTGGCGAAGATTAACCAATCAGCAATGGCGTGTATTCGCCAACCTTCAATGGGCCCAGTGTTTGGTGTGAAAGGTGGTGCTGCTGGCGGTGGTTATTCTCAAGTTGCTCCTATGGACGAGTTGAACCTTCACCTAACTGGTGATATCCATGCTGTAACAGCCGCTCATAACCTTGCCTCTGCGGCTATTGATGCACGCTTGTATCACGAACAGCGTGAAGGCTTACAAGCATTTGAAACTCGCTCAGGCTTGAAAGCACTGGATATAGACCCTAGCAGAATCGTTTGGCGACGTGTACTCGACCATAATGACCGCGCGTTACGTATGATTACCGTGGGTAAAAACGAAACGGATAAAACGATCAACGGCTATGAACGCGAAGATGGATTTGATATCTCAGCCGCCTCAGAGCTTATGGCTATTTTAGCACTGGCCGATGACCTGCAAGATTTACGCAAACGAATTGGTCGTGTCGTACTGGCATACAACAGACAAGGTAAGCCTTTAACAGCAAATGACTTTGATGTTGCCGGTGCAATGACAGTAACAATGAAAGACTCTATCGAACCAACCTTGATGCAGACACTTGAAGGCGTACCAACGCTTATACACGCAGGTCCTTTTGCGAATATTGCTCATGGTAACTCTTCGATTATTGCAGATAAGATCGCACTGAAACTCAGCGACTTCGTTGTAACTGAAGGTGGATTTGGTTCAGATATGGGCTTCGAAAAGGCCTGCAATATCAAAGTTAAAGCATCTGGTAAGAAGCCCGATTGCGCGGTAGTCGTAGCGACATTGCGTGGACTAAAGGCGAACTCTGGTTTGTATGATTTGAGACCAGGAACACCACTACCCGATTCGCTCTTCAGTGACGACAACGACGGGTTACTCTCTGGCTTTGAAAACCTAAAGTGGCACATTAACAACGTTAAGCAATACGGTGTGCCTACCGTAGTAGCGATCAACCGCTTCCCGCAAGATTCTCAACAAGAACTCGACACATTGAAACAGATGATTACAGAGTTCGATAGCAACGTCGCTGTTGAAGTCAGTGAAGCATTTGATCAAGGCGGTGACGGCGTAACTAAACTTGCACAAGCGGTTGTCAAATCATGCCAAAGTGACAGTGACTTTAAGCCCCTTTACCAAACAGGCCAAAGCTTAGAAGAGAAACTCATGGCGGTTGCTGAAATCGGTTACGGTGCCGCGAGTATTACACTCTCCCCGAAAGCAAAGCAGCAGTTGGCTGAGTTTAAACAACATGGCTATCAAGACCTGTCGGTATGCTTAGCTAAAACACCACTCTCTATTTCAACGGAAGCATATATCAAAGGCGCACCAAGCCAATTTGACGTGCCCGTAAGAGAACTAAAACTGTGTGCGGGTGCTGGTTTTATTTACGCTTTATGCGGCAATGTAATGACCATGCCTGGGTTACCAGATAAACCGGCGTTCATGTCGTTAGATATTGATAGTAATGGAAATATTGTTGGTCTTAGTTAGACACCTTTATCCAGATAAATGTCGAAATATCGGGATTTAATCGCCTCGTTTTTCGGAGCACTGTTCTATATTGAGCAATCATTTTATCGTTAAGTGATTGCTCATTAATCAAGCTAAGGTGCACAAAGTTGCACTAAAACCACAGTAATATGCAAATCTTGTTTTAAGTTCTGGGTCAAGATCACATTAAAAACCCTATAAAATATATAGTATTGCGCTGATTCTTTGAGGACAGTGATGAATACAAGTATAAAGAAACTAGTCAGCCAATTTCTGTGCACCGTGTTTGCCCTAGGATTAGTCCCTGCCCTCTATATCAACTCTGAATTCGACAGAGTCGAAGCCCAGCACTCGCTAAACATCAAACAATCTAGCCAAAACCAGATTGAGTACAGCTTTCACGAGCTCGCTGTCATTGTTGAACAAATCTCTAACTCCGTTCCCTCTATAGCAGATTCCAAAACGTTACTTCGAGCAATTAAAGAGCCGTCGGTCATTCACACGGAAGCGTTACAAGATCTGTGGGTAATGCTTGCACGTGGCCAAAAGTACTATTCTCAATTACGCTATCTTGATTTAACCGGTAATGAAGTGTTCCGCATTAATTACAAAGATGGCCATGCTTCAGTTGTTCCGGAACACGAACTCCAAGATAAATCATCACGTAGTTACTTCTCCGCACTTCAAGAACTTAAGATCGGCGAGGTCAGTACTAAAGGCATCGACCTTGAAGTCGAAAACGGTCAGATAGTTCGCCCGTTGATTCCGGCACTGCGGATTATGTCACCTGTCGCAGACAACAATCGCATTATTGGTTACTTCATTGCCAACTTAAACATGCTAGAGATTTATAAACGCCTTCATTACCAAATCGGCGACTCCTCTGCTGTCCCAATTATTCTCAATAAGACTGGTCACATCATCATGGGGCCAGATCCTTCACTGTCTTTTGGTCACGTTATTGAATCACGCTCAGGCCAAACATATGCCAAGCTGTATCCCAAGCTCTGGGCTGCGATAAAAGACAACACATCTTCTAGTTACTTTGATGGTGAAAACTGGTATTTCCATGCTGATATCAGTCCTAAGATCAAGCAGTTTGAAGGCCCTATCTACATGGTACTTCATATAGAGAATCAGCAGTTTAATAGCCAGTACCAACGTGAGAACCACGCCATCGTCGTGCAGATCGTTACCTTAACGGTTTTAATCTCGATGATCTCAGCAGGTTTTGTACTGTGGAACAGAAACCATAAGAAGAACAGTATTGAAAGCCAATTAGCAAAGGCCGCGATGAATGGCATGTCGGCATTGGTCATCACTGACCGTAATAACCGCATCATCAAAGTAAACCAAGAGTTTACTCGAGTCAGTGGTTATGAATTGGAAGACGTAAAAGGTCGCCAACCTTCAATGTTTGCATCAGGGCGTTACAACCAAGAGTTCTACATCAAAATGTGGAGCGTTATTAAGAAGCAAGGTATGTGGGAAGGTGAAGTCGTCAACCGTCGTAAAGACGGGTCGTTGATTACTGAAATACTTCGCATCCAAACCATTAAAGATGCAAAAGGCGTAATCCAGTTTTATGTCGCGTCATTTGTTGATATCAGTAAACACAAAGAGCTTGAGAACAAACTAAGAAACTTAAGCGAAAAAGACGCCTTAGCGGGATGTTGGAACCGCCGCAAGTTTGATCTGGAGCTGCGCGATGAATGCTCCCGTATTAACCGTTACCCTACCCGAGAACACTCTTGTTTGGCGATCCTAGATATCGATCACTTCAAACGCATTAACGATAGGTTTGGTCATGACTATGGTGATCGAGTGATTCAGACCGTTGCTCAAGTATTGCAACGTGAGTGTCGTGAAACTGACTTCGTTGCTCGTATTGGCGGTGAAGAGTTTGGTGTTATTCTTCCTCACACCACAACAGAAGAAGCTGACTACGTGCTTAATAGGCTGCGAATTGCGGTTAGTCTTGAGCTAGACAGTGTTGTTACCGTTAGTGCTGGTATCACGAATCTAACTGGCGACCCTGCCCTAAACTACAAATGTGCCGACCTAGCGCTATACGAAGCGAAAGCTGCAGGGCGTGATAGCGTATGTCTATTCTTAGACACCGAGATGAGTGAAATCGCCTAGCACGAACTAACGCCTAAGCGACCTCATATTCTGAAGGTAATCAGCTCGGTGCAGGGTGAAACTCTAATTTATTTCCATCTACCACTAGAATACAGTCCATCTTTGCTGCGTGAGCAGCTTGTTTACCAAGGTCCGTATCCTCAAACACCACACATTGCTTCGGTTGTAACCCCATACCAAAACAAGCATCTAAGAAGGTATCAGGGTTCGGTTTGTGATTTTTCACGTCTGTAGCGGTAACAAGAATATCGAGCTTGCTAAGAATGTTCGTCTTTTCTAGCAACTGCTCCGCGCTTTTACGCTGGCTTCCTGTTCCAACCGCAATCTTCTTATTTCCTAAATGTTCGAGTAATAACGAATGTGTACAAGGGATGACATCCCCTTTGTCTTCAATCGCCGCGAATGATGCCATCTTGAACTTAGACACCGCCTGCGGGTCGAGAGACAAACCGTATTTGCTGTTCACTTCGCCTGCTATTTTGTAGCTCGGCATGCCGCCTAAGCTATGCAGCCAAGATGCTTCAAAGTGGAATCCAAATTCCTGTGCCGTTTGCTGCCAAGCCTGGACATGAGCCGGCATTGTGTCGATCAACGTACCATCCATATCAAAGATTAATCCTTCATATGCCGTTAAATCTATTTTCATTACTGTTACCACTCTTTAAGAAAGTTACTGATACCATAACCAATATTCAGTATCATGACGCCACATTACGGTTCAAAATGGAAGTTTATGTTACAAATATCTAACTCTGTATCAATTCAAGACTGGGAACTTCAGTTAACCGCGATCAGAGCCCAAGGTGCGGGAGGCCAAAACGTCAATAAGGTCTCTAGCGCAATACACTTACGCTTCGATATCAAGCACTCTACTCTGCCCGATTTCTACAAAGAAAAGTTGTTGGCCTTCAAAGATAGCCGAATTACTAAAGACGGTGTGATCATCATTAAAGCGCAACAATACAGAACTCAGGAGCAAAACCGAGAAGATGCGTTAGTACGCTTGAAAGAACTGATATTGGAAGCAACAAAGGTTCAAAAAGTAAGAAGAGCCACTAAGCCTACACGTAGCTCACAAAGAAAGCGTTTAGAGAACAAAAAGCAAAGAAGCAACACCAAACAACTTAGAGGAAGAGTGAGCTAGCTGCTTCCTTCCCAATGGTGCGCCACTACCAATCAAATAACGGCTCTATTCGCTTTCCCCCACTGTTTCACCCGTAAATATTCACTGTGGCTTTTTAAACGCGAGAATTAGCTTGATCAGCAACATGCGTTCTTCATTTGTGAGCAAGCGACTCACCGCAGCGACGTCTTCGGCCGTTGCATGAGAAGCGCCAACAACATCTAACACCACATCCAGATCTGTCGCTTTCAATGTCCGAATTATCGAGCGATATTGTGACATCTTAATATCTGCTTCACCGCGCTCGATGCGCTGATAAGTTTTTAAGCTCATTCCTGCGCTAGCAGCCAGTTTCTCTTGGGACAAATTAGCTCGCTTCCTACGCTCAATGAGCGCCATGACAATCGGCTCTTGTGACATAAGCTTACTCCCACTAGACAGTTATGACCTATATTCAGCAAGAAGCAGACCATATTGACTCACTCATGTTTACATAAGCTATTAAAGGCATATTATTCGATCCTTAAAAAACCTTACGTATCATAAACATTTACACATACGTCTATAACAACTATTCAGGCTAGTAAACTTGGTCAGCCAAGTCTTAGGAAATAATAAAAATTGCATATTGCGAACAAGAAAGAAGTCGAGTTGGAAATTGCGAATGACTACAAATTAGCGTTTCCTTGTATAAAACAGGCTTTAGATTCAAACACAACACGTGCCGATATTATCGAAGTTCAACACAGACTTCTTACTTACAAAGAGGTCTTACTCCACGGCGATATGCTAGAAGACAAAGAGCTTAAACGTGCTTTTTCCGCTTTAAACACTAATGAGAAAAGTGTCGCGCAAGGCGGAATAAGAAGCATCAATGACGCTATTAAAGAAATGGATGAGATAATCGAACGATACAGTAGGAAAGCCAATTCGGTTTGAGTTACTACTCTATTGTTTATTCGTAACTTAGGTTAGTTAAGCATTGGTAATACTTACTAGCTCAAAGCCATCACAATAAGCCTAGAAACTCAGAAACAAAAAAGTCGACGTCATCATTCGATGAAACGTCGACTTATTCAAAGTCATCAACTTCTAGCGTTTAACCGCTTTTCTCACACCAGCGATCAACATTAGCATGCCTAATAAACCAAACGAAACGCTGCCACCACTGCTAGAGCCCGATGAAGTACGCGCATTCACATAAGCAGTACGCTTAGCATCTGTAGAGACAAACTTAGGTGTTTCATTGCCAGCAACTACACTATCAATCCAATCTTTGTAGTCATAGATCTCTGTAAATACCGAAGTCACAGTAGAGCTTCCCCCACACGTTTCTGGGCCAAAGCTTGTAATACCAACTTGTCGGTAATC
Source organism: Vibrio chagasii (assembly GCA_041879415.1). Classification (NCBI taxonomy): domain Bacteria; kingdom Pseudomonadati; phylum Pseudomonadota; class Gammaproteobacteria; order Vibrionales; family Vibrionaceae; genus Vibrio; species Vibrio chagasii. Next base: position 258,312 of record CP090852.1, on the reverse strand, counting down.
CGCGCCGTCTAACCAGTAAACTGGGCCACCAGAGTCACCTTGGCAAGTACCGCCGTATAATTGAGTAAATACACTGAAATCACCGACGAAACAAATCTGATTATCTGTTAAAGCAGAGCCATCAGAGAAAGCCGACGCACACGTAGTGTTATCTACATGGTGAAGCGGTGCTCTTTGCAAAATCGTCGTAGCATCAAAACCAGAACGAGTGTCTCCGTGCCCAACTGCTACAAAGTCATTTACGCCGATACGGTAGCTATCATCTGAAGGACGCTTAACCACATCATTCACTGAATCAATGTTCAATGCACTTTCAAGCTTTAAAACAGCAACGTCGTTACGTAGAAGATCACTTAGGTTATCCGAGTAGTCACTTCGATAGTAAACTTCAACTACGCGCGATTTCTGGATATTACCATTAGGAAATTCAGACGTATCTTCAAGTTGCGGTACCACTGTTGTAAACAGCTGACCTTCTTCATTACCGTAAATACAGTGCGCGGCGGTCAGAATATGAGTCGGATTTAAAATGGTTGCGCCGCAATACGCACCTGTCGAGTACACACCATCGTAATCAATACGATCGATAAACAAACTCGCCATTGAAGGGAAATCGCTAACTGATGCATTGCTGCCATTAACAATATAAGGTGTCACGCCCGCATCAGGAGTCGGTTCAACCGCATTCTCTATAGCCATAACACTTGATGAATAAATCAAAGGCGCTAAAAGACCTACAACGACTTTGTTTATAGGACTAATTGCTTGATTCAAATTCATAGATAACTCCTTGTAACACTTACAACTTATTTATAATGCGAATAGTTCCCAACAATAACATGCTATGGCTTTCAGTATAGCGTGTTTTTGCAACCTCAATACGACATTTTTTAAACATGACAACGAAAAATGACAGGATACTGATGGCCGAAGATCCAATCAAAACAAAAAAGCCTACCGTTAAACATCCCTAAAAAGAGAAGCTAACAATAGGCTTTCGTTATAATTTGTGTTTTATCTTAAAAGAGATTAGCCACGGTAGTAACGTTGAGGTACGAATGGCATTTTTTCTACTGTCATTGGTAGCTTCTTACCACGAACTTCAGCAAATACTTCTGTACCGATAGCAGCAAGATCAGTGCGTACGTATGCCATTGAAACAGGCTTACCCGCGTTAGGACCAGCAGTACCACTCGTTACCACACCTACTTTATTTCCTTCCACATCAAACAGCTCAGCACCTTCACGTACAGGAGCTTTAGTTTGTCCCACTAGGCCAACACGCTTACGTTGAACGTCTTTAGTCGCGATTTGCTCAAGGATGATATCGGCACCTGGGAAACCGCCAGCACGCTCACCGTCAGTACGACGAACCTTTTGAATACCCCACAGAAGACTAGCTTCTACTGGTGTTGTCGTTGTATCTAGATCGTGACCGTATAGGCAAAGACCACATTCAAGACGAAGTGAGTCACGAGCACCAAGGCCAATCCACTCTACTTCAGCTTCTGCCGTAAGTTTACGAGCTAGTGCTTCAGCATGATCGTTCGGTACAGAGATTTCGTAGCCATCTTCGCCAGTGTAACCACTACGGCTTACGATGCATTCAACACCGTCTACATCAACTTTTTGAACGTCCATGAATAGCATGTCTGCAATGCTCGGTTGGAAACGAGCAAGAACTTCAGCCGCTTTAGGGCCTTGAAGTGCTAATAGTGCACGGTCATCAATCACTTCCATCTCAACATCTGCAGGAAGATGAGCGGTAAGGTGGTCGATATCTTGTGTCTTACAAGCTGCGTTAACAACAACAAATAGGTGATCACCTAGGTTAGCAACCATAAGGTCATCCATGATGCCGCCCTGCTCGTTAGTAAAGAACGCGTAGCGCTGCTTGCCAGCGGGAAGATCGATAATATCGACAGGAACTAGAGATTCTAAAACAGCGGCTGCGTTTTCACCGTGTAAACGCAGTTGCCCCATGTGAGAAACATCAAAAAGACCAGCAGCGTCACGAGTATGTAAGTGCTCTTTCTTTACACCTAGTGGGTACTGAACTGGCATGTCGTAGCCAGCGAAAGGAACCATTTTTGCGCCCACTTCTACGTGAAGTGCGTGCAGAGGTGTTTTTAGTAGGTCTTGATTAGCGTGTTCTTGAGTCATTTTCTTCTCCATGAAGCGTTGCAGGCTTTCCAAAGTCGAGTCTGCCGCTTATATCTCTATTTAGAGTCGCTTCTAACGATACGGATTAACGTTAGAAACAGTAGATAGTAAAAAGTGATGTCTTTTATATAGGCTTTTATTACTAGCGATATAAAAAGGGGCTTATGTATAAAAGCTATACGACTCACTTTCTAAGAATTCACTTCAGTAAACTTCAATCAACATGAGTAAACCGTGTTCACTATAGTAAACAAGCCTGAGTCAGTTTTACACCCTTAACAAGATTAAAACAGCTCAAAATGTGACATTTAACAATTTAAAAACAACTTTTAGTCGCATACAAAAACGCGATATTGATGCTTTTAACACCAATATCGCGTCTTTTGGTAAACGTTAGAAACAAAAGCAAACGTTTGCATTCACTATAAGAAATTCTGATTTTGTTAACTTATTTTGCAGTCACCCACAAAATAAGAGCATCTTCTGTACTGGTGGAAATCAACATATGGCCCATGTTGGCGTCGTAATACATGCTATCCCCCTCGCTCATCGGTACAGGTTCATAGAATTCTGAGTAGAACATCACATCACCAGAGATAACCATTAAGAACTCTTCACCATCATGACGAACCCAATCATTATACTCTTCAAAAGTACGTGCTCTAACACGGCTTTTGAATGGCATCATCTTTTTATTGGAAAGCTCAGTCGCCAGCAGTTCATGCTCATAAGTTGGAGTTGGGTGAGGTTTCCCCTGGCCTGCCTTAGTTAAGTCACGACGTCCCGTTGCAACTTTTTTCCTTGGTGGCTCAAAGAGTTGCGGCATGTCAATTTGCAAACCCATTGCCAGTTTCTGCATTGCTTGAAACGTTGGTGAAATCTGTTCGTTCTCAATCTTACTCAACGTAGAGCGTGCTAAGCCGGTACGTTGGCTCGCCTCTTCTAGCGTAATGCCTAACTTGCCGCGGATATCTTTAATACGCTGACCGAGCTTAAGTGGCTCGATATTCTGATCTAACGTTTCCTTCGCTAACGTTAAAGATGGGTACTCATCATAAATGTCTTCTGACATAGGTCCCTCATTCATTTCTTACTTCCTGTCTATTAAATTCATTGTTGCATGAAGCGCTTTGTTGATTAAAGAGCACACAGAGAAATAAAGCGTGCTCCCTGTAGCAAAACGAGAAAAACTGTTTCCTATTGGAAATTTTTGTTGAAAATTGATTTTATCGGAGCTATGTTATCGACTTGTTAGATGAAGAGATGCTACTTCAGCTTGTCGCAAGTGATAGATTTAACATTTGTAAGAGCTGTTTTTTACCCGAAATTTTGGGAACCAATTCGTGCTGCATTGACCCTACAACGATCGCTTTGATGGTGTAGATGTATAAATAAAACGCAAACCGTCTATCTATACAGCTATATAACGCAAACGATACCGATGCAGAAATCTACGTAAGACCTAATGGACTATAAAAACAATCACCATTAGCTTAATGAAAGGTCTCGACAATGAACGCTTACCAAAACCATAGCTTAGACAGTTTTTTCTCTACGAACCTATCTGCGACTGACGACGCAGTATTTGCTGGAATCCAAGCAGAGAACACTCGTCAAAACGAACAAATCGAACTTATTGCTTCTGAGAACATCGTTTCTAAAGCAGTAATGCAAGCTCAAGGCACTTGCCTAACCAACAAATACGCAGAAGGCTACCCAGGTCGTCGTTACTACGGTGGTTGTGAGCACGTAGATACAGTTGAAGCTATTGCTATTGAACGTGCTAAACAACTGTTCAAATGTGAATACGCAAACGTACAGCCTCACTCAGGCGCTCAAGCAAACGGCGCAGTTAAACTTGCCCTACTTCAACCTGGCGATACTATCCTGGGTATGTCTTTAGACGCTGGCGGCCACCTTACTCACGGTGCACGCCCTGCTCTTTCTGGTAAATGGTTCAACGCAGTTCAATATGGTGTAGATCGCGACACACTAGAGATCGATTACGAAGCAGTACGCGCTCAAGCGATCGAATGCCAACCAAAAATGATTATTGCAGGTGGTAGTGCTATCCCACGCGTTATCGACTTCGCTAAATTCCGTGAAATCGCTGACGAAGTTGGCGCTATTCTAATGGTCGATATGGCACACATCGCGGGTCTTATCGCGACAGGTGCTCACCCTAGCCCACTACCACACGCACACGTTGTAACGACAACAACGCACAAAACACTTCGTGGCCCACGCGGCGGTATGATTCTGACTAACCACGAAGACATCAATAAAAAGATCAACTCTGCAGTATTCCCTGGCCTACAAGGCGGCCCACTAATGCACGTAATTGCGGCTAAAGCTGTCGCATTTGGTGAAGCACTTGGCCCAGAATTTAATACTTATATTAATTCAGTGATCGATAACGCAAAAGTTCTTGCTGAAGTGTTGCAAACTCGCGGTTGTGACATTGTGACTGGCGGAACTGATACGCACCTAATGCTGGTTGACCTTCGTCCTAAGGGCTTGAAAGGTAACGTAACTGAAGAAGCATTAGAGCGTGCGGGCATCACATGTAACAAAAATGGCATACCATTCGACTCAGAGAAGCCTATGATTACTTCGGGTATTCGTTTAGGTACGCCAGCTGGAACCAGTCGTGGTTTTGGCACTGAAGAATTCAAACTTATCGGTGAATGGATCGGTGATGTTCTTGATGGCTTAGTTGAAAGCCCTGAAGGCAACGCTGAAGTTGAGCAACGTGTTCGCAAACAAGTTAAAGAGCTTTGCAAGCGCTTCCCTCTTTACCGTTAATCCGTTTTTAAGATTTAAATTAAAACCTCATAAATTTTTGGAGAATAAGCAATGGACAATACACTTAAGTTTGCAGACAGCCACGAGTGGGTAAAAGACAACGGTGACGGTACTGTAACTATCGGTATTTCTGAGCACGCTCAAGAGATGCTAGGTGACGTTGTGTTTGTTGACCTGCCTGAAACTGAAGACGAAATTGAAGCTGGCGAAAGCTTCTCTCTAGTTGAGTCAGTTAAAGCTGCTTCTGATATCTACGCGCCAATCTCCGGTGAAATCGTAGAAATCAATGAAGAACTAGAAGATAGCCCAGAGCTAATCAACGAAGAACCTTATGAAGGTGGTTGGATTGTTAAAGTGAAGATGTCTGATGCGTCTGAACTAGACAACCTTAAAGATGCGGAAGAATACCTAAGCTCTATCGAAGAAGACTAATAGGTAACCTCATTACGATAAAGCTGCTCTTGTGAGCAGCTTAATTTTAGGGGCTAGCTCACGGCTCCAGAGAGAAAGTAGAACGATATCATGACTGAATTACTTCAAAGCCAATTACTGAAAGACTTGGGCACACAAAACGAGTTTGTTGCTCGTCATAACGGCCCAAATAAAGCAGACCAGCAAAAAATGCTTGAAGCGATCAATGCAGCTAGCCTAGATGCACTGATCGACGAAACGGTTCCTGCACAAATCCGTCTTGAAAAACCAATGACACTTGCTGCGCCACTGAGCGAAATGGACATGCTGACCTCTCTTAAAGAGATCGCTAACCTAAACCAAGTGAAACGTACTTTCATTGGCCAAGGCTACTACAACACATTTACTCCAAACGTTATTCTACGTAACGTTTTAGAGAACCCAGGCTGGTACACGGCTTACACACCATACCAACCAGAGATTTCTCAAGGTCGTCTTGAAGCTCTACTGAATTACCAACAAATGGTCATGGACCTTACTGGTATGGAAATCGCGAACGCATCACTTCTTGATGAAGCGACAGCGGCTGGCGAGGCAATGACACTGTGTAAGCGTGCTGGTAAAAGCAAGAGCAAAGTATTCTTCGTTGCTGACGATGTTCACCCTCAAACACTAGAAGTTGTTAAAACTCGTGCTGAGTACATCGGCTTCGAAGTAATGGTTGGCGCTCTTGAAACACTTCCAGAGCAAGACGTATTTGGTGCACTAGTTCAATACCCTGGTACAACAGGTGAAGTTCGTGATCTAACAGACATCATTGCGAAAGCTCAAGCAAACAAAACACTTGTAACTGTTGCGACAGATCTACTTGCTTCTGCTCTACTCAAGCCAGCAGGCGAAATGGGCGCAGATGTAGTAATCGGTTCAGCTCAGCGCTTTGGTGTTCCTATGGGCTACGGCGGTCCACACGCTGCATTCATGGCAACTCGTGAAAAGCACAAGCGTACAATGCCAGGTCGTGTAATCGGTGTTTCTATCGATACGCACGGTAACCAAGCGCTACGTATGGCAATGCAAACTCGTGAGCAGCACATCCGCCGCGAGAAAGCGACATCGAACATCTGTACAGCTCAAGCACTTCTAGCAAACATGGCGTCTTTCTACGCGGTTTACCACGGTGCAGAAGGCCTACGTACTATTGCTCGTCGTACACACCACATGACAGCTATCCTAGCGGCTGGCCTGACTAAAGCGGGTTACGAGCTAACGAACAACAGCTTCTTCGATACCATCACAATCAACTCCGAAGAGAAGACAGATGCACTGTACGCGAAAGCGCAAGCAGCAGACATCAACCTACGTCTACTTCCAGGTAAGATCGGTATCAGCTTAGACGAAACAACCACAGTGGATGATGTGAATGCCCTATTCGCTATCTTCGACGTGAAAGAAGACGTTCAAGCACTATCTTCTGACATTGCATCAAACGAGTTTGCAGCAATTCCAGAAAACTGCCGTCGTGAATCTGAGTTCCTAACTCACCCAGTATTCAACACGCACCACAGCGAAACGCAAATGATGCGTTACCTAAAACAGCTTGAGAACAAAGACTTCTCACTAACGCACGGCATGATCCCACTTGGCAGCTGTACGATGAAGCTGAACGCTGCTGCTGAGATGATCCCAGTAACATGGCCTGAGTTTGGTTCTATTCACCCATTCGCACCTCTAGAGCAAGCGGCTGGTTACACAGCACTAGCGAAAGATCTTAAAGAGAAGCTATGTGAAATCACCGGTTACGACGATTTCTCACTACAGCCTAACTCTGGTGCATCTGGCGAATACGCAGGTCTAATCGCGATTCAACGTTACCACGCAAGCCGCGGTGAAGCTCACCGTAACGTTTGTCTGATTCCAAGCTCTGCGCACGGTACTAACCCTGCAACAGCATCTATGGTTTCAATGAAGGTTGTCGTTGTTAAGTGTGATGAAGATGGCAACATCGACATGGCTGACCTAGCAGCGAAAATCGAGAAGCACAAAGACAACCTATCAAGCATCATGATCACTTACCCTTCTACGCACGGCGTATACGAAGAGCAGGTGAAAGAAGTGTGTGAACAAGTACACGCAGCGGGCGGTCAGGTTTACCTAGACGGCGCGAACATGAACGCTCAAGTAGGTCTAACTTCTCCTGGCTTCATCGGTTCAGACGTATCTCACTTGAACCTTCACAAAACATTCTGTATCCCACACGGTGGTGGCGGTCCGGGTATGGGTCCTATCGGCGTTAAATCGCACCTAGCACCTTTCCTACCAGGTCACATCGAAAACGGTGTACAAGGTTCTGACTACGCGGTATCAGCAGCAGATCTAGGTAGTGCTTCAATCCTACCTATCTCTTGGGCTTACATCGCTATGATGGGCGAACCTGGCCTAACAGACGCGACTAAAGTTGCGATCCTGAACGCGAACTACGTGATGGAAAAACTACGTCCTCACTACCCTGTTCTTTACCGTGGTACTAACGGCCGCGTAGCGCACGAATGTATTATCGATATTCGTCCACTAAAAGAAGAAACAGGCATCAGCGAAGAAGATATTGCTAAGCGTTTAATGGACTTCGGTTTCCACGCGCCGACTATGTCTTTCCCAGTTGCTGGCACGCTAATGGTAGAGCCAACTGAGTCAGAAGACTTGGAAGAGCTAGACCGTTTCTGTGAAGCGATGATCGCAATCCGCCACGAAATGGCAGCAGTGAAAAATGGTGAATGGCCACTAGACAACAACCCTCTAGTGAACGCACCGCACACACAGGTTGACCTAGCTGGCGCAGAATGGGATCGCCCTTACTCTCGTGAACTTGGTTGTTTCCCATCGAAAGCAACGAAGAACTCGAAGTACTGGCCTACTGTTAACCGTGTAGACAACGTATACGGTGACCGTAACCTAATCTGTTCTTGCCCAAGCATCGATAACTACGAAGACTAATTCGTAGCGACGCTAAGCAGCGAAACATAACAAAGGCGAACCAAACGGTTCGCCTTTTTGTTTTTGGAGACTCAATCATTTCAACCTGAGAGGCAAAGATCTCGTCAGCAACACATATTGATTTTTATTGTAGTTGCTGAATATCTAAGTTTTGGTGCTATTTCTAACGCCAGTAATAAACTTATCTACTTCCGTATAGAACTTGCCCGGTTCGTTTTGCACCCAGTGGTTTGCGCCTTCAAATGAAACATTGTCTAGCGTGCTAATAAATACTTTCGCACGTTCACAACCCTCTAGGCTGTCAGTACCCCAAAAATATACTTTAGGTATGGATAAGTTTTCGAAGATCTGTCCCCAGCCAACCACGCCACGGACATCTTGAGTCGCATGTTGTCCGAAGATTTCACTCGCGGTTTGACCAAGAACCTCTGGCTCACATCTTCTAACTGATGAAAGATACTTAACACCCGCTCCGTGTCCCCAAGCCATAGGGAAACGTTTTGAGAAACCTTCTCCTTTCACCCAGCTCGCAAATTCGTCGCGACTTAATTCAGTATATGTATCTGCAATAATCTGGGATAGGATGATGCTTTCTTCGTGCAATCCGCCTTCAGCATTAATAAAACCACGCACGATGCCTCTCGTGTCGTATTCACAAACCAACGTCGATGTATCGCCTCCCCAAGAGTGCCCAAGTAGAAAGCAATCATGGATGTTCAATAGGTCGAGTGCTTTCAATATTCGCTTTGCTTGAGCTTCAGTTGAATGGGATACATTCGAAGCAGGAGAATAGCCATAACCACACAGGTCGAACATGACTAAGTTGTAATTCGGGAGCCAATCCAACGCGTCGGCAAAACATAAATGCGACTCACCCAACCCATGAATTAACACCAACGTTTCCTGAGACTCTTTGATATCAGTCGACAAGCAATAAAGCTGGTCATCATCGATCTCTAACCACTTTTCTATCAACATATTACCCTCTCAGTTCTAACCACAGAGTTTGGATTTATCTTACCGAATCCAACACGATAAGAAAGGTAAATTTGGTCAAGTTTTATAAACTCATTGACCTTACCGTAAGGGAAAGGTTTAAGGTGAAATGAATCCAACAATGAATTAGGAAACGATGATGGGATGTTGCAATAAAGCGCCAAAAGGTGGAGCCCCTCTAGGCTTGCTTCTAAAAGTAACACTTGGGATAGGTCTTTTTGTGTTTCTGCTGGCTTTGTGGCAGTAAGATGCAGTACTAGGTTTAAAGTTAAGAAGTGATGGTACGAACAAGATAGATAGCGCCAAGTTGATATTGGCGCCATAGTTGTGTGGTAGGTGTTTACCCTATTGGCTTACATGTTCCTAAAAACGCACTTTGATACTTATAGGATTCAATTACACCTTGCTCATCCGTAATAAAAGTATACGTGCAACTGTCATTGAAGATCCTATATTCCGCCTCAATCAGACCATCATCTTTAGACTTCATTTGGTAGGGTTCTCCCCACAGCTCTACAAGTTTATCTATATGATGCCCGGTCCAACTTTCACCAAAGTAGCTCTCAGTAACAAGTAAAGAGCAACCACTTAGGACGAGCGCAAACGCTAAACTCAGTAGTCTTAATTTCATAACGGTTAACCTAATCATTCATACGGATGCGAGGGTAACAATTAAATGATTCACATAAAAGATAAAGCGAGGGCGCGTTAAATCCGTGTTATAACCATCACAACCTACCCTTACCTCGGAGCAAGTGAAACTCTATAAATCCAATGCTTGACCGTATACGGTAAGGTGTTTATATTGTCGCCGCCCAAATGGGGCACATCCTAAAATGCACACCGGCCATCCTGCCATCACTGGTGCATTTATATTGGTGTTTTGAACTTCCATGCTAACGAAACTTCGTCCTTTTACTCGTGAATCGGGTGCGCTTATGCATCTTTCGATTCCAATCATTTTGACTCAAATAGCTACCCAGGCGATGGGATTTGTCGATACGACAATGGCTGGCCAAGTAAGCCCCGCCGATCTTGCTGCTATTGCACTTGGCACGAGCCTTTGGATTCCTGTGTTGCTGCTACTACGTGGTGTGATTATGGCATTAACGCCTGTAGTCGCTTATCACCGTGGCGCTCGCGACTTCCAAAGTATCTCTGTCGAGTTTTTCCAAATGGTATGGCTTGCATTAATTGCGAGCGTGCTTCTCATCGCTTACCTCGTAAGTGCGAAACCTATCTTAGAATGGATTGGTGTGGCTGCTGAGATTATCCCTATTGGCAGTGACTATGCGTTTGCCCTAGCCTTTGGTGTACCGGGTATTGCCCTGTTTTACACTTTAAACGGCTTCTGTGAAGGTATGAACAACACCAAAGTACCGATGATCATTTCGGTCATTGGTTTGTTGATTAATATTCCAGTCAACTACGTGCTTATCTACGGTAAATTTGGTTTCCCTGAAATGGGTGCGGTAGGCTGTGGCTGGGCGACAAGCTTAGTGTATTGGCTCATGTCGGGTATGCTGTATTCCTACATTAAAGGTCATCATCACTACAAGACGATTATTAGCTTTACAGATGCGAAGCCAAAAGCAAAAGAGATGCTTCACCTTCTAAAGCTAGGTTTACCTATCGGTATGAACATCGCTGTATGTGGCAGTATCTTTGCGGTCATCGCATTGATGATTGGCCGTATTGGTGCAGAGAACGTGGCAGCAGCGCAAATCGCTCTCAATATATCGAGCCTGACTTACGTGATCCCGATGAGTATCTCATTTGGTATTACGATTCGTGTTGGTCACGCTTTGGGTGAAAAAGACGAACTTGGCGCGATTGAGCGCAGTAAAGTCGGTATTTTAGTGGCAGCATTAATCTCGTTGCTTTCGGTAGCGATGTTCCTACTGTTCCCTGAATTAATCATTAGGCTTTACACGACAGACCCAGTAATCAGCGCTACGGCGGCAGTGTTATTGACCTTTACCGCTATGTACCAATTCAGTGATGCTCTGCAAACCTCTGCAAATGGTGCTCTGCGTGGCTATAAAGATACTAAGATCCCAATGATCTTAGCTATCGCTTCATACTGGGGCTTAGCGCTACCTATGGGTATGGTGTTGGGCTTAACCGACTACGTGGTTCCAGCAATGGGCGAAGAAGGCTTTTGGATTGGTATTCTAACTGGCTTGAGTGTCTCAGCCGCTCTGATGCTACTTCGCTTACGATACGTGATTAAGAAGCGTGACGTGCCACCAGCAGATGCGATAACGACAAATTGAGTTGAACCAATCAACTAATACAAAAAAGCGCGTTACTGCCCATTGGCGATAACGCGCTTTTTTATTCTGTCTTTAAAAGCTAAGAATGCGTTTGTTTAACACTCATCGTTCACAACACGAACCGTACACACACACCCTTCCGGAGGACATTGACTGGCATTGGAGCGCCCAAAAGAGTCATAAAGCACATAACACCCTGACGGTAACGCGTCATCCGTTATATGGTTCTTATTTAAATCATCGTCACTAAAAGGTTGGTTATATCCGACGACCGTGTGTCTATTGCCAAAGTCCGAAATTATACTGTCATCATCAGACAAGGTCATAAAGTCGATCATCGTTAATTTGTCGCCCGACTCTCCTCGACTCTCTGGGCAAAGTGTTCCCCAGTCAACTTCAACACTACCGATACCAAAATCGATCACATAGTTGCTCTGATCACCTGGGTTTGACGCGTCTGGATTAAGTCCAGCGATAATTGCTTTAGACGTTACTTGTGTAATGACCCCTTCCATTGCACCCGCAACACCTTCAAGCACCGCTTCTCTCGCTGATTCTTGGATATTAAGAAACCTCGGCGCTGCCGTTACAGCAATAATACCGATTATCACGATCACAACGATGAGTTCCATTAACGTAAAGCCGTTTTTCTTCATAACACCCACATCAGCAACAACTTAAAGATTCGATAGCTCAATCATTAGATAACTTAATGAATTATCATTAACTATACATCCTGAATAGCGCACTTAAAACTCTCCCCACTTCGCCATAAATGGCTTGAAAGAGCTCAATTTATAAATCCTACACTAATAGGAAGCGTTGTCACATAAGGTACGAATAAGCTTTCTACCAATAATACTGTTGGTTCGAATGAGGCTATATACGGATTAACTTTAATCCAATTATTTGAGCTAAAGCATGAACGACCAAATAGAAGCTACATATAGCTAACGAAAAGGCGAACCAATTTGGTTCGCCTTTTTTTAATAATCGAGCTTAACAAGTCATTTTTATCGATTAATCGCCAGATATGAGCCTGCAGCAATCATGATGCCACCAGCGCTTTGATTTAACCGTTTATGCGCGCGCGGGGTTTTCAGCAAAGTCACCATGCGCCCTGCTCCCATTGCAATTAGCATTAAGCCAGCCATCAGTGCAATAGAAGCTAGTACAGAAACTAAGACGATATCTTGTGAACGTAAAACCGTTAGATCAACGAACGTTGGTAAGAAAGAAATATAAAACAGAATCACTTTAGGGTTTGACGCTGAGATCAGAAACCCTTGCGCGAAGCTAGCAAGTTCTGATTTCTGACTTTTTTTGGCTGCATGCTCTGCCGATCCTTGCACTTCAGGTAAGGCCTTGAACATCTTGTACCCAAGGTAAATAAGGTAAGCTGCGCCGACATAACGAATGATCTCGAAAGCAAAAGACCAGTTTTCCGCAATCGTTGCCAAGCCAAAACAAGCAAGCGCTAGATAAATAAGATCACTGCATATCATACCTAAAGAAAGGGAAATGCACTTGCGCCATCCATCGACCATTCCACGGGCCAAAATCGCAAATACACCTGGCCCCGGAGTAATGCCAAATATAAACATGGCAATAAAGAATGTAACCGCACCTTCAAACGACATTGGCTTGTCCTTATTCATAGCTCAACATGATATTTGCTGAACGTAACATGCGATCTTAAAAGGAGTAAAGAAACTATTCACCGATTCTTTATTAATAAAAAAGCGACCCGTATGGCTCGCTCTTTATATTTCAGCTGCAGTTGAAAAGAAACTTAACTAGTTCGCGATTGGTGACAGCAACTTAGGGTTTACGACTAAGTTTCTCACACCGTGTGCGTGGTCTTCATTAAAATCGTTCCCTTCACACCAACTGCCAACCGTTGCGATATTCACTTTCGCCACTTGTGGTCGTACGCTCCATGTTACTTGGAATGGTGAACCTTGCTCGTTGTAGCCAGGGCCGGTAGTAGAGCCTGCGTATTGAATAGCAGAACCTGTATTTTGTGGAATGTTGGTCGCTTGGTGCAAACCATTCACTTTAGAGTGTTTAGCTAGCTCTTCAAAATCGAGCGCTTTATCGTCGTTCACTAAGACATAGACTTGGGTTTCTACACGTAACTGAGGGTTGGTAATCGCATCATTGAAACACGCCCCCAATGTTTCACCCGGCCCCACTTGTGCCGTTGAGTACACATAATGCACTTCGATAGTATCACCAGAATGAAGTGAACCATGGTCGCTCGGGCAAATGTCCTGACCGAATGGCTTCAGTTCAGCCTCACTTAGCTTACCCGTGTATTTGAATCCACTTTGGAAACCTTTGCCGTCACCATTACCCGCATACTGGGTAAACTCACCACCTTTGTGCTCTGCATTTTTATGAAAGTGAATATTACATAAGTTCATCGCAGATGAATCCGGCGCATCAGAGAACAGACGCTCGTTAGTCCCCTCGTATGAACCTAGATCACGTGGTGCCTGAGGACCAAAACCTTTGCCTTGTGTATTTTCGGACAGTTGTGCCCTTTGTTCGGCGATAACGCTGTCTGAAACCGCCTCATGGCTAGCACTAGACGCACTCGCCTGTGTCGATAACATAACCATGGCGACGCTTAAAAACACACTTTTGTTTTTCATATCTCTTCCCTAGACTCTAATTTATTAAACCTAACTGACTGTGTCACAACGGCATATTACTATGCTCACGAGTGAATATAAGACATTGTCTTTGTAAGATTAGATTTCAATGCTTACTTTGGGAGAGTATTCAAACCCTTGGTGCATATCACAAGATCAATAGGTTAAATACGGCGACTCCCTTCCATAACAAGTAAATAGCGAACTGCGCTGACCTGCCGCTTACTCAAATCCAACTCATATTATGTTAGTGAGCAGAAACAAGACGTTACGTAATCCTGAGGAATTTACTGCCAGTCACCAAATTCAGGATCAAAAAAGGCGAACCCATTGGCTCGCCTATTTTGTTTTGTCGTGATTTTTAAAATTTAACTATTGTGCTGGTCGCGCTCCTGAAGCAAATATTCCGAAAGTCATGACATTCAAAGCATCTGTCACACCCTCCAATGATTTGATGACTTGCTTCGTAGGCCCGTTACTGAATATATGGTTTCCCAAGCCTTTTTCGCTGTGAACCTTAGCGTGATCCTCAGGGGTTTGTTTCTCGGTCACTTGGGTCTTTTCATTCGCTTCTGGTGGTTCACTCAGTTCATGAGCAGCCACACTGTCATTGCTATTGATCCCACTGTCTTCTGCTGTGACAACTGAACTCTCTTTTACGTTATTTGTGTTAGGCTGAATGACCTCTTCACTTGCCGTTTCATTGACCACACCCTCTTCGACACTGTTGTTAATCACTTTTTCATTGCTTGAGATATTTTCGTCAGTTTGATTTTCACTGGTTGTTGCACAAGCGGATAAAAGCAACAGGCTAATAGTTATTGTGATTAATTTTCTGACCATGACGATTGGGACTGGATTAATAAAACATTGTTCGATTGTAAGTAACTTAGGTCAGAAGTTCCAGTTACGCACTTGTTTTGTCGTAACGAGATGTGTACATAATTACGTACTGCTTAGAGGCTCTTGGGTTTACGGAGTCTTACTTCAAGCTTAAAGAGAGTATCTGATTTTTGGATAGCGCAATCTACCGACATCGACCTTCTAATAATTAGATACTTCGATTAGGTTGCCATCAGGATCTCGCAGATAAATAGAGATGATCTTGTCCACTGCACCCGTTCGTTCCACAGGCCCTTCTTCGATCGTGACGCCTTGTCCATTGATATGCTCGTATACTTTATCAATGTGTGTATTGGTTATGAAACACAAGTCAGCACTCCCAGCTTGAACATGCCTAGCCTTAGGCTCGAACTCTTTCCCTTGCTGATGGAGATTTATCTTTTGGTTACCAAACGATAATGCCCAGCGTCCCTCTCCAAACTGTATAGGTTTCATCCCTAACACTCTCTGATAGAAATCTACTGTTGTCTCTATATCTTTAACAGTTAATACAAGGTGATCTAGGTGACTTATTTCCATAAATAATGACTCTCCATGAATAACAGACTCCAAATTTAAACATTCGACAGGACCCTGAATGTTCGCCACTCATAATCTAATGCTTAGAGGAGTGACACAAGCACCTTGTACGCCGATACATCTCATTATTAACGAATAAAGGGAGTACGTTTAAGCACTCCCTTTGTTCGATTTTTCTATTGGATTAACGAGTTAAGTTAGTTACACATCCCGTCAAACGTCCAATGCCAGTAACTCTGGAACGGATCGGATCCCCAGTTATCAACGTTGGCCGTAAAACGGTTACCCCAATACTGAACGGTAGCGCCAGCAGGATAGAAAATGTTTGAGCTCCACTCTGGCACATCAACACAAGAACCTTCAGGCTCTGGCTGTGGTTCAGGCTGAGGCAGTTCCAATACACTGCTTACCGCTACATATGCATCCGTTGCCCCTTTTGCACCAGATACCATTACGTAGATATCATCCCCTTGTATACCGCCAAAGCCACAATACTCGTAGTTATCCAAGTTGGTAGACGAGCAATCATAATCATTCAAGGATGCTGGGCGACCAATAGCAACATACAAATCAACGTTACCGTATCCATTGTAAGTTTGGATCCAAACATCGCTTTGAGAGCTGTTCTTTAGAACGAATTGCTGCTGATCGTTACCGCTGCTCAGCACAGGTTCAGGCACATTAAACTCAAGAGCCGTGATGCCCGGTGTTGGTGTTGGTGTTGGTGGATTAGGGTTCGGATTCGGCTGACCGGAACCACAATCTTGAACATTAATTCCAACCTGGCTGAATGCAGTACGCACCGCTGATGCTTCATAACCTAGCTTTTGCGCTGCCTTACAAACACCATCCGCTCCAGCTTGGAAATTGGATCTTGATGTCCAGTACAATTGGTTCGCTGTCGCGTAAGCCATAAATGCTTTTTTAATGTCCCAACCGTTACTGGTTGCTAAGTGGTAGAACGCTTTATTGAAGATTCCTGAACTGTGGTGAACATCGATGCCATTGTAGTATTGGTTAACATGATCGATAGACATACCATCTTGGCTAGGTTGAATGAAGTAGCGCATTGCTGGGCTGTACTTCATAACGTGCTCACCCATCTTCCAGTTAAAACTGCCATGAACATATTCACTTAAAGCCGCCGCTGCCACATCAGAGAATGATTCATTCATACCACCTGACTGACCTCGGTATTCAAGGTTTGAGTTCTGTTCGGTAAAGCCATGGCTCACTTCATGCGCAATCACATCCCATGTAGCCAATGGGTACATAGACTGGTTGCCATCACCAAACGTCATTTGACGACCATCCCAAAACGCATTGCCATAGTTAGAACCGTAATGCACTCGCATGGTTAGCTTTTGCTGGATTGGACGTGTGTTTAACCACTCTTTGTACATGTCGAATACACGCTGGCCAAAGTAATGCGCATCGTTCATAGGCGCGTATGCACCGTTAACGGCTCGGTACGTATTGACGTTGTTACCGTAATTTCCGTTACATGCAAACTGGTGAGTCTGCCCATAATCTTGTCGATTATTCATATTCACGGTAACAACGTTTTGGCTGTCCATTTGGCAATATGAATTAACTTGGAACCCACCATACTGAGTGTTTGGGCCGAAGTAGTAGCGACCACTTTTTTGGTTACCGCCGGGGCCTTCAGCTTCAATGAAAGCAATCCCCTCCCACTGATCAATTAATTCACCAGATTTTGCATCAACGAGTGTAATTGGGCGTGAAGGTGCCATACCTTTAGTTTGCAGGAAATCTACCTTATAGATTAGGCGAGCCTGTTGTTGGTCATCAAGCCAAATGAAAAGATCAGCATTAGGGTTGCGCACTGTCATCGCTGCAATGCCTTTATGTTGAGACTTGGCTATATCAATGGCCTGCTGCGCGTTGATCATTGGTAAAGTAGAACCAATATCAGCTTCAATGCCGGTTAACACTTGTCCATCAACGGCTTGAGCAATACCTTTCTGGGAAAGATCAACCACTACCGACTGACCATAAACTGGAACGCCATAGTGAAGTTGTTGTTTACGAAGGAGTGTCGTTGTTCCGGTCTCAACTCGACTTGCTTCTTGGTAAGCAAGTGATTGATTTGACGACGCGACGCCCTGTTTAGTTTGATTAAGAATGGTTGATAAATCGACTTCCGAATAATCGAGTAGATTGGCAGCTTGAGAAGTAAACGCTATTGGAAATAGCATTAGTAAATGTGTACCACGCATACATCACCTTTATAATTTTGTTTTTATAAATTCACCCTGCGGATGAGCGCGCATCTTAACGATAGATTTGACGCATGATTAAGTGCACTTAGTTTTATATGTGATGTCGATTCAGAACATAAATTTTCACGAGATAGAAAGTGAGATGGGGAGTCAAAAAACTAATACTTTCCGTCACTTACCAACAACTCATTAAATAGACGTAAAATATGGAGGGGTATCAAATTTTGATAATTTCCCGAAATTTGATGCTTCAAATCGCTACGAGATTAAGGGGCGAGATCGATTTTAAAATAGCAACGCCAACTCACCATCACGAAATTCAACGCTCCCATTCACAAGGGACCAATTAAAATAATGATGAGGGTGTGTTGGCGATGAATAAGTTGGTTGAGGTTGGGATTTAGCCTTTCATTTTATTGAGTGTATAAGTGATTACGCTATCGTCTCCTATATTAAACGCCCAAGTGCTGTCACCGCTAGTAAAGTGATATTCATCCTTAAACGAAGTTGGTGTGAGTTTGGCGATAAACTCGCTTAGTTGAGGCTCATCTATACGAAAACTCCCTTCCGACGTATTGGTGTCTAAATCGTTATTTACTTCAATCTGTGTAACCGAACTAGGAACGATATCTGGCAACCAACCTCTATCAAACAAGTGAGCTTGTTGAGCCAGTTCATAAGTTGCGTATTTATCGCTGACCACATCCGAACAACCAGACAGTAGAAGTAAAATTGGGAGTAACAGTTTGATTTTCATTTAATTCCATCATGTGAAGATAAGGCCTTAGCCACTCTCAGTTGTATTCAAATAAAGAATAGCTCCGAGTGACAAGTACCGTAACAAAAACGATTTTATAAATTAGTTGTTAATCCCATTCAATTTAATTGACTTTATTTACATATAATCCACAATTAAATCATTGATAATTCGAGCTTTAAATGTAGAATTTCGCTTAAAAAGCAGCCTATTATTTAGAGTATGTTCAAGCCAAACACGCCCTTCACATCGAACAAAACGGCTTCTGTTTTCTCTCTCGAGACTTGCGTACCTTCGCGTAAAATATCAATGAGCTGTGATTTGTCATTTAATAACTCAGCTCTACGAGCTCTTATCGGCCTTAACATCTCCTGCAAGCACTCCTCTAATACCTTCTTAGTTTGTCCGTCCCCTAACCCGCCTCTACGGTAATGATCTTTTAACTCACTGACATACTGTGCGTCACTATGGAACGCATCAAGATAGGTAAACACGATGTTCCCTTCCACTTGGCCCGGATCTTCAATTTTTAAGTGGTTTGGATCGGTATACATGGACTTCACTGCCGTTCGAATCTCTTTCTCAGTTGCCCCGAGGTTAATCGCGTTGCCCATCGACTTAGACATCTTGTTTTTCCCATCCGTACTAGGAAGGCGTGATGCATTACTCAGAAGCGGCTTACATTCGTTCAAAATTGATTTACCAGCGAGTGAGTTTAGCTTTCGAACAATCTCGTTTGTTTGCTCTAGCATTGGCAGTTGATCATCGCCTACCGGGACTAACGTCGCATTGAACGCCGTAATATCTGCAGCCTGAGATATCGGATAAGTGAGAAAGCCTGCAGGAATAGAACGACCAAACGCCTTGTTTTGAATTTCACTTTTGACCGTAGGATTACGCTCTAAACGTGCGATAGATACAAGGTTACTGTAAAACATGGTCAGTTCAGCCAATGCTGGAAGCTGAGATTGAAGACAAATCGTCGTTTTAGTTGGGTCGATGCCCACAGCCAAGTAATCGGCAACGACATTGAGAATATTTGAAGATACCTTTGCCGGATTATGCGCGTTATCAGTCAAGCCCTGCATGTCAGCAACCAATATCGTTTGGTCATGCTCATGTTGTAAAGATACACGTTGTTTTAAAGAGCCTACGTAATGCCCTAAATGCAAAGGACCCGTCGCGCGGTCGCCGGTAAGAATAATTTCTGATTTATTGTTGTTTCGATTTGTTTTCATTGAGTATCTCCAAGTTAAAAAGCTACTGGAGATAAAAAGAGAGGACAATATTGATGACATTCTTAGCTACCTTCCAGCAGCGTAAGAATGTGAGTATTCCGTGCTGCTCTAGATAGAGCACCACCAGAAGAAAACTGAAGTTGAAGCGGGATTAAATTTCATTATTAAAACGTATCAATATTATTGGCTAACGACAACACATTTTATCAATTTACTTTAAGTCACTGTATTAAATGAAAAATCGACAACTATAAAAGCATGACTTGGCAAGCATCAGAGTAAGTTTTTAAGTCAACGATCTGCGCAACTAAACTGACGAGTTAGCAAGGTACTCAGCCATTTCTTGCTCAGGTACCATTCCTCCACCCGTCGCCCAAACAAGATGTGTGCTCTTGGCTAATATCACATCATCGATACCTAATCTCGTCAGATACTCACTATCGTGTTCGACATGGATCGCCCCCGGCATGCCCGCTAAAGCAGAGGGTTCTAGCTTGATATCTTCTGCTAGATTCAACTCACCTAACAGCTGATACATGCGCTCATCCGTTAATGTGTAGTAACCATCTAACAAACGCTCCATCGCTCTACCAACAAAGCCTGACGCACGGCCTACGGCTAACCCATCAGCTGCAGTAAGGTTATCAATACCTAGGTCTTGTACGGCAATCTCGTCATGCAAACCGGTGTGAACGCCTAATAACATACACGGAGAATGCGTCGGTTCTGCGAAGATACAGTGGACATGGTCGCCAAATGCCATCTTCAAACCAAACGCCACACCACCAGGGCCGCCACCTACGCCACATGGCAAGTAGACAAACAACGGGTGCGCTTTATCGACCACAATCTGTTGCTGCTCAAATTGCTGTTTGAGTCTTTCTCCAGCCACAGAATAACCAAGAAACAGGGTTTTTGAGTTTTCATCATCAATGAAGAAACAACTTGGATCTTGCTCTGCTTCTTTCCGTCCTTGTTCGACCGCAACGCCGTAATCTTGCTCATACTCAACCACATTTACGCCATGCTCACGCAGTTTGTTCTTCTTCCATGCTCTCGCATCAGCAGACATATGAACGGATACGGTAAAGCCCAGTTTCGCACTCATAATACCGATCGACATACCTAGGTTGCCTGTTGAGCCTACCGCAATGCTGTATTGTTTAAAAAAGTCTCGAAACTCCGGCTCTAACAGTTTGCTGTAATCATCGCTTTCACTTAATAACCCAGCTTCAAACGCGAGTTTCTCGGCGTGAGTCAGTACCTCATAGATACCGCCACGGGCTTTGATAGATCCAGAGATGGGCAAGTGACTGTCTTTCTTCATCATCAACCGCCCTTTTATCGGTAATTGATAATGCGCCTCCAATGCTGTTTTCATCGTTGGAATATCAACAAGCTCAGATTCAATGATGCCATCAGACAATTGAGTTTCAGGAAACGCTTTTGCTAGATAAGGGGCGAATCGTTGTAAACGTAGACTCGCATCAAGAATATCTTTCTCATCTAAGCCGACATAAGGTAACCCTTGCTCTAGTGTTGTGACATATGGGTTAAACCAAACCACCTCTTCGAGTGCCATAAGTTTATTTAGTAATGGAAAGTCGTTGATGAGGTTGTTTAGATTCAATGTGGTCATGGGCTACCTTCTCTGGTATTAAGCGTTCTGCGCTATTTCAATCACTTGGTGTGCAACCTATTAGAGCCGTAATCGAGAAATGATTCAATAACCTAAACTTGTGCCTAACCAGAACTGGATGGTACTTCCCTTTCTATACCCTTGAGGCGACTGTTTTGATGTATTCGCTTGGCGACAGACCAAACTTACCCTTAAAGCGCTGACTAAAGCGCCCTTCAGACTGGTAACCACAAGATTGAGCGAGCATCGTGACATTCTGTTGGCCATTTTGCATAAGATACAAAGCATGGCTCAAACGTACTTCCGCTAACACTTCACGATATTGCATGCCTTCCAACTTGAGCTTACGGATTAACGTAGCACGACTCATTGCGAAGCGCTCTGCAACATCTTCTAAAGGGTGCTTCTCGTCTGGAGAATGAGACAGGTAGTGACTGAGCTTTTGGCTGAAAGAGACATTTGAACTTGAAAACAATCGATGTAAAACACCTTTCTCTGCGAGTTGTTGATACAAACCTTGCAACCAAAATTGCTGTGTTGTTTGACTCATACTTTGACGGTCAAACGTAAACAGTGCGTTCAAAGAGTCTTGCAAACTACGCTCTGCTCCAACAGTGGGCAAATCGGATGTATTCGAGTTCTTTTCACTCAGCTCGAGCATCGCCTGATTAGGTTGAAAATGAAAGCTGAAAACACGAGACAGGAAACGCCCTTTCTGTGGCATATTCTCAAAACTCAGTGATGCCGAAGCTTCACACAACAACAATTCAGAATGAGTAAGCTCTGCTGCCGAGTCTTTCCAAAATAAACGCTTACTGCCTGTGATGATTTGAATAATACTAGGGGATAGAATCCTCACATTACGCAGTTTTTGTAACTGCTCAGCTCGAAAAACTGTCACTTGATATTGATGATTCATCTCATCCCCCATTTATTCGTATTTACGTTTAGCGCAACAAACTAGCGTGTGTAAGTTGCCGTCAATCTTGCTTTGTCTAACGCCATGCTATTCAGTGTAAAGCCTACGACAGCCGACGGTGTATTCTCATCAAGGTTTAGCTTGTCAGTTGGTAACGCCCAAACCGTGAATTGATAACGATGCATGCCGTCTTTCTCTGGAGGGCAAGCACCACCAAAGCCAACGGTTCCGTAATCGATGCGACCTTCCTTACCACCTAGCTTTGCAATATCCACAGCGCGAGGCAGTTCATTGACCGTTGCCGGAATATCGAATGCGACCCAATGCCAGAAACCACTTTCGGTTGGGGCATCAGGATCATAAGCCGTAATAGCGAAGCTTTTAGTTCCTTCAGGCGCATCTTTCCACATTAATTGCGGAGACAAATTGTCACCATCACAGCCCCAACTAGAATATTCAAAAGTCTTCGCCATTGGGTGGCCTTCTTGAATATCGTTACTCGTTAATTCAAAAGCGTGAGCTGATCCTGCCGCTACGATGCTGATTGCCAATACTGATTTAATAATTGTTTTCATGATGGTTCCTCTTATTGGTTTTAATCCATTATATTCAGACCCATCGTTTTAAAGATAACAGTAAGTACACAATTATCTAATAAAAACCAAATAAGTGATACTTACTGCACTTTCGGGTTTGTAGTTAATGTAACCGTCAAATGAAATGCAATATTCGTTTCGCGACTCTCGGTCACAATTTGATAAAGTGAGGACACTTGTTGACATTCAGGTTACAAATCTCGAGCAAAACGCTTTAGACTCCCGCGAATGACTTTTAATGAGAATAACTGGATGCGCAGGCTGACCCTAGCCCTTTGTTTTTTGTTTTGGCTTCCTACATTAGCCAATGCCCAAAGCTTACAAGATAGATGGCAAGCACTCTATCAATTGAGCTGGCAAGCATCCCCGATCTCTGTTTCTCAACAAGAGTTATCTCATTACCCGAAGGTTCTGCTTATAGACCGTAGTCGTTACCCCAATTTCAACAAATTCAGTTGGCAAGATATTGCGTCGTTAGCCACGATACAGCAAACATGCCAAGCGATTGAACCCTCTAATTCTGCGTTAAACGATGCCATCGAGTTCGAGCTCGCTTTGTGTCAGCAACAAACCTTAGATTCAATCTGGTTTGCCGCTCACTCTAAACAACATCCTGCTGGTGGAAGTTTTGCAGACCGTTATGTGGCGTATTACCCAGAGACAAGTGAACAAATCCGCCCGTTTTTAACGATTACCAATCCACTGCACCCGCTCTACACCAAACTGCAACCGTTATCAGCAGAAGGAAGAGAAGCTCTGCTTGATGGATACCGAGCCTGGCAACAAGGTGATGTACTTTGGTTAAGTGGAGAACAAGGCTGGAAGGCCGTCCCGGAAGATATTTGGGAACCCATTGCACAACAACAAGGCGTAAGTTTATCTGGAGAGAACTGCTCTTTTCGTTACAGCAACCTGTGTCTTAGTGAAACAAGCAATGACACGCTCATGATGAAAGTGATGATCTTTTCATTACTGATTATTCTGTGTTCTATATTAGGACGCTCACTGTATTTAAAAACGAAGCAACGCAAAGAGAGACAGTTTGTGTTGCAACTACTGACTCATGAGTTGCGTACACCGATCACCAGTTTGGGATTAACAGTCGAAATGTTCAGAAATCGCTACGATGAGTTCCCAGATGAAACTCAAGGTGCGGTTTGGCGTTTAATCTCTGACTATCAAAGGCTGTCTCAGCTCACTGAAAACAGTAAGGTCTACCTAAGCACTGAACAATCTGAACCTTTATTGAAGCAAAACGCTTCGCTTGAAGAGTGGCTTGAACATGTATGCGAGAAGCACAACATAGGCTATCAATGTGAGTCCGGAGAAGTCGAGCTTAACCTGCCCTATTACTGGCTAACGATTTGCTTAGATAATTTGATCAAGAACGCTAAGCAACACGGTCAAGGTGAGGTATTGGTTAATGTAACGCTCGCGGATAAACTGAGGATCGAAGTGCAAGATCAAGGACATTTCCCTTCGTTGTTACAACGTACTTTGTCCCGAGTCACTCCAAACGACCCGCATAAACACGATAACATGGGTATTGGCCTGACCATTGTGGAACATTTAATGAAACAGGCAAATGGACGCCTCATTATTCTTCGTAATCCAACCAGATGTATTTTGGAAATAGCTTATGAACACCCTACTACTGATTGAAGATGACCCGTTACTTGGGCAAGGCCTCGTCAGTTTCTTTGAGTCTAACGGTTATCAATGTCTTTGGGCACAAGATTCCAGTAACGCCAATAAACTATGGTTACGCGCCGATCTTGTGGTGCTCGATAGACAACTAGAAGACGGTGACAGCTTACAACATCTTCCAAACTGGTTGCTCCTTAAAGCGCTACCCGTGATTGTATTAACCGCGAAAGTAGAAGTTCAACAGCGTGTAGAAGGCTTAATGGCGGGCGCCAAAGATTATGTGACTAAGCCATTTTCAAATGAAGAGTTACTCGCGCGCGTCATCACTCAACTGCGCCCTCTAGGTACAAGCCATCTAGCTTACGCCAACATAAAGATCAATCTATCAGAAAGAATTGCTTATTTGGAAGAAAGCCCTATCGCTCTGAAACCAAAAGAGTTTCAGTTGCTGGTTCTGTTTATCCAGAACCAAGGGCGAGTGTTTCATCGAGACGAACTGCTCAATAAAATTTGGGGCTATCAAGCCTTTCCAAGCACCCGAACCGTAGACAATCACATACTCCGTTTGCGTCAGAAACTGCCGACACTCCACTTAGAAACTCACCGTGGTGTTGGCTATCGTTTAGTTGGGGACTCCCAATGAGAGTAAGATCGTTAACCGCTTTGCTGTGTGCGTTGCCGTTTGCTAGTCATGCGACTTGGTTTGTAGAGACACCTTTACAGCGCTCCTATCAATCGCTACTTGATGAGCAACCGCAGCTTGCATGGCAAGAACTACAGATCGCACTTAATCAAGAAACACTTGATCGTCAGCTTTGGCTGCCCGTAAAACAAGAAATACTCACTAGAACTCAATGTGGAAGACAACTAAAACAAAGTGATGTATCTACCCACCATATCCAAGTGAGCTTTATTAAGCGTTACGGTCTTTCATCACAGGGCTATCAGATTAAAATCTCAGCCGAACCACGCAGCAGTGATCTAAATGAACAGGCTCAGCCTGTCACACTCATCGCTCCAGATGGTCTTTCTGTGATTGACGGGCAGCTCGACTCGGGCGTTGATTACCAAGAAATCGAGACGAATGAGATGTTCATTAAGCCCGAATCTGGTGTTTATCAATTAACCGTTGGGGCGAACAGCTACCCCATTGTTGTTGCTTTAGATGACAGTAATCGCTGGTTAACACTGGAGAATAAACTTGAGAACGCACACGTAGTGGTGACGCCACCAGAGGTTATCGATAACTGCCCGAATACCCATGTAAGTTGGCAATGGTTTGATGAAAGCTACAACATGTTAGGTTTCAAAGTGCCGATCAAGGCAAAGCAAGTTGCGGTTCCTGCACAAAGCCCAGCGGGAGAAAAGGCCAAGCACCTAAGTGCATCAGTGGAAATGTTCGAGTACCAAGGTGCGATTGAGGTTCAATACGTTCAACGCGTCGCTGTACCTTTCTAGAAAGCGTTTTTGTATAACTTTGATGGATATCTTGGTAGGTAGTTTTGATGAATTGCTTTGATGGATCGTTTGATAGATCGCTTTGATGGTTCTACGAGGCAGAAATAGAGACATATAGGTGACAAAACACTAACGCATCTTAGATGTAATAGCCGTAATTACTACCACGGAATCTAAACATGCTGAATATCCACCATAAATTAAATGCTTCATCCTGTGCCATGTTAGCCCTATTCACCGCTTGTACTTTTTCAACAGAGACACAAGCGAGTGGATTTACACTTCAAGACCACAGTGGTGACAACACCAACAATACTGTTCTAATAAACCCATCAACACTCACGATAGATTGGAATGGCTTGAGCGTTAACAATGCTCCGCTAACCGTTGACGGTATACCTCAAACAGTAACCAAGATATCGCAGGATTCAACCAGCGCCTCTTGGACGTTAATGCCAAGCCGAGTCGCAGTAAAAGCTGAGTTAAACCAAGGTGAACTGTTCCTGCAATTCACCCTTCCTTCTGATATCAAGGTAGACCGCAACCAACCAATAGAGCTGGCTTGGTTTGATCTTGAAGAACAAGAAACACAAACACTGCTACTGCCCTTTAGTGAAGGTATGCGCGTGCCTACCAACCATAAACTTTGGGCCAACTATCTCACCAATAACCACTCTGGGAGTAACACCACTCAAGACTTAAAGATGCCGTTTTGGACCACGCAGCAGAGCGATCAGTTCATCAGCTACCAGTTGATCAACCCAACCAATAACCAACTGTTTTTTACTGATGTCAGTTCTGAATCGAGCTCTAAGAACAAGTCCCTTATTGATATGAGCGCATCACATCAATTTACCACGCTAAATCAATCACAACCTTTTGCTGTCCGCATAACGCTCGGCGATTCAATGCTCGATGGTGCCAAGCAATACCGAGACTGGCGCATCGCTAATGGATTATCAGAATCACTAGCGTCAAAACAAACACGTAATTCAGATATCAGCAAGCTGATTGGTGCAAGTCATGTCTACCTATTTGGTAAAGATCCTTTGAGTATCCAAGATGTGAAAGACTGGTGGGGACTAAGAGAATGGTACTTTGGACGCTCTAAGCTCAGCATATCCGATGAAGCTAAGCGCGAGCTATTACCTTTGTCTAAGGGTAAGGACTGGTTGAGCCAATACCACAAACAGTTGCTGTTGGATTCGATTAGCCAATCACTGAAAAGCTTATATCCCGTCGCATCTCCTACACTTGCTGACAACACGATTGAGGCGCAATACATCGCAGCGCAAAGCAGAAAAAAATGGTTATTTGAACATGCGTCTTCGTTTCTAAATTCACCAGACACTTGGGGGCAAGCTTTATCATCCGGCATGGTCGATAATCTAAATAACGCCGGATTGAACAAGCTTTGGTTGGGCTTTGATAACTGGATGCCCGCCTTTTATCAGCCAAACGCGGTCGAGTTAGCCAAACAATCTGGTTACTTGGTTGGGACTTACGACTCCTATAACACCGCAATACCGGCTCAATTAAATGACAGCTGGTTAACCGCTCAGCTACCAGATCCAATACGAAAAACATGCGCAATTGAACAAGCTGATGGAGCTTTGAAAAAAGGATTTCGTGGTAACGGCTTCTACTTAAACCCTAATTGCCATTTGGACTACGTAAAACAGCGCGTTAAAGACATCATGAAATTTGGTCACTTCAATAGTTTATTTTTAGATGTCGATGCGACCGCAATGGCACGTGAAGACTACAGTGACAATACCAGTGAATCGCAGATGCTTTCCGCTTTTAACAACCGAATGCAGTGGTTAAGCGATCAACCATCTCTCGTATTGGGCTCCGAAGACGGCAACAGCTTAACCACCAAAGGCATTGCGTTTGCGCACGGCTTGGAAACAGTTGGGTTTGGGTGGACGGATAAAGAAATGAAACAAGACCGCCAGTCCCCCTACTTTCTAGGTCGCTGGTATCCTGTTCATAAGCCCGACTTTTTCTTCAAACCGGCAAAAGTTAAGGAACCGTACAAGTCGCTACTGTTTTCACCTCAATATCGTGTTCCGCTATACCAAGCTGTATTTCATGATGAAGTGATTAATACGCACCATTGGCACTCAGACAGTCTCAAGTTTACCAATGTGAAAACCAACCGTGACTTAACAGCCATGCTATATAACACGCCCGCGATGGTGCACTTAACCAGAGACGAAGCTGTGAAAAGTACAAGCCCAAGGCTCAAAGCATTAAAACACTATCAAGATGGATTTGAGCCGATACATGAACAACTGTGGGTTACAGCCTTGATTGATTTCTCATGGTTAAATAACAACGGTAGCGTCCAACAAACCACGTTCAGTGATGGCAGTAAGATCATCGCAAACTTCTCTGACCAAGCGTTTGATCAAGGCGACATTGATGTAGCTGCGGCTTCCATAAAAGCAATATTAAGCAATGGAGAAGTCATTAAGTGGAAAGCTCAACTTAACTGAATGTAATTAGTTTACCCCTTAGCTGCTAATAGAAAACTAAGGGATTGGGCGCTCCGTAATGGTGCTCAGGATTGAGCTAGCCGAGCTACTTACGCTTCTCACCCTGAAACGCTGTAAGTAGATAATCGATAAATACCTTCTTGCGTTTCGGCATTAATTGTCTGTCGGCATACACCAAGCTTACCGAGACTTGGGGCATGTTGTATTCCGGCAGCAGATTGACCAGTCGACCAGTCTTAAAATGCTCCCGACAGATGAACTCAGGTAACACAGCCAGCCCCAATCCATCGACACAAGCCGTTAAACACGCGGTAATCGTATTTACCCGAAGTTGGCTTGGAAGCTGAATCAATTCAGACTCCCCATCGCCTAACTGTAATTCCCACTTAGGTAAACGCGCGGCTTTGTTTACCACCTCTATCATGCGAAATGGAATCTTCAGATCCTTTGGCGTGTTTATCGGACCAACTTGTTCTAGATATTTAGGGCTCGCCACTAATACACGTTTAGAGGTTGTTAGGTATCGAGAGACCAAGCTTGAATCAAGCAGCTCACCAATCTGTGCGTACAGATCGATTCCTTCGCCGATAATGTCAACCTCACGGTTGGTTAGCTCCAAGTTCATCGTCACATTCGGGTATTCAAGCAGAAAACTATGAATGTACTTAGCAAGCACTTGATGACCCAACTCTACCGGTAGTACTACATTCAATGGACCGCGAATCAGGTCTTGATTTGCAGAGACTTCTAGCTCCGCTTGATTCATGATCTCTTGCATTTGAAGGCTCGACTGATAGAAGCGCTCACCTTCAGGCGTGAGTATCAAACTGCGAGTCGAACGAGTGATCAGTCTCACACCTAAATGCTGTTCTAGCTCCGCTAATTTTCGACTCACTGTTGATTTCGTCATATTCAACACTTCAGCAGCATGCGTAAAACTCCCACAATCAACCACTTGTGTGAAAACAGTCACAGCATTTAAGTCCATAAGACCTCCGAAAACTAGAATTAGTAAGATTTTTGCAACAGTGTTTCCCTTTTTTCCTATCTTATCAATCAATCAGATTCATTTACAATTCGTTACATCCAAATAAAAACAAAATGAGAAAAGAGAAAAGAGAAATGGCAGAGAACAACACCGCTTCGCAACCAGTAAGCACAAAAAAACGTAAAAAAGCCCCGCTTATTGCCACTGCGATCATGCTGTCATTGGGTTTAACTGGTGCTGGATATTGGTACGGTTACGGTCAGTACTTTGAGTCGACCGATAATGCCTACCTACAAGGCGACATTACCAATATCAGCCCTAAGGTATCTGGCTACATCGTTAAGTCCTATGTAACGGACAACCAATTAGTTAAGGAAGGCGATCTTTTGGTTCAAATTGATGATCGTGACTACCAAGCTGCGCTTGCTCAGGCTAATGCTCACCTAGCCGTCGTCCAGTCTGATGTGAAGAACCTCATCGCTCAACAGACGTTACAGCGTAGCAAAATTAGCCAAGCAGAAAGTGGCGTTGACTCAGCGAAAGCAGAGTATGAACGTGCGATTCAACAAGTACAGCGCTCTCGTAGTCTGTTAAAACGTAATTATGCTTCTCAAGATGAAGTCGATAGCATGGTCGCTCAACAAAAAGTAACCCTTGCTGACTTAGAAGAAGCAAAAGCAAACCTAATTGCAAGCAACGATCAATTAACAGTTATTGCTAGCGAAATAGAACAAGCTAAAGCATCGGTCACTGAAGCCCAAGCACAGCAAGAACAAGCACAGCTAAACCTTGAATACACCAAAGTTTATGCGCCAACAGATGGCGTAATTGGTAAACGAAGTGTACGTGAAGGCTTATTAATTCAAGCCGGTGCGCCGCTCATGAGTTTAGTGCCAAACAATCAAGTGTGGATTGAGGCGAACTTCAAAGAGACACAACTAAGTGGAATCCACAAAGGCCAAACGGTTGAAGTGGAATTGGATGCTTTTCCTGGGCAACCACTTGAAGGCGTTGTCGACAGCTTCTCACCGGCAACCGGTGCTAAGTTCGCACTACTTCCACCAGAAAACGCAACAGGTAACTTCACCAAGATCGTGCAACGTGTACCAGTGAAAATTACGATTCCAGACCAGAAAGAGCTAAAAGGTCGTCTGCTTCCTGGTTTGTCTGTGGTTGCGACCATCGATAAACGAGGCTAACCATGAGCAACGCTGGCGTTATCACCCCAACGAATGATCAGAATGAGGTATCAACTCGCCATTGGATCGCCCTATTCGGCGGCTTGATTGGTGCGTTTATGGCGATCTTGGATATCCAGATAACCAACTCATCTCTTAAAGATATTCAAGGCGCACTATCTGCGACCTTGGATGAAAGTTCATGGATATCTACGTCATACCTAGTCGCTGAAATGATCGCGATTCCACTCAGTGGTTGGCTTTCAAAAGCGCTAGGTAAACGTCGTTATCTAACATGGACTACAGCGATCTTCACCGTGTCATCGTTACTATGTTCATTCTCTTGGAACATGACCTCGATGATCGTGTTCCGTGCGATGCAAGGTTTTAGTGGTGGTGCTTTGATACCACTCGCCTTCTCACTCGTTATTCAGCTACTACCTATCAACAAGCGCGCAGTCGGCATGGCTTTGTTTGGTGTTACCGCGACATTTGCTCCATCTATTGGTCCAACGTTTGGGGGCTGGTTAACCGAGAACTTCTCATGGCATTACATTTTCTACATCAACATTCCACCAGCCCTGTTGTTGATCACAATGATCCGTTACGGCTTAGATGATGAGAAACTCGACCTTGGTACGCTGAAAAAAGCCGATTGGTTTGGTATCGCAACCATGGCATTAGGACTTGGCTGTTTGGAAGTGGTACTCGAAGAAGGCAACCGTGAAGAGTGGTTTAGCTCAAGTTTCATCATTACGTTGAGCATTATTTCTGCGGTGAGTTTGGTTTACTTCGTTATTAACGAACTTCAACACAAAAAACCATTGGTTAATTTACGGTTGCTGCGTGATGGTCAGTTTGCGATGTCTTGCTTAGCGTACCTGATATTGGGTATGGCATTGCTTGGCTCTATCTACGTATTGCCGATGTACCTCACTCAGATTCAGCAATACAACGCGATGGAAATCGGTGAAGTGCTTATGTGGATGGGCTTCCCTCAACTATTGATATTTCCAATCGTGCCTAAGCTAACTCAAGTCATTAAGCCTAAATACTTAGTGACCTTTGGCTTCGCGATGTTTGGGTTCAGTTGTTACGTAAATACCCACATGACCATAGATTTTGGTGGCCAACAATTGATTTTATCGATGGTACTGCGTGCGATTGGTAGCCCGTTCATCATGGTTCCACTTTCTTTAGTGGCAATGAAGAACATCAGTAAAATGGATACGCCTGACGCTTCTACGCTTACTAACGTTATGCGTAACCTAGGCGGGGCTTTCAGTATCGCGATTATCGCTACTCTGTTGGATAACAAGACGCGTGAACACCTGGGTCATATTAAAGAGTCATTGCCCTCAGTGAGTCAATTGGGTTGGCAAACACTAAAAGAGCAACAGGCGTTCTTTATTCAATCAGGAAGTGACGCTGCAACGGCGATGCATCAAGCCCAAGCGAGTTTGCTAGGAACCATGCAACGTGACGCGGCAATCATGGCCTACAATGATGTGTTTCTTATGATGACTGCATTCTTGGCATTGGCTGCTGTGTTAATTCTTAGCATGCGTGATTAGGTTTGAAGGCTTATAAACGTCGTTTGTATCGTTGATAAGTACCATTCTAATTCAGCAAAGAGGCAAGCCTAACCGCTTGCCTCTTTTGATCGAACAAGTGTTAACCTCACAAAATCAAGGGAAAAACAGTCACCGTAATGAAACACTCTCAATGGTTTGTGAATATTCTTTAATTACCAATAGCTTATTGACCATATAGATGTGAACTGAGCACCTTGACAATGTGCAACCTGACACCTAAATTAAAAATATCATTTGGTATAGAGGAAAATGGATTTGACCTTACCAGGAGACCTAAGGGTGTTAATCGTCGACGACTCTAAAAGTGCGACGATTCTGATCAAACAACAGCTTGCTAGTTTGGGCATTGCGCATGAGTGTATTTTCATTGCGACAGATTATAGACAAGCCATTAAGGCTGTCGAAACGCATGCGTTTCATGTTCTTCTCATTGATTATCACTTAGAGCAGTCTTTTACCGGCTTCGAGCTACTAGGTATTCTGTATCGTAATCGTCTTATCGACCACACGGTTGCAACAATTTTACTCTCCGGGGATATGCGCCAAGAAACAGTGCTTACGGCCCTATCAGGAGAAGCTCACCATTTTATTTCTAAGCCAATTAACACTCAGGCATTAGGCAAAAAGATCAAAAGTGCCGTATTCGAATCAAGACAGATAGACCAACTCAATCGCTTATACCCTATTACCACACCGCAATTGCTTAAACAGGCATTAGAAATAACCAGCGAGAAATCCAACGTTCAATTTGAAGCAACACTGATTGAGCACCTAATCTCCGGGAAGAAGTGGCAACTTCTCTCTAGTCTCATCACTCACTCTAAAACGAACATGCACCCAACCAAATTGGTCGCAGAAGCCCTAATTCTAGACAGCTTAGGAAAGCCCAACTTGGCAATAGAGAAGCTGCACAACTATCTTATCGTGCAACCACTATCGTTGAACGTGATTGATTGCCTAAGCTGTATTTATGAAAAACATAAGATGCTACTGCCCGCTTTAAAATTGGCTATTCGTGCATTTGAGATGACACCAAGTATTAGCCATCGTGCAATCAGAGCGATCGATTTGGCCGAGAATGCTGACAATACACACATGCTCATTAAACTTGGTGAAATGTACGCAAGCCACATTTCACCCGCCGATATCGATGTAATTAATTCTATTGGAACCCACTTCGATTCCCTTAAAGCGACGTACCAAAGAGAAACTCAAGTACAGAATAAACGTCTGTTGCTTGAGCATGCCAACCAATTTACCGAGTTGGTCAACTTGAAGCTTCCATCCAAACTCCATCAACAAGTCTTGGCAAGCCTAGCCCTATTTCAAAGCAATATATTGTTGATTGAAGGCAACCCGTTAGTTGCGCACAAAAAAGTAATACGGGCGACTAAGTTGTTAGCTAATCAGTTTTACAATCAGCCGACTTCCCTGCTATCGCAACTTTTGCCTTTGCTCTGCCACTTTGGTGAATACTCTTTGTATCACATCGTTGAGGAGTGTTTGAAATCACGCGGTGAAGCAATAAACGATAAACTGGAGTCTCGCAAAGACGATCCTTCGAACTGTATCAACATCGAAAACTCAGGATCGATCCAAGAACTACGCGACTTTATTACCAATTACCCCTATTCAGTCGCCGCTAAGCTAGATTATCTTTACGCAGTCAATAACGCATGCGTTGAAACAGACCTTAGCGACGAATACGTGGAAGATCTTATTCAGTTAGACCTTCCTCCTAGATGGAATCAATGGATTAGTGACTCATCAAAATATGGTTATTCCACTAAGCCGCCCAGCCCATTTTCAATATGCAGCCGACAGGAGTCTATATGCTAGATTTTGATGCTTTAAATGCTTACCTAGACAATGACAGAGATGTAATTTTTGCCGTGTTATCAACCTACCAAGAGGACCATGGCAATTCGTTACAAGAGATCGAAGAACTGGTACAACAGCAAGATTGGGGCAAACTTCATTTCACGGTGCATACCTTAAAAGGCATTTTGGCCAGCTTCGGAGAAGAGACAGCAACCGTTGCCCTAGAAAGAGTTGAACAGAACACGTTTAACAAAATAGCTCCTGAAGCTGAAGACCTTTCGCTGATCTACAGTGAGATGAAAATTATTAATCAACAAATCGATGAAGTGCTCAGCACCTATTAGTCTGGAAGTCGTTCCGCTTACTTCATTTTATCCCACCACAAGTACTGACGATGCATGTTGAGGTTTTGTAGATTCACAGAACCTCAACGCTTGTCATTTTCGTGAATAAATTATTCCTTTCCTATCACCTATAAATTCACGTAATTTATCTAGACTTCACACACATAACAATCTCTTTATAAAAGATTTATCTAATTGTTTTTATTGTAAAAAGCAGACTCTCGTTAGAATGTAATTTAGTTAATTATTTGTTGAGTATTTTGTGACATTCACATACGAAATTGCATTTTATTTATTGGTAAAGATAGAACTCTTATCTACACTCTAATGAAACCACGCGTTAATCGCTTAGTGGCATAATAATAAATAAAAAAACGTTCAGTCGGCTAGATAAGGACAAGGAAATGAACAACGAGAACATTGCTGCGTTTCAAGGGCTCACGGATGAAACCCCTATTACTGAATCATTTTCCGCAACTTCAGAACCTTACGCACATTATTTGAAGGACATTGTAGGTATTGACCTACTATCTCGTGAAGATGAACTGTACTACGCACGTTTAAATCGTCAGGGTGACAAAAATGCTCGTGATGTGATGATCGAGTCCAATTTACGTCTTGTTGTTAAGATCGCAAAAAGTTATCTCAAACGAAAAGGAAATAATTTCACACTGCTCGATCTTATCGAAGAAGGTAACATCGGCTTAATTAAAGCGATCGATAAGTACGACCCAGAACCAGGTTATCGTTTCTCGACTTATGCCGTTTGGTGGATTCGTGAAAACATTGAAGCTGCCTTGATGAATAAAGGACGTACAGTTCGTTTGCCTGCGCACGTTTGCAAAGAGATAAATAGCCTCGCATCTAAGAAGCTCGATGTAAGCAAAAAAATGCGCAAATCGGTTTCCATATCAGAGTTATCTGACAATTCAGGAATCAATCCTGAACGCGTTGATCAACTTGTCGCACTAAGCGGTTTTATCGACGTGACCACCACGGTCGATATCAACCATGCACCATTAGTTTTGGATCAATTCGAAAGTCTTGATATCACCGATCCCCAGCAAGATCTGGAAGCTCAATCGTTCACACAAGCTTTGGAGCAAATTATCGGTACTTTACCGTCTAAATTACAGAAAGTCTTAATTCACCGTTTTGGGCTGTTTGATAATAACGTTAAAACACTATCTGAAGTGGCAGGCATGTTAGATGTGAGTGTTTCCAACGAACGAGTCAGACAGATGCAAAAAGAAGCGGTTGAAAGGATTCAAAAGCGACTGCAATTTGATGGGTGGGTATAAATAAAAACCTATATAACTTTACTGTCAGAGGGTGAGCTTAGAGGCTTGCCCTTTTTTGTGGCTGCCTTCCAAAACAACCTGAACAGCGTTACCAGTGACTACGTCACTTATAGAGCGTAGAACGTTCACTACGTAAGATAAGATAATTAACATAAGTGGTTTCAAATCGGTCCTGCTCCCACAAAGATAGGATTCGCTTCGCCGCAAAATAGTAATCTTTATTTCTCAATAGCATGCCAACCGTGCTACTTAATTTCTCAAACCTTGCTTGTTCACTCTCGGATATGTAGCTTGCGTCGTTTTCAATAATTGGCGCTAATCCGTCTGCAAACCAGTTATTTAGAATTTCACGCATCTCTAATTCACACTCAGGCACGTCCACATTCGATAGCTCTCGATGTTGTGGGGGTGGCACGATGTATTTAGATGCTTGTGGCGAACTAACATATCGATACATGTCAACGCTCCTTATAAATGACTCTTTTAATAATTAAGGACATTTTTATGCGTTCTCAAGTTTTTATAGCGAACTAATCGATGAATTAATGACAAATAAAAAGCCATGCAAGGTAGGCCCAGCATGGCTTTCGATAAGGGCAACTTTACGCTGCCCTGTTAACTTGTCGGCTCAAGTAATACCAACGTTTTGGTTTAGATTGAGCTTTGATCGAAGTCGTTGCCTTGATCGTTTCCAGATTGCGAATCTGAGTCGAAGCTTCCAGAGTCGTCTGTGAAGTCAACACCTTGGTCTTGACCACCAGCACTAGTCCAGTCACTGCCACCTGATTCCATACCTGCCATGTCTGGTTGCTGCTCTTGAGTAGAACCTTGCATGGTGTATTGATCATCAACTTCAACTTCCACAGAGCCACTTGCACCGTCTATCGAACTACCCAACTCGTCGTAACCTTGGAATTGGATCTCGCTAGTGCCTTCATAACCTTCAGGAAGCTCAACCGATACCGGTTGCTCAAGGTTACCACTGATAGTGAAGCTACCATCACCGTTATCCAACGCATTACTCACGCTAGAACCTTCAGGTAAACCAGACATTTCCGCGTAATCCACCGACTCGTTACCACTTACCTCATCAGGGATCGAGATAGAGATAGTATCGCCCGGTGCCGCTGTTACGTCAGCAACGCTGTCTTCTGCTTCAGCATCTTGAGCTTGATCATCAGCTTGTTGTGCGACTTCCACTTGCTGCTCTTCTGTTGCATGAGCAGCTTCTGCTTGTGGTTCATCACCTTGAACTGAATCATCAGCGACTTGGATGCTTAAGCTATGGCTCGATACTTCACCACCGTCATTAACTTCGACATTCATTGCTAAGTTGCCATCGAAGTCTTCATTTGGCCAGTACGTCCACTCACCTTCACCAGATTCAGCGAAGAAACCTGCATCGTTCGCGTCTGCAACATCGACGACTTCTGCCGTTTCGCTCACGCCAAGTTCATCCACCAACTGCGATTCTGTGATAGTTAATGAACCATCGTCGGCTAATGCATAACCGTCACTCGCAGCCGCTTCATCGCCACCTTGGATATCCACATTGAAGAAGCTTTCGATACGGTTTTCGCCATCGGTCGCAATAAATCCAACTTGAACATCGCCGGTGTAATCTTCGGCTGGTGTGAATTGGTAGTTACCTTGGTTATCGCTTTCTATTACGCCCTGACCTTCCATCAAGCTCACTGATTCAATGCTCAAGCTATCGCCTTCTGCATCGCTCAGGTTCGCTAACATATCTTCGTCAGTAAACGACAAGGTAGCATCTGCCGCGATTTCGGTGGTTGTGATGCTGTTTACTTCTGGTGCAGCATTCTCTTGTGAGTCGCCCTCTTTAACGACTACGCCAGTTTGCTCATCATGAAGTACACCATCTTTGTCAATCACGTACGCAATGTCTGCTTCACCAGTAAAGCCAGGAGCTGGTGTAAACGTCCAAGTGCCATCGCCATTATCGACAATCTCACCTTGGCTACGGTCCGCTAGGTGAACCAATTTCACTTCATCATCACCATCTGCGTTAA
Organism: Vibrio chagasii; assembly: GCA_041879415.1. Classification (NCBI taxonomy): domain Bacteria; kingdom Pseudomonadati; phylum Pseudomonadota; class Gammaproteobacteria; order Vibrionales; family Vibrionaceae; genus Vibrio; species Vibrio chagasii. The sequence goes on along the minus strand of CP090852.1, from coordinate 220,333 downwards.
CGTTTTCAGCAAGTCCAATTAGGTCATCCGCTGTTAGGATAATCGAGTCACCCGCAACAGTTTCAAAATCACCTGAATCAATACCATCTTCAAACGCTTCTGGTTCATCGCCGTAGTCAACGGTTGTTGCACTTACGGTTACGAAGAACTCGCCGTGGAAGTCTTCAGGAGGCGTCATTTGAATGTTTGAAATATCCCAGTCGAACAAGTCAATGTATTGACCCGGTTCAGTGATCATTACGATGTTCACACCATCAGTCACTTCGAATCCAACAGGGAAACCAGTCATCACTAGATTACTTAGGGTTTCTGAATCATCGACTAAGCCAACGTTCAATCCTAGGTGACCCGTTTCATCTTCACCGAAGACAAGTGGACCGTCATGGTCGGTTGTAATCACCGCGCCATCCGCAACAGGACGAACGTACACAGGAACATCTAGAACCGTTTCAAACTCACCATCGCTCACCACAACTTGTAGGTCAGAAACGCCTGCAAAGTCGCCCGTTGGTGTGAATGTCCAAGTGCCATCACCATTGTCAGTAACTTCACCGCCATCTTCACCGTCTGCAGTGATAATGCGTGAAACCACAAGGTCAGCGGTATCAATGTCACCGAACAGATTCATTAAGTCGCCAGCATCGAAGGTGAACGCGCCATCTTCGTCTGTCGTCATCATTGCGTTACCGACATTGAACGGCGCATCGTTAACTGGAATAACGTCTACGTTCAGCGAGCCATCTACCACTTCTTCGCCATCGGTTGCTTGATACCCTAGTTCTACTAAGCCATTAAAGTCTTGAGTAGTGACTAAGTGATACATTCCGTCTGGTTGCTGAGTTAAGGTTGCGTTTGCAGGAGCTCGAACCGTAATGCTTTCGATGCTGATCTCATCACCATCAAGGTCCGTCACTTGATCCGCGATGTACGCTGGGTCAATGACCATCACGACATCTTCTTCACCTTGCATCTCAATGGTAGGTGCTTCAGGCGCATCGTTGACAGGCGTAACATCAATGTTGCCATCGACAGAAATGCTCTCCTGACCATCACTAACATTGAACGTCATTGGCACATCGCCATTGAAGTTTTCGTTAGGCGTAAATGACCAAGTTCCATCTTCGTTATCTAGCAGCTCACCGAAGCTAGGGTCTATTTGTAGACCTGACGCTTCTAGTTCGTCTGCTGTGTTGTCAATATCCGTCGCTTGAGCCAACAACATGTCTTGTGTGATAAGAATGGTGCTGTCTTCGGCTGTGGTTAGGTTCACATCCTCTGATTCAGGTCCATCATTCACAGCCAGAACTTCAATACCCGCCGTTGTTGTCGCCGTTGCACCGTCATCGTCGGTTACTACTACGTCTAGGCTAATATTGCCGTTAAAGTTCTCACTTGGTGTGAATGTCACTGAGCCATTATCGTTTTGAACTAAGGTGCCATCAGAGCCCGAGTAAGTCACACTCTCTAGCGACACTTCGCCATCAACGTCTGAGCTGTTCGCAATCAATTGCTCTGGGCTAATGGTTATCGTGCCATCTTCGTTCATTTGGTAAGACGTTGAACCTGCCACTGGTGCATCATTCACATCCGTGACTGTCACATCGATGTTGGCGTCAACCGTGTCAGTACCGTCAGACACTGTGAAACCAAGGTTTACATCGCCATTGAAGTTCTCATTCGGAGCAAAGCTATAAGTGCCGTCGCCGTTATCGGTGAACACACCCTCTGCACCTGTGTAAGACACATCAGTGACGGATAGGTCGTCCCCATCAATGTCCGCTGCACCTGCTAGTAGGTCCGCATCCGTGAAGATCAGCGTTCCATCTTCCTCAACAGTGAAGCTTTGATCTTCAGCCGTTGGCAAGTCGTTAACTGGGTTAACCGTTAGGTCAACACCAGCTTGAACGGTTTCAAGGCCATCCGATACATCGAAGCTTAGGTCGATGTCACCATTGAAGTTCGCATCCGGCGTGATAGTAAATGAACCATCATCGTTCGCCGTTACCGTTGCGTTGTCACCTGCACTCAAGTTGGCAGCAGTTAGGTCATCGCCATCAACATCCGATGCGTTCGCTAATAGCTGCTCTTGAGATAGCGTAATTGAACCATCTTCATCAACTGAGTAAGCCACGTTGCCCGCAACTGGAGCATCATTAACAGCAATGACTTCAATACCAGCGGTTGTTTCAGCCGTCGCGCCATCGTCATCAATAACGGTTACATCAAGGCTGATATCACCGTTAAAGTTTTCATTTGGAGCAAAGGTCACTGAACCATCTTCATTTTGAACCAAGATACCGTCGGTACCTGAGTAGCTCACGCTATCAAGTGACACTTCGCCATCAACATCTGAGCTATTCGCAATCAACTGCTCTGGGCTCAATGTGATGGTGCCATCTTCGTTCATCTGGTAAGTCGTTGAACCTGCCACCGGTGCATCATTCACATCTGTGACTGTCACATCAATGTTGGCATCAGCGGTGTCCGTACCATCCGACACAGTGAAACCAAGGTTTACATCACCATTGAAGTTCTCATTTGGAGCAAAGCTATAAGTGCCGTCACCGTTATCGGTGAATACACCGTCGGTACCCGTGTAAGACACATCAGCAACTGATAGGTCGTCACCGTCAATGTCCGCAGCACCAGCTAACAGATCCTCATCAGTGAAGGTTAGCGTTCCGTCTTCCTCAACGGTGAAGTTTTGATCTTCAGCCGTAGGCAAGTCGTTCACTGGGTTAACTGTTAGGTCAACGCCTGCTTGAACGGTTTCAAGGCCATCTGAAACGTCGAAGCTTAGGTCAATGTCGCCATTGAAGTCCGCATCCGGTGTAATCGTAAATGAACCATCATCGTTCGCCGTTACCGTCGCGTTGTCACCTGCTGTTAGGTTAGATGCCGTTAGAGCATCGCCATCAACATCAGATGCTTGAGCAAGCAGCTGCTCTTGGCTTAGTGTGATTGAGCCGTCTTCATCAACTGAGTACGCCAAGTCACCTGATACTGGTGCATCGTTAACCGCGATAACATCAATGCCCGCCGTCGTTTGAGCAGTAGCACCATCTTCATCAGCCACGGTGACATCTAGACCGACATTACCGTTGAAGTTTTCGTTTGGTGCAAAACTGTAAGTACCGTCGCCGTTATCGGTAAAGATACCGTCTGTGCCTGAGTAAGACACATCGCTAACGGATACATCACCTTCGATGTCTGAGCTATTTGCAAGAAGCTGTGCATCAGAAATCGTAATGACGTTATCTTCGTCAACACTGTAGGTTGTTGAACCAGCTACCGGTAAGTCATTAACGGCAATAACGTCTATACCTGCAGTCGTTTCGGCCGTTGCGCCATCTTCGTCCATAACAGATACATCAAGGCTGATGTCACCGTTAAAGTTTTCATTTGGCGAGAAGGTATAAGTACCATCACCATTATCAGTAAACACACCATCCGTGCCGCTGTAACTTACATCGCTAACAAACACTTCCCCTTCAACATCTGAACTGTTCGCCAGTAGTTGTGCATCGCTCAGCGTAATGCTGCCATCTTCTTCGACGCTGTAAGAAGTTGTGCCAGCAACTGGTACATCATTGATTGGTACAACTTGAACATCAATGTTCGCCGAGACCACATCCGTGCCATCGCTGACATCGTAAGTTAGGTCAACGTTACCATTGAAGTTCTCATTTGGAGCAAAGGTGTAAGTGCCATCGCCATTATCCGTGAACACACCATCAGTGCCTTCATAGTTAACAGATTCTACTGATAGGTCATCACCATCAATATCGGTTGCACCAGCCAGTAACTGCTCATCTGTGAAGGTTAACGAGCCATCTTCGTTAATGGTGTAATCATGGTCGTAAATCACAGATAGGTCGTTGACTGCTGTGACTGTCACATCAAGCTCAGCAGGAGTCACTCCACCATTACCATCATCTACGTTGTAGCTAATGGAGAATTCACCATTGAAGTTCTCTTCTGGGGTGATGGTGTAGGTACCGTCACCATTGTCAGTGATCAGAGCGTTCTCGATTGAGATATCACCAACACTTGGTTCGTTACCATCGGTATCGCCCGAATCACCGCCTTCTTCGCCGCTTAGCAATTCAGAGATATCAATACCGTTTTCATTCGCAAGCGCTTCTTCTGCCGTTGGTAAATCAAATGCATTTTGACTACCTACATCTTGGCTTGGAACAATTACGCCGTTAACGATATCAAACACATGCCAGTGATCGCCTGATGGGTTATCTGGCAGTTCAGGAGTGAAGGTTTCAACTAACGTATCACCAACAAACACCTGAACTTGCACATCTTCAACACCATCTACATCCCAACTTCTGTTGGTGTAGTTGTGCACTGAATAGTGCATGTCTGCATCTTGATAGTTTGGAATGGTAATAGTTTCAGGGCCATGACCATTTACATCATCCACGTCTTGTTGAACTACGTTACCTTCACCTAGGTCGTGGCTCATATCGCGGTAGTAGATATGGTCTAGCTCATTTCCATTCTCTGTATCGTATAGCCATAGGTGGTTATCCATGTCTCGTGGGCTTTCACCCCAGGTAACCACGATACGCATATCTGTTTCTTCAAGCACTTCAGATATTGCGGTCACGCCACCATTTGTCTCTTCACCAGCAGGAACCAGGAAGCTGCTGGTAATTGAGCCTTCTTGCTCAATCGTCACCGTGCCTTGGTCTACAACAGAACCTGTGACAGTGTAACTACCAGAGTCATCTGTAACCGTGGTGTAGCTATTACCCGCACTGTCAGTCAACGTCACTTCAGCACCAGATACTGGGTTACTGGTTTCAGCATCCAACACCGTACCCGTTACCGTAGTTTCATCACCCTGCTCTCCAATAATTGCGGTCATGTCATCGTTTTCGATGTCAGTCGCGAATTGAAGGAGTTCTTCTTGAGTAATCGTGTACGAGCCATCTTCTTCAATGGTTATCGCTACATCAGCAGAGACAATTGGCGCGTCATTGACTGGGTCAACCGTTAGTCCCAAGTTCGCTGCAATCGGCGTATCACCATCGCTAATGCTGTACGCCACATCAATGTAGCCATTGAAGTTTTCGCTTGGAGTAATTGAGAATGTGCCATCGCCATTATCGACAATGGTCGCATCGTCTCCAACCAAGGTTAGGTTAGAAGCTACAAGATCATCACCTTCAATATCTGCTGCATTCGCAAGTAACTGCTCCTGCGTGATAGTAATGGTGTTATCTTCATCCACATTGGCATAAACATCATCGCTGGTTGGTAGGTCATTGATTGGGTTAACCATCAGATCAGCGTTAGCCACAATCGACTCTGTACCGTCAGAGATGTCAAAACTTAGGTCGATGTTACCGTTGAAGTCAGCATCCGGTGTTACCGTAAAGGTACCATCGCCATTATCAACTACGGTCGCATTATCCCCCGCACTTAGGTTGCTTGCCGTTAGGTCATCACCATCAACATCCGAAGCTTGCGATAGCAATTGCTCTTGCGTCAGAGTAATCGAACCATCTTCATCAATGCTGTACGCCAAGTCGCCCGATACTGGTGGATCATTAATTGGCAGAACATCAATACTTGCCGTTGTGGCTGTCGTTGCGCCATCCTCATCAGTCACTACAACATCAAGGCTTACATCACCGTCGAAGTTTGCGTTCGGCGCGAAACTAAATGTTCCATCGCCATTGTCAGTAAAGATACCGTCAGCACCAGTGTAGTTTACGCTATCGATCGCCACTTCACCTTCAATGTCTGAAGAGTTCGCCAGCAGTTGTTCAGAACTGATAGTGATAACTTCATCTTCATTCACTGAGTAGCTCGTAGAGCCAGCGACTGGTGGATCGTTAACCTCAAGAACGGTAATTCCAGCGGTAGTCGCTTCGGTTGCACCATCTTCATCGGTAACAACAACGTCAAGACTTACTTCACCATTGAAGTTTTCATTTGGTGAGAAGGTAAATGTACCATCACCATTGTCTTGGAACACACCATCACTGCCAGTGTAAGACACACTGTCTATCGCCACTTCACCTTCAACATCTGAAGAGTTAGCCAATAGTTGCTCGTTACTGATGGTGATTGAGTTGTCTTCGTGAACCGTGTAAGACGTGCTGCCTGCCACTGGAGGATCGTTCTCTGGTGTCACGCTTACGTCAATGTTGGCTTGAACAGTGTCCGTACCATCTGACACATCGAAGCTGAAGTTCACATCACCATTGAAGTTCTCGTTTGGCGCGAAGCTATAGCTACCATCACCATTATCAGTAAGCACACCGTCAGCACCCGTGTAAGTCACGCTTTCAACCGTTAGTGTGTCACCTTCAACATCCGTAGCGCCTGTTAATAGGTCTTCGTCTGTGAAGTTAAGCACTCCATCTTCACCAATGGTGAAGGCTTGGTCTTGTGGCTCTGGAGCGTCATTGATCGCCGCAATATCAAGTGTTGCTTGAGTAGAGATGGTATCGGTGCCATCGTTTATATCGTAATCTAACGACACTTCACCATTGAAGTTCTCGTTAGGTAAGAAGGTATAAGTACCATCTGATACAAACTCAAGGTCACCAACGATATCAGGGTTAAAGTTACCAGTAGTATCAACCACACCTCCATCTTGAACTTGAAGATCAAACGCTAGGTTATCCGTCAGGCTTGCAAGTGGTTCCCCAGATTCAATCGCCTCTTGGTCAACTTTATCCGTCGTAAACGTTACATGACCAATTTCACCACCTTCTAGTGCACCATTACTGTTGAAGTCACTTAGGTCGTACGCATCGGCCTCCTGACCAATAATTGGATGAGAGCTTCCATCAATGGTATGTCCAATGTGCGTCGTAGCGGTGCCCAATAGCTCACCGTTATCAAACGCTTGAACTTCACCAGTTTCAGAGTCCCAAGACACAGTAATAGTGTGCGTTTCGCCATCGTATAGATCGAATTGAGGGAAGTTCACATGGTCTGAAGCCCCGCCCTCAACCATCATTGTCATCGAACCATCTGGACGAGCCATGATTGAAACGTTGTTAAGGTTATCTGTTCCAGGCATCGCTAATAGTAATGATGCACCGTCAATATCATCACCAGCTGTGAACTCTATCTCTGCTGTAAAGCTTGAGAAGTCTTCACCTATAGTGCCACCTAGGTCAACATAACTTGGTTCACCGTCTTCATCTCCGAATTGAAGCGAACCATTTACAACTAGCTCACCATCGTCACCAGAGTAGCTAACGCCCTCAACCGTTAAGTCATCCCCTTCTATATCCGTCGCATTTTCAAGAAGATCGGCATCGGTAAACGTTAGTGGTGTATCTTCAAAGCCATCAATTACTGGCTCACCACCAACTGGTAGGTCATTGACTGGATTGACCGTTAGATCAGCAGTCGCAACCAGAGTATCGGTGCCATCATTGATGTCGAATGTTAAGTCTATATCGCCATTGAAGTTCGCATCTGGCGTGATAGTGAAACTACCGTCGTCGTTTGCTGTTACTGTCGCATTACCATCAACAGTGAGGTTAGAAGCCGTTAAGTCATCGCCATCGACATCGGTCGCTTGAGCAAGTAACTGCTCTTGGCTTAGATTAATCGAGCCATCTTCATCCACACTGTATGCCAACTCACCCGATACCGGAGCATCGTTCACAGGCAGAACATCAATGCTTGCAGTAGTGGTTGCAGTAGCGCCATCTTCATCAGTCACGACTACGTCAAGGCTGACATCGCCGTCAAAGTTAGCGTTCGGAGCGAAGCTGAATGTGCCATCTCCGTTATCAGTAAAGATACCGTCTGAACCCGTGTAGTTAACGCTATCAATTGCTACTTCACCTTCGATATCTGAAGCATTAGCCAGCAGTTGTTCAGAACTGATGGTGATGACTTCATCTTCATTCACTGAGTAGCTAGTAGCGCCAGCGATTGGCGGATCGTTAACTTCAAGAACCGTAATTCCAGCGGTAGTCGCCTCGGTTGCGCCATCTTCGTCTGTCACCACAACATCAAGGCTAACTTCGCCGTTAAAGTTCTCATTTGGCGAGAAGGTATAAGTGCCGTCACCGTTGTCTTCAAATACACCGTCGGTACCTGAATACGTCACACTATCGACTGCAACATCACCTTCGATATCCGAAGAGTTAGCTAGAAGCTGCTCATCACTGATGGTGATTGAGTTGTCTTCATGAACAGTGTAAGACGTGCTACCAGCAACCGGAGGATCATTCTCTGGTGTCACACTCACATCGATGTTCGCCTGAACCGTATCTGTGCCATCTGACACATCAAAGCTGAAGTTCACATCGCCATTGAAGTTCTCGTTTGGCGCGAAGCTATAGCTGCCATCACCATTATCGGTGAGCACACCATCAGCACCTGTGTAAGTCACACCTTCAACCGACAAGTCATCCCCATCGATATCAGTAGCACCTGTTAGCAGGTCTTCATCTGTGAAGTTCAGTACTCCATCTTCACCAATGCTGAACGTTTGATCTTGTGGCTGTGGTAAGTCATTTACCGGATTTACCGTTAGGTCACCCGTCGCAACTAGCGTATCTGTGCCATCGTTGATGTCGAACGTTAGGTCAATATCACCGTTGAAATTGGCATCCGGTGTAATGGTGAAGCTACCGTCATCATTAGCAGTAACCGTAGCATCGCCATCAACCACTAGGTTAGATGCGGTCAACGCGTCGCCTTCAACATCACTCGCTTGAGAAAGAAGTTGCTCTTGACTCAAGGTAATAGAGCCGTCTTCTTCAACGCTGTATGCCAAATCTCCCGATACCGGAACATCATTTATAGGTAATACATCTACCGTAATGTAGGTATCAACTTGAGCACCATCCTCATCCTGAATGGTTACATCCAACTGCACTTGACCGTTGAAGTTTTCATTCGGTGCAAAGCTACAAGTACCATCTCCATTAATTGAGAAGATACCATCTGGACCATCGTAGTTAATTTCAACAAGCTCAACATCGCCTTCAATGTCAGATGCGTTCAACAGCACTTGAGATTCGCTGAATGTCAGTACGGAATCTTCATCAATTGTGTAAGACGTTGGGCCAGCAACCGGAGGATCGTTAACCTCTAGAACAGTAATTCCGGCTGTGGTTGCTTCAGTCGCACCATCTTCATCCGTAACTACAACATCTAAGCTAACTTCGCCATTGAAGTTCTCATTTGGAGAGAAGGTGTATGTACCGTCCCCATTGATTTCAAGTACACCATCACTGCCGCTGTACGTAACGCTATCAATTGCTACTTCACCTTCGATATCCGACGAGTTCGCGAGCAATTGTTCGTTGCTGATCGTGATGGAGTTATCTTCATGAACAGTGTAAGACGTGCTGCCTGCTACTGGAGGATCATTCTCAGGTGTTACGCTTACATCAACGTTAGCTGTAACCGTGTCTGTGCCATCGGAAACATCAAACGTAAAGTTAACATCACCGTTGAAGTTCTCATTTGGTGCGAAGCTGTATGTACCGTCACCGTTATCAGTTAAGACACCATCTGCGCCAGTGTACGTGACACCTTCAACACTCAGGTCATCCCCTTCAATGTCTGTCGCACCTGTTAGTAGGTCTTGGTCAGTGAAGGTTAATACACCATCTTCATTTACTGTGAAGGCTTGATCTTGCGCTTCAGGACCATCATTCACTGGTGAAACAGTCAGTTCTAGGTTGGTTGAAACAACATCATCACCATCAGATACATCGAAGGTAAAGCTTACATCACCGTTGAAGTCAGCATCTGGTGTCAATGTGTATGTGCCATCACCGTTATCTGTAATAGTCACACTGTCATCGTCAGTGGCTAAGTTGAGCGCTGTTAACTGGTCGCCATCTAAATCGCGAGCGTTGGCTAACAGGTCTTCTTGCGTGATGATGATTGAGCCATCTTCTTCCACTGTTGCTGCAACAGGTAGTGCTTCAGGAGCATGTTCAATATGTGCACCTGTCGCATTGATGTGAATAGTTTGAGATACCGTCTCAGAGTCATCGTTTGATAGCTCTGTTGCGGTTGCCGTTACGTTGATTTCAATTTGTTCATTGAAATCTTCTGGCAGTTGAATCTGTAGCTCTTGTGCGATTGCTGTTGTTGGTAAATCAACTGAGCCATCAGGACCTACGGTAATTTCACCGCTATAGATTTGGCTGTTCACTTCACCAACATCAATGGTGAAGTTGAAGTCGGTATAGTCTGCGTCACCGCCACCATAAAGATCTTCAAACCCGTAAACCAGTTCACCATCTTCATTCACCGTGGTGCGTGTATGCTCGATGCCGTCTTGGTTTAGCTCAGAGCTTGAACCACCATGGAAAATTGCATCACCAAACTGACTTTGAACAACTGTCTCAGAGCCGTCAGCACCTACGAATACAAGCTGAGGATCAACCGTATCCATATTAGCTGGCGAGCCGTCTGCAGCGCGGAACTCATATTGGCCGTCCTGCATTGCATCAAAGTTATTCGTCTGATGTCCATTTGGAATCAAGAACAGGTTGAAGCTTTCACCTTCTGACATTTGGAAGCTGAATTGGTCTTGCCCTGGAACAAGATCACCGCCACCACCGACTTGTGATGCGTTTTCATAAACAACTTCAACACCGGTAATATTGCCGTCTTCATCAACCTTGTAGTAACCCGCTGCATTTTGGAAGCCAGCCGTTTCACCTTCAAACGTTACCGTGATTTCAGTATCGTTGTAACTGGTGATACCGTTCTCTTGGTCATTCAGAACGCCTTCGTTATCGTATTGAATAATCGAACCTTCTGGAACGCCATCCACAGTGACAGTGAGTGTTTCCGACAAATCTTGGTCAACAAGCGCCGCTGCAATATTCAGTTCAACGACACCGCCTGGCTCAACCAAAATAGCTTGGTCATCAACGTTAACACCATCGCCATCAGTAATGACTAGGTCTGGAGCATCCGCTACTGCTTCAATGTGAACGTTAAGGTCTTGCTCTACCTCATCAGTACCATCAGTCACTGTGAAGCTGAATTGTAAGTCACCGCTAAAGTGCTCTTCAGGAACAAAGCTGAACGTGCCATCACCGTTGTCGGTAACTGTACCCTCATCGCCAGAGTAGTTGATACTGGTAACGCTTAGGTCATCACCATCAATATCAATCGCACCACTGAGGAGGTCTTCTTGTGTGAACAAGATGCTGCCATCTTCCTCTATGTGGTACATACCCGGCGCAACAATTGGAATGTCATTCACTGGATTAACAGTCAATGTCATATCGTTTGAGGTACTTAGTTCTCCATCACTCACTTCATAAGTGAACGCGATATCACCATTGAAGTTTTCAGAAGGCGTAACTGTGTAAGTACCATCGCCATTATCGACAATGCTTGCATTTGGATCGTTAGTTTCCAATGAACTTGCAAACAGCTCGTCGCCATCTTGATCAGTTGCGTTTTCAAGCAGCATTTCTTGTGTAACAAGGATTGAGCCATCTTCGTCGACATTGGCAACCATTGGCGTTGCTTCTGGCGCGTCATTGACGAATTCAACTTTTAAGTCGATGTTTGCTGCAACTACATCCGTGCCATCGCTGACATCAAACGCTAAATCAACATTACCGAAGAAGCCCTGCTCTGGCGTTAATGTATATGTACCGTCGCCGTTATCGGTGACTTCAACTGTGTCGCTGGTGCTTGTAACATTCACAACAGACAGCTCATCGCCTTCGACATCGGTTGCTTGTGCTAATAGCTCAGCTTCAGTAATCGTAATCGCTTGACCATCTTCCGTCGTGAAAGACATATCCGGTACGTCAGGAGCGTCATTGATAGGGTTTACTGTTAAGTTCAGGTCTGCAGCCACAGTCTCGATGGCATCAGTCACATCATAAGTGAATTCAATCTCACCAAAGAAATCTGCACTTGGTGTGATAGTGAAACTACCATCAGAGTTTTCTACGATAACCGCATTTGGATCGTTGGTTGCTAAGTTAACCGCTTCAAGATTGTCACCATCAACGTCCGTCGCGTTCGCTAACAAATCCTCTTGTGTAATAGTGATTGAACCATCTTCATCCACAGCGGCTTCAACTGGACCACTCACTTCAGGGCCTTCGTTGACAATCTCAACGTCTACTCTTGCTGTGCTTGGTGCGCTTGCTTGGCCATCACTAATATCGAAGGTTAAGTTCACCTCACCATAGAAGTTCTCGGCAGGCTCAAAGGTAAAGGTGTTGTCGCCGTTATCGGTCAACGTACCTTGAGTTTGATCGACCAGTAACAGGTTCTCTACATGTAGGATGTCGCCATCAACGTCCGTTGCACCAGATAGAAGATCTTTTGCTTCAATGACAATCGTGCCATTTTCAAGCATTTGGGTGTGCAGCGGTTCACCAGGAACTGGAACATCGTTTACAGGCACAACGGTTAAGTCTAGATGAGTTGCTACTTCGTCTGTGCCATCAAATACTTTGTAGTCGATGTCGATTTCGCCGTTGAAGTTTTCATTCGGCATGAAGGTGAATGTACCATCACCATTGTCGACTAGCTCACCGTCATCACCACCGTACGTGATGTCAGAAATAGACAGCGTATCGCCCTCTACGTCTGTGGTATTTGCCAACAAGTCATCAGCGCTGAACGTAATGCCAACATCTTCATCTGTTGATAGAACAATTGGACCAGACACAATTGGCGCATCATTCACAGATTCGAAGTTGATATTAATGATGTTGTCGTCGGTTAACTCACCATCACTGACTTGATAACCCAGCTCGATTTCACCATAGAAGTTTTCATCCGGTGTTACCGTCCAAGTACCGTCGCCATTATCTGTCAGCGTTGCGTGCTCTGAGTTTTCACCCACCAGCTCTAAGTTCTGAATATCAAGGTCATCACCATCGATATCTGATGCTTGAGCGAGTAACTGTTCTTCAGTTATTACAACAGAAGCAAACTGAGCAGAACCTTCAGTATCGACAATGATATTAGGAAGGTCAGCCGTTAGCTCGATTTCGTTGTCACCCGCATGGATATTCAGCTCTACGGTTTCAGTGATTTCTGAGCCATCCACACCGATCGATGTGAACACGGCTTCATCATGACAAGTTTGTGACACTGTCATGTTTTGAACAACATAAGTACCGTTACCTTGCACTGTGCCTAGTTCAAAGTAAGACACAGGTTGGTCAACAGTCAGTGTGTAATCGGTCTCGAATGTACCACGGTCTTCTTTGTGGTAAGTCATCGAGTCGATCATGTCTCCGTCTTCATTGAAGGCGCGAATTTCTACTTCTGTAAAGTGACGCGACTCTTCCATGAACCAACCACCCAAACCATCTAGATGGAAGCTAATTTCGTTGATGTCTTGGCCTTCAACAGAAATGGTCAGTTTCTCATCACCACTTAGACCTTGGCGGTCAGTATCACCGATACCATGACCAATATGAGTATTACCATTCCATGCGCCCAGCGGATCATCGTTACTTTGTACCGTAACCGTTAAGTCACCATCCGAGAATTCACGTGTATATGGGTCAACTTCTGTTCCCCAGTCATCCACGCTCGCATTATCATCGAAGGTACCAATTTGCGTTGTATGAGTACCGTTTGCTAGAGCATCTTCACTTGGCACGAAGCGTACTTCCGTGTCAGCTGGTACTTCTTGACCAACTTCCAGTACTACCCACTCATTATCAAGATTAGCTTCGATAATGCCGTTTTCTGGTGCTTGATCTAGACGTAATGCCGGCTCTTCACGAAGCGTTACACCAACTGTTTGGTCTTCTTGCGCTTGGATGAAGATCTCTTCACCCGCTTCTGGTGCGTCATTGACTGGGTTAACGGTTAAATCCAGTGTGGTCAGGACTTCATTTTCACCATCGCTGATGCTGTATGTGAAATCTAACTCGCCATTGAAGTTCTCAGTGTGCGTAATAGTGAAAGAACCATCGTCATTTGCAACGATAGTTGCGTCGGGGTCATTGGTTTGCAGGTTAGACGCCGTTAAATCATCACCTTCAACGTCCGTTGCATTCGCTAGCAACTGCTCTTGAGTAATAGTGATTGCGTTGTCTTCATCGACTTCAGCTTGAATGCCTGACGTTTCAGGACCGTCATTCACAGCAATAACATCGATACCCGCAGTGGTTGTGGCAGTAGCACCATCTTCGTCAACGACAACAACATCAAGTGAGATATCACCGTCGAAGTTTTCGTTTGGCGTAAAGGTAAATGTGCCATTACCGTTATCAACGAATGAGCCATCATCACCGCCATAACTCACACTTGATAGTGAAACATCGCCTTCAACATCTGACGAATTCGCCAGTAGCTGTTCAGCACTGATAGTGATTTGACCATCTTCTTGAACAGTGTAAGCCGTTGAACCTGCGACAGGTGGATCATTCTCAGGTGTCACGCTGACATCAATAACAGCTGGCGTTGAGCCCGTACCATCAGAAACATCGAATGAGATTTGAACATCACCATTGAAGTTTTCGTTTGGTGCAAAGCTGTAAGTGCCGTCTCCATTATCACTTAGAACACCATCAGCACCTGTATAAAGCACGTTTTCAATTGATAGCTCATCGCCATCAATATCGGATGCGCCAGCAAGTAGATCGGCATCGGTAAATAGTAGAGTGCCATCTTCTGCAATGGTGAACTGTTGGTCTTGCGCTTGTGGTAAGTCGTTCAACGGGTTGACTGTGATATCCAGGCCAACTTGAACCTCACCGCCATCGTTATCAATGATATCGAAGCTTAGATCTAGGTCTCCGTTATAATCAGCGTCAGGAGTAATGGTATAGCTACCATCCTCGTTTTGCTGGATAGTCGCGTTTTCATCCGTCGATAAGTTTATCGCTTCAAGATTATCGCTATCAATATCGCCTGCTCGCGCTAGCAATTGATCTTGTGTCAGCGTAATTGAACTGTCTTCGTTGATGGTGTAAGCCAAGTCACCGGATACTGGTGGATCGTTAATTGGCAGAACATCAACATTGATGTGAGTTTCAACCGTTGCGCCATTCTCATCTTGAATCGTAACATCAAGCTGAACCTGACCATTGAAGTTCTCATTTGGTGCGAAGCTACATGTGCCATCACCATTCACGGTGAAGATACCGTCCGACCCGTCGTAATTGATGCCAACAAGTTCAACGTCACCTTCGACATCTGAAGCATTCGCAAGAATCTGAGATTCACTAAATGTTAGAACCGAATCTTCATCAATGGTGTATGACGTAGGCCCAGCAACAGGCGGATCGTTCACTTCAAGAACAGTAATGCCCGCTGTCGTCTCATCAATAGCGCCTTCTTCGTCTGCAACGATCACATCAAGACTGATATCGCCACTGAAGTTTTCGTTAGGAAGGAAGGTATAGCTGCCATCGCCGTTATCTTGGAATACACCATCAGTGCCGCTATAAGTCACACTATCAACCGACACCGCACCTTCAACATCCGAAGAGTTTGCTAGTAATTGCTCATCAGAAATGGTGATCGCATTGTCTTCATTAACCATGTACGAGGTTGAACCAGCGACAGGCGGATCATTTTCAGGAGTGACACTGACATCGATATTTGCGCTAACGGTTTCGGTGCCGTCTGACACATCGAAGCTAAAGTTCACATCACCATTGAAGTTCTCATTTGGTGCGAAAGTATAAGTACCATCACCGTGGTCAGTTAGAACACCATCACCACCAGTGTAACTAATTCCCTCAACCGTAAGGTCATCACCATCCACATCAGTTGCACCAGACAGTAAGTCTGCATCTGTGAATTGCAGTGTACCGTCTTCTTCAATACTAAATTGTTGATCTTGAGGAACCGGTAGATCGTTAACTGGATTAACAGTCAGATCCGCAGTGGCTTGAACGGTGTCTGTGCCATCAGTGATATTGAATTGGATATCAATGTCACCATTAAAGTTCGCGTCAGGGACAATAGTGAAGCTGCCATCATCATTAGCCGTTACCGTTGCGTTACCATCGACAGTTAAGTCACTCGCGGTTAGGTCATCTCCTTCCACATCCGATGCTTGAGACAACAACTGCTCTTGGCTCAATGTAATTGAACCATCTTCGTTTACGTTGTATGCCAAATCACCAGAAACAGGGGCATCATTGATCGGCAATACATCGACGTTAATAACCGTTTCAACTTCAGCACCATCTTCATCTCGAATAGTCACATCAAGTTGAACTTGGCCATTGAAGTTCTCATTAGGAGCAAAGCTACAAGTACCATCTCCATTTACGGAGAAGATGCCATCTGGACCGTCATAGCTAATACCAACAAGTTCTACGTCCCCTTCTACATCTGAAGCGTTAAGAAGAACTTGTGACTCGCTAAACGTAAGCACAGAGTCTTCATCAATTGTGTAAGATGTTGGGCCTGCAACTGGTGGATCGTTCACTTCAAGAACGTTAATACCAGCGGTTGTCGCATCCGTCGCACCATCTTCATCGGCAACAACGACATCAAGTGCTATCTCACCGCTAAAGTTTTCATTTGGTGAGAATGTGTATGTACCATCACCATTGATTTCCAATACACCGTCACTGCCTGAATACGTCACACTGTCGATAGAAACATCGCCTTCAATGTCTGAAGAAGTTGCCAACAGTTGTGCATCAGAAATAGTAATCGAGTTATCTTCGTTTACGGTGTAAGACGTAGAACCCGCAACTGGAGGATCATTTTCCGGAGTCACGCTAACATCAATGTTTGCCGACACTGTGTCAGTACCATCAGACACATCGAAGCTGAAGCTCACATCACCATTGAAGTTCTCATTTGGCGCAAAGCTATAAGAGCCATCACCATTATCTGTCAGTACGCCATCAGTGCCTTCATATGAGATCCCTTCAACCGTTAAGTTATCTCCCTCAACATCAGTTGCACCGTTTAGTAAGTCTGCATCGGTAAAGACAAGTGTACCGTCTTCTTCAATGCTGAACTGTTGGTCTTGTGGAACCGGTAAATCATTAATTGGGTTAACAGTTAGATCAGCAGAAGCTTGAACCGTGTTAGTGCCATCAGAGATATCAAAGCTGATATCGATGTCACCATTAAAGTTTGCATCTGGTGTGATGGTGAAGCTGCCGTCATCATTCTGAACAACTGTTGCATCGCCATCGACTGTTAGGCCACTCGCAGTAAGATCATCGCCTTCCACGTCTGATGCTTGTGAAAGTAGTTGCTCTTGGCTCAGACGGATAGAGCCGTCTTCATCAACCGAGTAAGCTAAGTCGCCAGATACCGGTGCATCATCAACTGCAGTTACACTGACGTCGATGTTCGCAGAAACAGTATCAGTACCGTCAGATACATCGAAGCTAAAGTTAACGTCACCGTTGAAGTTTTCATTTGGTGCAAAGGTGTATGTACCATTGCCATTGTCGGTGAGAATGCCATCACCGCCATCATAAGTTACCCCTTCAACCGATAGGTTATCGCCTTCAATGTCCGTAGCACCTGTTAGTAGGTCTGCATCAGTAAAGATGAGCGTACCGTCTTCTTCTACGCTGAATTGTTGGTCTTGTGGAACAGGTAAATCATTGACTGGGTTTACTGTTAGATCAGCAGAGGCTTGAACTGTGTTAGTACCATCTGAGATATCAAAGCTGATATCGATGTCACCGTTAAAGTTCTCATCCGGTGTGATGGTGAAACTACCATCATCGTTTTGAGTAACCGTCGCGTCGCCATCAACCGTTAGGCTACTTGCCGTTAGATCATCACCCTCTACATCAGAAGCTTGGGATAGCAACTGTTCTTGGCTTAAACGAATCGAACCGTCTTCATCAACTGAGTAAGCTAAATCGCCAGATACCGGTGCATCATCCACCGCAGTAACACTCACATCGATGTTTGCAGATACAGTATCGGTACCATCAGACACATCGAAGCTAAAGTTTACATCGCCATTGAAGTTCTCATTTGGCGCAAAGGTATAGGTGCCATTACCGTTATCGGTAAGAATACCGTCGCCACCATCATAGGTAACGCCTTCAACGGTAAGATTATCGCCTTCGATATCTGTCGCGCCTGCAAGTAGGTCAGCATCAGTAAAGACAAGCGTACCGTCTTCTTCGACAGTGAATTGTTGGTCTTGAGGTACGGGTAAATCATTAACTGGGTTTACAGTTAGGTCAGCAGAGGCTTGAACCGTGTTCGTACCATCTGAGATATCGAAGCTGATGTCGATGTCACCGTTAAAGTTCTCGTCTGGCGTGATAGTAAAGCTACCATCATCATTTTGAGTAACCGTCGCATCACCATCAACCGTTAGGCTACTAGCAGTTAGATCATCACCCTCTACGTCAGAAGCTTGGGATAGCAACTGTTCTTGGCTTAAACGAATCGAACCGTCTTCATCAATTGAGTATGCTAGGTCGCCAGACACAGGAGCGTCATCAACCGCAGTAACATTTACATCAATGTTTGCAGAAACAGTATCGGTACCATCAGACACATCGAAGCTAAAGTTTACATCGCCATTGAAGTTCTCGTTTGGCGCAAAGGTATATGTACCATTACCGTTATCGGTAAGAATACCGTCACCACCATTGTAGGTTACGCCTTCAACAGTTAGGTTGTCACCTTCAATGTCCGTTGCACCTGTTAATAAGTCAGCATCGGTAAAAATAAGCGTACCATCTTCTTCAACACTGAATTGTTGGTCTTGAGGAACTGGCAAGTCATTGATTGGATTAACGGTTAGATCAGCAGACGCTTGAACCGTGTTCGTACCATCTGAAATATCAAAGCTGATATCGATGTCACCGTTAAAGTTTGCATCTGGTGTGATGGTGAAACTGCCATCATCGTTTTGAACAACAGTTGCATCGCCATCAACCGTTAGACCACTCGCAGTAAGGTCATCGCCTTCCACGTCTGATGCTTGCGAAAGTAGTTGCCCTTGGCTCAAACGGATAGAGCCGTCTTCATCAACCGAGTAAGCTAAATCGCCAGATACCGGTGCATCATCAACTGCAGTTACGCTGACGTCGATGTTCGCAGAAACAGTATCGGTACCATCCGACACATCAAAGCTAAAGTTAACGTCACCGTTGAAGTTTTCATTTGGTGCAAAGGTGTAGGTGCCATTGCCGTTGTCGGTAAGAATACCATCACCGCCATCATAAATTACCCCTTCAATCGATAAGTTATCACCTTCGATATCCGTTGCACCTGTCAGTAGATCAGCGTCAGTAAAGATCAGCGTACCATCTTCTTCAATGCTGAACTGTTGGTCTTGAGGAACTGGCAAGTCATTGATTGGATTAACGGTTAAATCAGCAGAGGCTTGAACCGTATTAGTGCCATCAGAGATATCAAAGCTGATGTCGATGTCACCGTTGAAGTTTTCATCCGGTGTGATGGTGAAACTGCCATCATCGTTTTGCACAACTGTCGCATCACCATCAACCGTTAAGCTACTCGCAGTAAGGTCATCACCTTCCACGTCTGATGCTTGCGAAAGTAGTTGCTCTTGGCTCAGGCGAATTGAGCCATCTTCATCAACTGAATATGCTAAATCCCCGGATACCGGCGCATCATCAACTGCAGTTACGCTGACGTCGATATTAGCGGAAACAGTATCGGTACCGTCAGATACATCAAAGCTAAAGTTAACGTCACCGTTGAAGTTATCGTTTGGTGCAAAGGTATAGGTACCATTACCGTTATCGGTAAGAATACCATCACCACCATCATAGGTAACACCTTCAACTGAAAGGTTGTCACCTTCAATGTCTGTCGCACCTGCTAGTAAGTCTGCATCCGTGAAGATAAGTGTGCCATCTTCTTCGATCTCGAATGTTTTATCTTCGGGAACTGGCGCATCATTTATTGGGCGAACCGTTAGATCGATTGCGCTGCTTATGGTTTCTTGGCCATCACTGATATCAAATGTTAGGTCAAGCTCACCATTGAAATCTGCGGAAGGAACAACGGTAAAAGTACCATCGCCATTGTCCTGAACGGTCGCATCAGCACCAACTTGAACGTTTGATGCAACTAGGTCATCTCCATCGACATCACTTGCGTATTCTAGTAGTTGTTCTTGAGTGAACGTTATGGAGCCATCTTCATCCATGATGTAAGCAAGATCTTGCTCTACTTCTGGTGCGTCATTCTCACCTTCTACTTTGATTTTGAAGGTTTCGCTTACCGTTTCTGAATCAAAGTCGTCTTCAACTTCACTAATGGTCTCTTCATCTGAAGCTTGAACATCAACAGCAAACGTTTCTTCTACTGTCTGTGAATCAAGGCCATCATCAACTGATTGTTCAGGTGCTTCGGAAGAATCTGCACTTGGTGCTGCTGACGTTCTCGCTGCTTGCCCCTGCTCTTCATTACCTTCAGCAGTTGCACCGCCATCTGAAGCTTCATTGCTTTCACCACCTACAGCTTGAGCTCCAGCTCCTGAACCGCCACCGCTGCCGGCCGCTTCACCAGCTCCTGCATCAGAAGCTGCGCCGCCAACGACATTCGACTGAGCATCACCAGAGTCACTACCACCTTCAGGTGTCTCTTCTTGAACTGCACCACCGGAAGCTGAAGCCTCTTCTTCGTTACCAGCGCCACTTGGGTTATCCGCTAGAGCTTGGTTAACTTCGTCTGCTGCATCCGTGTTTTCAGCACCCGTCGCTATTGTTGAAGCGATTGTATTCTGTTGATTCTGCTGGTTCTGCTGCTGGGAGGGAGTACCAGCATCATTCGTGTCCGTTTGTTCGACAGCATCATTTAGATCTTCGTTTTGGTTATTTTGGTTATTTTCGCCTGCCATTACAGCCTCCGTTGCTACTAGCTAACTGATCGTTTACAGGCATTAAAGGACACCATTTCGCAAAACCAAATTTTTATACAACATTTTTCATAATTTTGTTTTTACAAATAAAGATGCAAAAAAAATTTGAAATCCTCCTTTAAAGATCCTTAGTTATTGTCATTAAAGCAATTAAGGCAGTGGAATGATGATAGACATGACAAATTTGTTGCGTTCAATCGACAACAACCACAAAGGTCTTCAATTGCTGTTGGGAGATTTTTACAAGGACTTTTCTGGCGCAGCAACAAACATCGAGCAGCTTCATCAAGGTAATCGTTTCGATGAACTTAACCAATACTCGAGAAAGCTGAAGACAATCTTAGCTTTGCTATGCGACCAAGATTTGCCGCCTAAGATGGCGAAGCTGGAACATTTAAGTAAACATGAATTCCCTGCTCCGGAAGAACTTATAAAGGATATAAAAGCTGAATTGCTAAACGTTAATCGACAAATAAATCATTTGTTAGAGCTAGAAGCCGTTCCAGATAACAAGGTATCGAGGTAGGTCATGAGCAATAATCAAATTGAGCATCACCTTAGAAAGGCCCTTGTTTCTAATACAGAAGCCACTAAGGTCACAGCAGACGACACAATAGTGCTAGCAAGTGCAATGACTAGTGTTCACAAAACACTGCTTATTATATTCATGCTAGCACTGGTTGCAGTTGCTGTAGCATCGCAAGCACGCATAGACATTGTGGTTTCTGTTCGTGGTGAACTGCTTTTGGAATCTGACGTAGAAAAAGTTCAACATCTAGAGGGTGGGATTCTAGAAGAGTTACTCGTAAGGAAAGGTGAAGTCGTTTATGAAGGACAACCCATCGCGAGAATACGCTCACTCGACCGCAATACTCAACTTGATACGGTAAATACAGAGATAATCCAACTTGAACTAGACAAGATTCGTTATGAAAGCTTGCGAGATATGGTAGAGCCCGACTTCACCGCTTTCATTGAGCAGTACCCTGAACAAGTGCAAACCAACATGAACACTTGGCGACAAGAGTTCTCTAAAAATCGCTCAAATGAAGAGCTCATCACTCATGATATAAAGCACAAAAACTCCCTTATCAGCTCAATGCTAAAGCGCCGTAAAAGTTCAGAGAATCAGCTTTCTTTGATTCGTAAACAGCTCAATATCAAAAACACTCTCTATAAAGAAGAGATGGCTTCTTACGTAGATGTTCTCAATATGCAGGTTCAAGAGTCCAATATGGTACGTGAGATAGAGAATCTGGATGAGTCGGTAATGAACGAGCGCTTCCAACTCAACAAACTAGAAAAGCAACATCGTGATTTAGTTGAGAATCGAAATTCAGAGTATCAAGCACAAATCATCCAAGCGAACAAAGATCTGAAATTGAAACGAATCCTACAACCTCAGCATTCAGACAAGGTTGACCGCCTAGTCGTTTATTCACCCGTTGATGGCGTGGTCGACAAATTGCATTTTAATTTCCGTTCGGCGGTAATTCCTCCAGGCGAAAGTATCGCTGATATCGCACCGATCAATAACTCCCTTCACGGCGAAGCCAAAATCCCTCGTAAAGACATGGGGTTTGTGGAGATTGGCCAAGCCGTAAAAGTGAAAATGGATACGTATAACTTTGCCAAGTATGGCTTTGTAGAGGGAACCATTGCCTCTATCAGTCGCTCGTCTTACGAAGAAGAAGACGCTGAGTTCTATTTGGCAGAGATTGAGATAAGCCAAAATTTTCTTGAGCGAGGAGGCACACAATACAAACTATCCCCTTATATGGAATTTACTGCCGATGTCAAAACAGGCTCACGCCGAGTCATCGAATATGCAGCCAAGCCTGTAATGTCAGCCATCGAAGATGCATTCGATGAGAGGTAGTGAATGAGCGGAAAGCCTTCATACAACATATCAGTCCCAGCGCTGCGCTTAAGCATACTGTTTAGCGTGGTATTGGCTTCGCTCGCTTTTTATTTGTATTTATCTTGGTCAAAAGTCGACTCTGTTTCGCAAGTACAAAATGCCCCACTCCTCACTAAAGCCCAAGAGCTAAACCAAACCATTGAATTAGGCATACAAACCTTACAGCGCTGCTTAAAGACAGACAGTTGTAGCGAGAATGATTTAAGCCTATCCGACCTGAAGAGTGAGATTGACGAGTTTCGTTCTTTGGCTTCTCTGAATAAAACTGAATTTAGTTTGGTTGGTGCGACCGAATATACGCAACTTGAATTGGCGATTAACCGCTTTTCTGACAGCCCAAAAGCTCGTAATGACGTACTCGACTTGTACCTTTCACTGACCAACAACTACCTGCAAATGGACGATAACTATCGCACCATGTTTAACAACCATGCAAGTGACCTAATGGCTGAGAAAAATGAGTTTTTTGTGTGGCTATTCATGGTGGTGGCAGTGTTGGCAGTGATTAGCGTATTGTCCAATTTAGTGGCGATATTTAAGCTTAAAAAATCCAGCTCAAATGAACGAGTGATCGATTATGAATTTGATGCGCTATACCAAGAGTTAAAGCAGCTTGATTTACAAAGACTTGAAGAACTTCTCAACGAAGTGAGCATCAATCCTAAACAGCGACAAATATACTCTCACCTCAAATTGATCTTCAGCAAGTTAGAAGATCAAAAGCGCAATAACGACCTTTATAAACAGCTGTATGCACTCATCGGTTATGAAATTCGCGGCATTACCAACACTATCAACGGCGGTGTCCAATATCTAGTTCAAGAAACGGATGAAAGCGGCGTGTTAATGGCGAAGGACATTACCTCCGCTTCCAATACCCTTTCTGAGCTGGCTGAAAACTACAACCGTCTGATCTCTCAAGGGACAGAAAGTAAATCGAAAGAGTTTTCGCTGTTGAATGTACTGTCTGAGTTGATGATACATATCAGCGCAAAAGTTCAGCGTAATGAGGGGCAGCTCGACTGCTTCATTTCCGACAATTTACCCAATCGCGTTGAAGGACAGTCCACCAGCTTGTTCTGGATTCTGTTTCTACAGCTATCAAACGCCATTCAACTTAAATCAAACAAGAAGTTATTCGTGACCATTGAATCTGGCGCAGCGTCCGATATGGAAAACACGCGCGTCACGATTAACCTCAACTTTCTCTCTACCCTAGATGTCTCGGTGGCAAAGCTAAACAAACTCCACTGGAGTACTCATAAAGATCACACAGCCAACACCGATGACTTGGCTAAGAGCGTGCTAAAAGACTATGGCTATTACGAAAGCCATTGGTTCCAATCTGGAGCACAAGAGCGCTTTCAGATTGAACTCGACCTCAAGGCGAAAAACTTCCATACCGAGAAAACCCGCTTCGATGGCAAACGCTTACTGCTATGTGCGAACACTCAAGTTCGTATAGATGTGATGAAAAAGATGCTCGTAAATTTAGGGCTAGATATTACCGAAGTTCGCACCGCAAACGAACTGTTCTCAGCAGCTAAAACCTTTGGTGACTATGACGCAATCATGCTGACTGACACCTTTGAACCTAACAAGCTGCCTTCATTAAGCAAAACGGTGAAATCTCAACTCAAGAACCACCCGAACACTAAACTATTGTTGTCTGTCACGAATACTCAGCATGCACAAGAGTGCCATAGCTTTGTCGACAAGATCATAAACTCACCAGCAATCCCATATGAGTTTATCCCGAACCTACTTGCCATCATGGAAGCTGAAGCCTCAGAAGAACAGATGGAAAATAGCTCATTCTTAATCGTAGAGGATGATCGAGTTCAGCAAATTCTACTCAAACGAATCCTCACAAAACAAGAGTACGAACCTGATACCGTTGGCGATGGTGCCGATGCAGTTAAGCACTTCATGAACAAGCGTTCCGACATCATTTTCATGGACTGCATTATGCCAGGTATGGGCGGTATTGAAGCAACCAAACGGATTCGTCAATTTGAACAAGAAAACGAGAAAAACCCTTGTACCATCATTGGTGCAACCGCATTGACCAGCAGTAATGAACATCAAGCGTGTATAGAAGCAGGGATGGATTACGTGATCAGCAAACCTTACAAGAGCGATGAAATCATCAAGGTGATCAACAAGTATGTGGCGGTACAAAAACTTAACTAGCGGCATTATTGCTGCACTTGCAATCAGCACGACGCCTTCAGCAATGGCAACTACCCTGCTTGAGGCGATAGAGCTCGGCCTGCAAAACAGCCTTTCCCTAAGAGCCAGTGATAAAGGCGTAGAAGAAAACGAATACAATATTGGTATTAGTCGTTCTAAGTTTCTCCCTTCATTAAATGGTGCCGCTGATACCACATGGAATGAAAACGAGACCTTGCTATCAGGAGCTCCTGATGAAACCTCTAGCTATAACTCAAACAGCTATAGCCTTTCTCTTTCTCAATCGATATTTAACCTTGGTGATATTTTCAAATACGGCACTGCAAAGCTCGATTTCAATATCGAAGAGATTAAACACGAAAACAAAATCCAAAGCACCATTTCAGAGATTGGCTCTCAGTATTTTGAATACCTAAAAAACAATGCGCAAATCAAAGCAACCATGGTCGAGCTTAAATCATCTGAGACTCGAGAACATCAAATGCGACGTAACGTCGAGCTAGGCAACACTGCAGCCAGTGAGTTATATGAGGTTATTGCACAAAAAGAAGGGGTCGCTAATAGATTAAGAACACTACAAAAAGACCGACGCGTCATTCTTAACGGGTTATCGATTCAGATTCAGTACCCTATTACTCCGTCACAAGACATCTACGAAAGTGTTCCACTAAAAGAGATAAGTGAGACAGAGCAACGCTCAATTATGGACCAAGCGCTGAAGCTCAATAACGATCTGCTGGTCGCTAAGAAAAACGTCGAACGTAGCCGTCGTAGCTTAAAAGAGAGTGGGTCTAACTTTTTACCAACCGTTTCACTCTCTGCCAGTTACCGCCATGACGATGCCAATAACTACGACAAAACAGACGTTACTGCCACTGGTGAAAGTAACTCAACCAGTGTTGGACTAAACCTAGCCGTACCTATCCTATCGGGTGGCTCGGACTACTATGGTTATCAGAAATCATCGACGGCCATCGAGCGCACAGAGTTGCTTTACCAAGACTCGCTGTACACCACTCGCAATAGCGTGAACACATCAGTTCTTAACATCAACGACTTTTCTCAGTCGATCAGCAGTTATGAAAACATCATTCGTGCTAACTACGCCTCTTACAAAGGGATTCAACGCGCATACCAACTGGGCACTCGTACTATCACCGATTTACTCGCCGCAGAAAGCAAACTGTTTAGTGCGTTGCGAGACTATGAAAGTGCACGGTACGACTACATCATTGAGACAATTAAGCTTGAGCAAATTAAAGGCGTACTGTCGATTCAGTCTATTGAGAGCATAATGCAGTTAATGAGCGACATCGAAGGACGTGACAACCAAGATTTAGTGCCGAAACACCTTCTCTCAACCGAGTCGCTAAAGAAAGGAGGTCGCAATGCAAACTGAACAGTTTTCTCAGAAAATCAATATGGCTGATAAGTGCTATCTCACTTTCTCTACCATTATCTCAACGCTTTTTGGTTTGGTACTGCCCTTTTCAATTCTGATCATTTTTGACCGAGTGCTGCCGAACCAAGCGCAAGACACCCTTTTCTTGTTGTTCGCGATTATTTTGATTTCGATATTCCTCGACTACCACCTAAAAAACCAGGAGGAGAAAATTTCCTCGGTGATCATGAGGCAGTTTGAGACAAACCTAACCAACAAGGTATTCCAATCCATCTGTTTGGCTGAGATATCAAAATTTCGTCGCCTAGAGCCAGGGGAGTATCTAGAACGCATCGCCACTATCCCCGAACTAAAAACCTTCTTTGGCGGGGAATCGGTTAGAGCTCTTATCAACCTTGCGGTCAGTGTACTGACTATTCTCATCATAGGATTAATCAACATATGGGCAGGTATCACCCTTCTCATTGCCTCGCTGATCTTGGCTATATTCGCCTGGAGTCTTTCTAAACAGAAAATTGGTAGCTTGCAAAACAAGTCGGACATCGAAGGCTTAACCACATCTAAAATCATTGAAATCATATCAAGCCCGCTGGATATCAAAGCGCGAAATATGGAGTACCGCGTAGAGAGCTTAATGACACAAATGGTCGAAGAGCGTGAAGTCGAGAACATTAAATACGAACAGATTGAATCCAACTTCAGTTTGATATTAGCGCTCATTCAACAGCTCTCAATCGCTTGTGTGGTGGTTGTTTTGGCCACAGCCGTAATCAACATGGAATCAAGCCAAGGCATCATGGCGGCAATCATCATGCTGACTAACCGTTACTTCGCCCCTTACCAACAGGTGATGCGAACTGCGAGCCGCTGGGAGCTCAACAAGCTCCATATTCAGCGTATTGCAGAACTGCTTGAGCTCGCAGCTTCTGTTGAACAGCAGCATGAGACGACAGAAGTTGAGCGGATATCGGTTAAATACTCAGACAAGCAGCGTATCGAGTTTGAGCGCGGCCAAGCGTATTTACTGACAGGGAAAAGTGGCGCCGGTAAAACGCACTTGGCGAACTGTATCACTCGGCAAAACAGTGACAGCAAATTAGAGATAATGATCAACGACACACCGTTAGATGAGTTGAACTACAACGTTTGGCGTAACAGCGTATTGATGGTTGATAAGACCAGCTCTTTCGTAGAAGGCACCATTATTGATAACCTGACCTGTTTCCGCCCAAGCTTGAATAACACAGCCTTTGCTTTGTGCGAAACCATGAACATTAAGGCACAAATCGATGGGCTACCTGCTGGCTTTTATACCGAACTCAAGGGCCACATGAGAAACCCGTTCTCGCGCCAAGTGGGATACGCCCTATTGTTGGTCCGTGCGTTGCTGGCAAGCAAGCGTGTCTTAATATTTGATGACATCGATTGTGTCTACGACGATGAGTTCGCCCGCTTAGTGCTCACCAGCACCGCTTACCGTGCCAACGATAAGATCCTCATTATTGCGAGCAACAAAATGGACAAACTGAATCACCGCCTCAAGCGCGTCAAACTTACAGGAGGTGACCAGTGAGTATCCTAGTTGATTTCAACAATGTTCCGCAGCGAGTACTCGATTTTGAAGCCAGTGGTTATGACGAGCGTTATGGTCAATCACCTCTAATTCGGGGCTTGGCCTACACCTTGATAGCCCTCGAATGGGAAGGCACGCCAGCGATACTCAGTGATGCATTCATTCCCAAACCAAAAGACAGCGACAGTTTTACTGCTACCATAGAGCGCCTGGGCTACCGCTGCGATGTCACTAAGTTAAAAACACTCGAGAACATCGATAAACACCCACATCCATGTTTTATCGAGATTGAAAACCTTAGCGCTATCTTTCTTGGTACCAAAGATGGCAAGTTAATGCTGTTTGATTACACAAACAACAACACCATCGAATATCCGATGTGTAAAAAGCCTTGCTTGTTGATTTCCATCAGTGAGTACTCTCGCCTATTCCGAGAGCCACCACCAGAATCACAAGACAGAAGTAACTGGATTAAATACGCGTTCTATCGATACAACAACGAACTCAAGAGTCTAATCATATTGAGCTTTGTGATCAGTATTTTAGGAGCGCTTCAACCCTTCTTCATCATGAGTGTGTATAACTTCGCCTTGACGTCTAGTTCTGAAGCTACCCTCTATTGGTTGACCCTCTTTGCCGTGATTGTTGGGTTCTCTGAATACTTCTTCAAGAAGATGCGGGTCAACATCATCGCCACTTCGGGGAAAGATCTTGCGGTTCATATCTCGCAAGCGGTGATATCGAAGTTGTTATGGCTCCCGTACGCGATGACCTCAACCGCCGGCGTCTCATCTCAACTTGCTCGTTTAAAAGATATCGATACGTTTAGACGCTTGGTGACCGCAGAATCGACACTCAGCTACTTTGATATGCCGTTTGTCATTGTGTTTATCATTGCCATTGCTCTGATGTCAGGTACCGCTGCACTCGTGGTAATGGGCGGATTGATCTTGATGTTGGTGTTCTGTATTTACTCGCGTTATATCTATTCTCAAGCAACTTCCAAAAGCTCTCGGGCTAACGCCATGGTTTCCTACCAATGGAACGAGATACTTCGTGGTATCAAAACCATTCAAGGATTGCCACTTCTGCGTGTAGTTCAATCTCGCTTTAGTGCATCACACTTGCAAAGTACCAGTGATGCCGAAAATGTCGCGGTGACGAATAGTAAAATTCAAGCCGCCGGCGGTAGCTTAATTCAGGTGATTGGTACCGCCAGTATTGTGACCGCCGTAATTGGCGTGATGGAAGGCACCTCAGATGCCGGAGCCATGCTGGCAACCGTAATTCTGGTATGGAAAGCCTTAGGTCCAATCATGGGCATCTACAACTCGATTTCTAAGTTTCAATCAATCAAAGCATCTTCAGCGCAAATCAACAATTTGATGTCGATGAATGACGACAAGTTAACACTAGAAAAAAGCCCACCGATTCGCCTATTCCAAGGCAGTATTGTAGGTAGTGGCGTGAGTCACCGTTACGCCGGTGCAGCAACAGGGCTAACCAACCTTGGTTTCAAAATACCACCCGCTGCAAAAGTGGTGATATGTGGGCCTACCGGATGTGGAAAAACGACTTTAATTTCAATCATTGCCGGTTTAGAAGACCGCTATCAAGGTGCTGTATCTGTCGATGGTTATAACATTAAGCAATTCAACAGCTATCGCTACCGTACCTCGATTAACTACATTCCGTTTAACCTGCATATTTTTGAAGGCTCATTAGAGACTAACTTCATTCTGCACAATGGCCTTATTCCTACCGAGAAGATGCAAGAGATGGTCAGCTTCTTCGAGCTAGATGAATGGCTACCAGACGGGTTAGCAACACAGCTCAGTGTAGATAAATGTAAGAGTCTGCCTAATGGGATTCAGCAAAAACTTCGCCTCGCGCTTGGCCTCGGCAACTGTGAGCAATCTCTGATAATTATCGATGAGCCATTCAATGGCGCCGAGCAAGAAAACGCCCAATATTTTAACCGCTTATTTACTGATAAACTTTTGAATAAGAGCGTAATTTTCTCAACTAATGATCCGGGATTAATCGCGACATCGAATATGAGTCTAGTGTTAGAACCAGACGGAAATCTGAAGTATTTTGGTCTAACAGACAAATACTTGAATAGCTTAAGCTAAAAGTTCAACACACATACACAATTCATTTACTCGTTCAATGAATGCCATTGACATAAACATGAACCAAAGGGATGATTCGCTTCAAAAACCCATAGAACAAGGAATCAGATGTACACTTTCGTTGCAGACAAGCTTGATGTCACTTACTTATCCGCAATTCCTGAAAACCATCAACTTCAGGAATGTGATGTGCCTGAAGAGGAACTCGAACTCAGAGAGATCGTTGAGATCTGGTACGAAAGCGCATTCCTGCCAGCGTTCAACCTGCAACACCTAGAAATCGCCCAAAAAACAGAGCTTACTATCGTACAAACTCACGTATTGAGTAACGACACCCAAACACTCGCATTTCTCCTTAGAAACAGGGTGTATCGTGCCGCACTTAACCGAATCTTAGGTGTTTGGGTTTTGGAGCCTTCTGCAAAAACGATTCTAGAGCGACTTCTATTGGCGGCGAATCAAAGCAAATCTCGAACTCACTGATTCATCTTTTGAGTTATTAATCAGTAAGCACAAGAAACAACCTGCTATCAGTCGCCAGAAGTTAGTAGGAATTATTCATTCAATCAAAATAAGCATCGGAATCATAAGAAGTTATACTCCTCCCACACTTCCAAAAAATTAACTCGTACAAAGTTTCCATATCGTTATTTTTATTCTACTGTTTTTATATAAAAACAGTTGGATGGATCCTTATATGGCGATTACGGTCTGGAATAACCTTTCAGTCAAACATAAACTCTTTGGCTTAGTTCTACTTCCGATTTCACTTTTACTCTTCCTTGCAGGCAGACAAGCGTATATTTTGACGACACAGTTAACTGATTTTGAGCGCACCAATCAGTTATCTGTCTACCTTCAAGATATTTCTGTCTTGTATAGAAGCACCTTAGCGTCGAGTCCTGAAGAGTTTACTGCACAAAGTGAACAAGTTAAGTCAGAGCTCAAAACCTTATCTCCTATTATCTTTCTAGGGGCTTCTGATGAAATGAATCAGTTAGTCGCGGATTTTAGCGAAGCTACCCTATCCACCATGGAAGCAACGGATACTTACGATAAATTGGATGCCCAGGAGTGGCAGAGTGATTTATACAAACAGTTGTTGCTAGAGATAGAAAAAGTACCATTCGAAAATACCAAGCGAGAAATCCAACAGCACCTTACCGCCTTACAACAACTCGAATGGTTGATGTTCTGGTCGAACGAAGAATTTAAATTGGGTACCTCACTAATTGAGATATTCCAAAGTAGCCAAGAATACGATCCCGAACTAGCAGAACAGATTGAAACCCTGAGTGAAAGGCAACAACTGTTTTTGGAACGCTTCGTGTCATTGAATGCCAATGAACACCAGGTTTCACTGATGGTTGAAGTGTTCAGAAATGATGTGTTTGCTCAAAGCCAAGAAATAAGAAACGCTCTACTGGATCTCAACGCACTTAGTCAGTTAACACCTCAAGAGATATCTGTCGGCTTGGAAGCAATGAGCGCACGACTAAACCTATTACAGAGTTTGGGGAACGTCATCAAACAAGAGTTCCAAGTTGAAGTTGAACAAGCAATCTCAGCGGCTCAAGTACAAAGAACATTATTCATTTCTTTAGTCGCCCTACTCGCAACGATTGTTATGGGCTTAACGCTGAGCTTAGCAAGACAGGTAACCAATAATCTTGGTTTGGTTCTGAAGTTCTTAAAGAGTGAGAATGATGAAACTCGCCCTTCTCTGGAAAAGCTCATTCAAGGTAAAGATGAACTGAGTCTATTCGCTCAGCAGGTCGAGCGTTTAACTATTGAAAGAGAGCACGCTAAAGAAAAGCTCACGCTAGCGAAAGAAGACGCAGAGCGAGCCAAAGAGGACGCCGAAGAAGCGAAAGATCACGCAATACAAGCAAGTAAGGCGAAGAGTAGTTTCCTTGCCAACATGTCACACGAGATCCGTACCCCGTTAAATGGCGTTATCGGTATCTCAGAGATCCTTTCTGATACTCCATTAACCCCGACACAGCGTGATTATGTAGACACTATAGAAACCTCTTCTCAACTCTTGCTTAGCTTAATCAATGACATATTGGACTTCTCGAAAATTGAATCGGGTATGTTGCTGATCAGCCCACATTCAGCGTCTATTCGCGAATCCATTTATGACATTGCGTCGATTGTTGCACCAAAAGCCAAAGAGCAAAAAATATCAGTCAACGTTGATATCAGCCCGGATACTCCAGCCCGAGTGATGATCGATGACCACCGTCTAAGACAAGTGCTTATGAACTTTATGTCGAATGCTGTGAAGTTCACAGCTGAAGGTGGCGTTACCCTCTCAATCAACACTCTCCAACAATCCGATGACAAGGTTACAGTGCGCTTTGCAGTGCGAGATACGGGTATTGGTATCGATAAGCAGCAGCAAAAACAGATATTCGAACCTTTTGCGCAAGAAGATGACTCAACGACTCGTCAGTTTGGTGGTACCGGCTTAGGACTTGCCATCAGTACTCAGCTCGTAGAACTAATGGGCGGACAAATACAGTTAGATTCAGTGAAAGGCGAAGGTAGTTGTTTCTATTTCGACCTAGAGTTAGCGGTTGATTTAATGCTACCGAAACCAAGCTCAGCTTCCGCAGACATTTATATTCTTGGGCATGCTAGCTTGCTTTCAGAGCGTATCGAAAACGACCTAAAACTCTATGGGTTAGAAGTGTCGCAAACCACCGATAATACGAGCGAGATTAGTGATCAAATTATCAACAAACAACACACAAAACCGACTACGGTTATCTTTGCGGAAAGCGATGAGTTCCAAGCCAGTGACTATGCCGATCAGCTAGATAAGCTTCATAAAAATGGCGCAACCATTTGTTTGATTCGTTCCTTCCTCAGCGACCCTGCCGACATCGGAGAATGTATCGCGGCACAAGTGTCACAACCCCTACTCGGCCTTCGCTTAATAAAAGCGGTCGAGCTTTGTGATACACAAGGCTTAGCTGATCTATCGAGTGCAAACCAGTCCGAGCTTCAGGTTCAACATAAGATCTTGATTGTCGAAGATAACAAGATAAATCAAAAAATAGCCGGTCTACACGTTGGAAAAAGTGGGTTCGAGTTTGAGTTCGCTAACAATGGGCAAGAGGCCGTGGATATGTTTACCGCGAACCCTCATTACGCAGCAATCTTGATGGATTGTATGATGCCTGTCATGGATGGCTTTGAGGCAACGGGGCACATTCGACGTATCGAGAAAGAGACAGAAGCAACCCGCCGCATCCCTATCATTGCATTGACTGCCAGTGTTATCGATGACGACATTCAAAAGTGTTTCGATGTGGGTATGGACGATTACGTGCCTAAGCCGTTCAAATTCGAGATGTTAAAAGAGAAAGTGCTAACGGCTGTCGAAGCAATGCCGCTTCCAGCAACACACAATACAGCGCCAACGCACAACTCAACCGTTACCCCTATTCACAATGCCACTCCTACAACTCAAGCGGCAAAAACCACGCTGCCGGAGGAGCCTCAAGAAGAATCTGTACCAAGTAAGTCTGAAAAGATTCTGTTGGTCGAAGACAATCGTGTAAACCAAAAAGTGGCGTCGGTCATGCTTAAGAAAGCAGGTTATACCTTTGAAATTGCGGACAACGGACAGATTGCCGTTGATATGTATCAGAACGACAGCAGCTTCGACATTATTTTAATGGACTGCATGATGCCGGTGATGGATGGTTTCACCGCAACCAGGGAGATTAGAGAACACGAGAAAAACCTAGGCTTAACAAAGACTCCTATCATCGCGTTAACCGCCAGCGTTATCGACGATGATATTCAAAAGTGCTTTGATTCGGGAATGGATGGTTACGTTGCGAAGCCCGTAAGAAAAGAGAAACTATTCCACCAAATTGAAAGCGCGACTTGCTAGGAGAAACCAATGGATTGGAAAAAAACAATAAAAACATTCCAGTGCAGAGCTGCGTTCATCGCGGTACTAGGGCTATTAGGAAGTCTACTTCTTGTTAGCCCAGCTCATGCAGCGGAAGACTACGCCATATTCTCTTTAGACACAGAGTTTGAAGCGATTTCTATTAACAAAGCAAGAAAACTATATCGAGGAAAAACCAAACGTCTTAACAGCAAACGTGTAGAACTATCAGATTGGCCTGAAAACAGCGCCGAAAGAGAGGAATTTTATCAACTTTTACTAGGAAAGAACGCCGCTCAAATGAACGCTCACTGGGCCGGATTATCTTTCTCGGGTAAAGCGCGTTATCCAAGAGAAATCAAAGCGGCGTCGACAGACAGCTTAGTGGATTGGCTTAACGACAAACCTAACCGTATTGGTTATGCCCCACTCTCTTCGATTCCTCAAAATGCCAACGTTCTCTACGTTATAAGCTCGGAGAAATAACATGAAAAAAATAATTACGTCAGTGCTATGTGCTTCAATTGCCTCTCCGGCTTTCGCGATCATCGAGCTCACCGATAACTTGTCTCTGAGCGGCTTTGGTTCAACGTCTTGGGCGACATCAGACAACGACAACCCTTTAATCATCAATCGTGGTTTTACCGATGAGAGTTGTTACGACTGTGATACCACTTTTGGTGTTCAACTCGATTATTTCTACGACTCATTCAAAGCCTCTGTGCAAGTTGTTAAAGCTCCTCAGTACGATTGGAGTGACCCGCAATTAGAATGGGCTTACCTTGGTTATGAATTCAATGATTTTGATGTCAGTATCGGGCGATTGAGACTGCCTCTTTTCCTTGCATCTGAGTACTACTATGTTGGGCAAGCCTACATGACAGCAAGGCCACCTACAGAAGTGTATAACGCCGTATTAGGTATAACCGCATTTAACGGGATTAAAGTCAGCTGGACTCATGATGTGAGTGATGAGGCAACGCTGTTACTCTCCCCTTTCTTTGGCGTAAAAGACAAAAACGAAGTTGATTTTAATTCGAGTACAGAACTGGAATTTGAAACCAATCGCATGTTTGGTGCCAACCTTCAGTTAAGTGGCGAGAACTATCGTTGGAATTTGTCCTTCCTCGACTCCAACTTTGATCAGACTGTTAAGATTAAAAACGTTGGTGCGTTACCCACTGCAGACAACCAACACATCCAGCTTTGGTCTTTGGGTGCTGAGTATGAATTTGGTCAAGCGGTACTATCAAGTGAAGGACAAATCAGTGATTTCTCTTCATCGATGTATGCAAGTCTAGGCTACAGATTGAATTCGTTTACGCCTTATGTCGTTTATGGTGCTGAATTTGACTCAAACGAACACCTCACAGGCAACAGCTATTTGATTGGTATCGATTACGACGTATTGCCGAACGTTTCCCTCAATGGTGAGGTGCAATACTTTGAAGCTCGTAAGACAAACGGCGCCTTTGTTGAAGACTTTAATCCACTGACGGGCTTTGATGATAAAGATGCTGTGCTATATACCATTATGCTGAGTTTCGTGTTCTAACCTCTACCGAGAAAACACATAACAGTAAAACGAAAAGCCCAAGACAACACCTTTGTCTTGGGCTTTTTTATTATCATCTAAAATTGCATTAGTACTTAAACAGCACTTTCACGTCACCCGTCAATGCCGACTCATCAACGTAACCAATGGCGTTAGTTTTTGACGCTACCGTTGTGATGGCCTCACTATAGTCCGCAACTTGAATAGGCGCTTCAGCTTTACCTGTAAACACTAGCCTTGACCAAGCAGATTGTAGCTGAGATTCACTGCGCCCCGTTGCGACTTCATGGAAGGCAAGTCGCCCTTCTGAACCATCAACTAACTCTATAATTTGCGCCTTAGTCCCGTTAGCCAGCTTGCTCTTTTTACCCATAAAGAGCTTTTTGACATCCGACTTCGACAAAGAATCCACACCGGCATTGTTACCAATAACAACCATGCCTGCCGATACATTAAATGAAAGGACGGCTAATGTTATCGCTGATAATAAAGTTTTCATGTTGCCTCCTTAAAATACGAAATCTAGACGAGCTGAATAGACAATTGAGCTGTCTTCAAGGTAATTCCCTGTCGCCATAAATGGGTTGGCTGCAGACGTCTCAACATTGGTTTGGAAGCCACCGCTTGTATCGCGGTAATCCACGTAAGTCACGTCAGCCTTTAACGACATATTCTTAGCAAAGTCCCAACGGTTACCGATAGAGTAAGAGATACGCTCGTAATTCATCGTCTCTTTAACTGCTGTAATCATCATGTTTTCACGTTCATCGTTATCCGTGGTTTCAACCCAGCTAACTGAAAGATAAGGTGTAAACTCATTGATTCGGTAGCCGACCAAGCCTGAAACTGATTGATAGTCGTAGAATTGACCTTCAATTTGAACGTCAGCGGCTTCTACGTTAACCAGTAGATCGCCGTTATCATATTGCGCCCCCAAAGAGATAAACTGACCATCTTGGCTATCAAGTAAAGGAGCTAACTGGCGGCAGTACGGGTCCGTTGATGTATTGAAATCACATGACGGGTTTGTTTCAGCAACCAAGTAAGAACCACGGAAAGTAAAATCATCAACGTTCCAGTTCGCGCTCAAACCATACAGTTGATCTAGCTTAACCTCACCTACGATTGAATCTTCCTCATCGATAGTGCCAATACCAACCAATGGCTGCAGCAATAGGCTTGAGTCTTCAAGCTCTATCGGAATCAGCAAGTCTGCGCCGGTATAACCTTTCAAAACAATGTTTTCATAAAGCTCTTGTGACGGCCTGATCATTGGATACGCATAGCCAAGATCGGTATAGTCTGAATAGAAGAATAGAGGAAGACGAAGCTTACCTGCACGAGCAGTAAACGAGTCGAAATCATAAGACGCGTAAGCCATCTCAAATTTTGGATCATAATCATAGCGGCTATTAGCAACCACCTGTGTTACGAATTTAGCACGCTCGTTGACTTGAAAGTCAAACTGCACCCCCGCTAGCGTCTCTTGTTCCCAGTCGAGTTTTTCGTCAGTGTAACCCGCATAGCCTATGGCGTTATCTGACTTACCAATACCTACAGAACCGAATCCGCTAATACGAATATTGTCCATGCTTGTCGCATTAGCGCCAAACGCCATGCCTACGAGTGCAGCAACCACTGTCTTTCTCATAACTAACTCCATTGTTATGTTATTTTCTTGTTTTTATATGAATCACCCGAATTTCGGGTGTAGACCTCCCTCCTTTATGTTTCACGAACAAGGATAAAGAGGACAATTAGGGGCTTTTAACTCACTTTAAAGTGGCCAGTTAATGTTGATATGTTTCGAGTGACCTCTTGAATATCATGGGCGACAGCATCAACTTGTTTTACACTGTTGCTGGTGCCTTCGGCCATTTTGCGAATTTCTTCTACAAAGCTTTCTATTCGGGTTGAGGTCTGTTCTTGCTGCTCTGTCGCAGCGGCAATACTTTCGTTTCGTTGGCTGATTTCGGTGACATCTGATGTAATTCTTTGCAGCGACCCTTCAGCCACTAAGAACTTCTCTACACAGTCTTCTGCTTTAATAACGCTTTCAGAGATAATGGTCGAAGCCGTTTGTGCTTGTTCTTGAAGTTGTAAAAGTACCGACTGAATTTCTTGGGTTGAAGTTTGTGTCCGTGACGCTAACGTTCGAACCTCATCAGCAACAACAGCAAAACCTCGACCTTGTTCTCCAGCACGAGCCGCTTCAATGGCCGCGTTAAGCGCTAACAGGTTGGTTTGTTCTGCAATTGCACTGATCGATTCTAAAATTGAACCTGCACTCTGTGTGTTGTCGTTCAGCTGTTTGACAACTTGCGATGCATTGCTGACATCGTTCGTTAGCTCTTTTACTGCAACGATGGTGCTCTCAACTTGCTGCTCGCCTAAGCTTGCTTGTTCACTAGCACTAGAAGCAGAAGATGACGCATCGTTTGCATTGGTTGCAATCTCTCGAGCAGCAAGAAATAGCTGATTCAATGAGCTAGAAACTTCTTCAATTGAAAGGTGTTGCTTCGTAGAAAGCTCGTTTGTAACTTGGCTCGACTTAACAAGAGAGCCAGAAATCGAATCCAGTTGAGTCACGTTGTCTATGGTATGGGTTACGTTCTGTTGCAGATGAGACACGAAGCTATTAAATGACTCTACTAATGGTTTAAGTTCATCATTTTTCTCGTGTTGAAGGCGTACTGTTAGGTCTCCGTCTCCCTCAGCGATATCGTGCATCTTATCGCTAATGTTTGCCAGATCCGCTCGAATTCCTCTTACGACTAACCACCCGAAGATACACATAGCAAGCATTGCCACCGCACCAGAAACACTCATGATTTGATTAGCCTGTTTATTATTGGCTTCTAGATCTTCAACTGCATTCTCGAACTCAGTTTGTCGGTCTGCGCTGAACTCACGCATGCCAAGGGTTAAGGCATCTAAAATCGCGGTACTTTCTTTTGCTAAACGACCGGCTTCGCTCAGACTGATCTCCTCATCGATCATTCCTTGGGCAATTTGGTAAGCAAGTTCAAAATATTGATTGGTCTTATTTTGCAGAAGCATCGATTCACCCTGCAGAGAAGGATCCAGCGTGATTTGACTATTGAAGTTACTTTGAATCGCAGCAAGAGTTTGCTTGTTCATTTCCAAAATATCTTCATCACCAAGCGTTACAGCTAAGTTAAAACGCTCCGCCAATTGGGAGATCAACACACTGTTTAACGACGCCGCGTTCATCACGGGATAAGTAACTTGGTCTATTCGATTAACCTGCTTGGTGTTGCTAGTGAGTGTATTCCCACCGACAAATAGAATACTAATAAACCCTACTAACGAAACCAAACATAACGCCAAAATTCGATTCTTAATCGATAGTGTAAACATAAGCTTCCTTGCTAAACAGTATGACAAACCGCACTAGTATTTTTTGGCACAATAACAGATCTGACCAGTTATTCAATCGGTCAATACAAAAATAGTGATAAATATGTAAATATTGTTTATAAAATGTATCATCCGTGATAATTACCATATAAATCATAAGCTTTAATTTTTAACTTCATCAAATGCTGCTTAATTCCAAGCTCGTCATCCTGTTTAAAACTTAATGTTTATTCGACTTCATACTCAACCAACATATTTAAACGCACGTATTCCATAGGCTTAATGTCGAGTTTAAATATATAAAAACACGATGATTCAAACGCGTTACCAATAATTAAATTTCCTACATGCCCTACACTTTAATAACTGTGTCAACATCGTCAGGTTTGTGTAAGAAGGCGACAGGCTCAAGAACTTACTCTTTTTAATTCAGTCAACCTTAGAGCGACTAAATTAAACCTCTAATTGGAGAGCGCATGCGTATAGCAACTTTATCTTTAAGCTTGGTTTCGGCGGTGGGTTTTGCTGCTGAGCCCAGCCCTTTTCCAGTAGTGCCTGATGCTGAAGGTGACAAATTCATGGTTAGTGCGACAAACCCCTATGTCAGCAGCACTGGCTATTCGATACTGAAACAAGGCGGTAATGCCATCGATGCCATGGTGGCAATGCAAATGACCATGTCGGTGGTCGAGCCCGACATGACCGGGATCGGCGGCGGAACGTTTGCTTTGTTTTATCAAAATGATAAAGACCAGTTTCTCGCTCTTGATGGACGAGATGAGGCGCCTTCAAGCGCGACACCCGACATGTTCATGGAAAACGGCAAGCCACTGAGTCGAAATGAAATTTTAGGTCCTCGTTCGGTCGCAATACCTGGCACTCTTCGTCTACTTTATAGTGCCCACCAAGAGTATGGGAAACTGCCTTGGT
This sequence comes from Vibrio chagasii, assembly GCA_041879415.1. Lineage (NCBI taxonomy): Bacteria > Pseudomonadati > Pseudomonadota > Gammaproteobacteria > Vibrionales > Vibrionaceae > Vibrio > Vibrio chagasii. The sequence goes on along the minus strand of CP090852.1, from coordinate 180,530 downwards.
CAGAGTTAGTTCAACCGGCCATCGACCTGGCTAGCAAAGGTTATGCGATGAATAGCTACACGTACGACATTGTAGTCCGTGAGCAAAACCGTTTAATTGAAGATCCAGAAATCAAAGCGCTCTATTGGGATAACGACGAAATCAAACCGACGGGCACCTTGATGACCAATCCAAAGCTTGCCGATACGTTGACCAATATTGCTCAACAAGGTGACAAATACCTTTATGGTGGAGAGTTTGGTAAGAACATTGTAGAAACGGTCAACAGTCGCATCGATTCAGACCATGCAAAACTATCCATTGAAGACTTTGAGCAGTACCAAATCAAAAAGCGTGACGTCATTGAGAGCGACTATCGTGGTAACAAGATCGTATCCTTTGGTTACCCTGCCTCTGGTGGCGTGATGGTAGCGCAAAGCCTAGAAATGCTTGAAGCGTATGATTTGGCAGACATGTCCAAAACCGACGCAGAACCATGGCGCTTGATGACAGAGGCAATGAGAATCGCTAAAGCCGATCGTATTGCTTACGCTGGCGATCCTGATTATGTGGAAACACCCGTAAGTGCCCTGCTTGATAAATCTTATATTGATAAGCGACGCCAACTGATCCCAGAAAATGGGATCGCTCAATCAAATCCGAAAGCTGGCAAGGTTTCAGATACCGATTACGCACAACATCAAGGCTTTGAGAGCAAGGATACCGGACACATCTCCATCATCGATAAAGAAGGCAATGCGATAGCCATGACAAGCACCATCGGTACAGGAATGGGCTCTGGCGTGATGGTAGACGGTGTGATCTTGAATGCACAAATGGCGAATTTTTCTACCAAACCAACCATCAATGGCAAACCAAGCCAAAATGCAATTGAAGCAGGCAAGCGTCCTCGTTCAGCAATCACGCCATTAATGGTGATCGATAAACAAGATGACCTGCGTTTAGTTGTTGGCTCTCCGGGTAGCTCACAAATTCCTGGGTACGTGTTAAAAACCGTGGTTGGTGTTGTGGATTGGGATCTATCAGCGCAAGAAGCGATTGACCTGCCAAACATTCAATACGGAACTAAGATAGATCGCACCAAGCCCTATGACCCAACAGGCCTTTTGGTCGAGAAAAAAACCTACGCCGAAATGTTGGTTCCAGAATTCATGCAGCTTGGTTACCCAGTCCATGTCATACCTGTCGTCAGTGGCTTAAACGCCATTGAAATCAAAGATGGAAAACTTTACGGCGCAACAGACAGACGTCGCGCATCCAGTTCTATGGGTGAATAGATGTTTTATGAGTGAATAGATGCTTTACGGGTGAGTAGCTCAGCTCACCCACTATAGCGCCTCTGATTTGTCTCTTGTTCCAACCACACATTTTAAAATCACTTCCAAATGCAAAAAGCCAGTCGAACGTTTCGACTGGCTTTTCAATAACTCACTTTAGTTTATCGAATAACGCAATTACTACGAACTTGGCGCTACTCGCTTCTCTTTCAACTGTTCAATCACATAGTCAGGTGCGACCTTACTAAGCTCCGTCAAACATTCATCAGTTTTTTCATTACCATAACGCACGTAAATATCACATACAGCGTAGAGCTGCTCTGGAGCACCAGAAATCAAATACGCCTTTTCAAATGATTTTGTCGACTTGTCGATATCGAGATCTTCTTGCAATACACCGTTGAGGTACCAGTAATAACTGTTGTCTTTCGCTAGCTCAGCAGCCACTTCGATCTCTTTTGCTGCGGCGCCCTTCTCTTCTAATCGAACTAAGGTCAACGATTTTGAGTAATGCAAAGCCGCATTGTCCGGCACATTCGCTAAACCGCGATCTAACACTTCAACCGCTTGTTGGTCTTTCTTCTGAGCTCGGAAGTTGTCTGCGTAGCTCAACCATACTTGAGGATCATTTTGATGCGTTTTAATCAGCTCTAAATAAACCGTTTCTGCCTTTTCCCACTCATTGTGCCAACGTAGGACATCTGCAAACAGTAACTGAAACTTCTCTGATTCTTGTGTTTCCAAGAAAGTGATCAGCTCTTTTACCGCCGGTTCAATTTCCGCTTTTTGCGCTTCATCTAGAGTATTGAAATCACGAACTAAATTCGATGTCGCTGTGTGACGAACCATGGTATCGCTGTCTTTAAGCAAAGGAGAAATCAATGCCCAACGATGTTCCAGTTGATAGGGTTCAGAGCCAATAACTGCAGCTTCACGCACTTCAGGGTCTTGGTCTTTCAAGCCTCTCGCAACGGCCACCAGTGCGTTTTGGCTTGGGTATGAAGCCAATTCTTGCAAGGCTCCTGTGCGGTTTTCAATAGACTGATTCTTATCTTGTGCCATGTAAGACAACTGCTGAATGCGTGTTTGAGTGTCAGTCATTTCAAGCACTTGATTAATGTTCTGTGCAGGTGCGTCAACAGTGGCTTGGACGCTGTTAGCTGCCATTGCAGATGTTGATAGCAATGCTGACGTTGAAATAACTAAAGCAACCGCTGTCGCTAAACTCTTCTTGATCATAGTGGTACCTTAAACTTGAGAATTTAGCCTGTCCCTAGACTCATATCTGATTGATTGTCGTTAAGATTGATAGACCTTGAATTAGAACTTGGTCTCGAACGTCGCTTGTTTGGCCATCTCGGCACGACGCGCCATCATTACAGAATCGCTGTATTTCCCGTGTGCCACCGGGTGTCTCATAGCACGAGCGATGTACGCCATTGATTTGTCAACATGAGAAAAGAACTTGTGCCAACCCGCACATAAGTAATTCAAACCCGGCTCACCTGAACGAGTTTTGATAAAGCGGTTTTTAGGGCACTCACCATGACAAGCAAACTTATAATCACATTGCTGACATTGGCTGGTTAATGTGCGTGATTTAGCAAAGCCAAACTTCTGTTGTGAAGCGCTGTACGCCAGATCATCCAATTTCTCGTGATGGATATTGCCGATTTTGTATTCTGGATAAACATAGTGGTCACATGAGAAAACGTCACCATTAGGCTCCATAGCAAGGCCTTTTCCGCAAATCTCATTCAAGGTACAAAGTGGATTAGGACGACCAATCCACGTTTCTAAACTTGCTTCGAAATATTGCACGAACACTTTGCCGATATCGTTTTTCGCCCACTCATCAAACACGGTAATGAGAAAGTTACCCCACGCCAGATCTGATACACACCACGACTCCATAATTGAATCTTTATGACCCGGGATCAGGCGCTTGTCACCCTGCTTCAATTGCTCGCTCACTTGAGAAGTTTGCGGTGCAACCGTTCTAAAGGTTTTTTGCTCAACGATTGGGATAAATTGCATTTGTGGCGACTTCACCACATCACGTAAGAATCGGTACACTTCTAGTGCATTTTGACTGGTCAGGTTGTTCACGCAGGTTAACGTCGCGAATTTCACCTGGTGTTTGTGCAGCAGTTCAACCGCAGCCATTACTTGCTTGAACGTACCACGACCGGCTCGGTTAGTACGGTAGGCGTTATGCAGCATCTCTGGGCCATCAATACTTAAGCCTACTAGGAAGTTATTCTTTGCTAAGAATTGCCCCCAATCGTCATTCAGTAATGTGCCATTGGTTTGCAGGTCATTGGAAATCAATACACCTTCAGGTTGATACTTCTTCTGTAGTTCAACCACACGTTCAAAATAAGCCAAACCAAGCATGGTAGGTTCTCCACCCTGCCATGAAAAGATGATCTCAGGTGTATTTTGACCTTCGATGTATTGTCGGATGTAGGTCTCTAATGTTTCATCATCCATTCTTGGAGAACTGCCTTTCTTGTACTCCAACAAATCTTGCTTACTAAGGTAATAACAATATTTACAGTCAATATTACATGCTGCGCCAATTGGCTTCGCCATAACATGCAAGCGTTTAGACGCTTTGCCATTATATTGAGGACCTTGAGTAATGTGCATGATTTACCTACCTATCTTAGTGTCTTGTTCCCATAATAATTCCGAATGAAGTCAGTGGCATGTTATACCCTTTATAACCAATTGGAATGACCGAAAACGTTAGAATTGACCTCTATTTCGAACATTTGAGGCACGTGATGAAATTTATCAATTACAAACATTTAGCAGCAGTTAGTGGCGTCACCATGACTATTCTTCTTAGCGGCTGTTCAAGCGTGCCAACGCACCCTATCGCCCAACAAATTGATCAAGATATGGTGTTGGTTGAAGGTGGGACATTCACCATGGGCTCAAACAGCCCAGAAGCAAGTAAAGCCGAGCGTCCAGCACGTAGTGTTACTGTAGATAGTTTCTACATCGCGAAGTTTGAGGTGACTCAAGAATTATTCGAATCAGTAATGGGCTCATCTCTCAGTTACTTCCCAAACCCGCAAATTCCAGTCAATAACCTTAGCTGGCAACAAGCAAACTATTTCGTAGAGCAACTCAATAAGTTAACGGGTGAAGAGTACCGTTTGCCAACAGAAGCTGAATGGGAATTTGCAGCCAAAGGTGGCAACAAGAGCAAAGGGTATACTTACAGTGGTTCCAACAACTTAGATGATGTTGCGTGGTACTCAGCAAATTCGAAAAATAGCGCACACCCAGTCGGGCTAAAGAAACCAAATGAACTAGGCTTATATGACATGACAGGTAATGTTGGCGAATTCGTTATCGATGCCTTCGATGACACCTTCTACCGATTTGGTCCGACAGACAATCCAAACAACGCTAAACACAGTGACGTAGGCTTATCACATAAGTCTGTTCGCGGTGGCAGTTTTGCTTATGACGAAAATGAATCGGAAAGTTACCGTCGTGATTTCGCAAGCCAATCCATCACCATGTCTGACATGGGACTGCGCCTAGTTAAAGACGCAGACTAAGCGCATCGCGGAATAAGTTTATCGCGTTGTTTATAACGATAAACAGAACTCATGCGACACAAACGTTTTCACGCTACGGCAATACTGAATAAGGACACTCTATGCAATACACCAAGCTTTCAGGTCTTACACTTGCTCTACTCTGTGCTTTGCCCGCAACAGCTGCAGAGAAACCAGATTTGGTTCTTCAAATCACGGTTGATGGTCTGCGTGCCGATCTTATAGAGCGCTATAAGCATAACTTTGGTGAAGGTGGCTTTCGGTATTTGATGGATGATGGCACGTATTACACCAATGCCAATTATCAGCATGGCAACACGGAAACAATTGTAGGACACGTCTCTCTGGCTACGGGTGCTCCACCTAGCGTTCACGGCATGGTGGGTAATGTTTGGTACGACCGTAGTGAAGAGCGTTTAGTGTATAACGTAGAGGATGGTAACTACACCATGCTCACTTCTGGCGCAGGTGTCGACAAAGCGACAGAAATCGACCCGACACAAAAAGCAGCACAAGGCGATGGCCGTTCTCCCGAGCCAATCCTCTCGACCACGTTTGGTGACGAGCTGATGATCTCAAATAGCGGAAAATCAAAGGTTTTTGGTGTTTCAGTTAAAGATCGTGGTGCAATCTCTTTAGCGGGACACAGTGGCAAAGCCTTCTGGTTCTCTAAAGCGCAATCTGAATTTGTCACGAGTGATTACTATTATGATGAATACCCAGATTGGGTATCTCGTTGGAATGAAAAGAAAGTTGCAGCGCAATACTCGAAACAGAAATGGGAACTATCTTTACCGCGTGAACAGTATACCCTTCAAGAGCACGATACCGATTACAAGGTTAAGCTAGGTGACTTCCAACGCACCTTCCCTCACCCTTACGGCCCAGCGAGTTATAAATATTACAGCACCACGTTAACCGTGAGCCCAGCAGGTGATGAGATTACTGAAAACTTTGCCAGCACACTATTAATGCAAGAAAAACTTGGGCAAGGCGATGCCACCGACTACCTATCGGTTAGCTTCTCATCGAACGATTATGTGGTTCACCTCTACGGTCCAGAAAGTTTAGAAACTGAAGATAACTTGATTCGACTTGATAAAACCATTGCGAAACTTTTAAAAACCGTCGATGACCAAGTGGGTTTAGATAAAACACTCATTGTTTTGTCCGCCGACCATGGCGTACCTGAAGCATCGCCTGCGGCAAATGCGCTTGGTTTTAGTCAGGCACAATACTTCGACAAAGATGCTCTGCTTTCAAGCGGTGTCGAGAAGCGATTGAAAGATGAATTCGGTTTATCTAAAGATGCAATTCGCTTGTATGCACAGCCTTACATTTATCTGAATCATGACCTTATTGCTGAGAAGAAACTTGACCTAGCAAAAGTGCAAGAAGCGATGGCTGATGAGATTGCCAAAATAAAAGGCGTAGCGTTTGCTGTTTCAAGCAGTGACATAGCGAAGAACAGAGTACCTGATACCCATGTGATGCAGCTCATCAAAAACAACTATCACCCAGCTCGTTCTGGTGACGTTTATGTTGTATTTGCACCGCGCAGCTACATCAACGACATGGAAGGTCTTCAGATCGCGTCGACACATGGTTCGCCATGGAAATACGACACTCATGTACCGGTTATCTTCGCAGGTTATGACGTTGAAGCTAAAAAGGTATCACGAGCAGTTACACCTTATGATATAGCACCGACCCTCTCTAATAAGCTAGGCATCACACAGCCAAGTGGTTCGATTGGTGAGGTATTGAAAGAAATCGTCGACTAAAAGCATTGGCACTAAACCTGTGCATTACGAACGATAAAAAAGCCGCTTACCTAATACAGGCAAGCGGCTTTTTCTTTGCTGTAGTACCGGTAACGTTCGGTGCACTAGTTTTTGCCTGAATAACGGAAAGCCTCTCGCGTTAACTGACTCAACTCTTCATCATCCATTTTGTTGTGCACCACGGTTATTCTGCCTAGATAAATCAACGGCACTTCTGTTTGTCGACCTTCCAAGTGAAACTTGATGGCTTCTGCAGTGGCAACCCCCAGATCATCACTCATTCGCATTGGTGTTGCATCAAGCTCGTCAGATCGGATTTTCTCTATCTCTTTTGCGGTTCCACCCCAACCTGTCACATATATCTCAGACAACTTGTCTGCTTCGCCTAGTGCATCTACAGCACCCATCGTCATTGCCGTGTTCGCATTGTGAACCATGGTCACTTCTGGAAAGTTACCCAAAACCAAACGGATCCCATCAGCACCACCAATTTTTTGATACTGCCCAAAATGCTCATAAACCGTTAACCAATCGCCCTTCTCTTCTACACAGTCAATAAACCCTTGAGAGCGTTGTGTATCTGTAATACCTGGAATACCTCGGTTAGCGGAAAACTTCACGTCGTTACCTAGCTCTTTGACCACGTGGTCACACAACACCTCGGCTCCCATTTCGCTGGAAAAATCAAACCAACTATCAGGTTGGTGAGTCCACTGTTCGTTTGGCGTGTGAAATGCCCAAATGAAGGTTTTAAAGTCAGAGGAAGCCGACAGTTTTTGGATATTACCGGCTTGTATACCCAACTCTGATGGTCCAAAAATGACAAAATCATAGGGTTTTTCAGAGCTAAGAACTTGCTCGGTGTATTGAGTTTGAAGTGAGTGTTCGATCTGCCTAGATGTAAATTCATCAATCTCAAATTTAAGCTGTAAGGCAATCAATCTTTCCTTCAACGCGATGAAATTACGTATCCAGAAATCAGAAATATCTGCACTTGGATAAATTAAAGCGATCCTTACGGGCTTTTCAGAAGATTTCGTTGCTAAAGAAATGGGCTCTCCGCTTACAGTCTCTTGAAATTTTTCAAGTTTTTCAAAATCACTGTCAGGCCTTTCCCCATCAGCGCTCACAGGCTGTGAAACCATAAAACAAGTAGTTAGGAGCAGAGGTAAAAGGATTTTATAATTTTGACCCAGCATAAATGTTACCAAGTGTTTGAATGTTTATTAACAATATTATAAATATAGAGAGATAATAATTTAAAGACTTTTATAGAGCCGATGAATAGAACATTTCACTTTGCGAGTTTATTGCTTGCTATCACTTGCAGCTCAACGAGTTTTGCAGGGTATCCAGAGGACGTATTTTTCAAATACGCAGAAAACAAAGTCACACGTGCTGTATCAAACCAAGTCACATGGGGAGGCCCAACGGAAGGTCCTGCCGTGCGCCATGAAAAGAACATTATTTTTGTAGCTTCGGATCTGCGCAACGGCGGTGTTTATGGCGTAGGTAAAGGGTTATCAGAAGCGATATCCAACATTGATTGGCACCTGCGTTTTATCGACGGTCTAGGCTCTGAAGTTCGCCAAGGTGCGGCAATAAGAAAGGCAATAGGTTTTCACCCAGATGCAATCGTGCTTGGTGGAATTGATGCTGTCCGCCACCAAAAGATCTTAAAACAAGCTCAAGATTTAGGAATTACTATCATTGGCTGGCACGCGACGGAGTTAGCAGGTGGAGATCCTGATATTGGTCTCTTCACGAATATCACGACCGACCCATTAGATGTCGCTGAAGTTGCGGCCTTGCTTGCGATTGTTGACTCCAACGAACAAGCAAAAATTGTGGTGTTTACAGACCCAAACTACGAAATTGCGATGATTAAAGCTAACGCTATGGTCGACACCATCAAGCAGTGTCGTAACTGTGATGTTCTGGAGCTTATCTACCTACCACTCGATCAAATCGACCAAAAGATGCCTGCTACCTTGAAGATGCTGGATAAAAAATACGGAGACAATATCACGCATATTTTGGCGATAAACGACTTGTATATCGACTATGCCATCCCCTCCTTAGAATCTAACCTAGAAGAAAACAAACTGATTCCAAACAATATTTCTGCGGGGGATGGTAGCAAAGCCGCCTACAAGCGAATCAACAGAGATCAGTTCCAATCAGCGACTGTTCCAGAGCCTTTATACCTACAAGGTTGGCAAATCGTTGACGAACTCAACCGAGCATTCAATAGCATGCCACCAAGTGGTTATTCTGCGCCTGTTCACCTCGTGACTCCAAACAACGTCGCAGAGCTGATTAACAACGAAGCGACTGGTATTTATGACCCTAAAAATGGCTACCGCGAAGCGTATTTGAATATTTGGAAGCCGCAATGAAACTGAATCAAATAAACATTACCCAGCGTTTCATCATCTCCAACTTCATTTCGCTACTTATCGTCAGCCTTGCTGTGATCATGGTGATTCGCTCTTTATATTATGTTGAGTCGACACTTAAAAACGAAACCTCAACACATGTATCTGAGTTGATTGTGAATTCAGAGATCAGCCGCCGAGTTTTCACGCTTACCTCTCGAGTGAAACTGCTCGAACAAACCTTTTTGTTCAGTGATAACACCTTGTCGGAAGAAGCATTTAACGTTGACTACCAACTTCAAAAGCTCAGAGACCTATCGACCAATGAAGGTTTTTCACAGAAGATCGATGCGTTCATTGATAACTTCCATCGTTTCTTGGGTAGCTCACTTGCACTCAATCTAATACTCAAGCAAACCAATCAAATAGATGCCACCTTAGCGGCACAATTGAACCAACTGGAGTTTGCTATTGCCGACAGCAAACTCAAACACCTCAACCAACATGACTTTATTCGTTATAACAACGAGCTCGATCTCATGAACATGTTGCGAGAGTCCTTTCTTACTTCAGGAAAAATGGTCGGTGATATCCATAGCCGCATTACGCCAGAAACAGAAAAAGTGCTTTTGATTAAAGTCGAAAAAGAGCTCGACATATTCTTACTGCACTTAGAAAACGTTGATATTGAAACTTCGGCAGTAATTGAACAGAAGAAGCGCATTCAGAAAACAGTTAAACGCTATAACGCGGCGTTGAAACGAATTCGTGCCAACCTTGAGCAACGCTGGCTGGTGATGGCTTCGCTTTTAGATGCACAAAGTGACTTACTCGAAATGGTAGAGAACACAGAGTCACGCGTTCAAAATCAAGCATTGGCGCTTACCGCTCAATTGGAAGAAGAGATCGGCGAATCACGACTCAACGCCATTATGATCAGTTTATCTGCCGTTATCTTGTCTCTACTACTGCTTAACTATGTGGTAAGGAACCACATTCAAAAACCATTGAATGCACTTAAGCACGGTTTTGACCGCTTAGAATCTGGCAGCTTGAGAGAACCTATTGCACTTGGCAGAAACGATGAATGGTCTCATTTGGAGAAAGCCTACAATGACATGGCAGGAAGGTTGTCTGAAGCTTATCTAGAGCTAACAGAGGAGAAAAAGAACTTCGACTTTCTCGCCCACCACGACCCATTAACAGGGTTAGCGAACCGACTGTTAGCTACAAAAAAACTGGATGAAGAGATCAAACGTTCACTTGAACAAGATTCCCGTTTCTTACTCTTTTATTTAGATATCGACGAGTTTAAAACCATCAATGATTCTCTCGGTCATGGACAAGGTGACAACCTACTTATCAATGTATCGAATATCCTAACCACCCTTGTTGGCATTAACGGTTTTGTTGCACGAATGGGCGGCGATGAGTTTATGGTCGTGTTCTCTAACATCAGCTTGAGCGAAGGCGAACAGCTAGCAGAGCGTTTAAACCAGTCACTTCGTAAGCCTTACTATACCGAAGACAACTCAATATTTGTTGCGGCCAGTATCGGCGTATGTGAATACCCAACTCACGGCGCTAACGGTGAAACTTTAATTCGAAACGCCGACACCGCCATGTATCACGCTAAGCGCAATGGTAGAGACCAGTACCGGGTTTATGCCGATAAGATGACCCACGAAGTGAACGATCTCATCGAAACCAATATGGGGTTGCATCAAGCGGTAGCTAACGATGAACTAGAAGTGTTTTTCCAACCAAAAGTCGATTTAGATTCGCAAGAGATCATTGGGGCAGAAGCACTTGTTCGTTGGCGACACCCGAAGCTAGGCCTACTTCCACCAGTGGATTTTCTGGAAGTGGCAGAGAAGAGTGACCTGATTATCGACATCGATAAATGGGTATTTAAGAAAGTGGCAAACCTAATTACTGAATGGCAACGTTCTGGAATCAATTTAGAGGGAGTGACTTTCTCTATCAACTTCTCAGCGCGAATGTTTTACATGACCGATCTTGCTGAACAACTCCAAGTCATACTCGATGAAACCGACTGCAAACCGCATCAGTTGCTACTTGAGATAACAGAAAGAGATATGATGCGAGACTTTGAAACCTGTTCGAGAACCATAGAAGTGCTTCATTCTAAGGGTTATAAGATCGCAATTGATGATTTTGGTACCGGCTATTCATCTCTTTCGGTACTAAAAAACCTGTCCGCTGACTGCGTTAAATTAGACCGTAGTTTTATCGAAGACATCAACTCATCTAAGGTCGATTACGAGATCACATGTGCAGTATTAAAACTTGCTCAGATACTTGATTTTTCAGTCATTGCGGAAGGACTTGAAACACAAAGCCATGTCAAAACCTTACGTCAGATAGGCTGTAAATACGCGCAAGGCTATTTCTTTGCTCGACCTCTACCTATCGATGATTGGGTCTCTTATTTTGTTGGCAATGCGGAGCAAGCATCACAAGCATCAGTATAGGCTGTCGCTTCAAGCTATGTGGAATGACTCGTTTGTACCCTACTCCAGACGTAATAAAAGCGTCTGGAGTGGGCCTACGAAACCACCACTCAGCTAACGAAAGCGCTAAGCCGAGACCTCTTTTGCTGCGGCTTTGATCTTGGCGCGTAACCACTTGTGGCTTGGTTCGTTAGTGCGGCTTGGGTGCCAAATCATACACATATCGAGGTTGTCCAATTCGAATGGTAAAGGGAGTGTTTTCACCTTGTACTTTTCGGAGAAACAACGCACCGATGACATAGGTAGCATTCCGATGTAATCAGAACTCTCGATCACTGGCAGCATCTCAACGACCCCTGCAGCTCGGTACACTACCCTACGCTTTTCTAAGTCTCTGAAATGATCAGAGCTCAATAAGCTTCGGCGTGCGTGCCATTTTGATACCACAACATGCTCAAGTGATAAAAACTGCTCCATATCGATGGTATCACCGATTGACGGGTGATCTTCTCGGCATACAACCACCAGCTCTTCAGTGGAAACGACCTCGTGCTTGAGCGTCGTTCGGCCTCTTGGCGTCATATCGATGATCACATCGTGTCTTTGTAGCCTCAGGTCAGACTCGTAGTCTTCAGTAAACAGAGGGTGAATTTCCAACGCAATACCCGGTGCTACCTGGCTGATCAATTGCATCACCCTAGGCATCATTTCATAGCTGGCCGCAGATACACAGGCGATAGAAAAAACGCGGCCAGAGGTTTTAGGGTCGAAGTCTCTTGATGCAGACAGTGTCGACGTGAAGTTCTTCAGTGCCGCCGCCATTGCTGGGTAGATATCCATCGCGAAAGTGGTTGGCTCAACACCTGAAGTGGTACGGTGAAACAGTGGCTCATCATAGATATCTCTCAACCTCGCAAGTGCTTTGCTCACAGCAGGTTGGCTGATATCCATGCGGCTAGCAGCTCTTGATAAGTTCTGCTCTTCATAGATAGCGACAAATATTGGAATTAAATTTAGCTCGGTACTTTTCATACAGTTCCATATTAAAGAAGCAGGTTCCCTATAGTAGAGAACCTGCCGATTATGTTCGATGCGAATTGCTAAAAGTTGTGCGTAATGCCTCGATAAACCCCGAATTTTTATGGGTATTTCAATTGAACCAGTGCATCACATGCCTACTTAATTTTGTCTTTTAAGTCTGGCAAGGCTTTAGGAATTTTCAAGCGACCTGCGATTGAGCGAATTACATGAGAGTTACTCCGGTCATTGGCGAGTTTTTTTAACCCTTTCCACAAACGTTTAAACACATTCTTATCTTCATGTCCTTGCTGAAGTGCAGTGCTATCATCCAGCCATAACTTTTCTGTGCTAGCTTTCGATAACTCTAACTCCGTCGTTTGGTATCGTAATTGAGTGTAAATAAACGTTCGTAACGCAGCCCAGTCGCCGTGCTTAAGCAGGCGTCTCATCACTAACCACGTCGGTGTTGGTCGAGCCGCGTAATAACGCTTACCAATAACAAACAGCAAAACACATGCTAACGACACTAAACCAATCGTGATGAATACCGACATATAGGCTTTTACAAAGGACTGCAACGTGTGCTTGGCTTCAAACACTTCGCCTTTGATTACGACATCTTCTAAACGTTGTTTGTCGCTATTCCACCATTGGAACGAGAATTCAGGAAGCGTCAGTTCACCACCTTGTTGAATGACATAGACTGATTCTTCAATTCGGCTTGAACGATAGTCTCCTCGCTCTTGGGTATCATCCAGGCGGTTCGGTTGCGGATAAGCTTGATACTGCTGTGTAGATTCGTTAGTTAGTACGTTAGGTAGCAATACAGATAAGCTATCCTTTGCCTTAATAGTCACTGTTCGAGTGATCGCATCGCCGACTTTCAGTTCATCACTAGAACGTTGCCAATTTTGTTCAACCTCAACATCCGTTGCTGCGAACCAAGGCGAGTCTTCACGTAATAACCCAGAAGGTAGCGAAGCTTCAAACTTGATCGGTTGAGTATAAAGTGTACCAGTCACGTTAGAACCATCGGGAGCTGACACCTTTACACTCACAGGCAAGGTAGGAATAACAAAAGCACCCGATGCCATCGGATAAAGAGTGATTTCCCAGCGCTGGCGAGACCAAGTCGTACCGCCTACTCTCTCGGTGTAATTCGTTGCAAGCTGATTACGCTGCTTGGCAATCACGTTCGGGATTTCGATGCTACCGATGCGTGTGCCACCCGTAAACCAACGTGGTGTCGCGACTTCGATATTCAAAATCACTTGCTCATTAACGCTTACCTTAGCTGGCGTTATCTTATCGCCCGATTTCGGTTTTTCTCCGACCCATGCGATAAGCTCAACATCACCACTGCGCTGAAGATCATAAATATCACGAGCGTAGGCTGTAGAGGAACACAAGGTGATAAGCAGAGCCATCAACATTACGACGAAACCATGCTGTACATGACTTAACGGCTTAACTGAGTTCGAATCTCTAGAGTAACTGAGAGACAAAAACTGACAATAACTCATTACTTTTGCTCCTCGTTAGATACTGGTGATGGTTCGCGCAATTGGATTTGAAACTTAGCTCGAAGGAAATACTTAGGATCCGCTTCCACTCGCTTTAACCACTTATCGGCCAATTCTTGACTACCAAGAATCTCATTCGCATTGAGCGTTTCTTTTAGCATGAGCTCAGCAACTGTCTCTTCTTCTGCACCATCGCCCGTACGTGGCTTGTCCTCGTCTAGTTCAAACGATTCTTCAGGGCCATCTGTCGTCCCTGCTTGGCTTTCACTGGTTCGGTTAACCTCTTCAACAATGCCATTAACCACGGCCAAGTTGTGCTGTACGTCAGGCTTTAAATTAGGGTCAAGGTCAGGCTTATCATTTAAGCTTTTCAACAAATCTCGTGCAGCCAAATACTCTCGTTGCCTTGCTAGAGCACTGGCCGCGTTGTACAAACCAAAATCACTGTCGACTTGTAAGAACGCGCTATGGGCAAGTTTAAACTCTCGTGCGTAGTAGTAAGCGGCACCTTTTCTAAGTGGATCCTCAAGGTGTTTCGCCGCTTCTAAGTATTGTTGTTGGTTTAACAATCGCTGACCCTGTTGGTCTGGTGTCAGCCATAAATCCCACCACCATTGGGCGGTTTTATCCCAAGCCGATAACGTTTCCACTTCAACAGGTCTGTCCGCCGTCAGTTTGACCGTTTCTGCCATTGAGTTCGGCGCATAAAAAGCACCTGTCGTCACAACACCAATTAGACACCATTGCACGAGCCAACCTTTGCGGAACCAAAGCAACATAATGAAGGCAATTGGGAACAACAAGCCGTAACCCATATCTTTCCAAGGCATCGAAGATTCACCATTGAGCTGCATGTTACGTTCTACCGCACTGTTAAGTGCTTTGATGTCAGAATCGTCTACTGTCACTTCAATCAAGCGACCACCCGTGGCTTTGGCTAGCGAGCGCAATGAATCAAGGTCTACTGGGTTATTACTCACAATTTGGCTATTACCCGCGGCCAAGATCAACAGTTGGTAACTGTTTTCATTGAAAAATTGTTCGTACGCTTTGATGGTTGTAGGATTCACACCATCAGATACTAGCAACACGGTTGAGCCAGGCTCACCAGACAATTGTTGTTGAACCAAAGGCAGGGCTTTCTCAGCCGCTTTGCCATCAACAGGCATAATTTCAGGGGTAATTGCTGCCAAAAACGGTTCGAAAACCTTGCTATCTTGAGTAACCGGCATCGCGACATGTGCACTTCCTGCATACACAACTAGACCTGTATTACCGCCTTTGCGCGCCGCCAATAAGTCTCGAATTTTTTGCTTCGAGCGCTCTAAGCGACTAGGAGGTAAATCCTTTTCTAGCATGGATTCGCTATTATCAAGTACCACCAACATTGAGGCTTTGTCTTCACCAAATGGCGATGCTTCACGCTGCCACGTTGGCCCTGAGCAAATAATAATCGCAATAGTCACGATAACCATCAGCAGCTTGAGTGGCAGTTGTTTTCGCCACCCGGTCTCACCAATCGTCAACGCATTGCGTAAATGCTCTGGCAGAATGTCTTTCCAACTCGGTTTAGTCTCTTCTCGCCAACGTAACCAAAGTAAGAAAAACATCGGCACGAATGCTAAGAGCCAGAGTGGGCGAATAAAATGAAACTGAGTAAAGAACTGTTGAACTGCGAGAGAATCAAACATCACTCTCTCCTTTCGTTTCAAGGTTCGACAAACGAACGGCACGGCGACGTCTTACCGTTGCAAGGCTAAATGCAGTGAGATACATGAGTACAACGACTGCCACTAAATAGTGGTGTAAGCCCTGCTTAGGTCGATAAGTTGTGCTTTCGTATAACTGAGGCTCAAGTTGACCGATTTGCTCGTAGGCTGTGCTAAGTTCATCACGGTTTAGCGCTTCAAATGCCTCACCGCCAGATTCAGAGGCGATACGCTTGATGGTCTCCATGTCCAAGGCTACTTCACCCACAGTCTGAGGGTCACCCATCGCAATCACGTGAATACGAACCCCTTTCGCCTTAGCCACTTTTGCAGCGTCAATTGGCTCTACAAAACTGCCCGTATCATTACCATCAGTCAGTACAATCACCACCTTCTCACGTTCGATATCGTTTTGGGCTTGTTCGACAGACATCTGCTTACCGCTCTGCTCAAACACTTTTATCGCTAAGCCAATCGCATCACCCAAGTGAGTACTCTGCCCTGCCATAGCAACATCCGTTTGATTTAATAGTTCTAGCCATACATCTTGGTCGGCAGTGAAAGGAGTTTGTACAAACGCAGCATCACCAAACAGGATCAAACCTAAGCGGTCGCCTTTTCTGGTTTTCGCAAAGTCTGCCAACACCTCTTTCGTTGCTTCCAAGCGAGAGATTTTCTTGCCTTGCTTAGATGTGAAGTCTTGTTCTGCCATTGATCCAGATAAATCAACGACCACCATGACATCTCGACCTAATTGTTCACGCACTTGAGGTTCACCAAGAATGGTCGGTTTAGCTAAGGCACAAACAACCAAAACCCAAGTAATAATGAGTGTGGTGCGTTGCCACCAGCTTGGCGTCAATTGACTTGCCCCTTCAGAAGGTGCTTCCCCAATCGCTTCCACCAATTCGTGGAAAAACGGCACTTTAATGGCCATTTGTTTGGTGCGATATGCAGGCACCGCTAAGTAGACCAACAGAGGCAAAGGCAGTGCAACGAACCACAACGGATGTGCAAATTCAAAGCTAGAAGAGAAGAGATTAATCATTTACTTTCCCCTCAACCGGCACTTGAACATCAGGCTTATGAAGTTTTAGCCACATCATAGAGGTTTGAATGACTTCCGTGCGCTGTTCAAAGGTCAAGCGTACCTTTGGATCAATGAGGCTTTGCATCCATAGTCCTGAGATTTCCTCAGCAAAGAATGCGTTGTTACTCTCTCTTTGCCCGTTCACAGGAAGGTACGCATTCAAACGTTTCACATAAGCTTGCCCAAACAGCTTTGCATTACTGCTGTCTAGGTAACGAAGTACAACCTTAAGCACTTTAAAGGCCTGCTCAGGGGAGTTTTTGTCTCTCGCATCCAATAACATCAATTCATTAAGTGCTTCTTTTCGATAGCGATTATTCCACCATCTTAGAGCCAAACGATAGGCCAGGTAGAGAGCCGCTAGTAACAAGATAACGCCAAGGATCTTCCAACCAATGGTTTGTGGCGCCCAGCTAACACTATTAGGTATCGCCACATCGTGAAGTTCACGCAGGATATAAGTACTAGGAGGCGCGTGTTCGACTGTCATTTAGCGCCCTCCCACTAACTTTTGTAACTGGGAAATATGATTGCCAGACGTGTCTAATTCGATATATGGAAGGTTTTTCATCGCCATTAATTTAGCTAGAGATTGTTTTTGAAGTGCAGCTTTCTGAGCTAGGCTCTCGCTTGCAAGGCTTACCTTAGATTGGCTATCTAGGCTCAATTGAAAACGACCATCACCCACCACCCAGTTTGCGCTTGCAAGATCTCTTGGCAGTGAACGCTCTAATGGGTCAGTGACCATGATGGCGAGGATATCGTTATGCTGTTGAAGTTGTTTCAAACGGTCTAGGTGATGCTCTTGGCAATCACGCCAGTCGCTAATGAAGATTAACGTCGACTGTTTTAACCTCATTCGCTTAATCAATTCGATCCATTGAGTAAACCCGACTCCTTCATTGTCGCTTACATTAACACCCAAGCTTTGGTTCGCCTTAGCAAGGTGTTTGAGTTGGGAGAGCAAATCAGACTGAGAACGCTGCGCTTTTGTGTGAAATAGCTTTTGGTGTGACGCCAAAACAAAACCGACGCGGTCTCCATCCTTAAGAACTCGCCAACCACACAATGCCGCCAGTTCAGCGGCAACGACAGACTTCATGGTGTCTTGGGAGGCAAAGAACATAGAGCTGCGTTGGTCTACACAGATCATCACGTTACGGTCTTTCTCTTCGGTATAGCTACGAACATGTGGTTTCCCAGTTCGCATGGTCACTTTCCAATCGAGGTTACGGATATCATCACCGAGTTGGTAATGCCGTAACTCTTCAAAGTTCAAACCACGACCACGAAACAACGAATTGTGTCTTCCCGAAAGGACACTGCCCGCTTTTAGGTGAGGTAACAGAGAAAACGACTCAGCTTGCGCCTGTATTCGCACTAACTTTGAGTAATCACAGTACAGCCTTGGATCAAAGCCTTGCGATTTGGGAGCTTGTGTTGGCTTCGCCATGACGCCCCCTTGTTATCCGATCTCTACGTTATCAAGTAGCTCTTCAACGACTCTCTGATGGTCGACCCCGTCAGCAAGCGCATCGTAAGACAGTGAGAATCGGTGCCCCAACACAGTTGGCAGCATGGCACGAACATCATCTAACGTGACATGGTCACGGCCTTGTAGCCAAGCATAAGCGCGAGCACACTTATCTAGAGCGATAGAAGCACGTGGACTCGAACCAATTTCAATCCATTTGGACAAGTTAGATTCTGGGTAACGTTCCGGCTTTCGAGTCGCCATAACTAACGCCACGATATAGTTTTCAACTAAATCAGATACCGCGATTTCTGGAAGCTGGCGGCGTGCCTCAAGCACTAATTCAGGTTCAATGTGCTGCGGAGTCACTAGCTCGGAACTGGTCTCATTGCCTAGCTCTTCACTGCGAACCAAACGAATGATGTCGCGCTCTGCTTCATCTTCTGGATAGTCGACCGTCACTTTCATAATGAAACGGTCCATTTGCGCTTCAGGTAGCGGGTATGTACCTTCTTGCTCAACGGGGTTTTGAGTAGCGAGTACCATGAATAGGTCAGGAAGGATGTGAGTTTGACCACCTACTGTGATCGTGCCCTCTGCCATCGCCTCAAGCAGTGCCGCTTGTACTTTAGCTGGCGCACGGTTCACTTCATCGGCTAGGACAATACTGTTGAAGATAGGCCCCGGTTGGAAGTGCAGTTGAGGTTTCCCGTCTAGCTCTTGATACACCTCTGTACCCGTCACATCTGATGGCAATAGGTCTGGTGTGAACTGAATTCGACCAAAACTGGTATTTAATAAGTTGGCAAGCGACTTTACTGAACGCGTTTTCGCTGTGCCTGGAAGCCCTTCTAAAAGCACATGCCCATTGGTCAATAACCCTATCACCAGAGCCCGAACGACGTGACTCTGTCCGATAACACTTTTTTCTGTTTGTTCAATCAGTTGGTTTATTGCTTGTTGCGCATGGTTCATAGGTCTTCCTTTATTCAAACTGGCTGCGTACATCCTACTCACAAGCTCGATAACTATTGGTTATAAACGCAATAAGTGGTTATGGTGTAAAACGTTACAAACACCATAACCAAGGTCACTTCATCGTTTTATTTGAGCCTAGCCTTCAACTGGTTAATTGCCTCCGGTGGTGCCAATTTACTCAATGATGAAATACACTGTTCAAATGCTTTCGGCACACCCGGTATATGGCTGTTTCGCGCCAACACTTCACACTGTGCATACAAATGTTGAGGGTTTCGGCTAAATTGATAAGCCTTGTATAATGACTGGCTCGCCGCAAGTACATCGGATTTTTCCAATGCTAAGCCATACACGTACCAATATTGCGGGTCGGTTTGTGCCGTTTCTGCCGCTTGTTTTAGATAACGTGTCGCTTGGTCGTAGTCTTTTATTCGCAGCAGTGACAGCCCCGTACTGTATGGCAATACACTCGATTTTGGCTGAGCTTGGATGCCTTGCTTCAAGGTTGCTAGTGCTTTAGGTTCATCGCCCAAAGCCCGATACAGATCAGCCAAGTTGGCGTAACTGTTCTCGAAATATGGCTCAATTTCTATAGCGCCTAAGTAGTACTCAATAGCTTGTTCTTGCTTCCCTAAATCTCGGTAAACATTACCCAGATTGGTTCTTCCAAAACCTCTGTCACCATTAAAGCGCTGTATCTCAATGTACTCTTCCAATGCAGGCTTGATTTGATCTTTCTGCAGCGGATTCATTTCTCCCCAATAACGAACTAGCGCGCCAGCTGTTTCTGAACGAATAGACAATACTGGATCAGTAAGCAGTGGTTCTAGAATCTGCCAGCGGTCGGTAAACGGGAAACCAGATGAACCTTGTACAACACCTAGACGGATCATCTCATCGTCGTGTTTTACTGCCCTTGCTAATGAAATAAGAGTGTTCTTACCCGTGTTACCAGACAAGCGCTCCAAGCTTGATGCTCGAATAATATTACTTAAGCTAGAATCCTGAGCCGAATACGCCAGTGCATCTTCCGCGCCTCTATGCCCTATTGAGTCCGCGTAAAAAGCCACAGCGAAATGCTGTTGGTTTCGATATTTAGAATCAGGGAACCATTGACCAATTTGCTTATCGGCCCATTGATCGGTTTTGTCTTCATGGCAACTGGTACACACGTTCGGCGTTTTAATATGTTGGCTAATATCTGGACGTGGCACATGCCAGCTATGGCCACGTCTCGGATCGACCTCCATATACGTCGTCTCAGGCATGTGGCAAGTGGTACATTTTGAAGCTTCTGTGTTTGCCTCATGGAAGGTGTGTTTTTCTGGTGTGTATTCGGATGCAATATGGCACTGGCTACATACAGCTTCTTCCGCAATTTTCAGCTCTGCGGTATGAGGATCGTGACAGTTAGTGCAAGTGACACCTTTCTCAGCCATCGCTGACTGCAAGAATGAACCGTAAACGTAGTCTTCATCATAGATTTGACCATCGTGATGATAGAGTTCCGGGCTAATTAGGCTAAGACGATATTTATCGAAGAACGATCCCTTCACATGATCAGCAGTCTCATTCAGTTGTGTACGTCGGCTATGGCACTGAGCACAGGTCTGGACTTGGTTGGTATGAATGATGTCTTTCGGTTGAAGGGTTGAATTACCCTCTTGGTAAACCCACTCTTTGACTGACTTAGACAAATCACGGTCAAAACCATAATGCGCCGTGAGTTGAGCGCTTTTACCACTGTTGGCTTTAGGAGAATGAGCAGCTTGCTTTGCTTGTTCAACGTGCTCACTTGCAGGGCCATGACACGCCTCACAACCTACATTGATTTCAGACCAAGTTGTACTGTAGGTGTTGCTTGCCATGTCATAGTTCTTTTCTAGGTTTGTTGAATGGCAATCAGCACACATGAAGTTCCAATTTTGGCCGCTATTGGTCCAATAAAATTCATCGGTGTTGGTTGTATCTGGGTAGAGGTGAAACCAGCGTTGTCCTCCCTCACTCTTGGTGCGAGAGTCCCAAGCAAAAGGAATCAGCTGAACACGGCCGTCTTCAAACTCAACCATATATTGCTGAAGTGGTTCAAAGGCAAAGGTATAACTGATTTTGTAATCTTTGAATTGTCCATCTGGCCCTTCAATGTTGACCCAGAACTCACCACCTTTGCGAAAAAAACGATTTGGCTTGCCTTGATGCGTGATGGTTTGGTTATCAAAATTACCTATAACGGAATCATCTGTGGCGTGCTTCATCGCCATGTCATGATGAGAGCCCTGCCAAGCTTCTACTTCTGCGCTGTGGCAATCAATACAAGCCTCTGAGCCTATGTACGTGGCTAACGAGCCGTTTTCTGTAGATTTAGACACGGTTTTAGTAGCTTTATCACTGATAGGCGACGCTTGTTCACTCGCGTAAACATTGAAGTTCAATATCGTGATAATCGCGGATAATACTGCAACTCGCTGGTGTTTCAATCCGTTCACTAGTGAGCACAACAATGCAGACATAACATTCCTTGTTTTATACATCCTTATGCTTAATAAGGTAGACGCAAAAACAACTAATTTACAATTATTTAGTGACCATAAGCTCGATTGTTGTGATTCATATTCAGGACATGTGGCTGCTCACTATTACGCTCATAAAAAAGAGCTCCGAAGAGCTCTTTTCATACAGTTGGTATATCCAAACCGTCGATTACTTGTTATGGGACTCCTGAAGTTTCTCCATAACCTGATCCAAACTAAAGCTCGCCGCTTTTTGACGTGGTGGATATTCAGCGAATGTTTCTAGGAACTTGCCAACATACGCTTGTGCTGGAACGAACATATACGCGTGGTCAAGCAGCCAGTCGTAGTATGTGTTCGAGGTGATATCAGCATTTTCGTATGGGTCCATTCTAAGGTTGAACAACTTAGGAAGACGCAAGGTCACAAACGGTTCAGCCCATATTTGCATAGTACCCGTAGCTCGTTGCTCCATGAATACCGCTTTCCATTGGTTATAACGAAGCGCCGCTAAATCACCATCATCCGTAAAGTAGAAGATCTCATGACGACGACCTTTTTCTTCTTCACCCGTTAGGTAAGGAAGGAAGTTGTAGCCATCTAGGTGAAGCTTAAAGGTTTTATCACCCGCGGTATGACCTTTGAGTAGCTTCTCTTTGATCTGATCATCACCCGCTGCTGCAAGGAATGTTGGCATCCAGTCCATGTGATGCATGATTTCGTTAGAAATAGTTCCAGGTTCAATTTTACCCGGCCAACGAACCATTGCTGGCACACGGTATGCCCCTTCCCAGTTGGTGTTTTTCTCACCACGGAATGGCGTTGTACCTGCATCTGGCCACGAGTTCATGTGTGGACCATTATCCGTAGAGTAGAAAACAATGGTATTGTCTTTGATGCCTAAATCATCCACTTGTTTTAGTAGCTGACCAACGTGTCTATCGTGCTCAACCATACCATCGGCATAGTTACTGATGCCGGTTACACCTTTACTGTCTGGCTGAACGTGTGTTCTAAAGTGCATACGCGTGGCGTTCCACCAAACAAAGAATGGTTTGTCGGCTTTCACTGCGCGATCCATAAAGTCGAGAGCCGCGTCTAGTGTCTCTTCATCAACCGTCTCCATACGCTTACGCGTTAAAGGACCAGTATCTTCAATCTTACCGTCAGCGAATGACTTGATAACGCCACGTGGCCCAAACTTCTTACGAAACTCTGGGTCTTTAGGATAATCTTCATTCTCTGGTTCTTCCTCAGCATTTAGGTGGTAAAGGTTGCCAAAAAATTCATCAAACCCATGTGCTGTCGGAAGGAATTCGTCTTTGTCGCCCAAGTGGTTTTTACCAAATTGGCCTGTCATGTAACCCATAGGTTTGAGCAGTTCTGCGATCGTAGCATCTTCTGCTTGAAGACCAATATCCGCACCGGGTAAACCTACTTTACTTAAGCCTGTTCGTAATACACTTTGACCAGTAATGAACGTAGAGCGACCTGCGGTACACGACTGCTCTGCGTAGTAATCAGTAAACATCATGCCTTCTTTAGCGATGCTATCAATATTCGGTGTTTGATAACCCATTAAGCCAAAGGTGTAAGCACTAACATTGGATTGACCAATGTCGTCCCCCCAAATGACGAGAATATTTGGTTTTTCGGCGGCGAATGTGGTGGTGGAAGCCGCCATCATCGCTGTCCCCAAAATCGCTAATCGACGCTTGACGCCATATTTCGCTGTCATAGAAACCTCTTCGTAAGTTATTTGCATCCTGCCCTACAACGTATAGTTCATTTTTTACGCATGCGCGAGATTCCGTAAGCTATTAATCTTTTTGTCATTTTTATTGAGACACGGATACAAAACTTACTGGTTTAATTTGCATCGACAAACTTGATAGGGATCACACATGTAAACTAAGGGTTTATTAGAACCATAAACTTAAACCCCAATTAATCAATAAGTTAACCCTACATCATAACGATTGGTTATAAACACTATAAAAGGACGGAACACGGTTTTGGGAATAACATTTGTCCATCGATGTGTTGTTCTAACGCATTAATCTTAAAAGTGAATCGGAGTCCTTATGGGTACTAAAATTAATAAACTAGCATTAGGTGTTGGCTTATTAGCAGCTTCTTCAGCAGCGACAGCAGCAGAAAAACCAAATATTCTTGCTATCTGGGGTGATGACATTGGTGTATTCAACATCAGTGCATATAACAACGGTATGATGGGTTACGAAACACCTAACATCGACCGTATTGCTAACGAAGGCGCACTATTTACTGACCACTACGGTCAACAATCGTGTACAGCTGGTCGTGCTGCATTCCTAACAGGTCAAGAACCTTTCCGTACAGGCCTACTTACCATTGGTATGCCAGGTTCTGATCACGGTATCCCAGACTGGGCTCCAACTATCGCTGACCTTCTTAAAGAACAGGGCTACATGACAGCTCAGTTCGGTAAGAACCACATGGGTGACCAAGACAAACACCTTCCTACGAACCACGGTTTTGATGAGTTCTTCGGTAACCTTTACCACCTGAATGCAGAAGAAGAGCCAGAGACATACTACTACCCTAAAGATCCTGAGTTCCGTAAGAACTTCGGTCCACGTGGTGTAATCAAGTCTACTGCTGACGGTAAGATCGAAGATACAGGCCCTATGACGCGTAAGCGTATGGAGCACGCGGATGAAGAGTTCCTAGAAGAATCTCTAGCGTTTATGGAAAAAGCAGTGAAAGCTGACAAACCATTCTTTATCTGGCACAACACAACACGTATGCACGTGTGGACTCGTCTACAAGAAAAATACCAAGGTAAATCTGGTATCAGCATCTACGCTGACGGCATGCTAGAGCACGATGACCAAGTTGGTATCCTTCTAGACAAGCTTGATGAGCTGAAGATCGCAGACAACACTATCGTAATTTACTCTACCGATAACGGTGCAGAGACAGTATCTTGGCCTGACGGCGGTGCGACTTACTTCCACGGTGAGAAAGGTACAACTTACGAAGGTGGTATGCGTGTTCCTCAGCTAGTTCGCTGGCCTGGCGTAATCAAACCGGGTAGCAAGATCAACGACATCATGGCGCACCAAGACTGGATCCCTACTCTACTAGCAGCAGCTGGTGATGACAAAGTGGTTGAGAAGCTAGCGTCTGACAAAGGTGCTACTTACAACGGTAAAAACTGGCGCGTACACCTAGACGGTTACAACTTCCTACCTTATTTCGAAGGTAAAGAAGAGAAAGGTCCTCGTGACAGCCTACTTTACTTCTCAGCGAACGCAGAGCTAAACGCGGTACGTTGGAATGACTTCAAGATCTCATTCGCAGTTATGGACGGTAACATCACAGATGCTGTGCGTTTCCAACCAAACTGGCCACAAGTAGTACACCTACGTGCTGACCCATTCGAAAAAGCACCACACGAGTCTGGCATGTACCTACGCTGGATGGCAGACAACATGTGGTTATTCGTACCAGTTGGCGGCAAAGTACAAGAGTTCATGCAAACGCTACCTGACTACCCAATGCAGAACAGCCAAGTATTGAACCCAGGCAACTTCAACCAAAACGCTTACATGCTGCAAGGCAAACTTAAGCAACTTGAAGCGGCAGCTGCTCAGGCTAAATAAGCAAATCTGAACCATGTATTTTGAGTGAACAACTAAATTAAATACATAGTCATATACAAAGCCGTGGTGACTCAAAGTAGTTTCCACGGCTTTTCTGTATCTACCAGCCAATCTTCCTATCCCTACTCCTTATCTTGCAACATTAGATTTATGAAACTAGATTTATAAAAGAACCCTTATAATTCACAAGGTAAATAAGGGGTAATTCAGACGGATCCTGAATTGATTTAATGGATTAAATTTAGATGGAACTGAGCTATGAAGACATCCTATTTGGCTGGAATAAGCATAACTGTTATTTGTGTTTCGATCGCTATACTGGTTTATGATGGTGCATCTTCAAACTCTCATTCTTCCTTTGAACACAAAGACCATCACCCTGCTGATTCTTCTCACTCGGATTCGCACGCAAGCGACACGCATAAAACCCGTCAACTCACGACCTCTAATATCAAAGTATTTCCAATTCCTAACACCACTGAAATCGATCACGATCTGGCGAAAATTGGCTGGGTACTCTTCAAAGACCCAAATCTTTCCTCTAATCGCAGCGTCAGCTGCGAAACCTGCCACAGCCTTCAAACCAACGGTGCTGAGGTGATTCCTGTATCAATAGGGGTAAATGGTGCCGGAATGCGCAACTCTCTTACAGTCTTCAATGCAGTTTTCAATTACCGGTTCTTTTGGGATGGCAGGGTAAACAACCTTTCAGATCAGATAGACGGACCAGTACATAATGTGGACGAAATGGATTCGAACTGGGCACTCATAACCGATTATGTATCTAAGTCACCCACCTACATTGACCTATTTAAAAGCCAAGAAATGGTTATTGATACCGCCTCCGTCAAATCCGCACTCATTGAGTTTATGCGCGGTTTAACCACACCCGATTCCCCTTTTGACCGATATTTACGTGGCGACACTGCTGCACTTTCCGCTGCTGAAAAACGTGGTTGGGAAACATTTCAAGAAGAAGGATGTATTCGTTGCCACCAAGGCACCAATATTGGTGGAGGCATGGTGATGCGTTTTGGTTACTTCGGATTATCAAAAACAGGCTCTGAGCGAAGTGAAGACCAAGGTCGCTTTATGTTTACTCAGCAACCACAAGACAAGCATTTGTTTCGTGTCGCGAGCTTAAGAAACGTCGCGATTACGGCGCCTTATTTCCATGACGGCCAAACCGAAACCCTAGAAGAGGCGATAAAAATAATGGGTGAAAGTCAACTTGGTAAAACGTTTGAAGAACAAACAATCAATGACATCAAGGTGTTTCTTGAGACGCTAACTGGGCAACGTCCTCAAATGCTAGTGGAGTTTGAAAATGAATAAGATCAGGCTCATCTTTTTATTGTTCATCTCGCTTTTTATAGGCTTAGTGAGCTTCATTATGCTTACCTATTTTGAACATGAAAAAGTCGCAAAATATGGCGAATCAATTCGAGAGTTGGGCCATGAAGTCCTAGAGATGCGTGATCAGATAACGAACAGCGCCCTCACCGGAATTTCAAACCCTTATCAGCTATCAGAGAACTTGGTAACGCTAGAAAAGGAACTACAAGAACTCAACTTGAGCTATCAAGGAAAGAACATACATTCTACGTTTTTCCAAAGTCTACAAACTCGCCAGCTTTTAGAGCATTTCCACAACGCATCCATGTCTAATGTCGACACGCTAGACAACTTGGTGGGGTTAAGTGTTGCTCGTCAGTTTATCCTACAATCCCTTACCCTTTTACTCACCAACACAGAGTCTGCGAGCTCTGATTTTGCCCCCAAGTCGCAGCTGAGTATCCAGAGTGAAATGCTCAAGAGCATCCTATTCGCTGGAGCGTCTATCCAAGCTGAAAGCAATTCTGAATTAGCCAAGCTGTCTCAGACATTTACCGAATTAAATCAGCAGCAAAGCCAACTCTTATCCCAAGTACTCTCTGTGCATAGCATGGAGTATATTGAGCAAATAGAGCATCAGCTAACGGATAGCCAAGACGAGTTAAAGGGGCTAACCGTCAAGTTAATCATCGCACTTGCACTGCTTACGTTTGCGTTCTCATTGGTTTTGTTCATTCACCGCCTCTTTGAACTGAAACGTAACAACCTCTCTTATCAAGAAGCAGCAGATAAGGCACAAAAAGCGAGTGAGGCAAAATCATTGTTCCTAGCGACAATGAGTCACGAACTAAGAACCCCTATGAACGGCGTATTAGGTATTGCACAAATCATCAAAGAAGATTCTCAAAGCGCAGATACTCGGAAACAGGCACAAATCATCATCGACTCAGGGCAGCACCTTGTCACCATTCTGAATGACATTCTCGATTTTTCTAAAGTTGAGCAAGGCAAAATGGAGCTCGAACTGAGTCCGTTTTCTGTGACCGACGTTGTTACACACCTAGACAAAACGCTAACGCCGCTCGCCACCGATAAAGGAATATCTTTTGTTATTAAGGATAATATCCCAACCAATATTCAACTGATTGGCGACTCAGCACGAACGCGCCAAATCTTATTTAATCTAGCCGGAAATGCCGTCAAATTTACCGAGTCCGGTAAGGTCGAAGTCGAGTTCGCGATCGCCCCTACTACCCCACCATCGGTCAACATTATGGTCTCCGACACGGGCATAGGTATTGCTGAAGACAAGGTTGACCACATCTTCACAGCGTTCGAGCAAGCAGAACTATCTACAACGCGTAAGTTTGGCGGAACGGGTTTAGGGTTATCAATAGTCAAACAACTGGTTGAATTGATGGGGGGAACCATTAATGTCTCCAGCCAACTGAATGTCGGTACTCGGTTTACTATTTGCTTGCCATTAGAAATGCACGAACTTGAAAAACAAACCACTGAACAAGCGTCCACCAGCATTAATAAAACGCTCAATGACTTCACTGTGCTGCTCGTAGAAGACAATAAAATCAACGCCATGGTTATCAAGAAGTTCTGTGAATCTATAAACATGACTGTTGAGAATGCCTACGACGGGCTGCAGGCACTCGATAAATTGGCTACAAACCGATATGACTTAATCATTATGGATAATCACATGCCGAACATGAGTGGTATCGAGGCGATTCAAAAGATCCGCAATGAACTTAAGTTAACTACGGTTATTTTTGCTTGTACTGCGGATGTATTTAAAGAGGCTCATGACGAGTTTCTTGTGTCAGGGGCGAACTTTGTCCTTACGAAACCATTGCAAAAAAACAGCTTACAAAATGCCATTAATGAGTTTCATCATCAGTTTGAGATAAACAGACACCAATCTGTTCATTCTCGCCATTCAACCGAAACGAGTAATAGCAATGTCACCATGCTAACTCGTCCACCTAAGAACAAACTGCCTCTTACAGAAGAAGAAATATCTCGGAGCCCATTGCTCGAGGGCAATAAGCTAGAAGGTAATGAAAAGCTGAAGTGTTTAAACAACTTAGTTGATGAATTAGAAAATGAAATTGATGAGCTAATCGCCATCTTCTCGGATGATAAACCCGATGATTTATCGAGAACGTTAAAAGCCGTCATCGCCATTGCATCTAAGCACGAGATGTATGAGGTACTTGAGCTTGCTATATCTGCAGCGCAAACCACAGAGCAGCACATCATGCCTGAAGCCGAACTGCTGCAACAGCTCATCAATCGACTCATGGTAAACAGCCATCAAGCAACACGCTTAATACACAAACTCAACCAACAACGTAAAACGGGTTAACTGGGGTGTCATATGAAATTGAACCTACCTAGTATTGCTCCACATCTACTGCTGGCGGCGGGCGCTACGCTCATTTTTGTTGTCGACTATCACGTACCATTAGGTATCGCGATGGCTGTACCTTACATTACGATAGTCCTGCTCGCATCAACCACTAAAGAGCCATTGTCAGCCATTATGTGGGCGATTGTCTGTACCTTACTTACTCTCGTTGGATACTACGTTTCCGAGTCCGGCAGTGAGGCATGGTTTGTTATATTGAACCGAGTGATTACCATTTATGCGATTTGGGTATGTGCTTTTGTTCCTATCTACATCACGCTTCAATCACCGACTGATACTGAGGTTTTTGATGATGAAATCACCCCACCAGATGCACTAAACCACTCTTATGCGGATAAGAAACGTACAGGTAACACGCTCAATAATTAGGCTTAGGTTAAGTTTCGGTGAATTTTGCTAAATCGAGACAAGGTAACTTGAAATACTTCGTTCTGCGTGAGATTGTAAAATATCTCACACCAATAACTGTATGATTATGAAAACATTACAATCCATTGCGCTGCTTTCCACAATTATCGCAGCACCACAAGTGTTAGCTGATGTAAAAATTGAAGTTCCTTCTAGCGCAGATGCTCTAGTTGAAGTCTTAGCGGTTAATGAGGCTAAACCTGATCTTGAGGGTGGTTTTTTCTCTTCAAGCAAAACCATCACCGTGCCAGACGGTGTAAACCAAATCGTTTTCCAATATCAGCTCGCTTTTAGTCAAGGTAACGACCGTGAGTTTGTTGATAGTGACGCAATTATTGCTACTTTTGACGCGACAGACACAACAGTAACGTTCGACATGCCGAAGTTCCGCAACGCTAACGAAGCGAGAAAAGGCTTTCAGAACCTAGATTGGAAATTGGTTGATGAGAACCAAAATACAATCAGTGTTAAGCAAGACAAATTAACCAAAGATGGCATGCAGATTGGCCGTAAATACCCTCAAGAAGCGAAAGAATACAACCGTACAGGTGGTATTGCCGCATTAACGACAGGTGCTACAGCCGCTGCAGTTGTTCAACCAGTAACACTACCAGCAAAAATTGATGGCAACGCGTCTAACACGGCCGAAGAAATGCTGTACTTCTGGTATGAAAAAGCCGACGCTGAAACCAAGCAAAAATTCAAAGAGTTCGTGAACAAGTAAACGCTATTTGTTGATCGTCTTAATAAAAAAGCTGGCATTCAATCGCCAGCTTTTTTTGTATCAACTTTATAGGGTAACTATCTTTCCGTATTCGCCCTATTGATGCGCGTTTGCACTATGCGTTCTCAGCAGAAAACACTTCTCCGTCGATTTTGATTGGCCAACCCATCAATTCATATTCAGCAGCAAGTAAGTACGCGCAGCGGCTTGAGATTCTCGTTTTTATCCACTCACCTATCCCGCACACTTTGTATTCCAACACGGCCATTTTCATAACAACACCATTTACTCAAAATTAAATTTATAAATATCAGGTAGAAGTTATCTGTCCAAAGACCTTATGTATGTTCCCAAAAGAACACAAGCCTGCAGTTTACCTATAAAGTTGTAGGTATTTTGTTTTCAATCATTTAGCTTAAATCATACGCTACTGGGATTTTATCTCCGCAACTGGATCTCGCATCATTAGATTCATTGGCGAAATACGTTCGTAAAGCCCTTCAACATCTGAAATAAAGACTTTACCCCTTTGAATCTTGACCAGACCGTCCTGCTCTATGCCTTTCAGCACTTCATTCAAGCGTGAGCGAGAAATCCCAGTAATCGTACTCAACTGAGTTTGTGACACGTTAACACTCACGGTAGCTCCCGCTATGTTATTTTGACGCGCAGCGAGTTCTAAGAGCACATAAATCGTTTTTTGTTCTTTTTCATGAATAGAGGAAAGGTAAGCCTGCATCCAAATCGATTGTGCCTTAGTGCCACAATGCAGCAGCCACTTAAATACCATGCACTGCTCTTCAGCCAACTCTAGTACCTTTTCCGATGGGAAAAGTACCATGGTGATCGGTTCAACTTCTTCAGCTACCGCAAAAAGATTGTATTCAGCATGAATCGACAAGGCCCCCATCCAATCACCTTTACCGATCACTCCTCCTGATAAGCTCTTCATATTTTGTGTAGAAAAACAGATACCCGCAGAGCCGCTAAGAATATAGAAAACGCCAGGTAGGTTTTGAAACTTTTGTGTAATTTCCAAGCTATGAATGCCGGTTTTAAATACGGCAATCTCAAGCAAGCTATCGATGAGACTTTGTGGCAAATCACATGGCCACTGTATTTGTTTGCCTATGGTTGGATCTAACAATGATTTATTCCTCCTCCAACAATCTCACACATGAAAATGTATCATTACATCTCTTTTAAATGTAGTTCATCATTGCCAACACAGAAGGTTTTATTCAAATAAAATCTTATATCTTAGTAGCTTAAGTCTCTTTGATAACGAACAGCGGGCGCTACAAAGAAAATAACGACATTACAAGCTGCCAACATACTCGGCTCATTATGTTGGCGTTATCCCAAACTCGTCTATTAAACTTAGATATTTGACGGGCCTCTTTAGAAAGCTATTCACCTTGCGCTAATCACCACCATAGATCACCCTCGCTCTAACACTTAGGTACTAAATTCGGCTCAATACGAACGACATTCTCTACTATGGTTGACACATTTTAGCTCTTGCCGTTATTTTTGTCTTAAACCACAACAGACGGTCAGTATGAAAGACAACCAATTCGATAGCTTTGAAGAGCTCTTAGGTCACCAAACCGACACCTTGACCGCATGTCAGCCAAAAGATTTTGATAAGACGTTTGTGTCACTCGCTCAGGAGGCTCTTGCTTGGTTTAAGCTAGATAGGCTTACTCTGTTTCCAAACTCGATGATTCTTTTGGATACAGGGAAAAGCATGTCTGTCTCTCAAGTCGGAATGCCCCCACTCGAGATGGAGCGCTTTCTAAAAGGCAACTACCTTGAATATCTAAAGCTTTTACGCTCTAAAGAGTGTTGGCAGCTATTTCCAGAGCAATCTCTCGCGAACCACACAATCGATCCGCTACGTGAACTCTACCAAGAAGGTGCTCATTGGCACGCTATCGTAAGCTTATCGTTATTTGGGCAACAATGGGGCGCTATCGGTTTCTCTAGGTTCAAGCGGTACGACACTCCTATTGAAGAGCGTGATTTGAAGCGAATCAAAATGCTGAGTGATGTTTGGCTCTGTTTTTGGCAACACTCAAAAATGACTCGTAGTGTGACCAGTGATGAAGCCAGTAATATCAATGAGAGTGAAAAACTCTTGTTACTTACAAAAAAACAATGCGCTGTACTTACGCAGTTGGCGCAAGGTTACACTGCTAAGCAATGTGCCGACATACTGTTTTTAAGCCCAAGAACGATCGAATCACACAAATATCGAATGTTAGATATCCTCGAACTCGATAACCATACAGAGCTAATCCAGTTTGCGCTTCGTAATGGCTTCGGTATTGATAATCCATAAGTGCTTGTTACCAAAAAACAGTGCTCGTGCTAGTTAGTCAACACACCTCAACTCAGGACGAAAGTACAAAGCCCTCAAGCTTCTGCAGTTTGAGGGCTTTATGGCGGTAACTTAATTCTTATTCAGATTATAGATCCAATCACCTAAAGCGAATTCAAGATGCTAGATATTCTGGCTTTATTCTCGACATCAGCAACATATCAATGTACTTGCCGTTTTTGAAGGTACTCAATCGCTTAGTCCCCTCTAACTGAAAGCCAGCGCGTTCGTACAAAGCAATCGCAGCGTGGTTATCGGCATGAACCTCTAACTCTAGGCGGACGAGGTTTAGCCAATTATCCGCTTGATTGATGGCTTCTTGCATCAAGGCTTTACCAACCCCTTTTCCGTGAACATCCGGATGAATGGCAATAGCAAGCCCTGCGCTGTGTCGGTCCCTTACTTTAGTCGTCATAAACAAGGTGATATGGCCTACGACTTTCTCGGATGATTCAGCGACTAAAGTAAAATGGTCTGAATGACCAAACAGCCGATCCACTTGATCAGAACTAAGGTATGGCTTTTGTGACGTGTTTTCTGAAACCGAAGGGCGGCGATAAATATCGAATAAATCTTGGCTATCCGTTGCTTCTAAATGTCTAATTTGTATATCCAAATCGCTTCCTTAATAAGTTCCAATGTATCGTCTGGATTTCATATTACGGATAGCAGCGAGCACCTACAACCATAAAAAGTGTAAGTGCGCGAAATAATGAAGTTAACTTAGAACTGCACAGCTATGGTGGCGATCTGCGTTAAAATTTATAGTCGATGCCGACGCTTGCCAATACCTGTTCAGAGTTATAGAAATCGATATTGGAATCAATGGTTCTTAGACCGAGTAACGTAATAAACGACCAATCTTTGTAACCCAACAATCCACCGAGTTCATACGCTAAAAAGGCACCATACTCGTTCTCTTCACGAGTCTTTCCATAGATTGGGTTAGCTTCATCATACTGACGGTCATTCGCATCTAACGTAACAACAAAACCGTGACGGCCAATTCGCTTAGCGTAGTTCAACTCGATACCGTAGCTATCAAAGCTCAGAGCCCCCCCTTCCGCATCAGAATTGAAATACACCATAGAAGGTACTAACAAGCCGGCCTGATTAGGTAGAATGAAGCGATAGCCTGCCTTAGCATATAAATAAGCTCTTTCTCTATCGAGTAGTGCGGCTTCTTGTGTAGACAGACTTTGGGTACCTGACAGTTCATCATCAACATCAGACTCACCAATAGCAAAATCGGTTTGGAAAGCAGTGCCGCCGATGTTGGTCAGTTGTAGGCGCCCCACGTTACCCTTTACATCGGTTTCGTTTCGATTCACACCTACAGCGTAAGGATCAGACCAAGCCTTGCCGGAGATAAGTGTCGGTAACACGGAAACATCTAATATGGTTCCGCCAGAGAGTTGGTGTCGATAACCAATTTCAAAAGCAATGGTACCGGTCGCAATATCTTCTCGGGTGGTACCGGCATAAACTTGGTGAGTAAGGGATTCACCAAAGGTATACTTAACAGTTCCAAGAAAACCAAGTAAGCCTTGATTCTCACTATCGCCTTCCATGGTATTGGTTGCTTGGTTTGAGTCTTGTTCAGTACTCAAATTACTGCTGTCAGAATAGAACCCAGCCAAGACACTAAAGTTACCACTAAAGCCCTCACTAGGAGCTAGTCCACTGTACGCTGGCATAGAAACAGCCGCGGAAAGTACTACAGGTAAAACAGACCTCATATTCACATCCACTAGTTGAATAATCACCCATTAAATATATGTACAATTTTGGAATTACAACAAGTATTCAACCTTTCTACATCCCCACTTTGTTGAGTTTTCGGGATAGGACAATGTCTCAAGCGTGACGTAGATATGATCTATCGTGCTTGACCTTTCGTAACAAGCCTCGGAAATAAAGGAAAAACTGAAAGGAACCCAATATGTTTAAGAACTTATATAAAAGCCTGTCGCTGTTCGCCGCATCACTTCTTTTATCAACGGCTGTCCATGCTGACCATCATGGTATGAAAAAAGACATCGTGGACGTGGCAGTAGAAAACGGCTCTTTCACAACGTTAGTGGCGGCAGTAAAAGCGGCAGGATTAGTGGACACACTGAAAGGAGAAGGCCCTTTTACTGTTTTTGCACCAACAGATGAAGCGTTTGCCGCTCTACCAGACGGTACAGTAGACATGTTATTAAAGCCGGAAAATAAAGATAAACTGGTCGCAGTACTCACCTACCATGTAGTGCCAGGAAAAGTAATGGCTGAAGATGTGGTAAAACTAGACAGCGCAGTCACAGTACAGGGTGAGCCAGTCACAATTAGCACTGACCATGGTGTTGTAATGATCAACAAAGCTCATGTCGTAACGGCAGACGTTAAAGCGAGCAACGGCGTGATACATGTCATTGACGCTGTGCTGTTACCTAGGTAATAGACAACCAATGGTCGTTAAAAGAGATTTAGGAGGTGTGACAATGTCACGCCTCTTTTCTATTCGAACAGAAGATTTTGACTTATTACTTTAAATAGTAATTTGATATTGGGTTATACAAACAATCGGCCAAATATCAGGAACGCGGCCATCGACACCACTTTGGTAAACACCACCACCCAAATACAGTCACCAATACTCGAATGGGTTGCCTTCCCGAGTAGAAATACAAACAGTATAAGCCCTAGAACCCACCCCACTGTCGGTATCATAGAGACTAAAGATACGATAATCGCTATTGTTAGAAGAGACTTAAAATCCGCCACCACAAACGACATTTTAGATGCAATGTACATGCAACATGCCGTGACTAATGCATCCATAACAAATGCTAAAGCTTCGATTCCCACGTACTACCCTCACTCTTTTCAATCGAACCGAATAATACATTGAAATTAAAGAGGAAATCTTAGGACATTTGTAAAAACATCATCAATATCTGTCCCATAATTGAGACTTAGAGGGGATTTTTGACAATCATTTTCGAGATTTATTCTTTGGCATTCTCATATTTATGACCGAATAAACAAAGGAATGAATTGATGACAAAAGAAAAGAAAGAAATAACCACGACGAAAAGCGGAAACAACCCAGAGACCCCGGCTTGCAGGGCTAACACTCCAATTGCAAAAGCAAACATCGACACTAATGTATATATTTTTAATCTACTCACATGACTCATGAACAACACTCCTTGTATTCATTCAATCTTTAAGATTAGACAAATTGGCTAGCACACAATTTGAACTCATCGACAATATCAGCAGATCAGCAAAATATACCCTTAAAAAGGTTTAATAATCCTTTTAGGCCTGTTCCTCTTCACAATCTTCGCTCTTAACGTAAACCTAATTGTCGACAACCTTTTCCATAACGAAATTCGTCAACGTTACTCCCCGCATATCGACTTGCTGATCATTCACTACTTTAAAACCCATACGCTCATAAAATGGCCTCGCCGTGATACTTACCTCTGAGAAGTATCTTGCTACCCCACGAATTTGCCCAATCGTGAACACATGCTCCATCAACGCTCGGCCAACACCTCGCCCCTGATATTCATGATGGCAAAAAAAATGGTCGACTAAACCACTTGGTTGTAGGTCAGTATAGCCAACAATATGACCATCTAACTCAGCGACGAAAGGTTTTAACCCGTCCATACGCTTTTGCCATAACGCAAAGTCAAAGCCACTTGGTGCCCAAGCCTCTACCTGCTCTTG
Source organism: Vibrio chagasii (assembly GCA_041879415.1). Taxonomy (NCBI): domain Bacteria; kingdom Pseudomonadati; phylum Pseudomonadota; class Gammaproteobacteria; order Vibrionales; family Vibrionaceae; genus Vibrio; species Vibrio chagasii. Next base: position 144,072 of record CP090852.1, on the reverse strand, counting down.
AGCATAGTCTCGTATGTTCACGTTACGAACTGTGTAGAAAAAGATCTCCCATAGCGCTTTAGCATCACTTTCTTGATAATTTCGAATTCTCACCACACTCTCTTCCTTTGGTCGCTTTTAGATTCTAACTATTGGATATAATCACGTATCAGTTAATAAAGAGCTGTATTAGGACACTCACTGTTCCCGTTAAAGAATACGTGTCACTGATGGGTACTTTTCTGAAGCAAACTCATGATAAATGTCCGCTAAATAACGTACTAATTCTTCCTCTGCTAAATCAGAAGGTATGATCACGTCATAAACTCGAGCACGTATCGATGTTTCCCATTCTCGATAAAGTAGCCACTCTCCGTTTTGCCTCTGTACCGACATATTCTGATGAAAAACCTGAAATTTTAGCCACATACGCTCTTTTACCTCTATCAGTAAATTAACGATAAAACACCGCTAGCCATATCGTGACAGAGTCTTTGTCGGTCCCCAGAACCTTGTGCTTTTCACCCGCGGGAATATTGAGGTAGTCCCCTTTAGACAAAGTAACAATGCGACCGTCAGCAAATTCGATAACGCCTTGCCCCTCGAGCACTAGAACCCATTCATGCTCATCTTGATCGTACCAACCCTCTTCGGGAGAACTGTGCCCATGTGAAAGTATCCTCTCTATTCGAATGTTGTCATTCGCTATCAAGTCACTGAATATTTCATTGGGTATCGACGAAGGGATATCCGCGTAGATATTTGACATAAGCTCTCCTAATTTTCTCTGAAACATGGCTATGGTTGGTAGTGCGCACACTAAGCCACGACATTCTTCCTGAAGTAAAAACGATAATAACCAAGCAGGTTGCTGCCAATAAATAAGGCTTCCATAACAACTGCTGTTGGAGAGCCAACTAAGTAATTATGAACAAGCCAAAAACTGGTGCCGATGATCATTAGCTCTCGAAGTCGACGGTCATCCTTGTTAAAAGCAGCAAATGTTTGGAACATTGATGCGCAGCAACTCAATACGCTGGTTAACCCAGAGAAAGTAAAGGCTGTCGCAACGACAGACAGTGAACAAAACAAATATTTGAATTTAGGTGATGTGGAAAACACACTCGTTAAATAACGGACAGTGGCAATAATCATCAAGCATGCTGCTGTCCACTGTTCTAGCAGAATAAAGTGACTTGAAATCAGTACACCTGCGAAAAATAGGCAGGTTACGATCTTCTTCCTCTCCTTAAATTGGAAAGACATAAGATCAAAGCAAATCGCAATGGCGACTAAAACTTGAGACAAATAGAAAGCTGACACTGTGATTCCTTTTACAATATTCGGATGGGTTCGGCTCAACTTCTCGACATAAAACCGCAGGTCACACCAACGGCATAGACCCACCTTTCATAACAACAAGTCCACTAAATTTTTAGCAGACCGCTAATCACTGTTTTGGCTGAACCTATTAACTTTATTCGACCATTCGCCAATAGCTCAGTCGATACATAGCCCCCACGACGAGAAGCTTGGTATGCACGAAAACACGATTTGTTGAGTTTATCAGCCCAATATTGTGTTAAAGCACAATGTGCCGAGCCAGTAACAGGATCCTCATTGTTCCCGACCCAAGGGGCAAAATAACGAGAAACAAAATCGAGATCTACGCTTGATGATTGGCTCGTCACTAGCACACCTCTGCCTGCCATTGTTTTTAAAGCATCAAAGTTCGGAGTGAGCTCCAATAGCACTTGCTCATTAGTCACCTCGATAAACTGCTTAGTATCAAATTCCAAGAATGACACTACTTGGTCTTGCGCTATGCCTAAATGCTCTAAAAGAACTAAATTAGGCTCTGCACTCAGCAACTGAGTACCTGGGAAATCTAGCTCGATAGTTGATTCACAAACTGTGGCAGTTAACTCCCCAGACAAAGTATTAAAAACAACTTTGTCGCCAACCTTAGCTAACCCCTGCTCTGTCATCACATGCACAGTAGCCAGAGTGCCGTGGCCACACAACTTAACTTCCACTTCTGGTGTAAACCACTTTAGCGTCATGGTATCCAGTGCGAGGAAAGCCGTCTCAGGTACCGCCATCTCTTCTGCAATAGATAACATCAGCGACTCATCTAGTAACTCTTGAGAAATGCAGACACCTGCAGGGTTGCCTTTGAAAGCTTGGGTAGTGAACGAATCCACTTGATATATTTCTAGATCCACAAGAGCTCCATTTCGTAGTTTAAGTTTCAAACAGTGCCCACAATAAGCACAAACCTCCTGTGCTACAAGTCATTCCTCAAAACTTTTTAAACCTACAACTAAAACCAATAAGGTGCTGATAAAAAAGAATTATATTTAGCTCGTAGCTAAGCTTGCTGTGTGGCCAACTCATAACAACTTAACCCACCATTAGCATTTATGGAGTAGCATTCATGGCGTTAAAAAATACTTAGATGTTAAAAGCCTCACTACACACGTTTAAGGGTGACCATTGAACACAACCGTTAGTCGCCTACACAAAATGCATTAGGTTGAAGTTAAATTAGTCACTTAAACTTGAAGCATGTCGCAGATTTTGAGCTAGGATTTAGTTAAGCAAAGCAGGAAAGGAATCCTTCTGTGAAATCAATTTATGTTTCAGTTCTTGTCTCATCATCCCTTTTGAGTGGGTTGGTGTTTGGTCAGAAGAACGAAATTTATCTCTACAATTGGGATGAATTTCTGTCTGACGATGTGATTCAACAACTAAACGATACTTATGGGATCTCTCTAAAGCAGCAATACTTTTCTGATGAATCAATTCGAGATGAAGTGCTACTGAGCGAACGGCGTGGAGCATTTGAATTGGTTGTCATTGAAAGCATGAAGCTGAAAGCACTAGCCAAACAGAGCTTGTTTCATAATCTCGATGATTTACAGAAGTCACTTTCGGGTAATTTTGACCCTAGGTGGGTAGACGGATGTGGGGATTACGGCATCCCTTACGCTTGGGGAACATCTGGGATTTTATACCGAAGCAACAGAGTCGAACCGCCTGTCTCATGGAAAGCTATTCTAGACCCAGAAGCAAAAAATAGTGGTCGAATAAGCATGTACTACGAGCCTACTGACTTAGTAAGTACAGCACTTTTACTCAACAGCTTTGACCCTTTCACGAACAATGAACAAGAACTTCGGATCGCTTATCAGACATTGCAGGACCAAAAAGTCCACCTTGAGAGCAGTGAATATGTCGTTGATTATATCCACCAGCCAGCGAGGCTCGCTAACATCGATTTGGCTTACGGTTATTCTGGTGACAGCCATGTACTCAATGATACCGACCCAGACCCATCATGGGTGTACATGGTTCCTCAAGAAGGAACGACATTGTGGTTGGAGTGCATTGCAGCGATCAACAACGGAGAGTTATCCAAGGAAGCCACAACGATACTCTCTTTCTTATCACAACCCGACATTGCCGCTAAAAATGCGATGGACTCTTGGTTCGCTACGCCAAACTCGAAAGCAAAAGCCCTAACCACTCAAGAGTATCAAAATGACCCTGAGCTATTCCCTAGCCAAGAAATACTAGACCGCAGTTACTTGTACCGATCACTTGAGCCCAACAGCCTTCAAATCCGTAATCGTATCGTTGATAGTTTGAGATAATAAATGCCACTATTAAAGAAGCTGTATTTAGTCCTTACCCCCGCACTGTTATTTGTATTTACGGTGGCTGGCGTGATTATCTACAATTTCGCTTCTAGCCATACCAAGCACATGTACTTGGATGAAGTGCAATCTGACGTGAATACCGCTCTTGTTGCTGCTGAATATGAGCAGCTCGGGTTATCGTTGTTAGTAAGGGATATCGGTTCGTCTCTCCAATTCTTACGTTACATTCAAAACCCTACGGATTACACAACACTGTCTCTCTTAGAAAAAAGAGTGCTCCGAACTCTAAACCAGAACCAAGTTAATCAATTTGGTCAGCGGAATATTTACATCATTGACCCTAAATTCAATCTGACACTGTCCACACTTCGAGTTGACCCGTTCGAAGATCTGAAAATCCCTGACCACATTTATGAGCGCGTCTTCGATATCTACACCTCTTTGGTGAGTCGATCTGAACTGTCTCAAAAAGGTTTCTCATACATCTCGGTAAATGGTGGGCTAAGATACGCTTACATTGAGGCCATCGACCCATACTTACTCCCACAAGATAAGCGAGCCAGTAACAGTTCAAATCGATACATCCTGATTGCAGATGGTCCACTAAAGCAGCTATCAAGCTTGCTCGTTGAATACAATGATGACGACAACATGCAACTTTCTATTGAACCGTCGTCGGATAGAGAAAACACTGAGAATACCCAGTTTGTTATCAACTCAATCGAACAGACTAAAGACAGTATCAATGTGCAAATGATCAGCCGACATTTCCTCGCACAAGTCGACATTCGTGAGCAAAAATTCAACCATGCTAAAACCATACTCGCCCAGCAAACCTTTTTAGGTTCGGTAGGCACCCTGTTTTTTATCATGCTCATCGTACATTCGGTCGTACGCTTCCAATTGGTACGCCCACTTAAAGATCTATTGCGCGAAATATCCATCGGTGGGCTTAAGCTCAGATACTTCAAACGCTCGTCAGGAAAAAGTGAGATTGATGGATTAAAGAATGCATATATCGACTCTCTCACCGAGTTAAAATTTGAGGCGGAGTTCGACCAACTCACTAAGTTAGCCAATAGGCGTTCATTCATTCGTCATCTCGGCGTACGCCACAAAAGCGCATTAAACCCAAGATGCTTTATTGTTTGTTGGGATATCATCGATTTTCGTAAAATCAATGACCTTTACGGCGCTAAGGTTGGAGATAAAGTTCTGATAAACCTGGCAAAGGCTCTGAGAGAAACCTTGCAGAACCAACAATCATCCTTCGGTTTTAATTGCAGTGATTACTCTGTAGCAAGGCTTGGAGGTAATCAGTTCATTGCCATATTAGAAATGGGGCAAAATCAATCGATAAACGAAGAAATAGAAAACATCAACAACACACTCACCGGCACAACCTTCCTTGATTATTATGGTTTCAGATTGTCACTTGCAACCGGCGTGTTACCCATGGATACACCAAAGTTCGAAGAGATTTGGCACAGGTGCATCGATGAAATGTTAGCGAATGCCAAAGCACATAGTGACGGTGAAAGCCGTATCGTTTACGGTGAAGAATTGCTGCACACCCTAGAACGTCATGACATTGTCGAGAAACGACTATTAGAGTGCTGCGAAAGTGACAACTTTGAAATTCGCTTTATGCCAATTTTCAATGCTAAGACACTTCAAATTGATGGCGCCGAATGTCTGATCCGCTGCCCGGCTTTATTTGATATCAATGCAGGTCCTGAAGAGTTTGTTCCGGTCGCGGAAAAGAGTAACCTAATATCAAGACTCGACATGTGGGTGATTACTACCGCTATTAAAAGTTACAAAGAGCTAGCAGAAATTCACGGATACAAAGGCACCCTCTCTATTAATATATCTGCAATGGAACTCTACAATCGTAACTTCGCTGACAATGTCCGTAAAGTACTCGAACGTTATCAAGTCTCGCCAGCCAATATCATAATTGAAATTACCGAGACGAGTTACGTGAAAAGCACCAAGCTAACTGTGCAGACTATTGAAAACATAAGAAATTTAGGGTTAAAGGTTTCTCTCGACGACTTTGGCACTGGCTACACGGCGTTTAACCAACTTCTCCACTACCCTGTAGATGAGTTAAAAATCGACAAAAGCTTTATCGATAATATGGTAGACGACAAAGCCGACCGTAAATTGGTCGAGTCGATGATTAACCTGGGGCACTCTTGTGACACGCTCGTTGTAGGGGAAGGCGTTGAATCCATAGAACAGTATCACTACCTAAGAAAAGCGCACTGTGACCTCATACAAGGCTACTATTTTAGTCAGCCATTAACGTACTTGGAATTTATTGAGTTCGTTCGAGACCATAACCCTCAAGCGATTTTAAACCCCGAGCCTATTCAAGACTCTACGTCGAACGATAATATCGCGGTAGTACACCACAAATAAAGTTCTCATGAATTTCAGCACCTTTATATAAACGAGCGTGCTCTCAAACCCGTTTCCGCTTCCATTTGCACTTCTCTTAAATAGTAAAAGTAGCCTGACTGTTCAAACACTAACAGGCCTAGGCACCTATCGTATTCCTCCTTAAGAAATACAGGCATCGCATACACGTTAATAATGGTGCCCACAAAACGTTAGCTCCCCTTCGGTGAGAGCGAGACGACTAAAGGTTGGCACTAAGAGTTGAGAAGGTTGATTCTTTGATACAAAAAAGTCGGAAGGCTAGCGTTGGATGGTCGTTAATAGCTCCATCATATCCTTAGAGCTGATGTTCTTTTTGTGTCTGACTACTGCGTCAATCATAAGCTCCAAATTCCCCGCAGAAATATAGTCCTTGAGTACGCTGTTGAATTTCTCCTGTATCTCATCACTCGTGTACAGGTCTTGAGGGATAAAAAATATAAACTGACTTCCACTGCTACGAAACGAGATTGTGCTTTCAGGAACCTTTTCTGTCAGAGACTTTGCCGCAGAACTCACAACCAAGTCACCATATTCAAGCCCATATTTTTGATTAATCTCACTCAGATTTCTAATTCGTACAAAATAGAGGTCGAACGTATTATCTTCAGGGTAACTATTTTTAATAAACTGCATGAGAGAGACTCTATTACGAAAGCCAGTAATAAAGTCTGTCGAATGGAGCTTCTTCTTAATTGAGAAATCCAGATAAAAGACAACAGCGATGGCAGCTAAAACCAGAACAAGAAAAGCACTGCTCGCCCGATTAACGACAACAAATTTATCAACAATAGAGGTATTTTCTTCAATAACTGGGCTTTGGAGGCGAAATTTCTCATTGATAAATTCAACCAAGCTGGTGTAGCAAATATCGATTTTCTTTTGTAAGGACTCTTGGGGAAGATCGCCCTGGCGAACCAATTTAATGGACGACTCTAGTGACTTAAACTTTTCAAATTCTGCCGAAAAATAGGTTTTGAAGTTCGCTGATTTAATAAAATTTGACGATTCAGTACTGTTGATCAGAATATCAAAACGACTCCAGGTAATATCATAAGCCAACCATAACTCATCGTAATCGAGCTTATCCGAACGGCTAACCATCAAAAAATTGGCATATTCCTTTACCAACTGAAAAACGAACCAAGTAGCCTCATTCTGGCGGCTAGAAAAGCTCTTATTGATATCGTTGATTCTTGTAACACTGTAGATATTCACGGTAAGTAAAACCGCAGCTGAAAGCAAAATAACCACTTTAATGGCAGTCAGCGATAACATTTTCTTCATAGTATATCCTACAAGTGAATATCTCGTATCTGCCAAATCATTTTTGAGTGTATATCAGTGTTGTCCAGCTCTGGACTAGAAGACAACGGATAGATTAACCAATACGGTCCCTTGTCTCTTACCGACATAAACTCCCCGTCCTGTTTTATGGCAATTATCGGCTGATAGTCATAAAAGTCTTCCTTTGGAATCGAAACCTTGTAGTCGTTTAGCGCGATAAAAGTAACGTTAGGGGAAACCGATAAATCCATGGTCGCAAGGACAGCCTGCAACGTGACCCCACTATAAACAGACTTACCTTCACTCCATGGAAGAATAGTGGCAATTTCACTCTGAGGAAGCATAAGTAGCTGCTCTCGGCTTAACTCATGTTTTTGTCCTAAATGGTCAAACACCGTTAAATTTGCTGCTGCAAAAATGGGAAATGAGCACAAGGAAAGGAAGACAAGAAGAGTAGTTCTCATTTTAAACTCCATTTAAAAAGGTCACTAACTTGAGTCTAGTTCAAATTGTGCGTATGACTCGTCTAACCAAGGCTTAATTTGCCTAAAACATTCACTCGTCCTAGCTCAAACCGTATTGCGACGATCGGCAGAGTCTTCTAAATAAAACGAGCTCTTTTACTCCCTCAGTAATCCAATTCCCCGTGTGAATACGTAGTGACTGATAAAATTGACAAGAAAGATGAGTCATTTAGTAGCGATATTCCGTGACACTGCATAACCTTTAATCGAACGTAAGTCATTTTAAGAGCCCAATTAACTGTTGTGAGCCGTTATAAATATCACCAGCTTATATTGTCTAACTCTCTTAAGTCACTTACTCAATTCATAATCAAGGGAATCGATAATGAGTTTAAATAAGCGAAAGTTTAACCCCATGACGGCACTGTCTCCCCTCTTACTGACGCTGGTCATGTTTCCTGTTTCGGCTGAAATCAACCAAGAACAATTCGAATTAGGTAAACAAAAAGCCAAGGTGTGTATGACTTGCCATGGTGATGACGGCATTTCAACACAAGACCCCTACCCAAACCTTCGTGGGCAAAAAATGGGCTACCTAATCTCATCGTTAAAAGATTATCAAACAAGAGAAAGAACCAGTGGACTGGCGGTTCTTATGCAGCAACAAGCCGATACGCTCTCGGACCAAGACATCCGCGATATTTCTTATTTCTATTCGAACCTCGGTAGCGAATCAAATTCGGTGAGCGACTCTAGCGCAATCAGCAATTAAATATCCTAGGCAAGGAGCCTTGTTATGGAACAAGTGACAACGCAGTACAGCATTAAGGTGGTGAAGTACTTTATTATCGCCTCCTTAATCTGGGCTATTTTAGGCATGATCATCGGTGTGATTCTCGCCGCACAGCTGTATTGGCCCATCTTAAACTTCGACTCAGAGTACTTTCAATTCGGTAGGCTTCGTCCCTTACATACCTCTGGCGTGATATACGGGTTTGTCGTCAATATCCTGATGGGGACATCGTTGTACATTGCTCAACGAACCGGGCATTGTGAGCTCTTCAACAAGAGCTTGTCGTGGATGGTGTTTTGGGGCTGGCAGCTTGTGTTGCTACTGGCGCTCATCTCTCTGCCTGCGGGTTACACCACTTCAAAAGAGTACGCAGAACTAGAGTGGCCAATTGATTTACTTATTGTACTTGTTTGGGTGCTTTATGCTGTGTTGTTCTTTGGCACAATAGCCAAACGGAAAGTCGACCACATCTTTGTGGCAAACTGGTTCTTTGCAGCGTTTATTATCGTGATCGCGATGATCTTCATCGTCAACAACCTCGCGATGCCCGTTTCGGCAATGAAGTCCTATTCAGTCTTCGCCGGAGCTCAAGACGCCATTGTACAATGGTGGTGGGGACATAACGCCGTCGGGTTCTTGCTGACGGCTGGCGTCATCGGTATGAACTACTACTTCATCCCCAAAGCGGCTGACCGCCCTATCTACTCGTACCGATTGTCCGTAATTCACTTCTGGGGCTTAGTTGGCTTCTACACTTGGGCGGGTACTCACCACCTCGTCTATTCTTCCGTTCCGGTGTGGGTACAAAACATTGGTATCGTGATGTCACTGATCCTCTGGTTACCATCCTGGGCGGGTGCGTTTAACAGCGCGATGACTCTGCTGCAAAACAAAGAGAAACTTAAGTCCGACTACATTCTCCTATTCTTCTTTTCGGCAATTCTCTACTACTGCTTAGCGACATTCGAAGGCCCACTGCTCGCTATTCGTTGGTTCAACATGGTTGCACACAACACCGAATGGATTATCGGTCATGTCCACTCTGGCGCTCTCGGATGGGTAGCGATGTCGGGTATCGCCGTATTCTATTACTTCATCCCACGTTTATGGGGCAAAACCGAACTTTGGTCACCAAGGATGCTCAAGTGGCACTTCTGGCTCGCACACGCAGGTGTGGCTATTTACGCCATTGCCTTGTGGGTAGCGGGTATTGGTGAAGGCTACATGTGGCTCACTCAAAACGACAACGGCGAACTCGTATACAGCTTTGTGCAAGCTATGGACTTCAAAGCACCTTGGCTATTCCTACGCTTCTTTGGTGGTGCTCTATTCGTACTTGGCTTGTTCTTAATGGCACTGAATCTTTACAAAACGGTGCGTATGCCAGCAGAGCTTGATGTTAAACGTACAGCAAATGGGGAGGCATAAATCATGAGTAAAGACTTTACCCACTCGTTGGTTATTCTAATTTTGACCACCGTAGTCGTCGCCTCGTTCTCACTAGTAGTTTGGGTGGTCCCAAACATCGTTCGAGGTGATGATATCGCTAAAAACAGCCTCGCTGTGCCGTTAACCGCTATCGAGCTAGCCGGTCGAGATATCTACATCAGCGAAGGCTGCCACGTCTGTCACACGCAGATGGTTCGTCCTCTTGATCCAGAAATCAAACGTAACGGACGCCCAAACCAAGAAGCAGACGATATCTACGAGTTTCCTAACTTGTGGGGTTCTAAACGTACTGGTCCTGACCTAACCAATTTAGCAAGAAAGTACTCTGACCAATGGCATGTGATACATCTAATCAACCCTCGACAAGTCGTGCCTACTTCTATCATGCCTTCTTACCCTTGGCTGTTTGAACAAACACTCACTGGGGATGATATCAGCGCGAAAATGGAGGTATTGCGTACGCTAGGTGTTCCGTATACCGACCAAGAAATTGGTGACGCAAGACTACAGGTTAGAGGAAAAACCAAAGGCGAAGCCTTAATTCGATACCTGCAAAGCCTAGGTAAAGATACGTCACAGGAGGTATCACAATGAGCACATTTTGGAACTTATGGGCGGCACTTTTAACCATAATATTCTTTGTTCTAATGGTATCCGTTGTCGTTAAATACTGGCGTAGTAATCACAAGGCCGACGAGGACCACACCGTTGGCACCTTTGACGGCATTGAAGAGAAAGACGCACCGCCGCCTAAATTACTGTTTGTCAGTTATGCTGTCGCTTTCTCTCTCTCCGCAGGCTACCTCGTGTTATACCCCGGGATTGGTGAATGGGAAGGCTTAGTCGATTGGCAGCAAAGTGACGATAAACTCAGTTCGCCTACCACGACCCTCAATGAGCAGTTTGCACAAACAAGTGAAACCACTTTGGCTGGGTTAGCAGAGGTGCCTGAGATCGTAAGCAGCGGTCAGATCTTATTCCAAACCCATTGTGCCGCTTGTCACCGAGATAACGCTCAAGGGCAAAAACACTTCCCTAACTTGATCGACCAAGAGTGGTTGTATGGTGGCAGTGATGAAGCCATTATTCACTCGATTGCCAAAGGGCGAAACGGTGCCATGCCGGGTTGGAGTGAAATCATGCGTCCAGATGAAGTGGCAAAAGTCTCCTACTACTTAGCGTCACTGAATCAACGCCACACTGATGTACCTGAGGTCAAAGTCGAACTAGGCAAAACCTTGTTCACTAAATACTGCTCTTCTTGTCATGCCGACGGCTCCGTTGCCAACCCTCAAATAGGAGTACCAGACCTGTCCGACGACATATGGCTCCACGGAGGCAGCATTGAAGAGATTCAACATACGATCAACTATGGCTTGAACAACCTGATGCCAGCGTTTCATAGCCAGCTAACCGAAAACGAGATACTCGCTCTGGGTGCCTATATCCGATATGCAGGAGAAGCTGAACAGCAGAGAATTGCAAACTTGGATGCTCAATCTGTTGAGCGAGGAGAATATCTTGCTTATGCCGGTGACTGTGTCGCTTGTCATAGTGCAGAGGGAGGCGAACCCTTTGCTGGTGGTCTGCCGTTTGTAACCCCTTTCGGCACTGTTTACTCAACCAACATAACGCCTCATAACACGGAAGGCATTGGAACCTATGATTTCGAAGATTTCAGAGCTGCATTGGTTGCGGGTAAAGGCAAGAATGGCTACTTGTATCCAGCTATGCCCTACACTTCGTATCAATATCTGACCGACCAAGACATGGTCGATTTGTGGGAGTACATGCAATCCATTACTGCTGTACCAAGACGCAATGACGACAACAGCATGATGTTCCCGTCGAACATTCGCCTAGGTTTGCTTGGCTGGAATATCGTATTCATGGATACCGATCCCGTCGACTATCAAGTACCAGAGGAGCTCAAAGACAAGGTTGATGATGTCGAGAAGTGGCAACAAGGTAAATACTGGGTTGCAGGGCTTGGTCACTGTTCTGAGTGTCACACGCCTCGTAACATTGCCCAAGCATTGATACCGGAGCGTATTTTCCAAGGTAATTTAATCGATGGTTGGAATGCACCTGACATCACCGCAAACGAGCTGTACATCGATGGCTGGGATGAGAAAACACTCACCGACTTCCTACACACAGGTCACTCAGACAAAGGGACGGCTTTTGCTGGTATGGCTGACGTAGTTAAAAACAGCCTAAGTTTGATGACGCGCGAAGATATTGAATCAATGTCGTACTACTTACTCAGTGGTGATACCAACAACACCATAAGTAGTGACGCGGTACCGTTAGAGCCGAAAGGCTTTGATGAAGAGTCATACGCCGCCGAGATCTACACGACTTATCGCCAAACCTGTGGTGCGTGTCATGGTGACGATGGTAAAGGGCGAGACCCTATCGCTCCTACCCTGTTGAACAATGGCATCATCATGCACAGCGACCCATTCAACACCATTGCGGTAACAGTAAGGGGCTTACAGCCTACGTATCTCGATAAAGACAGAAACTTCATGCCAATGGCGAGCTTTGAAGATGTCTTATCAGATCAAAGGCTAGCTGAACTGATCACTTTCGTCCGATTGCATCTAGGTGATAGAGACGAGCCGGTCACCGCAGAGCATGTTCGAGAAGTGAGAGAAACTCTAGAAGCAGCGGGTTACGCTGGCGGCTTACATACTACGCCGGACATGTATGACCGAAGAGATAACACCATAAACATCCGGTAGCATTAGCTCAATTTATCGAAGCTAGAAAAAAGGAGACCTGAGTGTCTCCTTTTCTTTTGCGCTGTTAGACGCCCTTTGTCACTACAACACAATTATAACTAACTGATTACACAATTAAGCAGACTTGCACATAATGCGATCAATCTCGCAGAACAAAGATGACACCAAGTGCATAATACGCAAAATTTTATAATGAGTTACTAAGGACTGATATGGATACAACTACACTCATCTACGATACGTTGGAAGGTCTATCGAGCGCGAAACCACAGCAACACGCTCAAATCCGCCAAAATCTATATAACCATCTAGATCTATCATTTGAGAAGCAGTTGGCTTTGTATTCATCCGTTCTTGGTCCAGCAAGTGCTGGTAGATTGACCGATTTAGACAGCGCAGTAATGTCTGCACGCAAGATTGTTGGCTTAGAAAACAACTAATCTGTCGTCCAAATGAATTTTGAAAAAACGCTGCCTTGTGCAGCGTTTTTTTATGCTTCAATTTCCTTCAGGTACAACTTACCACTGCTACCCATTCTCAACACTCTATCCGGATGAATAGCGATTTAGAGTAATAAGCTCGAGTGCTGATAAGTGCAATTTGTAGATATTTTCAAGTTGCAACCATTCTCATTTGGTTAATCTTATGTTCCATTTTTAACAGGTGTGTAACGACGATAATGGCGCTAATGTTAGTAGCACGTTAACCACACAACGAATGGAAGAATCATGAGAGTACTTATTGAATACACACAGACAGGCAAATATCGTGATCAAGCTTGGGAAGCACTGACCATTCGTTCGAAAGGCGAGATTCAAGCTGTGACCCCATCTTACGCGGCTCAACTTATCGAACAAAATCGCGCCTGCTTAACCACAACAGAACATCAAGATATCGTCATCCAACCTTAATGGCTTATTGAGCTACCCCTCCTAGTTCCTTAAATCGAATAGTTCGATGACCTAACAAAAACGCTGCACGGATGCAGCGTTTTCTTTTTTCTAACGTTCCAAATTTTTAACGTCTCTTATTTCGAGCAGTGATAGCTTGATTACTTTGGCAGATTCTCTAACGCTTCAACCATGGTCATCAGCTTATCTACGATTCTTTCACCGTCTGCTCGTAAGCCGTTGTGCTCATACTCGTTAGTGATCCACGTTTTTGAATTTGGAATGTTCGCCAGTGTTTCACGGCTGTAATCCAGTTCAACGTACATGTCGTCGGCATAAACAGCACACGCCATAGGCACGGTATTCTTGCTAAGCTGCTCTGCGTTGTACAAAGTGCCCCAATCCGATTTCTCAGCTAAGATATTCGCCGCTTCACGCAGTGGCTTCAGTGTTTCTAGTTGATCAAACATCCATGGGTAGACCATCTCGCCAGTAAACCAAAATTCCCCACCCGATTGATAGTTAAAGTGAGGATACTGCTCGCGAACTCGATGAGCCGACCAATTTGATGCTGTCCCTTGGCAATAGATCGATTCATGCAAAATGGCATAGATTGGATTGGTTAGGTAACCCTGCTCTTGTTGCATTTGATTTAGGAAGCTGTAGCTCAGCTGCTTTTTACCATTAGCTTCAACAAACGCACTCTCTAATGTGAAGTACATAGGAAGGTTTGCTTCGCCAGCACCAAGGTTAATGCCAATCAATTGGAACTGTTCAACCGTAAATAGCTGACCGTTTGGTAGCTTCACTTCATTGTTAACCAGATAATCAGAGATCTCACGGCACATGGCTTGTGCTTGTGGGAATTGAGCAAAGAAGGCTCTGTTCTTATCTTCAACACGCTTATAGGTCGCGCGGTAGACATCGTCAGCTTCACGTTCAATCGACGGGATACCGCCAGTTACATAGCAGCGTTGCAAGCTTTGTGGGAATAGCGATAAGTAGCTTAGAGTACAAAAGCCACCAAAGCTCTGGCCAATTGTCGACCACTGCTTAACACCAAATTTTTCACGAATCGCTTCCGCATCACGAACAATGTTGTCAGCTCTGAAATGCGTTAGATATTCAGCTTGTTGCTCTGGAGACAGATGCGCCAAAGTTTCATGGCTAATTACCGTGCTATTACCTGTGCCGCGCTGATCAAGAAGCAGAACGCGGTAGTTTTGTAACGCGCGTTTCATCCAACCGGATTCCCCACTCACACGTGGTGAAGGAAAGCCTGGGCCACCCTGAAAGTAGATAAGCCATGGGAGCTCTTGGCTGTCTTTAGCTAGATCGACAACTTCACGAGCAAAGACTTGAATCTGCTGTCCATCTTTCGCTTGATAATCGAGTGGTAGTTCAAAATAGTGCTGACGATACAGGGTGGTTCCATCTATAAACTTAGCTTGCACGCTTCATTCCTTTTTATCTGATTCTAATGTCATCGGTACGAATAAAAGTGGCGCCCTATGGCACGCATAGGTAGCAAGATACGCATAGTAGCTCGTAAATGAAACCGTTTGTTTAGCATGAATGTGAAGGTACTTCATTTGATCGCTCAAGGAGTGTTCGTATCGTAACAACCTGTGTCAAAACAGCCCCTTTTGAGGCTTTATCAAGGAATGAGAAAAAAGAAACAGGAAAATAAAAAGAGCTTAACGAGGTGAGGATACGTTAAGCTCTTTTGGTGTTATCTGATGCTTATGTTGCGCTACGTTCAATCCGCTATGAGGCGACTAGCTCTCCTGCCCCTTGAATTGAACGTTGGCTATTTTCAACCAGAATCGCAGTGGCCGTTTCTTTTAGTGTCGCCCACTCTGCGTCATTGACCTCAATGCCATCACGCCACGCCTCTTCTTGTGTCTTAAACAACGACTCAGACCTGACATGTGTTTGGTAGCCATCTGACAAGCGTTCGATATCGAAATCCTGGACGGAAAGTTCGATGGTCATATTATGGATATGTTCGTCCGATGTCAGAGGCAAATCTGATAAAAACAGCTCTGGAGCAACGCAACCACGGTTAAGCACATACAAGGTGCTCTTAGGGTTTGAGCCATTGTCCCAACGTGCAGTACACGCAATACCTTTCGCTGCTAGTTTTACAAGCTCACTGTAGGCTAACCAGCGGTTATGGCAGTTGTTTAGCTCAATCTTAAGCGATTTATTACCGACCATTTTTTCAATCGCGTAATCCATCACGACAGGAAGGTGACACGCCAAACTTGCCTTATGTAAGTCAACTTCGACCGTGTTATCGCTTGTCAATTGAATATCAACTGGGCAGTCGTCCTCTAGGCCGATAAAGTTGCTCGCATTATTAAAATGACGCACACCATCCAAGCCTACCATTTGCAAATCAGCCACCATGTTCGCTATCACATCGGCTTCACCACATGTACGGCGCATCCCTAAAAAGGCTTTGTTGACGGCCGCGACCAATTCATTGTGAGAAACGATCATAGCGATTTACCTCCATGTTGAGCATTGATATGTGTAGGAACGTTATGTGAGCCAGCTAGCTCCGCTTCACTCGGCAACAGTGGGAATACCCACTCGTCCTGATTAATTTCGTCAAGCAACGGCGCACCTTGGAAGAAGGTCACGCGAACCCAACGATCAGAGCGCGGATCAAACTTAGTTGCACCAAACATCGCTAACTTGCAACGTAACAGATGCATCGGCAGCGACTCTTTATGAAGCACATTCATTTGAATGTCGCCCATCGCTTTGTTACCCAGCGTCCATACCCGGCGCGCTATAGCACGATGCTGTGGCTGTTTTACTAAGAACTCGGCTAATGAGAGCTCTGGAGTAAACTGCAATAAAGCGTGGTACAAGCGGTAAGCTTGACGACCGATATCTAACGGCAATTCACGCTCTTCACCAAGCTCTTCGCCTCGAACACCGAGCCTTGGCTCTTCTTTGTCTTGTGAGCGATACCAGAACCAGTAGTTGTTTTCTGCTTTAGTAAAATCGGTTGTGATTGCCCAGCGGTACTTCTCTTCTAAGATCACCAACAGATCTTGTATCTTCTTACCGCTAGGAAGTGACAATGTCTCGCTACAATTCATCTGCTCCTGATGGGCGTCCACTAATTCTGGGTACAATTCCATCAAGCATGAAATAAGGATTTCTTGGGCTTCCATACTCATGTGCTTAGATTGCTCGACAAATTCACCCCATGTTTCACATCGGTTGACTGAAGCATCTAACGTTTGCTCTGCCGCTTTCAACTCAGTGACAGCAGCTTTGTTTAACTCTTGTTGGGTTTCGTTGATGGTCACCACCTGCTCTAGGTGACAGACTGCTTTTTTCACTAGTGAGCGCAATGGCTCAACTAAGCTATTGTCGGTCTGATTAGCTAGCACGTCAGATAGAGCATGCTCACGGGTTGTCATCCATTGATCGACAATACTTGGGTGGTTAATCAGGTATGGCGCCATACCTAAACCTGTCGCATTCCCTACACCCAGGTAACGTTGTAAACCTCGATGTAAAGTCGCAGCTTGCTCACCACCTTGTTGCTCTGCTAGGTAATGAACCCAATCCAGGCTGAATTCACGCAGCATATATACCGCACACATTTGCGCACTGAACGACTGATTGAAATCTGGGTTCTTCTCTAGAATTTTGAAGTCAGCGATACCGAACTTACCATTACCATAAACCGCAGTCGTTCTCAGGATGTAGCCCACTTCAGCTAACTCTTTTGGCGTTGGCTGAACCCCTTTAGCCAAGTGACTCACTATGTGTTCGAACACACGGACACTTTTGTTGGCACGCGCTAGAACGAGCACATTGTTAGGGTTACGGCCTGCTTCTTGTAGCGGTACATTCGCACGAAGTCTCTCAAGTAGAGCGACATCCACATCGCCAAGAACCAAAGCAAATGTTACGTCCCACTTTTCAGCAATTACACGGTCATTTCGCTCGTCGTCTGCAATCTCATCGCAAAAAACAACCAAATGATAAACATGGTTCGGCGTCTCTAGCTTATAGATAACATGACCAAATCCTTGAGGGTCTAATTGCCACTCATGCTTAGTCACTTTCCATTGCTGTTGCGCCATTTTGCGAATCAAAGTTCTTACGAAGCTGATACGCGTTTGGTGCATAGCACCTAGTCTTTCCGGTGCCATGACGACCGTTGCGTCACGTAGTGCTGATTCAGTGTAGGTAGAACGATGTGCATCCATTTTGCTCACCACCTTTGTAGTTATAAGGGTTTTGCTAGCCATTCAGAACCGATCGTTGCTGTCTTTTGAAGCATTTATAGCGACAGTATGTTGGTTAGCTTTCACGTTATTGGAGTAAGCGAACTCACCCCTTATTATTTGTCCTGACTAGATCTCTTGACCTAAATAGTTTGCCGCCCGATGTATCTTCACCAGTACGGGTTTTCTCTTCCTTTCGGAATCTGGTATCAGCCTAATTTCAAAGGCTGATACCTTGTTTCTCTTACATTTTTAGAGAACGTTTTTTCAGCAGTTTCTTTATAGACCCTGCTCTTTCGCCATCTTGATTGCGATTTGAGGCGCATTCCAAAGCGATGGCAGTAAGATTAAGGACACCGGAACCGCTGTAATTACGATGAACGATTGCAGCGCTGAAATACCACCAGAGCCTAGCGAAATCAGAATCAACGCTGTTACGCCCATCATCACGCCCCAGAAAGTACGGATGATTGCATTCGGTTCTGTCTCACCACTGATTACAACACTGATGGTGTAAGTCATTGAGTCGCCAGTCGTTACGATGAAAATCGTGGTTAAGATCAGGAACAAGATAGAGATAAGCATCGGCATTGGAAGCTGCTGAGTTACCGCTAGCAGAGCACCTGGTAAGTTAAAGCCTTCGAACGCTTTACTTACGCTGCCTGGATCTGCGATTTCGAACGCAAGACCTGAGCCACCAACAATCGTGAACCAGAAACAAGTAACAAACGGAGCTACTAAGCTGATGGTTGAAACCAATTGGCGAATACTACGACCGCGAGAGATACGTGCGATGAAGATTGCCATCATTGGGCCGTAACCTAAGAACCAACCCCAGAAGAACACGGTCCACCAGCTCAACCACCCCTCATCACCACGGTATGTTGCCATTGGGATGAAGTTATCGATCATGCTGCCTACACCTTGAATGTAGCCGTTAAAGATAAAGTTTGTAGGGCCAAAGATCAGGATGTAAACCATCAATGCCATCGCCAGAATCACGTTGTATCGGCTTAGCATTTGCATTCCACGGTTTAGACCGCTGAGTGCCGACATTGTGTATAGAACGATAGCGAACAAGATGATGATAAGCTGCGTTGTGAAGCCATCTGGAATCTCAAACAGTGCGTTCAGTGCATAGCTAACTTGTAAGCCCAAGAACCCGATTGGACCAATGGTGCCCGCCGCTACCGCGACAATACAACATGCATCAATCAGAGCACCGGTGTGACCTTTCAGTGCACGCTCGCCCAATACCGGGTAAAGTAAAATACGAGGTTTAAGCGGTAAGCCTTTGTCGTAGTGAAGGTGCATAACCACAATAGACGTTAAGCTGCCTACGATTGCCCATGCTAGGAACCCCCAGTGCATGAAAGATTGTGATAAAGCGTTCACCGCACCTTGCTGTGCGTTCTCTTGCGCACCGTACAATGGTGGTGGACTAACGTAGTGAGCAATCGGCTCTGCTGCAGCCCAAAATACACCGCCACCTGCAAGTAACGTACAGAAGATGATCGCCATCCAACGGAAGCCGTCCATTTCAGGTTTCGCGATGCCGCCAAGGATAACCTTACCTGTTCGCCCTGCCGCTAGGCCAAGACCAATAAGAAAGGTCAGAAGAAGAAGCATTTGCCAGTAAGGACCGAATACTTTTACCGACCACGCAAAGCCTGTGTTTACTAGGCTTGATAGTAGCTCGCCGTCAAATAAAGCAAGTGTCACGAACAGAGCGATAAAGCCGCCGCTGTACCAAAGTGCTGGGTTGGATAACCCTAATTTGTCTGACGTAGATTCAGACTGGTTTGTGTTGTTTTTTGCATTACGTGTTGTGTGTGCTTGACCCGCATTTAAGCTTGGAGATTTCACGCTATTGGTTAAATCAGACATACTCTGACTCCAGAGGTTTCTTTGCAGCTGTCATAAAAATGATGACTACAAGGGTGTATTTAACACCTGCCCTATTATTTTTTGTGTTGGGCAGGCTAATCCATGTTTGGGTTACCGCGTTGCGAAATAGACCGTTGTTCCTTTTAAATTGTGAATTTGATGAAGCAATTCTCACTAAGTGAACGTGTTTAGCAGACTGCTCGTTAGATGCTTATTAGTAAGAAGCGCAGCTTAACTTTGGCTGTGAGGCTCTAAGCCATCTTTCAAAAAGTTAAACCAGTTTTCTCCTAAGACTTGTCCAGCTTCAGACTCGCTAAAGCCGTGACGCATCAATCCGTTATATATGTTTTCCATACCTGAACTACCACAGAACCAAGGCAGGGCATCAGGCCAACCTGAATTGCTTGCCGAGCCTTCACCGTAGTCCATCGCTTTAGACCAACGACCATTTCTCATCCATTCAAGAACGGCTTGAGGTTGGTTTAAACACAGGTCACTGCCAATACCCAGATGTTCAACGCCTACCATGTCAGCAGTAGTCGCAACCATCTGGCAGAAGTCTTCCAAGGTACATTGGCTACCATTAGGTAGGTGGAATGGGTATAAACTGAATCCGATTAAGCCACCACGAGCGGTGAGTGCTTTAATCACATCGTTTGATTTGTTGCGCAGTGCATCGTGAGCAAACGTCGGGTTCGCGTGGCTGATACAAATAGGGCGAGAAGACAAGTCAATCGCTTCAAGTGTTGAGCGTTCTGCACTGTGAGACATATCGATGATCATGCCCACTCGGTTCATCTCTTCGATGGCTTGTTTTCCGAAACGAGTAATACCGGTGTCGTTCTTCTCGTAACAACCCGTCGCTAATAAGCTCTGGTTGTTGTACGTCAGTTGCATGATCAATAGACCCTGCTTACGCATCACTTCGATAAGACCAATCTCATCGTCGATTGGAGAACAGTTCTGAGCGCCTAGGAAAATACCGACTTTGCCGGTCGCTTTTGCAGTCTCAACATCAGCCATTGAGTGAATCGGCATGATAAGGTCTGCATTCTGCTCGAATCTTAAGTTCCACTCTGCAAAGCGAGATAAGGTTTCACGAGCTGTCTCGTGGTAAACCGCGGTAGCGTGAACTGCTGTAACGCCGCTCGCCTTTAGTGTTTGGAAATATTCTCTGTTCCAATTGCAGTATTGCAATCCATCTATAACAATCCGTTGCTGGTACATAACCACTCCTATTGAAAGCTCAGTGTTCTAGCTCGGTTTTGAAAAAACGCTCAAGTAACATGTTTTCAAAAAAGGGTTAAATCACTTATCTACTGTTATTTCTGATTAGGTTTGAATGTTGACCTGACTCTGAGAATCAGGCCAATTCGATAGCTGGATAGCGAGGGACTTAATGTCTTCAGCTATCCAATTCTTATATAGAGCCGATTAGTAAGGACGCTGGTAAGCCGTCTTAACTACTGTGTAGAACTCTTTCGCGTATTGACCTTGCTCACGAGGACCGAAGCTAGACTCTTTGCGGCCGCCAAACGGTACGTGGTAATCGGTACCTGCAGTTGGTAGGTTGACCATCACACAGCCTGTTTGTGCTTGTTGCTTGAACAGTGCGCTAGTACGTAGGCTTTGAGTGATGATGCCGCCTGTTAGGCCAAAGCGAGTGTCGTTAGTGGTTGCAATCGCTTCATCTAAGTCAGCTACTCGAATCACGCTTGCCATCGGTGCAAATACTTCTTCTTGGTTCACTTCCCAATCGTTCTTAGTGTTCAAGAACAACGTTGGAGACATGTAGAAACCTTCGTGTTGCATGCTCAAGCGTTCACCACCAAATGCCAGCTCACCACCGCTTTGACGCGCTTTCTCAACCCAACCTAGGTTCGCTTCAAGCTGGTTGCCATCAACAACAGGGCCCATGAACACGCCCTCTTCTAATGCGTGACCCACTTTCAGCTCGCCCATACGTTTAATCAGTGCTTCAACGTATTGGTCGTGAACGCTATCCATAACCACGAGACGAGAAGACGCTGTACATTTTTGACCTGCACCAGAGAAAGAACCTGCAATGGTCGCTTCAACTGCGGTTTGAATGTCTGCATCATCAGCAATAACCAGCGCGTTCTTACTACCCATTTCCAATTGGCAACGAACGAAATTTGGCGCGGTAGCTGCTGCTACTTTACGACCTGTATCAACAGAACCAGTAAAGCTGACACCGTTCACTTCTTTAGAGTTGATCAGCGCATCACCAACCGTTGAACCGCTACCAAGAACAAGGTTGAACGTACCTGCTGGGATACCTTGGCGGTGGATGATCTCAGTAAGCGCAACGGCACTTGCTGGTGTTAGGTTGGCTGGCTTCCAGATAACGCTGTTACCGAAGGCAAGCGCTGGAGCAATCTTCCAAGCAGCAGTTGCAGTCGGGAAGTTCCAAGGTGAGATAATGCCGATTACGCCTACCGCCTCACGAGTCACTTCAACAGAAACGCCAGGTCGTACTGAGTCTGCGTTGTCACCAATTTGGCGTAGCACTTCAGCCGCAAAGTATTGGAAGAACTGACCTGCACGGTAAATCTCACCACGACCTTCAGCAAAAGGCTTACCTTCTTCACGAGAAAGCAAAGTACCCAACTCACCACAACGGGCAATCAGCTCATCACCAATGGCTTGAAGCACGGCTTGCTTGCGTTCAATCGGTGTTTTTTCCCACTCTGGTTGAGCGTATTTTGCCGCTGAAATCGCTTGTTGAACTTGCTCTGCACTTGCTTGTGCAAAGTTACCAATGTTTTCAGAAATGTCTGATGGGTTAATGTTCGCAACGGTGCTTACACCCGCTTGCCATTCGCCGCCAATATAAAGTGCGTTTTCTGCTTGAACATTCTGTAATTGAGTCATCATTCTGTCCTTGTAACGTTAGGTTGCGGTTGAGTCTGGCAACCATCGGATTAATTAATAAATTGTTAATTTATATAGAGAATAAGTATTAATTTTGTATCTAGACGTAAAACCATTCGCTTGTATCAATAAAGATCTGCATAGACAAACAGCTTTGATTCGCTGATTGCCTCAGTTCACAGTCCATTTATTCAGGTTGAGACGCCGATGCATAAACCACGAACTCAACCAACATCTCTTCTCTAGCTAGCCCTGCAACAACGACTGCTGCACGGTTTGGATAAGGTGCGTTGAAGTATTCTCCGTATACGCTGTTTACCGTTTTCAGGTACTCACGGTCAGTCACGTAGATCAGAACCTGCAGCACAGAATCCATCGATTCGCCTGCACACTCCAAGGTATGAACAAGGTTGTTAAAAGTCTGACGCGTTTGCGCTTCAATACCGCCTTCTACGACTGCGCCCGTTTCATCAATTGGAATCTGAGCCGTGTATAGAGTGCCGTTATTAACGATTGCCCACTCTAGTGGTGCTTTTGAAGCAAAAAGAGCGGTTTTTACTGGGTGTTTTTTAGTTTGTGCGTTCACGATTCCATCCAACTTTGTAACAACTATGTTTCAAGATGGTTAAATACTGCACCTTGACGCCTGATAAATCTAACGGTAAATTTTGTGCATTTGATAAGTAAAATCTATCACCTTGCAAAAAGTAAGGTATAGCAAGGGCTAGAGAGGGATCGAAGTCATGAGTATTAAGCTACAACAGTTAAAACATTTTGTTTTAGTCGTCGAAGAAGGTGGATTTCGAGCGGCTTCTCACCGAGCTAATCGCTCTCAGGCGGCACTGTCTACTTCGATAAAAGAGCTTGAGAAAATACTCGGTCAGCCACTGTTTGAAACAGGCAATAAATCTACGCTGACACCTTTCGGTGAAAT
This sequence comes from Vibrio chagasii, assembly GCA_041879415.1. NCBI lineage: Bacteria > Pseudomonadati > Pseudomonadota > Gammaproteobacteria > Vibrionales > Vibrionaceae > Vibrio > Vibrio chagasii. The sequence continues at coordinate 120,381 of CP090852.1, read as the reverse complement.
ATGCCTACCAAAAATTATCCAATTCTTGAATGTTTACAAAGCACTAGACAATGACTTGCGTGCAGCGGCGGCTGGGCAACAAGGAAGAGTTCGAATAGCGAGCGTGCCGTCGGTTGCAGCCAAATTGATCCCTAGCGTGTTAGGGGCCTTTTGTGAGCAATACCCAAACGTTGAGGTGAGCCTGATTGATGATAATGCGGCAGGTGTAGAAGCAAGATTACTTTCTGGAGAAGTGGATGTCGCCCTAGGCAATACTTCCCATTTAGAAGAAGAGAGTATCGACTTCACTCCACTTCTTTCCGATCCTATCGGTGTGGTCTGCTTAAAGGACAACCCAATTGCCGCTCAATCCGAGGGCATAGAATGGCAAACTTTGTTAAAACAGCCGTTCATTCGCAACGGGACTTGTACCCTACTCGATCCAACACCTGCACGTATGCTCAGCGAGCAAGCCCTGTATTCGGTAGAAAACATCACTTCTCTATTTTCTGTGTTGGAATTAGGCATTGGGGTAACCACACTGCCTAAGCTTGCTTTCCCAACCAATGAAACACGTTTGGTGTGGATTCCTTTGATCGACCCGCCTTTACAGCGTCAAATTGGGATATTCCGACTATCTGACCGTACGATCTCACCCCAAGCGCAAGCATTTCATGATTTGTGTATTCAATATCTAAGTTATGAAGCGCCATAAGCAAAATTTAACAAGTGGCAGTGCGTCACCGCCACTTGTTACTTCAGAATACGCTTTATCTGTTCTCATCAACCACAATCAACGGGCTATGAAGTAAGGTTTGGACTTCATAAAAACGGTTTTAACACTCTCAATTCTTCCCCTCACCTTCCAATATAACCGGCAATAAATACCTCAATGAGTAACAAAAACGTGGATAACCATTGATGTGACACAGTTTTTCCACGCTTCATGAGTAATAGATAAAAAATATATATTTCTGCGTAAATAAACGCACGCTGCTCGTTATAAATAACGAAATAGTGAAGAAATCACACATCTATCGCCCGACTCTTACCCTTGTGGAAACAATCTTTAAGTGCATGAAAAGTATAAATTAACCACCTTAACCTCACTTATCGTGACTCTGAATTATTCAGGCAATTCTTAATACTTCAAGTTATCAATAAAGCATCTGAAATATTCATGATTAAAGTGACAGAATTATTACTTTCATAAATGAAAAGCACCTATTTCAAAAATGGAATTATTGATGTCGATATTTGTCGTTTTGATCACATAATTTTAGGCGTAGTTTATATTTTGTCGAAACGAGAGCGAATTAGTTTATATCGTTCTATTTCGTCAGGAGATATAAAACCAGCAAGATTATATCTTTGTTAACAAGCAAAGTTTTATTAACAAGTAAATGCGAGTAGCAAGACATATTCAAACTGTGTTTTATATGAGCTTACACTGTTAAATATAAGGTTTTATTATGAGGCTTAACGGGATAAGTGGTGACATTCTTGTTGCTGCTAAAAGAGTTGTTCTCTGCCAAATAGTATTAGCCGTCGGTGTAGTTTTATATGAAGTGTTTTTTGGTAATAAAGTAGATATGGAATCATCGGCTTTGGGCATTGTTATTGCGATGCTACCTCCGCTGTTTGGTTTTATATATGCAAGCCTAAAGGTGCGCAAGAACCCTAATTATAGTTTACGTGACTTAATGCAAATGAGTCGTGTCGTGAAAATAACTTATACGTTCTTAATGTTTATCTTGGCATTCCAGTTTTTCAAATTGGATAACCCAGTAATATTGTACGCATATATTCTCACGATGGTTGGGTACTTCTTAACACCATTTATTACTGCCTCTACAAGATCGGAGTACGTGTAGTATGGATCAAGTAACTACCGCTCACGAATACATAGAGCATCACTTAACCTTCTTAACTACAGGTGATGGTTTCTGGGCGTTCAACATCGACTCGATGTTGGTATCTTGGATTACGGGTTTACTGTTTATTGGAGCGTTTCGATACGTAGTGACCAAGGGCACCAGCGGTGTTCCAGGTCGATTTCAATGTTTTATCGAACTGATATTTGATTTTGTAAACAACCTAGTAAAAGAGATTTTTCAAGCGGAGGATAAATTAATAGGACCACTGGCATTAACCACTTTTGTTTGGGTGTTGTTGATGAACGCGGTCGATTTATTACCAATAGATTTCATACCAGCATTAAGTCGTGCAATGGGTCTAGAACACTTTAGAGATCTACCAACGGCGGATGTAAATATTCCAATGTCGATGGCACTCGGTGTATTTATCTTACTGTTGACTTATACATTTAAAAATAAAGGATTGAAAGGCTTTATCAAAGAGCTTACTACTCAGCCATTTGATAACCCTCTTTTATACCCTGTTAACTTAGTTCTTGAATTAATAACATTAATTTCAAAACCTATATCACTAGGCTTACGATTATTCGGAAACATGTATGCAGGTGAGATGATATTTATTCTTATCGCATTAATGCCATGGTGGATGCAATGGGCACTGAGTGTTCCTTGGGCACTATTCCACATATTAATCGTATTCTTACAAGCATTTATATTTATGGTACTGACCGTTGTTTATTTAGGTATGGCAACAGAAGAACACCACTAATTAATAACTAAAAATTTAACTAACAAATTATTTATCGGAGATACAAATGGATATCGTAAGCGCAGTTTTATATGTAGCAGGTGCATTACTGATTGGTTTAGGTGCGGCAGGTGCAGCGTCAGGTATTGGTAACTTGGCAGGTAAATACCTTGAGGGTGTTGCTCGTCAACCAGACCTTACTCCAATGCTTCGTACTCAATTCTTCATCATGATGGGTCTTGTGGATGCAGTACCAATGATCGGTGTTGGTATCGGTCTATACATCATCTTCGCCGTGGCTTAATCAAAAAGCTTTGAAAAGATCAATTTGTAATTAATCAAGATTTAGCGAGGAAGGTATGAACTTAAATGCAAGCATGTTCGGGCAAGCAATCTCATTCGTGATTTTTGTTTGGCTATGCATGAAATATGTATGGCCCCCTCTCACCGCAATGTTAGACGAGCGCCAAAAAGAAATTGCTGATGGTTTACGCCATTCAGAGAATGCAGCGAAAGAGCTAGAACTAGCAAAATCCAATGGCGCACAAATTGTCGAAGATGCAAAACGCAACGTCACTGAACTGATTGAACAAGGCAAAAAACGCCGCAATGAAATCATCAGCTTAGCGCACGAAGAAGCAGAGCAAGAAAAAGCTCGCATCTTAGAGCAAGGCAGAGCCGAACTAGAAAGTGAGCGTCAAAAGTTACGTCGTGAACTTCAGGCAGACATGGCAGACGCTGTTATTCAAAGTGCACAGAAACTGATCAACAAAAACCTAGATTCAGAAACGAACCGAGCGTTAGTTGACCAACTCATTAGCGAACTGTAAGCGGAGGCAGTATGTCAGATTACACCAATATTGCTCATCCCTACGCCAAAGCCTCATTCGACTTTGCTTTGGGTGAAAACAAGTTACAAGAGTGGCACTCGATGCTTTCAATTCTTGTGGCAGTAACGGAAGAAGAAGCGATCGCTGATCAGATTATCTCAGCAGAAGGGGCAAGCGCCCAACAAACTGAACAGCTCGCCAATCTCATCATTCACGTTTGCCAAGGGTTGGTTGATGAACACGTTATCAACCTAATTCGAGTGTTGGCTGAGAATGGTCGCCTTTCCGTCGTAAAAGACTTGTTTAGCTTGTTCAGCGAGCTGAAGGACGAACATGAACGTGTAATTCCTGTCACTGTCACCAGCTCAGAATGCCTTACATCAGGTCAAGTTACCTCATTAACGGCTGCACTTGAGAAGAAATTAGAGCGTCAGGTTGAATTAGAACAGGTGATTGACGACTCACTGGTCGGTGGGATTGTCATCAAGGCGGGTGAAACCGTTATCGATGGTTCATTGAACACATCAATAAGCCGATTAGCTAATCAACTTCACGCGAGATAGGTAATAAAATGCAATTAAATTCAAATGAAATTAGTGATCTAATTAGAGAACGAATCTCGCAGTTTAACGTGAGCACTGAAGCTCGCAACGAAGGCACTATCGTATCGGTTCGTGATGGCATCATCACCATCAACGGTCTTGCAGACGTGATGCAAGGCGAGATGATTGAACTACCTGGTGGCAAATACGCACTTGCACTTAACCTAGACACCCACTCTGTTGGTGCGGTGGTAATGGGTCCTTACATTGACCTTTCTGAAGGCATGAAAGTAAAAGGCACTGGGCGTATCTTGGAAGTCCCAGTCGGTAATGGGCTTCTGGGCCGTGTAGTAAACACTCTAGGTGAGCCAATTGATGGTAAAGGTCCAGTAAGTTGTGACCGTCTTGACCCTGTAGAAGTGATTGCCCCTGGTGTAATTGAACGTAAGTCTGTAGACCAGCCTATTCAGACTGGCTACAAAGCGGTAGATACCATGGTGCCTATCGGTCGTGGTCAACGTGAACTGATCATTGGTGACCGTCAGACAGGTAAAACAGCATTAGCAATCGACGCTATCATCAACCAAAAAGACTCAGGCATTAAATGTGTGTATGTGGCGATTGGTCAAAAAGCATCAACCATCGCTAACGTGGTTCGCAAACTCGAAGAGCACGACGCGCTTAAGAACACTATCGTAGTTGTCGCATCAGCATCAGAATCAGCAGCGCTTCAATACTTAGCACCCTACGCGGGTTGTACCATGGGCGAATACTTCCGTGACCGTGGTGAAGATGCACTGATCATCTACGATGACCTGTCCAAACAAGCGGTCGCATACCGCCAAATCTCATTGCTACTTAAACGCCCACCGGGTCGTGAAGCCTTCCCTGGCGACGTATTCTACCTTCACTCACGCCTGCTAGAACGCGCAGCACGAGTCAATGCAGAGTATGTAGAGAAGTTCACTAACGGTGAAGTAAAAGGCCAAACAGGCTCATTAACGGCGCTTCCTATCATTGAAACTCAAGCAGGCGATGTATCGGCATTCGTACCAACCAACGTAATCTCGATTACCGATGGTCAGGTTTTCCTACAGACTCAACTATTCAACGCAGGCTTACGTCCAGCCGTTGACCCAGGTATTTCAGTATCTCGTGTGGGTGGTGCAGCGCAGTGCAAGATCATCAAGAAGCTATCTGGTGGTATCCGTACTTCACTGGCTCAATACCGTGAATTGGCGGCATTCGCTCAGTTCTCTTCTGACCTAGATGAGATGACGCGAAAGCAACTTGACCATGGTGAACGCGTGACTGAGCTGATGAAACAAAAGCAGTACTCCCCTATGTCGGTTGCAGAGCAAGCTACCGTGATTTACGCAGCTGAAAAAGGCTACCTAGTCGATGTTGAGCTAAACAACCTAGCCCGCTTCGAAGAAGAGCTGATCGCGTACGCCAAAGCTCAAAACCCAGCACTGATCGACAAGATTAACGCGACAGGTGATTACAACGACGAAATCGATAGCGCTCTTAAAGAGATTCTAGAAGGTTTTGTTGGGATGAAAGCTTGGTAAGTGCTCCGGTTTGTTAGCTGGAAACAAAAACAAATAGGAGCAGATTATGGCAAGTACTAAAGAAATTCGCACCAAGATAGCCAGTGTTAGTAACACTCAGAAAATCACAAGTGCAATGGAAATGGTCGCGGCAAGTAAGATGCGCAAGGTTCAAGACAACATGACGCAGACGCGACCATATGCCGAAAACATGCGTAAGGTTATCTCCCATGTTGCATCAGGGTCGCTGGAATACCAGCACCCTTACCTTCAACAGCGTGAACCTAAACGCGTGGCTTACATCATTATTTCGTCTGACCGCGGATTATGTGGTGGCTTGAACTCTAACTTGTTCAAGAAAGTGCTGGAAGAAATGGAGCAATGGCGTGCTAAAGGTGTTGAGGTAGAAACCACCTTAATTGGTTCAAAAGCTATCTCATTTTTCCAACGTGGCGGCAATGTTATCGCACAAACGTCAGGCCTAGGTGACGCACCTAAGTTAGAAGACATCTTAGGTACGGTTAACGCGATGCTTGGTCACTATGACGAAGGCAAAATCGACAGCTTGTATCTGGTCTACAACCAGTTCGTTAACACCATGGTTCAAGCTCCAACGACTTTACAGCTTCTCCCCCACCCTTCCGACTCGGAGGCAGACGGTGAAGCCAAGAAAGAACGTCGTTGGGACTACATCTATGAGCAAGCGCCAAGAGACATACTCTCTGAATTGCTACACCGATACATCGAATCTCAAGTGTATCAAGGCATCGTTGAGAGCATTGCCTGTGAGCAAGCTGCCCGAATGGTCGCCATGAAAGCCGCTACCGACAACGCAGGCCAGCTCATCGATGATTTGCAGTTGGTGTACAACAAGGCACGACAAGCTGCCATTACCCAAGAGCTGAGTGAAATCGTCTCAGGTGCTCAAGCTGTCTAAGGGCAGACAAGAGCGGGTCAGAATAGAATTTGAGGAATTACACATGAGTGTAGGAAAAATAGTAAAAGTGATCGGCGCGGTGGTCGACGTCGAGTTTAGCGGCAATAACAGCCCACGTGTTTATGATGCATTGAAAGTCACTAGCGACGAAGCAAGCTCGCTAGTATTAGAAGTTCAACAGCAACTTGGCGGCAACATTGTTCGCTGTATTGCGATGGGTACATCCGACGGCTTGCGTCGTGGCCTAACCGTTGAAAACACAGGCTCTCCAATCACGGTTCCGGTAGGTGAAGAAACACTAGGCCGTATCATGAATGTGCTTGGCCAACCTATCGATGAATGTGGCGAAATCGGCCAAAAAGAGAACTACGAGATCCACCGCGAAGCCCCTTCTTATGAAGAACAGGCGAACAGCACTGAATTGCTTGAGACAGGTGTTAAGGTTATCGACCTTATCTGTCCATTCGCTAAAGGCGGTAAAATTGGTCTGTTTGGTGGTGCCGGTGTAGGTAAAACCGTCAACATGATGGAGCTTATCAACAACATCGCCAAAGCTCACTCAGGTTTGTCTGTATTTACCGGTGTAGGTGAACGTACTCGTGAAGGTAATGACTTCTACTACGAGATGAAAGAAGCCGGCGTACTAGACAAAGTTGCCATGGTTTACGGCCAAATGAACGAGCCACCGGGTAACCGTCTACGTGTTGCGCTTACTGGCCTAACGATGGCTGAACGCTTCCGTGATGAAGGCCGCGACGTACTGTTATTCATCGATAACATCTACCGTTACACACTTGCAGGGACAGAAGTATCTGCGCTCTTAGGTCGTATGCCTTCAGCTGTTGGTTACCAGCCAACATTGGCGGAAGAGATGGGTGTACTTCAAGAGCGTATCACGTCAACAAAACAGGGCTCTATCACCTCTATCCAGGCGGTATACGTACCTGCGGATGACTTAACTGACCCATCGCCAGCAACGACCTTTGCTCACTTAGATGCGACTGTTGTACTGTCTCGTAACATCGCGGCACTGGGTCTATACCCTGCGATTGACCCGCTAGATTCAACGTCACGTCAATTGGACCCACTAATCGTAGGACAAGAACACTACGACATTGCACAAACGGTTCAAACCACGTTGCAACGTTACAAAGAGCTTAAAGACATCATCGCGATTCTTGGTATGGATGAGCTTTCTACACAAGATAAGCAGGTCGTATCTCGCGCTCGTAAGATTGAACGTTTCTTAACTCAGCCTTACCACGTAGCGGAAGTCTTCACTGGTCAGAAAGGTGTGTTTGTACCACTCAGCGAAACGCTAAGAGGCTTCAAAGGCCTATTAAATGGTGAATACGACGACATTCCAGAGCAAGCATTCTTGTACTGTGGCTCTATCGACGAAGTGCTTGAAAAAGCGAAATCACTCTAACAGGTAGGTGCATCATGGCTATTGGAATTACAGACAATACATTTCAACTTAATATCGTAAGTGCGGAAGGTACGCTGTTTTCAGGGCCGGCATATGCCCTAGCCGTTTCTGGAGCAGATGGTGAACTCGGGATACGTCCCGGTCACTCCCCGCTTCTCAGCAAAATAAAACCGGGCGTGACAGTATTTGTCACGGACCCAAAAGCAGAAGATGAAGTGCTTTATGTGTCTGGCGGGATGATTGAAGTTCAGCCCGATGTAGTGACGGTGTTGGCCGATACCGCTTTGCACGCCAAAGATATTGACCGTGCTCGTGCAGAGGAAGCGAAACACGCCGCTCTAGAGAACATCAATAAGGGCAACGTGGACGTTAACTTTGCGCAAGCTCAGCTTGAACTTGCCAAAGCGATTGCTCAACTACGAGCTGCTGATCTTACTTCGTCTCGAACCCGCCACTAAACATAGGCAATTGCTTATTTCTGTGTAGATAGTCTCCCCACTTAAAAACGATTTAAGTGGGGAGACTACATTTAAAGCTTAGAACTCCCCTTCCCCCATTTACCCACTATTCACTCACTTTACCCACCAGCACCTTCAACATTATTTATCTGCAAAACGCGCTTGGTGTGGGTCCAGTTCATGACCAAGAGGCTGTGTAAGTGAATGATATAACTCTGGCTTACGACCACGAATCCAGCGTCTCCCGGTACACATCTCTAGCTCTTGCGCTTTCAAATCCGCAATCACCATGTCGTTATCAACACAGTCTGTCTCAGTAATAATTTCACCATAAGGGCTTAGGATCATCGCATTGCCAGTTCTGACTTCATCCATATCCACACCCACACCATTGCTGAACACTATAAACATGCCGTTGTCGTGCGCTCTTGCCGGTAGCCAACGCATCAACCACTCGCGACCATTCTTGCCCTGCATTTCAGCTCGAATCGCTTCCAGGTTTACATCTCGGTTAAACCATAGTTCCGGGTTAATTCGCTTCATGGCATTTGGGCTACGTGATTGGCAACCGCCCGTCTGATGGGGTGCAATCAATATATCGGCTCCTTTCAATGCGGTAATTCGAACGTTCTCAACCAAGTTGTTATCCCAACAAATCAAGATACCCACTTTGCATCCGTGAGGCGTATCAAACACAGTGTATTGATCGCCGCTGCTCATATATGGGCTTACGAAAGTGTGCAATTTGCGATGTTTTTGTACCTCACCATTAGGCATCGCAAATACATAAGTGTTGTATAACTCGCCATCCTCGCCCTGCTCTATCAAGCCCGCACCAACGCTCATTCCAAATCGTGTTGCCAACGAAACGAGCTGTTGAGTGGATTCGCCGCTCGGTACTGGCTCAGCAAGAGCTTCAATTTCATCTCGTCCTAACGTAGATACATGCCAGTAGCCAGTAATACACATCTCTGGGAAGCTGATGATCTCCACGCCACTGCCCGCTGCTTGTTGAACGTATTGCTCAATCACCGACAGGTTGTAAGCTTTGTCGCCGGCATGATGGTTAAACTGCACCGATGCTACTTTGATGTCTCTTTTCACGAGTCGTCCTCTAATTTTCGCTTTATCCGATTTGCTATGGACCCAGTATAAAAAATCACTTCAATTCCATATAATGAAAGATATTCTCAATTCAATGAGCACTTGGAATGGAATTTGATTTACTGAAGGCATTTTGTCAGCTTGCTAAGTCGGGAAATTATCGTTTGGCTTCAGAGCAGCTCTACATTACTCAGTCGGCACTCACCAAAAAGATTCAACGGCTTGAGTCCAATATTGGGGCGAGCCTGTTCTCTCGCGGCAGAAATGGCGCCGAGTTAACGCACGCAGGCAAGACGTTACTAGCAGATGCCCAACGCTTGGTCGATTCAATGCAAGCCTTTGAGCAGCTTTCTGGCTCGGTGGTCAATGGGACAGAGGGGCATTTGAACATTGGCTTTGGTGTTTCTACTTATCATGAAGCACCCAAGCTGATTGCAGCGTACAAACAACAGCAGCCAAATGTTCACATCACCTTAAATGACACACCTTCTAAGCAACAGACGGATGAGTTATTGAGTCACGAACTCGATATCAGCTTCAATCGAATCCCCAGTTCATCCGCTCTAAACAGCCTAACGCTTTTCGATGACTACCTTGTGATTGCCATTCACAAAGATCTTCTCAAGCAAGCGCCAAACAAAGGTCAGCTTCTGTCTGAATTGCCTAAATGGCCTTATCTAAAGCTAGCTCAACACCGTGGCCCCGGATTAGACAGACAAATTCAACAATATTGCCTAGCGAACCACCTCGATCTATCAAAGACACAAGAAGCTGATGATATTCTTACCTTGCTTGCACTAGTCTCGGCCAATATCGGCTTCACCATAGTGCCGAACAGCGCACAGCATATAAGCAACACCGAAGTTGAATTCATTGCATTGCAAGGCGAACACGCCACTTGGCCAGTCGGATTAATATGGAATGAACAGAGTGAGAATCCACTCAGGGATAGGTTTGTAGAGTTTGTGGCGAAGCAGGTAGGAAGCGGCTTGTAAATCAACGATGGCTTTTAGTGCTTAGGTAAATGCAGTGCCAGTGTATTGGCAAACATGGTGACAAGTGCAATATAAAGCAAACTGCACTTTATATTGCATGTTCGACAGAAAAGTAACTTCTTCAGCTCACTATAAAGAGTCACAGCTGACTGGCTTCAAACCAGCTACGAATATGTTGTGCAACGATCTTTGGTTGCTCCATCGTCGATAAGTGTCCACAATTAGGAATGACATGAAGCGATATCTGCTTGATGTGTTTTGCCATTAGCAGGTGATTATCGATTGGACATAACAGGTCATCTTTGCCAGTGATGATCAACGTAGGAACCTGAATATCGGCCAATAGTGGTCTCGCGTCAGGACGAGTCGTCAATGCTTGAGCGTGAGCCTCAAACCGTTCAACGCCAATATTGTTCGCCATTTTCGTGATTCTTTGGGTCAGCTCTTGATTTGCTAACTGGTTCGGATGAATAAGCACTGGCATTAGAATATCAGGCGTTATTAACTCAAACTCCCCTGCTTTTGCTTTATCAACCAAGGCGTTTCTCTTCTCAGACACTTCTGGCTTTTCATCTGCAGAGTTGGTGTCCATTAAGATCAAGCCTTTCACGCGTTGTGGCGCTTGTCGAAAGACTTCAAACGCAAGAATACCGCCCATAGATAAACCGCCAAGCACGAAACTTTCCGGGGCGTTCTCTAGCACTTTGCTCGCTAAGGCTTGCATGGATGTGTCGGTTCCCAAGTCACAAGTAAAAGGAGCCACCCAATCGGGCAGCTCTTTATTGACGTCTTGAAACAACGCTTCATCACATAACAAACCAGGTAACCATAACAGTGGTACTTCTGGTTTCATCATTAGTTACCCTGCAGTGTTTGTGGTTGGTCAGAACCTAATACCACATAGGTGAAGCTCGTGCCTCGCAGGTTCTCAAGGCTGTACGATGCGCCTGCTGGTACACTAAACACGTCGCCAGTCGTCAACACCAATTGAGCTTGTTCGCCATCTTTCACCAGGTTAAGCAAAGTATCGCCTTCAAAGTTAATCAACACCTGCTTCTCATCACGTTGGTGAACAGGAATACTCGCCCCTTCCGTTAACTCGTACGCCATGATACTTACGTCATCCACGCTCTTAACTTGGAAGTCATAGCTCGCAGATGGGTGGCCTGTTAATGCAAACTGTTTAACGCCGGGCTTGTCAAAATCACCTGAGATTTCTCGGTAATCCTTTTTCAAAGCAACGAAAGGCATCATCTGCTCAGCTGTGTAGGTATCGAATTTGCTCAGCTCTTCGTCCGTTAGTAATGGCATTAATTCAGACTCACTAGGCACTGCATCACCATCAATGGTATCAACCAGCGTGCCGTCTGCTTTTAGGTATAAACCGTAGCCTTGGCTGTCTGTAATCACGCTTGGGTGCCAAACTACGCCACCGCCAGAGTTGTCACCACCTAACACAGAGTACATAAAGCCGTAATCACGCCCTACCACCTCAAAGCCTCGGAAAAGGTTCGTCGGAATCGAAATAACATCGCCGTGCGACAATACCGCTTCGTGTTCGCCTTCATTACCCCAGTAGAATCTAAACTGACCTTTGAAGACCACGAATAGCTCGGCTGTGTGATGAGAGTGCAGAGAGTTCTTGATGCCTGGAGGCTGACCCGCAGCACCAATGTTAAAGCCTGCTGTTTCACGAATATGAACATGCTGACGGCTGCTTTCAGCCACACCAGCACCAATGATACAGAAGTTGTCTTTTAGGTCGCTTCCCGGAGTACGTGCATCAATGAAAGCACTCGTGCCTGGGATAAGCTCCATGTAACGAACGAGATTGTTATTTATTGTATTTTGTAGGGTCATTCTAAATTCCTTCTTACCTAACCTAGCGGTCTTCCGCCATCGACAGCGATGGTGTTACCGGTTGAAAATGTCAGTAGCTCTGCAGCTGCATAAACAGCGTTGGCAACCTCTTCGTCACTCGCTAGTCGTTTAAGCGGTGTCGATTGCTCTTGGGCATTGCGCCATTCATCATCTAACCCTTTGACAAATTCGGTATCCACTAAGCCAGGAGCAACAGCGAGTACTCGGATATCTGGAGATAAAGCGCGGCCTAATGAACGTGTCATGTTTTCAACCGCTGATTTACTCGCACAATACGCCACGTTACTACCCATTGCCGTTTGTGCTGCAATCGAAGTGATGTTCACTACGCAACCCTTAGCGCTGCGAAGTAAAGGTTCAAACGCGCGAACCATCGCAAATGGAGCTCGAACATTGACACGGAAGATCTTGTCTATCAGCTCATCATTCAAAGACGCTAAATCATTGTGCGCGACAAACTTTGTCATACCTGCGCAGTTCACTAGCAAGTCTAATGAATCCGACGACTCTTTAACTTGGTCCGCTAATGCGCCAATCGCAGAGCTGTCTTCAACATTCAGTTGATACATGGCATGACCTGAACCTTGTAAGCTGTCCAAGATCTGTTGAGCTGCAACCTCATTGCTGTTGTAGGTAAACACAACGCGATAGCCAGATTGCGCTAATTTGTGACATATGGCGGCACCGATGCCGCCACTGCCGCCTGTAACTAAGGCGAGTTTTGTCATGTTATGCCTCTACCGATTTTTCTTTGTAGCGACGCACACGAATGTCTGCTTGCTCTTTGTGACCAGCGAAACCTTCTAGTGCACATAGACGTGAACAGTACTCACCTACTTTTAGTGAAGCCGCTTCAGTTACGCGCTGGTAAGTACATGTTTTAATGAATTTACCAACCCACAGACCACCGGTGTAACGTGCTGCTTTGTTTGTTGGGAGTGTATGGTTAGTACCGATACACTTATCGCCGTAAGAAACGTTTGTCTCACGACCTAAGAACAACGCGCCGTAGTTAGTCATGTTATCTAGGAAGTACTTAGGATCTTTTGTCATTACTTGTACGTGTTCAGAAGCAATGTCATCTGCTACTTCAACCATCTCTTCGTAGCTATCACAAACAATAACCTGACCGTAGTTTTCCCAAGCCTTACCAGCGACTTCAGCAGTAGGAAGAATCGTTAGCTGACGCTCAATCTCTTTGACTGTCTCTTCTGCAAAAGTTTCGCTATTGGTTAGCAGTACTGCTGGAGAGTTGTATCCGTGCTCAGCTTGACCAAGTAAGTCCGCTGCTGCTAATTCAGGGTCACATCCCTCTTCGTCTGCAATCACAAGCGTCTCTGTTGGGCCAGCGAACAAGTCAATACCAACACGACCAAACAGCTGACGTTTTGCCTCTGCAACAAATGCGTTACCAGGGCCAACGATCATATCTACTGGAGCAATCGTTTCTGTACCAAGTGCCATCGCACCTACCGCTTGTACGCCACCAAAACAGTAAATTTCATCCGCACCAGCCATCGCCATTGCTGCAACAATCGCCACATTTGGTTGACCGTTAAAAGGAGGAGCACAAGCAATCACACGCTTCACACCAGCCACTTTCGCAGTAAGAACACTCATGTGCGCTGATGCAACCAATGGGTACTTACCACCTGGGATGTAACAACCAACACTGTTTACTGGCACGTTTTTGTGGCCCAGTACGACACCCGGCATGGTCTCTACTTCTACATCATGCATTGAGTCACGTTGGATCTGAGCGAAGTTACGAACCTGTGTTTGTGCAAATTCAATGTCGTGCTTAGTAGATTCGTCCAATGCGTCTACACATGCCTGAATTTGCTCATCTGTTAAGCGAAACTGCTCCGGAGACCAGTTATCAAATTTTTCTGAAAGCTCACGTACTGCACTGTCACCTTTCTTTTCGATGTCAGAAAGAATGTTCTCAACCGTTTGACGTACTTGCGCGTTGTTTGATGCTGATGCTTCTTCAGTGATGCCGTGTTTTAGAATGCGAGCCATGCTTAGTTCTCCTTGTGGCGTATGCCTAGTGTTTGCTTATGTGTAGTTTTAACAGAGTTTATTTTTGTTTTTGTATACTTTTGGATACGAATGCAAAATAAACATAAACATTTTTTTAACACTTGGCAAATTCATTTCTCAACTTAGGAAATCAAATCCAAACCATTGTTTTAAATAACAAAACCACTTCACAACGGTTAGTTAGGATGCCTATCGGATTAAAATACAGTCAATTTATGTTGCATTGATCACATTGTTTTTACTCTTTTTTTACAACAACACATGTTAAGTTTTGCATACCTTTGCAAAAGCAAATGAAAAGTAATGGAGAATAGAAAGTAATGGATAACTTCAAGAACACACTAAGCAACACCGAACTACTTGGTACCTTTGTCAAAACCCCTCACCCACACATCATCGAAGTGCTTGCGTTGGCAGATCTTCCTTTCGTTGTGCTAGATGCGGAACACGCCCCTTTTGATAGAACGACACTGGATAGCTGCATTCTTGCTGCGCGCGCTAATCAGCTCCCTTGCGTGGTTCGAGTTCAAGATAGCCAGCCATCGACCATTTTGAATGCGTTAGATTGCGGAGCGACAGGAATCCAGATCCCACACGTATGCAGTGCAGAGCAAGCAGAAAAGTTAGTGAAGATGTCCCATTACGGTGAAGGTGGCCGAGGCTATGCAGGCTCAAGCCGCGCAGCAAAATACGCAACCAAACCGATGGCCAACCACCTGAAAGATAGCCAGAACAACACGGTTGTCATCGCACAAATTGAAGACCCAGAGGGTGTGGTAAACGCTGAATCGATAGCAAAAGTGGAAGGCATTGATGCACTGTTTATTGGACAAGTCGATTTGGCCGTGTCTTACGGTGCTGAAAGTGTGAATGATGAATGCGTGCGAGAAGCGAGTATCAAAATAATCAAAGCAGCTCAGCAAGTTAACAAACCTGTTGGTATGTTTGTCGCAAATGCTCAAGCGGCTCGTCACTGGAAAGAGCTCGGGGTTAACTTCTTTTGCGTCGGTTCTGAACACAAAATGATCATTGATGGCTTTCGAAATGAGCAAGCCGTCATGAATTCATAAATTTTCTTTGTGATTTCAAATGTTACACGTATTGTAATTATCAAACCTTGCTCATTAGGACCTGTTGACCTAATCAAGGTGGCGCTTGGATTTATCGCGATATAAGGAGATTCACCATAAAAGCGAAAGTTACCTCTATTGATGTTGCCAAAATGCTTGGCGTTTCTCAGTCTACCGTTTCTCGGGCATTCAGTCCGACAGCGAGCATTAGTGAGAAGAAGCGTAAAATGGTTATGGATGCAGCGACCAAGCTTGGCTACACGCCAAATGCGATCGCTCGTAGCCTTATTTCCAATCGTTCAGGGTTAGTGGCAATCGCACTTGATAGCGAATCAAACCCGATGTACGACTTGCAATCTCGTGCTCTCGCGATGGAAATCCAAAAGCGCGGTGGCCAGGTTGTCCTTTGCCCTATCGATAAAGACGACTTGGATCTTGCCATTTCACGCGCGATTGAATATCAGGTTGATGGCTTGATCATTGCCACCAGCCGTCTTACTTCCCGAGCATTCGCACAATGTGAAAAGTTTGGCGTTCACTTAAGCCTTATCAACCGTTATACAGAAAGCATTAATGCGAACAGCGCTGGCCTAGATAACCAACGAGCTGGCACGCAAGCGGCGGATTATTTGCTGGATAAGGGCTACCAACAACTGGCTTATGTCAGTGGTGATGCAGGCTCAATGACTAGTGACAAACGTTGGCTTGGCTTCTCTGAAACCGCAAAAACTCGTGAAGCCGCTTCACCTATCTTCATCAATGCAAAATACAGTTTTGAAGCGGGGTTAGAAGCCGCTAAAGAGTTAATGGAGCATACATCCAAGCCAGATGCTGTGTTCTGTGCCAATGATATCCTAGCTATGGGGGTTATGGACGGTCTTAGAAAGCTCGGATGCCATATTCCTCAAGACTTTGCAGTCATGGGAGTGGATGATATCCCAATGGCCTCTTGGCCAAGCTATGACCTCACCACGATTGCTCAGCCTACCGATAAAATCGTGCAAAGAGCTGTCGAAGACTTAATGCAGCGCATCAACGATAACGTGGACGCTAAAGGCGAATACCTGCTTGAATCTGGCACCATTATTGAGCGAGGGAGTACAGCCAAAGGCTCTTAGCCAGCTTTCTCCCCTTTAACAAGCTCACTGCAAACCAACCTACTCAACACCGATAAATTTAGACTAAAAGCCCTAATCTCAAGTTAGGGCTTTTTTCTGTGATCTCGTCTAAAAATTCGCCTATTCATATTAACTGCACTATCAAATCGCCCCATTTGTTATTGACTTGTTAGCTCCCTGTTTATATTTTGGATTCGTATGCAAAATTAGGATATGAAGTGCGGATAAATAACCCACTGAACAACATGGCTCAAATGAATGCACATAAAAGCCATGTGATGAAAAAGGAAGAACGATGAAACGCGCAATCTTTACCTCGATTACCGCCCTCGGCTTAACGCTGTCTAGCATGAATACCTTTGCAAGCAATGTGATCCGCCTTGCTCACGACAGCCAAGAAACATCACCAGTCCATAAAGCAATGCTTCACTTCGAAAAAGAGTTGGAATCTCGCTCTAACGGAGAACTTGAAGTTGAAATCTACCCTGCCCGTCAACTGGGCGATGTAAGAGAAACCACAGAGCTTGTTCAGCAAGGTAACTTACAGATGACGTTTGGTGCATCGGTACTGCTTTCACCTTACGTACCTGAGTTCAACGTACTTGATGTTTTCTACCTATTTGAAGACGAAGCGCAAGCACACAAAGCGTTGGACAGCGACAAGATCGGCAAACCACTTCTCAATTCAATGGAATCAAAAGGCTTTCATGGCTTAGGCTTTATGGAAGTTGGCTTCCGCAGCATCACCAATAACAAGCAACCGATTAACAGCATTGAAGACTTGAACAGCTTAAAGATTCGTTCAGCGTCTAACCCTACGCAAATCAGTGCTTGGAAATCGGTGGGTACAGCACCGACACCGCTTTCTTGGGGTGAGATCTTCACTTCGTTACAACAAGGCTTAATCAATTCACAAGAAAGCGCGGTTTACTCTATTTACGCTGAGCGTTTTTATGAAGCACAAGAGTACCTATCGCTAACCAACCATATTTACACTAACTACGTGCTATTCATGAATAAAGAGTTCTGGGATTCTCTACCGAGTGATCAACAGGCGCTTATCAATGAAGTAAGCCAAGAAACCATCGCGGTACAGCGTGATCTTGCAGCGAAACAGAACCAAGAAGTCATCAAAGAGCTTGAAGCGAAAGGCATGACAGTAAACGTAGTGCCAACCGACGTTCGTGCTCAAATGAAAGAAAAGATGAATGCAGCGGTTTACCAAGAACTTCGTAGCAAAACTGGTGAAGCGTTATTCGACAGTGTGATCACAGAAATAGAGCAACTCTAATTTACTGATCACGATTGCTAGCCCTTCATGGGTGCCCGTTATTGACTCAGGCTTTGAGGCTTCGTTTTAAAGCAGCTTTATTGCTTTACAGACAAACCGCTTTAAAGCCTGAGATGCAGTTCATTCATTGGCATTCAATGCCCTTTTCAACACTCTTTGGAGTTACGTATGAAATGGTTTCGCCTGTTCGACCGATACTTCGAACCAACACTGATCGTACTTTCTATCTCGTTGATGACCGCACTACTCTGTTTACAGATAGCATTGCGCCTATTCGACGCTTCAATTGCTTGGGCAGAAGAACTTGCCCGCTACCTTTTCGTTTGGGCGATGTACTTAAGCATCAGCTACTGTATTCGTGATGATCGACATATTCGCATTCGCCTATTCATCGACAAACTACCGGGTAATCTAACCCACTACAGTTTAATTCTTTCAGACCTTATCTATCTTGCCTTCAGCTGTACCGTTGCCTGGTTTGGTTTCAAAGTGATTGGTCGAAGCCTGAAACTGGGCCAAATCGCTCCAGCAATGGAAATCCCGATTGCATGCCTATATGCCTCTGTACTTGTTTGTGCCGTGTTCAGTGCCATTCGCCTTGTCGTTAGCATCAATAAGCGCATTTCAATTATTGCTTACTCGCCAAAGTCGGTTCGACTAACGCAACACCGTTACCGTCACTTGAAAGCAAAACACCGCACTTCTAACCGCTTGTTGGAGCTAAGCTTATGACCTCTGCTTTGTTATTTGGTAGTTTCGGATTACTGCTTCTTATTGGCGTTCCCGTAGGTATCGCACTCGCAGGTGCCAGCATGCTGGCAATCTTGAGCCTACCCTTCTTAAATATCGAATTTTTAGTTCAGGGCTTGGTTACAGGCCTAGACTCTTTCCCACTATTGGCCGTAGTACTCTTCACATTGGCCGGTAACCTAATGAGCCAAGGCGGTATATCAAAACGTCTTTTGCATGTTGCTGAAGTCTTCTTTGGTCACTTCACCGGTGGCTTGGGGATTGTAGCTATCGTTGCATGTATGTTCTTTGCTTCTATCTCTGGTACAGGTTCAGCAACCGTTGCGGCTATTGGCTTAACCATGATTCCATCTATGGTTAAAAAAGGCTACGACCGAAGCTTTGCTGGTGCGTTGATTGCCTCTTCCGGCGGTATCGGTGTAATTATTCCACCGTCTGTTGTAATGATCGTGTATGCCATTACTGCAGAAGTGTCCGTAACGAAAATGTTCATGGCCGGCATTATCCCTGGTGTTGTCGTCGGACTCGTCCTTATCGGTTACTGTTTGATCGTATCTAAAATCCGCGGCTACAAAGGTAACGACAAGAAAGCAACATGGCCTGAGAGAATGGCAGCGCTTAAAGAAGCGATTTGGGCAATGCTATTACCGGTAATCATTCTTGGCGGCATCTACTCTGGTGTCTTCACGCCAACTGAATCTGCGGCGATTGGTGTGTTATACGGCTTGTTTTTCGGCATGTTTGTTTACAAAGAGCTGGATTACAAAAAGGTCGTGAAGATCATTTTGGAGTCTTCGTTATTGGTAGGTGCAGTACTTGTGATTGTGGGCGCTTCAGTTACCTTTGGTCGAATCCTAACGCTTGAGCGTCTACCAACTGAAATCGCGCAGTTCATTCTCTCTATCACAGAAAACAAGCTGCTCATCTTGCTATGTATCACCGCATTGCTACTGATCGTCGGTACATTCATGGAGACATTAGCGGCGATTGTTATCTTAACTCCAATCCTGCTGCCTATCGTGACCGCATTGGGAATGGACCCAATTCATTTCGGTATCGTGATGATCGTGAACCTAGCCATCGGGTTTGTCACTCCCCCACTCGGCGCCAACTTATTTATGGCCAGCCAAGTAGGTAACGTGCCGATTGAATCCTTGTCTCGGGCGATTTTAGGCTGGATTGGTGCCATGCTCGTCGCTTTGATGATCATTACCTTTGTGCCAGCGATATCACTGTTCCTTCCAGAACTATTGTCTTAAGCGTATCCATCAAAAAAGCCACTCAATATTCATCTTTGAGTGGCTTTTTCAATCAAACCATTCCCAAACTTATCGTTGCATGCGAATCCATTTTTAATTAAACAAATCTAAACAAAAAATTAACAACCTGAGTAAAATCCCATCATATAAGAATAATTACTCTAAACTTCCTCTCGTCATCACTTCGATATAATAAATCGTCACAGAGCAATCTCTGGTATAACGCCCACCTCGCCGCAACCAAAACAATACCAATAAATACATACACCTACATAGGTTAACCCTACATTTCAACCTAATTGCTTTGTTCATATATACCCGATAAATATGGAATCACCACTCAATTATCTTACTGAGAACCGTATTTTGAGAGTTGTTAAAAAACAGATCCAACCCACAATAAAGAAACATATGCAAAACACCTCATCGACACAGTGATAACAAAAGGCAATATTGGATACGTAACCAAAAATAATCCAATAACTAATTTTATGACGCATCAGGAGGTGATTAATGGCTATGGTTGGCTTTGATTCTAAATGGCAAGATTTTCCGGATTACATATTAGGCATCACTAAAGAAATTTGGGAAGATCGAGGTCTGAGTACCCTACATAACTATTACTCACCTGACATTATCGTCCGTACACCACTCTCCATCACCAAGGGAAACGAAAAGGTCATCAGCGCGACCATGGGCACACTAGCCGAGTTCCCGAACCGTACCTTATTGGGTGAAGACGTTATTTGGTCAGGGACTCCTGAGCAAGGCATGCTCTCATCACATCGAATCATTTCAACAGCTACTCACACTAATGATGGTGTATTTGGTAAAGCCACAAACAAAACACTTAAGTTTCGAATTATCGCTGACTGCCATGCCATCAATAACCAAATCAATGACGAGTGGATGATCCGAGACATCGCTGCG
This sequence comes from Vibrio chagasii, assembly GCA_041879415.1. Classification (NCBI taxonomy): domain Bacteria; kingdom Pseudomonadati; phylum Pseudomonadota; class Gammaproteobacteria; order Vibrionales; family Vibrionaceae; genus Vibrio; species Vibrio chagasii. The sequence continues at coordinate 99,590 of CP090852.1, read as the reverse complement.
ATTGCAAACCAACTGGGTATGACGTCAGAAGAGTACGCTCGTCAGCAAATCGAAATAGAGGGTGGCGTTGAGCAATGCCCCTTCCCTTTCACTCCTCAAGCCGACATTCAAGGCCCTTACCTTGGTGTAGGGAATGACAATGAATACGGTCAGCGCTATGAAGACATACTGCGACGTGTAATGAGTGCTGAGTTCTCGGTAATACCAAAAGAATATGACCGAGCTTGTATTGGCGAATACACGGGCGGTCAAACTGCACTCTCTCATAACGAGATCGACCAGTTTTGGATGTCACTGCGCTCGTCATTTCCGAACGCGGAATTCAAAATTCACCACCGTATTGGCCGCAATGACGAAATGATGTCACCGCGTGCGGCTATTCGTTGGTCGCTACAAGGCAAACACGAAGGCTACGGTATGTTTGGAAAGCCTACAGGAAAAGACGTTTACATCATGGGTATCAGCCATGCAGAGTTTGGGCCTTGGGGCCTACGCAGAGAATTCACGCTACTTGATGAAAGTGCAGTCTGGAAACAGATTTTAATCCAAATCGGTTAACTATATAAGGACATAACATGTTGAACAGCTTGATTGAAAATTTCTACAACACGTATTTTAACGCTCACTCTTCAGAGCGTACTCAAGTAGCTCAAGAGATGCTAAATGCAGACGTTAAATGGTGCGTCGCTCACCCGATTAATGACGTCTCTGGTGTCGATGCGACCGAGCAAGCATTCTTATTGCCGCTAGTAACCTCGTTGCCTGATGTTGAACGACGTCCATCAATCGTTATGGAAGGTGAATACCAGGGTCGCACTTGGGTAAACTCTACTGGCTACTTTGTTGGCACATTTGCAAAACCGTTGTTTGGTATCCCAGCAACAGGAAAAACGCTCTACTTGCGCTACACCGAAATGGTTTGTATCCAAGAGGGTCAAATTGTCGAATCCTATCTAATCCCTGATTTTATTGATGCAATGAACCAAGCTGGTGTTAACCCGTTACGAGCAAGCCTAGGTCATGCTGGACTAGTCCCTGCCCCAGCAACTCAAGACGGCATACAGACAGGTAACATCGCTGCGGAAGAGAGCGAGAAAAGCCAAAAACTAGTGCTAGACATGCTGGCTTGCTTAGGTCGATTTGATGGTAAGCGCCTTGATTCAATGGATCTAGAAAACTACTGGCATGACGACTTTATGTGGTACGGACCGGCTAGTATTGGTACGACTCGTGGTATCCAAGGCTTCCGCGACCATCATCAAGGACCATTTGTCTTTGCCTTCCCTGACCGAAGTGTCGATATCGAGCTCAATATTTTGTCCCAAAATGACTACGTATCCACGGGTGGTTGGCCACACATGCACGGTACACATACTGGCAGCAGTGGTTGGTTAGGGTTAGCACCAACTGGCAAACACATCGAGCTTCGCGTGATGGATATCTGGCGACGCGAAGGCGAATTACTCAAAGAGAACTGGGTTGCTATCGATATCGCACACATCTTAAAGCAGCTCGGTTATGACTTATTCGCACAAATGGATGAACAACTAAAAGGACGAGCGCATGTATGAGTTTGGAGCTTTAAACTGGACAATTCTTGGTACCTATATCGTCCTGACTTTAGTGATGGGTGCACTAGTTGGTAGACGCGTGACTTCCGCCAACCAATTTGCATTAGGCGATAGAAATATTCCATGGTGGGCCATCGGTATTTCTGTTGTATGTACCTATGTTAGTGCGATGTCTTTCTTGGGTGGGCCTGCTTGGTCTTACAAAGAAGGCTTGTCGGTGATTGCTATCCACCTAAACTACCCTCTGGTGATTTTCTTTATCGTTGCTGTGTTTATGCCGTTTTTCTACAACAACGGCCTCACTTCGATTTATGAATATCAAGAACGACGCTTTGGTAAAGCTTCTCGTATCACTCTGTCTCTGATTTTCTTAATTAAACAGGCGATAAGCTCAGCTGCGGTCTTATATGCGACCTCGTTAATCCTCGAGTTCATCACAGGCATCGACGTGACTTACTGCATCATCATCGTCACTGTTATCGCGCTGATCTATACCGTCATGGGGGGAATTGCCGCCGTTATTTGGACAGATGTCATTCAAGCGGTCATTTTGTTCCTTGGCGCGTTCATCATCATCGAAGCCGTTTGGAATGGCATGCCACAACCAATGACTGAAGTGATGCAAAACCTTAAGTCAGACGGCATGACCGATGCGTTGCAGACCAATTTAGATTTAAGCCAAGTGACCACGGTATGGGCAGGCGTTATCGCAATGACAATGTTCCATACCACTGTGTATGGCGGTAACCAGATGATGGTTCAACGCTGTATGGCGGCTAAAAACATGGGTGATGCGAAAAAAGCGATGCTGATGATGGGCTACGTTGCCTTCTTCATCTACTTCGTATTCATTCTACTAGGTGTATTATTTAACGCTTACTACGATGGTAAAGAGTTTGAGAATGGCAATACCATTATCCTTCACTATGCCAGCGAATACGGTATGCCAGGGCTTATGGGAATCATCGCGGCAGCTATTCTTGCAGCAAGTATGTCGAGCCTAGACTCCGCTTTTAACTCTATGGCTACCGTCTCTGTTACTGACTTCTATAAACGCTTTTACAAGAAAAACGAGTCAGAGGAACATTACCTCAAAGCATCGCGTTTCTTCACGGTTATGTGGGCGCTATGTATCATCATTCCAGCCTTCATGTTTGCAACCAGCACAGGCTCAGTTTTAGAAATATTGAGTAAAGCGGGTTCTTATTTTGTAGGTGCAAACTTCTGTATGTTCGTGCTTGGTTTCTACTCCAAACACATTACAGAAAAAGGACTATTAATTGGTGTCGCAGCAAGCTTCTTAGCAATCTGGTATGTAGCAGTAGCGACTGATATCGCTTGGCCTTGGTACTGTGTTATCGGTGTTTTCGTTAATGCGATTGTCGCGTACGCTGCAAGTTTGTTGCTAACAGGCAAACAAAAAGAAATGCACCTTTATACAGTCAAAGGACAGCAAGCTGAGTATGCGCGCTTGAACAAGCCGATCAAAGAAGATGGTTGGTATGTTGTTCCGGGTAAAATCGATGCACCTTGTTGGGGACTACTCGTTATGTTTGTATTCTCACTCGTTCTACTTTGGGGAATTAACGAGTTCATTGAGAACGCACCAATGTTGATTAACTTTATCCGAGTCTGCTCTGTTATTGTTGCTGCAAGCGTCATCGGTTACATAATTTACTCAATCAAACGCTCTAAGCCATCAAATGAAGTAGAACAAGTCAGCTAAGGTTCTCCTCAAACTCAACCTAGCGACAACAAAAAAGGCTCACTATCACAGTGAGCCTTTTAGTATCTGGCGAACGCTAAAAACACATTTAGCGCTGCTAACAAGCTATAAAAGAGTGTCAGACCAGCCGTTTAGAGCTGTTAATTAGAAGAACTCAATCGAATTACGGCCGCTTTTCTCATCGCGTTGAGGCTTTGGCGCGTCCGCTTTCTTTTTCGCTTTGTTTTCTTTCTTTTTCTCTTTCTTTGGTTCTGCTTTAGCACTCAACATTTCAGCAGTGCTTTTCTTAGATTCTTTCTTCTTAGAATCCTTTTTAGACTGGCCTTTCTTCGACTTGTTGTCTTTCTTAGCTGCTTCTTTTTTCTTTGGCTTGTCTTCTACTTCTTGTACTGGCTGGTCACAGCACACTACATAGTATTCTTGGTTGAATTCAAAGAAGTCACCATCGTACATTTTACGACGCTTACGTGTTTCCAACTCACCGTTTACCGCAACGTAGCCTTCAGAGATGACGTGCTTAGCTTCGCCACCGCCACTCACTAGGTTCGCGATCTTGAACACTTTGTAGAGCTCAATTGGCTGAGATGAAACATCGACGCCAATCGCCTCGATTTCAATCTCTTCGCCTTCTTCGCCGTGCTCGTAACCTTCGTAGTCAGCGTCTTCGTAATGTTCTTGGTCCATGGTGACCTCTACCTAAATATGTACTTCTGAAATATTGGGCGCAGTGTAATCGTAAAACAAGTAAATGACCATGTTGAATTCAACCTGATCGCCCTTGTTATAAAGAATAGTGCCTCTATTGGCGACTTACACGCCACCCACGTTCGAGAGACTCACCAACTGCTTGGTGTATTCTTGTTGAGGAGCGCTAAACAGCGTCTCGGTGTCGCCCTTCTCTATCACCTCACCCGCTTTCATCACTATGGTGTAATGACACAAGGATTTGACGACATTCAGATCGTGGCTAATGAACAGATAAGTCAGATCGTACTTTTCTTGCAGTGACTTGAGTAAGTCTAAAACCTGAGCTTGCACCGTTCTGTCTAATGAAGAGGTCGGCTCATCGAGTAGGATAAACTCTGGCTTCAGAATCAGTGCTCGTGCAATCGCAATGCGCTGCCTTTGACCACCCGAAAATTCATTTGGGTAACGATGGCGAGTTTCAGGGTCAAGATCGACCTCTTTCATCACATCACAGATACGTTGGTCCAGTTCAGCCTCATCAAGCTGCTGATGGACCCGTAAGCCTTCACCAATCACTTGTGCCACCGACATTCTTGGGTTCAACGCTGAGAATGGGTCTTGAAAGACGACTTGCATACGGCTTCGAAATGGCAGCATTTGCTGACGGTTTAGCCCTTGAAGCTGCTCGCTTTCATAAGTAATCGAACCTTCACTCTCCACCAGCTTTAATATCGCCATGCCTGTGGTCGACTTACCTGAACCACTCTCGCCCACTAAGCCAATGGAGTGCCCTTTCTTCAAAGTGAACTCCATGTCCGTGACCGCCTTAACATGCGAAATGGTACGCTTAAATAAGCCGCCCGTGATTGGGAACCAAACACGAAGTTGATTTACGTCGAGTAGCGGTTGGCTATCGGGTGACACAGGGACAGGCAAACCTTTAGGGTCAGAATTGATTAGTTTTTGCGTGTAAGGGTGAGCTGGCGCATTAAACAATGTCTGGCAGTCGTTGCTTTCCACAAGGCGACCATCTTTCATCACCGCAACTCTATCGGCAATCTTACGAACGATACTCAAGTCATGGGTGATAAACAGCATCGCCATGCCAAGCTCTTGTTGCAGATCTTTCAATAAATCGAGGATCTGAGCTTGTACCGACACATCCAATGCAGTCGTTGGCTCATCAGCAATAAGCAGCTCTGGCTCATTAATAAGTGCCATCGCAATCATCACACGCTGACGCTCACCGCCTGATAACTCATGCGGATAAGCTGAAATTTTTTGCTCTGGATGACGGATGCCTACTTTAGATAGCCACTCTATCGCCAAGGCTTGTGCTTTGTTGGTGCGCATACCGCGATGTATCGCGAGGGTTTCAACCAACTGCTTGCCGATTCGATGAAGCGGATTCAGTGATACCATAGGTTCTTGGAAGATCATCCCAATACGACCACCACGAATACCCCGCAGTTGCCTCTCGGAACAACTCAAGATATCGCTACCAGAGAAGTTAATCGTCCCGTTCAAGTAATGTGACGAGCCTTTAGGCAGTAGCTTTAAGATAGAGTTAGCCGTCACCGATTTACCCGAGCCACTCTCGCCCACCAGTGCCAGTGTTTCACCTTTGTATATTTCGAGCGAAACATCGTGTGTTACCTGCTCTATCGCCTTCTTTCTTCCAAAACCCACAGACAGTTTATCTATGGTTAGTACTGGAGAAGCAGGAGCTGTATTTGAAGTCATAACCTATCCTTACTTCTGTTGGTGTGGGTCGAAGGCATCACGTACCGCTTCACCGACGAAGACAAGTAACGTAAGCATCAAAGAAAGCACAACGAATGCGGAAATGCCAAGCCAAGGCGCTTGTAAGTTGGCTTTACCTTGCGCCAGAAGCTCGCCTAACGAAGGCGAACCCGCAGGAAGACCAAAGCCCAAGAAATCTAACGACGTTAGTGTGGTCACCGAGCCAGACAAGATAAACGGCATCATGGTTAGCGATGCAACCATAGCGTTCGGCAACATGTGACGAAGCATAATGCGTTTGTCATCGACGCCCATCGCTTGTGCCGCACGTACATAGTCGAAGTTACGACAACGTAAGAACTCGGCGCGAACAATACCCACCAGACTCATCCAACTGAACAGCACCATAATCCCCAGCAACCACCAGAAATTCGGCTCAATAAAACTCGACAAGATAATTAGCAAGAACAAGGTCGGCATTCCTGACCACACCTCGATGAAACGTTGTCCAAACAGGTCAACCCAACCGCCGTAATATCCTTGCGTAGCCCCAACGACCACGCCAATAACACTTGAAACAATCGTCAGAACAAAACCAAAGAGTACAGAGATACGAAAGCCGTAAATAATCCTCGCCAACACATCTCGCCCTTTATCATCCGTACCTAACCAGTTCACTGAATCAGGCTCCGATGGTACCGCGCCTGCGATATCAAAGTTGATAGTGTCGTAACTGAAAGGGATGATCGGCCAAACGATATAGCCACTCTCTTCAATGAGGTCTATTACATACGGGTCTTTATAGTCAGCCTCGGTTTCAAACTCCCCACCGAACTCTGTCTCTGCGTATTCATTAATGACAGGCACAAACCATTGATTATCATAAGAAACCAATAATGGCTTATCGTTCGCGATGATCTCTGCAAACAGGCTCAAGCCAAACAACAAGGTGAATATCCACAAGGAGATAAAACCACGCCTGTTTGCTTTAAAACGTAACCAACGAGCTTCAGCTAAAGGGTTGCTAAACATTTTTAATCAATACCTTTGTTATTCATTCGCCATTAACGCGCTTCAAAATCAATTCGAGGATCAACCCAGGTATAAGTCAGGTCGGAGATAATGCTCAACACCAAACCCAGTAAGGTCATAATATAAAGAGAGCTAAATACCACTGGGTAATCACGTTGAATCGTCGACTCAAAGCCAAGTAAACCAATGCCTTCGAGTGAAAACATCACTTCAATCAACATAGAGCCAGTAAAGAAAATACTAATAAATGCGCTTGGGAAACCGGCAATAATGATCAACATTGCGTTACGGAAAACGTGCTTGTAGAGAATGCTGTTCTCATCCAAACCTTTCGCTCGTGCCGTTACCACATATTGCTTGTTAATTTCATCAAGGAAGGAGTTTTTGGTCAGCATGCTAAGCGTGGCAAAACCACCGATCACCATAGCGAAAATAGGCAAAGCTAAATGCCAGAAGTAATCGCCAATTTGCTGATACCAATTGAGTTGGTCAAAGTTACTCGACACCAGGCCTCGTAAAGGGAACCAACTGAAGTAGTTACCACTCGCGAATAAGATGATCAGAATGATAGCAAACAAGAAGCCAGGGACCGCATATCCGACGATCACCACCGCGCTCGACCAAATATCAAAACGAGAGCCGTGGTGTATCGCCTTCATAATGCCCAGAGGTATCGAAATCACGTAAATGATTAACGTACTCCAAAGCCCCAGAGAAATAGAAACAGGCAAGCGCTCGATGATTAGGTCGATAACATTACCGCCCTTAAACAGGCTTTCACCAAAGTTAAAGGTCGCGTAATTTTTCAACATTTCAAAGTAGCGAACGTGGATCGGCTTATCAAAACCAAACTGCTTTTTGATCTCTTCAACCACTTCTGGATCTAGCCCGCGTGAGCCTTTATAGCCACTGGCAGACGCCTGATCACTCTCGCTTAAATCAACCTCTTGTCCACCACCAGAAAAGCGCTCCATAATACCGGAGTTGTGCCCTTCTAACTGCGCCACAGCCTGTTCTACTGGACCACCCGGCGCAATCTGAATGATGAAAAAGTTAATCGTGATGATCGCCCAAAGCGTGGGGATCACCAACAACAAACGTCGAAATATATACGCAGCCATGCTAACTAACTCCTAGCGACGTTTCTCAGGAAGCAATGCCGCCTTCTCTTCTGAAATCCACCATGTATCGATACCTAAATCGTATTTAGGCAGTACATCCGGACGCTCAAACTTGTCCCACATTGCCACTCGGTATTCACCCACGTGCCATTGAGGAATGTTGTAGAAGTTCCACTGCAACACACGGTCAAGAGAGCGACCTAGCGTAAGGAGCTTTTCTGGGTTCTGTTGGTTACGCGCGATTTCTTCAGTTAACGCATCCACCACAGGATCCATTACGCCAGCTGTATTGTAAGTGGAATCAATGTAGTTAGAGTTCCAAACAATCATTAAGTTCGGGCTTGGATAAGGATTTGGCGAAAACGACGAAGAGACCATATCGAAATCTCGGTCACGAAGACGCTTGATGTATTGCGTGGTATCGACCGTGCGGATCTTCATCTCGATACCCATTCGCTTGAGGTTCTTTTGAACAGGTGTAGCAATACGCTCCGTCGTTGGGCTGTAAATCAACAACTCAAATGACATTGGCTTGCCAGTCTTTTCGTTGGTCATTACTTTGTCTTTTAACACCCAGCCCGCTTCTTTCAACAGTTTGAATGCCGTGCGCATTTGGCTACGAATACGACCACTGCCATCGGTGACTGGCGGTTGGTACTCTTCTGTAAACACTCGCGGTGGGATCTGGTCTTTGTACTGAGACAGCAACGCCACTTCGTCTTCACTTGGCAAGCCTTTCGCTTCATAGTCAGTGTTTTGGAAGTAACTACGAGTTCGCTTGTACTGGCCATAGAACATGTTCTTATTCATCCACTCAAAGTCCATCGCGTACGTTAACGCTTCACGAACTTTAGGATCTGAGAACACTGGAGATTGAATATTGTAGACAAAGCCTTGGGTCGACTCTGGCTTCTCGTGATTGATCTCTTCTTTGACGATATAGCCTTTGTCGAAGTTCGCGCCCGTGTAAGAGTTAGCCCAGAACTTGGCTGAGTTCTCTGTTCGAAGATCAAACTCCCCTGCTTTAAAGGCTTCTAACATCACGGTGTCATCACGATAGTAGTCGTACTGGACTTCCTTGAAGTTATTGCGACCCACGTTAACAGGTAGGTCGGCTGCCCAGTAATTTTCATCAAGGCCGTAAGTAACGCTTTGACCCGACTTATAGCTGATGATCTTGTAAGGACCGCTGCCTACTGGCGGTTCGCTTAGCGGCTCAGAGAGTTTTCTGTCTTTCCAGAAATGCTTAGGTAACACGCGAGTGCTTTGAGCAAAGCTAAACAACTTCTCACGGTTCTGATTATTCATCTCGATACGAACCACCAAATCAGAAACCGCGGTAACGGATTCTATGTCTTTGTAATACACACGGTATTGAGGCACACCTTCTGTCGAAAACTTCATGAAGGTAAACGCCACATCATGGGCCGTAATAGGTTGCCCATCATGGAATTTAGCATTCGGGTTGATATCGATTTCCATCCAAGAAAAATCACTCGCATAACGAACCTTAGAAGCAATCAATGGATAGTAAGCATCAATTTCATCGCTCGGTGAAAACATCAAAGTATCGTAAATTTCACCTGAATAGCTGGCTGCAACGCCGCGGGAACCGAATCGATTAAAACTATCGTAGGTACCAATGCTACCGTAGGTCACTTTGCCGAATTTAGGGGCATTCGGGTTAACATAATCGAAGTGGGTAAAATCGGCTGGGTATTTTGCTTCACCAAAACCAACCAGTTGTGTGGTTTCAATAACGGTGACGGCGGGAGTAGATTCGGTATCGGATGCGTAAGTAACGGAGGGTTGTAGAGCAATAAGCGGCAGCATGACTGCACATGAGGCTAACTTAAACCTGAAAAACTGAGTGCGCTGCGAGGCTTTGCGTCGAAGATCTGTTCCCATTTGACTCTCCCTTCAAATGTCATGAATTCAATATTCAGCTTGATTTGTCGGCTTTGAATGCATGCCGTTAAAACAAGTATAGAATCAAATCTAACATCATGTAATAACTAATAAAACCATCAGCACTCTATCTCTTGCGGTTTATTTACAAATTACTCGGGACTGTTCTAAAGAAATGTCACGCGCTAACACCATAACTGAACCTGTGGCTAGCGCGTGATTGTGTCGGATTAACTGTTGTTTGCTACTTCACCTGATAAGCGTCAAAGATAAGTTGACCTACTTCGTTGATCACCTTGTCACGCTCTTGGAGAGTGAATTCGGTTTCTGTAAGAGAGACGCTGATGATCAATGGGTCTCGATGTTCACTCCACACAATAGCAGTAATTGCGCGAGAACCATAAGCCCCAGCCCCCGACCTGTCAGCAATACTCCAACCACTAGGCAAAATAGAACGGAACATTCCGTCAGACACTTTATTGCCCATCATCCACCCTTTTAACGTCGCTTTGGACGTTTGTGACAACGTATCGCCATACATCAATTCATTCAAGGTCATCACAATGCTATTCGGTGTCGTGGTATCGCGAGCATCACCCGGTCGGGCATGATTCAATTCTGGCTCTAAATGGTCAAGACGAGTATTGCTGTCTCCAATAGAACGCAGGAACTGAGTTAAGCCGTTGGGGCCTTCGATTCCACCAAGCACAATATTTGCGGCAGTATTGTCACTCATCGTCATGGTTGCGCTACATGCATCTCTCAGTGAAATACCTTTGCCGACCAGCTCTTTAGTCACCGGAGACCAAACAATAAGATCATCAGACTTAATGCTGACCTTTGAATCTAAATCTAGCCCATTGTTTTCAGCGTCATAGAGAAGGTTTGCACAAGCCAGAGTTTTAAAAGTGCTCATCATTGGAAATCGCTCATCACCCTTGTAACTCCATGTTTGCTTGGTCGCAGAATCATAGACAGCCACACCGATACGTGCCGAAACACGAGATTCAATTTGTTCAATCGATTTAGGCTTAAGAGATTGACTCAATGACGATGTAGAGACAAAGGCGCTCAACAACACAAGAGCGAGAGAAGTATATTTTTTCATAGTGAAACCATAAGAACACGACCGACTGATCATGGAGAAAATTAAACTCGACACCTTAACCGCGTCGAATGGAGAGAATCTAAGCAGAAAGCAACGACCTTCGCTAGATCAAATGAAAATAACTGACTAAATCCGAACAATACCTCGATATTTTAGATATCCTTAAAGGAGCGATTTCAATAGGATTCAACCTTGAACAAACCAAACCAAGTAACCTTCTCAACGTTCAACCTTTTGAACTACCTTGAGCCACCGAACGCATATTATGATTTCGAGAATATCTACAGCTTCGACGAATGGCAGAAGAAACAACATTGGATTGCGGAAGCGATTCGTTCAACAGATTGCGATGTGATCGGCTTTCAAGAGATCTTCAGCCCAGAATCTTTAGAGCAACTCATGAATGAATTGGGCTATCCGCACTTTGCCGTCGTCGATAGCGCGCACGTTGAAGATGATTACCTATACACCTCCCCTGTTGTTGGAATTGCTTCCCGTTACCCGATTGAAAGTGTTCAGCCAGTCACACCGGATTCGAGCTTACTTGCCGCCTTTAACCTTGGTGACAATTTTTCATTCAACCGAACACCTGTTCACGCCACCATTGAATTACCTCACTTAGGCTCAACCGATTGTTATGTCGTGCACTTTAAGTCACAACGCCCAACAGAGCCCAAAGTTGAAACGGTAGAACCCCATGACAGTTCAGCAGAGCAAAAGCCACAAAGCGATACACTGATTAAACTTCATCAGGAACAACTAGGCTCTTGGTTATCGAGTGTTCAACGCGGGCTAGAAGCCCAACTGCTACACCAATACATTACCAATCAACGCTATCTAACCGACCAACCCGTTGTGTTGATGGGTGACTTTAACAAGCCCCTATTCAACGATGAATTCAAAGGGCTGTTGAGTTACTCGTTGAATCGAGATGAAACCAGCCAACATTGGCTTTCACACTTTAGATTGAGAGACAGTTGGGATCTCTACCATCAATTACACGAAGAAGACTTACTTGAACAACGTAAACCGACTCACTATTACGGCGCATCAGGCTCTGTCTTGGATTACATATTGATGTCGAACGAATTTGACTGCCAGAACTCCTCAAGTTTGATGGAAATATCAAACTACACCGTGCTCGATCATCATCTGATTAACCCAAGCTTCGAACACGACCAATTCAGTACTGATCACGCTGTCGTTTCCGTCACCGCTCATATCCGCGAAGCCTAAAGTTAGACGTAAAAAAGCCGCAGTCAAACACTGCGGCTCTCTAAACCTAGCCAAGTGGGTTTAGCCAACCGACGCCCCATTTAGAAATAGACTTGCTTTAGGCAAAACTGAATAGTTTAAAAGGTGTACATCGCGCCTAAGTAGAAAGAGTCCAAAGTTACTGTCTTTTTATATGTTTTACTCTTTTCTGCGACCGAGCCCTTCCACCTTGTCTCCTTAATTTCGGCATCAAACACATCGGCTTCGTATCCTAAACGCATACTGAAAGCCGGTGCTTTTGGTGGTGTGTACTCTAAGCCAAAGCCTACACGAGCCCCGATACCGGCATCAGACTTGATCTGAGAAGCGCTGTATCTTCCGTCCTTAGAATCTAAGTCGATGCTAGACAAACCAACCACACCAAAAGGACGTAATCCGTTATCAAACGTGTAACCAAGGTTTGCGCTCAAAGAAATAACCTTTGGTGCCCAGCTGAAATTGTAAGAGCGAGCAAAGTTTACTTTTGCGTTGTGTGCAACTACATCACCGTAATCCGTGTATTGAGCCTCAATAGAAGCAATACGATTAAACTTATAGCCAGCCATAATGCGATAAGCGTTATCTTTCGCTTCAAATGTCGCTGTTTTGGCTGAATTACTTTTCGATACTAAGCCGTCATCGTCAATGTCTGACGAACCAATTGCACCACCTAGATAGAAGCCGCTATCCAATACCGAAGCTGATGCCGTATGAATTGTAAATGACGACAGAAGCAATACTGCACTTAATATAGATTTATTCATCTTCATGTTACCTTGAGTCTTTAAGCCAACAGCTTTAATTTCGCGTTGGTCAATGTATAAAAAAGCTGCCGACTATTGCGGCAGCTTTCCACTTTAGCCAAACGGGTTGAGCCAACCGACGCCCCATTTAGAAATCGATTTACCGTTTAACAAAGTGTGAAACTTAGAAGTTGTATGTTGCGCCTAGGTAGAACGACTCTAGTACAATGTCTTTTTCTACTTTTCTGCGATTCCAAAAACTACCTTCGTAAGTCTCGATAGTGAATGCATCCGCTTCATAACCAAGACGTAGGCTTAATGCTGATAATTTAGGCGGGGTATACTCCACACCAACACCGAAACGTACACCAGTGCCGGTATCATCGAAGTCAGAACCAGAAGGACGAGAACCGTCTGCGTTTTTCATATCTAGATCGATAGAAGATAAACCGATAATACCGAACGGACGCATACCGTTATCAAATGTGTATCCTAGGTTTGCAGCTACTGATAATGTTTGAGGAGTCCAAGTAAAACCGTCGTTTTTATCAGCGTGGTTTTTTGCAACTAGATCGCCATAGTCTGTGTATTGAAACTCAAGCGATACAATGCGGTTAAACTTGTAACCTGCAATTAGACGGTAAGAGTTGTCTTCGGCTTCAAAAGTCACAGGCTCTGTTTTTGATGAAACTAAGTCATCATCTTCAAAATCAACGGTACCAATTGCACCACCTAGGTAGAAACCACTCTCTGCCGCCATTACATTGTTTGTCGCTAAAGCTGACATCAATGCCACGCCTAAAATTAGTTTGTTATTCATTACTGCTCGACCTTACTTATTTCAAATCAAGATTGCTGAGTGTTCCCAAACCGCACAATCTTTTTAGAGTTATCCGACACCCCGTCGAATTGGCGAGCAGATTACGCTCACAGAAAACAAAAAAATAAATAAAAATATAATCACTTAGTAACTTCGAACAACACAATCAGTAAAAATAAATAACCAACTGAATAACAAAGAAATAAAGCACCTTCACTTTTAGCAAAAATTCTCACATCCATTTTCAAACCATCGGTTTTTTAGATTTTTTCTCGTGCAGCTTACGTGCGCTTACTTTCAAGAGAGGTCTGATTTTGCATAATCCGCGCGCTTTAATTGCTCGCTTTCGATGCACAACAAGCCATAAACCAATCTTTACTATTCAGAACAAATGAACATAAATACGATGAACCACACCATAGACTTCAGCGGCTTACTCATTGATACCAACTCTCGAACGATTACCAACCAGCAAGGTAACCGTATTGCATTACGCCCTCAGTTATTGTCTGTGCTCTGTCTATTAGTAGAGAACGTAGGAACGCCGATAACTAAAGGACATATTATTGATGTGTGTTGGGACGGAGAGCTCTCATCACCTCACGCCCTAGCTAATGTTATTTATAACCTGCGTAACGTATTCGCTCGCTTAAGAACACCTCACATCCAGATTCTCACGGTCACTAAGTTTGGTTACGTCCTATCAATAGAAGAAGGTGTACTCGTTTAGGTTTTGCCCTATCCGAGCCAACGTTCTAGCACTACCAATACGAATCTAGTCCCCCCACTTCCCTCGAATTTATGCAATCAATCACGGTGATTGAGATCACCAAAAAACGCCTCATCGAAACGTTTCGATGATCGTTATCACACTCTAAGAAGTTGAAAGGTGCAAATGATAAATCACACACTATTATCACTATCGAAACGTTTCGATGGCTTTTCTTGAGTTGTTTCTCATCCCATCAAACGTGTTTTTTCGATAGGTCGTGATATGAAAAAAAGTACTCTAATAAACTCTGAACTCTCCTACTTAGTGGCGACTCTTGGCCACACAGACGAAATTACGATTTGTGATGCAGGGCTGCCGATTCCAGATCATGTTTCTCGCATAGACCTAGCTTTAACTCACGGTGTTCCAAGCTTTGCTCAGACCGTAAAAACCATGCTTGATGAATCTCAAATTGAAGGTGTGGTTATCGCTGAAGAATTTGCAAAAGTAAGCCCAGAACATCATGCAGCGCTGATTGATCAAATCAAAACAGAAGAAGCGCGTTGTGGTAAAGAAATTGCGATTACTTACATCACTCACGAAGAATTTAAACAGCGCACTCACGAAAGCCGCGCTGTGATTCGTACCGGTGAATGCACACCGTACGCGAATGTCATTTTCCAAGCTGGCGTAACGTTTTAGCCCAAGCGAAACATAGCGACAGCCCAGCGTGATAGCTGAAAGACAGAATAACCAAATACAACTGGCCCCGAGTAAAGGAACCGACATGACTCAAGCCATTTTAGAACTTAGCTCAATTGAGAAGGCCTTCCCTGGTGTGAAAGCACTAGACAAGGCAAGCCTCAACGTTTACCCAGGACGCGTGATGGCGTTAATGGGCGAAAACGGTGCAGGTAAATCAACCCTCATGAAAGTGCTAACAGGTATCTATCAATTGGATGGCGGTACTATCGCCTACCAAGGTAAGCCTGCTGCATTCAAAGGGCCTCGTGACTCTCAACAAGCTGGTATCAGTATCATTCACCAAGAACTAAACCTGATCCCAGAGCTGACCATCGCCGAGAACATCTTCTTAGGTCGTGAAATCACCGGCACCATGGGTCGCATCTTGTGGAACGAGATGTACCAAGAAGCCGACAAGCTACTGAAACGCCTGAACGTAAAGCACAGCTCAAAGACACCACTTGGCGAACTGAGCCTAGGCGAGCAACAAATGGTAGAGATTGCGAAAGCCCTATCGTTTGAATCTAAGGTCATCATCATGGATGAACCAACAGATGCCCTAACCGATACTGAAACCGAATCTCTGTTCAAAGTCATCAACGAGCTACGTGATGAAGGCTGCGGCATCGTTTACATCTCTCACCGCTTGAAAGAGATCTTCGAGATCTGTGACGACATCACCGTACTTCGTGACGGTAAGTTCATTGGCCAGTGCGAAGTAAAAGATACTGACGAAGACGGCCTAATCGAAATGATGGTTGGCCGTAAGCTCGACGAACAATACCCTCGCATCGCCCCAAGCCATGGTGAGACTTGCTTAGAAGTGATTGGTCTTACTGGCTCGGGTGTGCATGACGTTAGCTTTACCCTAAAGCGCGGCGAAATCCTTGGCGTATCAGGGCTAATGGGTGCTGGCCGTACTGAATTGATGAAGGTAATTTACGGTGCTCTTCCAAGTGAGCGCGGCGTTATCAACTTAGAAAACAAAACCATCAACCCTGTGAGCCCTAAAGATGGCCTTGCTAATGGCATCGCTTACATCTCTGAAGATCGTAAAGGTGACGGCTTAGTGCTTGGCCTTTCAGTGAAAGAGAACATGTCTCTTTGCTCACTGGATCTACTGACTAAAAGTGGTCAAATCCAACACAAAGACGAAGTGATCGCAGTGGATGACTTCATCAAGCTATTCAACATCAAGACTCCAACTCGCGAGCAAATCATCGGCAATCTTTCAGGTGGTAACCAACAGAAAGTGGCTATCGCTAAGGGCTTGATGACCAAACCTAAAGTACTGATTCTCGACGAACCAACTCGTGGTGTCGATGTCGGTGCGAAAAAAGAGATTTACCAACTCATTAATAAGTTTAAAGCCGACGGCATGAGCATCATTTTGGTGTCCTCTGAAATGCCAGAAGTATTAGGAATGAGTGACCGCATCATGGTGATGCATGAAGGCCGCATCAGCGGTGAATTTGACGCTAAAGAAGCAAACCAAGAATTATTACTGGCGTGTGCGGTCGGTAAAAAGATTAACGAGGACGCAGCATGAGTACCAAAACCATGAGCAAAACAACTGAAACTGAAGCGCCGAAGAAAAAGCCGTTAATCAGCAAAGAGTGGCTGATTGATCAAAAATCATTAATCGCTTTGATCTTCCTGATTGTTATCGTTTCTTTCTTAAACCCGAACTTCTTTACTGTCGATAACATTCTAAACATTCTGCGCCAAACCTCGGTTAACGCAATCATTGCTGTAGGTATGACGCTGGTTATCCTAACCGCAGGTATCGACTTGAGCGTTGGCTCAGTACTGGCACTTTGTGGTGCATTCGCTGCCAGCATGATTGGTATGGAAGTCCCTGTGATGGTCGCTGTACCAACCGCTTTATTAGCAGGTGCTGCGCTGGGTGCTATCAGTGGTGTGATCATCGCGAAAGGTAAGGTTCAAGCCTTCATCGCAACACTAGTAACCATGACACTACTTCGTGGTGTAACCATGGTTTACACCGACGGTCGTCCTATCTCAACAGGCTTTACCGACACAGCAGACGCGTTCGCTTGGTTCGGTACAGGCTACGCAATGGGTGTACCAGTTCCAGTTTGGATCATGGTCGTGGTATTCGCATCAGTTTGGTACCTACTTAACCACACACGCTTTGGCCGTTACGTTTACGCACTTGGTGGCAACGAATCAGCAACTCGCCTATCAGGCATCGACGTAGACAAAGTAAAAATCGGCGTTTACGCAATCTGTGGTCTGTTAGCAGCGGTAGCGGGCATCATCGTAGCTTCTCGTTTGTCATCAGCTCAACCAACCGCAGGTATGGGTTATGAGCTAGACGCTATCGCAGCCGTAGTTCTTGGCGGCACAAGCTTAGCTGGCGGTCGTGGTCGCATCATGGGCACATTGATTGGTGCACTAATCATCGGCTTCCTAAACAACGCCCTAAACCTACTAGACGTATCTTCTTACTACCAGATGATTGCAAAAGCAGTGGTTATTCTTCTGGCAGTATTGGTCGACAACAAAAACAAATAAGACTCTAGTTTGAGTCAATGCAACACCCTGCTTTTTCTACAGAAAAGCATCAATAAATAACAAACATTAAATCTATAAATAATGTAACAACGAGCTAGGACTCACCTCCTAGCTCACCCTACACAAAGGACTTACACCATGAAAAAATTAGCGACTCTTATTTCTGCTGCTCTGCTTTCTACATCAGTATCTGTGTCTGCACAGGCGCAAGATACAATGGCAATCGTTCTGTCTACATTGAACAACCCATTCTTTGTAACCATGAAAGATGGCGCAGAAGCGAAAGCTGAAGAGCTAGGCTACAAGCTTATCGTTCTTGATTCTCAAAACGACCCAAGCAAAGAGCTGTCGAACATTGAAGATCTAACCATTCGTGGTGTTAAGGCAATCCTGATCAACCCAACAGATTCAGATGCTGTGTCTAACGCAATTCGCATGGCTAACCGCTCTAACATCCCAGTACTAACGCTAGACCGTGGTGCAAGCCGTGGTGACGTAGTAAGCCACATCGCTTCTGATAACGTAATTGGCGGTGAAATGGCGGGTCACTTCATCATGGAAAAAGTGGGTGAAAAAGCGAAAGTAATCCAACTTGAAGGTATCGCTGGTACTTCTGCAGCTCGTGAACGTGGTGAAGGCTTCATGAACGCAGTAAACGGCAGCGGCCTTGAGCTTCTTGCAAGCCAACCTGCTGACTTCGACCGTACTAAAGGTCTGAACGTAATGGAAAACCTACTTGCAGCTAACCCAGACGTTGAAGCGGTATTCGCTCAAAATGATGAAATGGCTCTAGGTGCACTACGCGCAGTTCAAGCTTCTGGTAAAGACGTAATGATCGTTGGCTTCGACGGCACAGACGACGGCATCGCGGCTGTTAACCGTGGCCTGCTTGGCGCAACCGTTGCACAACAACCAGACCTAATCGGTTCTTTAGGCATCGAGATTGCTGACAAAGTACTGAAAGGCGAAAAAGTAGACGAGTACGTACCTGTACCTCTAAAAATCATCGCTAAATAATCGATGCTAAACGAGTAATACAAAGCAGGGAGTCCCCTATCTCCCTGCTTTCATAACTCAACCTCGAATCGACTCACTCAAAACAACAAGCAAAACCGACAGTGCATAGCTGTTTCTCATTCCTCTATCGCGACTTGATGGCTCTCTCGCGACTGAATAGTTAACCATGAGAAAGACCCATGCATTTTCAAATACGATATATCATAAGGCTCGTATCATGACTCAACTGATTGTTTTAGGTAGCGTTAACGCTGACCACGTACTGCAAGTTCCTTCGTTCCCTCGTCCGGGTGAAACCTTGATTGGCGGTAACTATCAGGTCATCCCTGGCGGTAAAGGCGCAAACCAAGCGGTAGCCGCAGCACGATTAAATGCGGACATCGGCTTCATCGCCTGTGTTGGTGACGACCCGTTTGGTATCAATATTCGTCAAGATTTCGCTAACGATGGAATCAACATCGATGGTGTCATCGTGGCAGAGAACACGCCTACGGGCATCGCTATGATCCAAGTATCAGCAGCAGGTGAAAACAGCATTTGTCTTTCTCCTGAAGCAAACAACAAGCTGACTTGCGAACAAATCGAACCACACCTTGAGAAGATCCGCGGCGCAAAATACCTTCTAACTCAATTGGAAACTCCAATCGAAGGCATTGAATACGCAGCGAAAACCGCTAAAGAGAGCGGAACCCGCGTGATTCTAAACCCTGCCCCTGCTCGCCCACTATCGGATAACTTATTAGCCTGTGTGGACGTAATTACACCAAACGAAACCGAAGCAGAAGTGCTAACAGGCGTGACCGTAACCGACAGCGCATCTGCGCACCAAGCGTCTTTGGCCCTGCATGCGAAAGGCATCGAGACGGTAATGATCACGCTTGGCGCTAAAGGTGTATGGGTAAGCCATCAAGCACAAGGCAACGAAACAGGTAAAGGTGAACTTATCGCAGGCTTCCGCGTTGAAGCGACAGATACTACCGCTGCTGGTGACACCTTCAACGGTGCATTAGTGACGGGCTTACTTGAAGACATGCCAATGGAGCGCGCGATTAAGTTTGCTCATGCTGCGGCGGCAATTTCAGTGACTCGCTTTGGCGCTCAAACCTCAATTCCAAGCCGTGCCGAAACCGATGCGTTTTTAGCAGAGCAACTGTCTGCTTAGCTTGATGCCTATTAAGAAGGCTTAACTCCTTAGCTAAGCCTCAGTAAGCGGATGTTAGCCTTCTAAATAACAAGCATAAGCCCCTGTTTTCAGGCAGAATATCGCTCAACGTGGATAAGTGACTCCCACAAGGATTTTTTATGGCAACAATGAAAGACATCGCTAAGCTCGCAAAGGTATCTACCTCTACGGTAAGCCATGTGATTAACAAGTCGCGTTTTGTCAGTGAAGAGATAGCTGAGCGTGTCAACAATGCCGCGAGAGAGCTTAACTATGCGCCTTCTGCATTAGCTCGTAGCTTAAAGATGAAGCAGACCAAAACCCTTGGCATGCTAGTGACAACCTCGACTAACCCATTCTTTGGCGAAGTAGTAAAAGGCGTTGAACGTCGTTGTTATGAAAAAGGCTACAACCTCATCTTGTGTAACACCGAAGGCGATAGTGAACGTATGAAGTCTTCTATCGATACACTACTGCAAAAGCGTGTCGATGGCTTAATGCTGATGTGCTCTACCCTTGAAGGCGAACATATCGACGTATTCGAACGTTACCCAGAACTGCCTGTCGTGGTGATGGATTGGGGCCCGATGCTGTTTGCGAGCGACAAGATTCAAGACAACTCGCATCAAGGTGGCTACATGGCGACCAAGCACCTGATTGATAACGGTCACTCTCAAATTGGCTGTATCACAGGTCCGCTACATCGCAACCAGGCATCATCGCGTTACCAAGGCTTCAAACAAGCGATGGAAGAAGCGGGATTAGAAATCAACGCTGATTGGATTGTCGAATCGAACTTCGAGTGTGATGGCGGCTTTGATTCGTACCAGACACTAAAATCTCGTGGCAAAATGCCGAGTGCACTGTTTGTAAGTAACGACATGATGGCAATGGGCGTGATTCACGCAGCAGCGCAAGATGGCACATCAATACCCAATGATCTCTCAATCATTGGCTACGATGACATCCACTTGTCTAAATACATGACACCGGCTTTAAGCACCGTCCACCAGCCAAAACACCGCTTAGGTAAAGCAGCCGTTGATACACTGTTGAGTCGCTTACAAACACCAGACGCCTACCCACAGGTCGTCGAGTTAGAGCCGACTCTAGTAGAACGAAGCAGTGTAAAAGCCGTTTAACCCACAGCAATCCCTACTCCAGTACAAAGAGCCAGCTTATCCAGTTGGCTTTTTAGCTTTAACCCTAGCTTTCAGCTCGTTAGCCATTAATAAGTATCGTCCATCAAACCTGCAACCCGTCCTTCTAGCACGCAAAATGCACCACTTTTTACACTCAAAACATGTATTTATGTAATTAAATAGAGGTATTTTTGCATCGACATATGCACTTACACGCTAAGCAACAGATTATCTTCTACAATATCAATAAAATGACATCGACATGGAGAGCGTTGTTTTATGATCGCGGGTTGGTTTGACAATATCCCCCTTCAAAGAAAGCTACTATTGAGCTTTTTTATTCCTATCGCGTTAATGCTTATCGTTGCTTTCACTGTTCATGAGAACACAAGAACGATCGTTAAGGACAACAGTTGGGTAATACACACACAGAAAGCGATAGCGCGTGCTCAAGAGCTTCTCAGCCTCACCGTCGACATGGAAACAGCACAACGTGGCTATCTCATCACTGGTGACCCAGTCTTTCTAGAGCCTTACCACTTAGCAATGGACGTGTGGCCTCAAAAAGTACAAATCCTCGCCGATCAAGTGAGCGACAACCCACCTCAAGTTGAACGTCTCCATCGAATTGACGATATACATGAAAGATGGCTAAAAGAGTCCGGACAAAAGGAGATCATGCAAAGAGACCTCGTCAGCAGTGGTGAAGCTAAAATGCAAAGCGTCGTGTCCCTAACTCAACAGCAAACCGGCAAGCAACTGATCGACAAAATTCGTAGCGAGATCGGTGATTTCATCGAAGTAGAAAAACAGCTTATCAATATCAGAGCCGAAAGGTCCGAACAATCAGCCAACCAAACCAGTTACGTTCTGATCGTCGGAACACTCTTGTCCGTGTTCATCTCACTGTTTGTCGCTACGTGGTCCTCAAAGCGCATCAACAAAAGGCTACATACCCTCCTAGAAGCCGCAAACCAAGTTGCGGCAGGTCACTTGAAACAAGGCGCATCAACGCTCAAGATTGACTCCACGAGAGACACTGAAGACGAGGTGGCTCAGCTCGCACGAAGTTTCCAAAAGATGGCGACTAACCTAGTACAAAGTGACCTTACAATGAGGGAAAAAAACCATGCCTTGGTCGCTGAAAGAACAAAGGCAGAAGCTGCGGTAAAAGCGAAAGGCGAGTTTCTTTCGACCATGAGCCACGAGATTCGTACCCCGATGAACGGAGTTCTCGGCATCTCTCAGATCATCGCTAGCCAAACTCAAGAGCCAGAGACCAAGAAAAACATCAATCTTATTCTCGATTCTGGCCATCACTTGATGACAATACTCAACGACATCTTGGATTTCTCCAAAGTCGAAGAGAATAAACTCGAATTAGACTGCGCTCCCTTCCATTTTGTCCAGGTGATGCAGCCAGTTTGCAGTGCATTACAGCCTTTAACGGACGAAAAAGGCATCCGCTTGCTTATCGAAAACAACATTCCTAACAACATCCAGCTCGTTGGAGATTGTGCGCGACTGCGTCAGATTATGTTCAACTTAGGTGGCAATGCTGCCAAATTCACAAAAGAAGGTCACGTCGCGATTCAAGCGGACATTAACCGCTCGGATAATCAATTGACTCTCACCGTCACAGACACCGGAATTGGTATTCCAAAGGACAAGCACGAACAAGTTTTCAACTCATTCGAACAAGCAGACACATCGACAACCAGAAAATTCGGGGGTACAGGGCTAGGCCTCGCTATCGTCAAAAACCTCGTTGATCTTATGAATGGAGAAATCACATTAACCAGCGCCGTTGGGCTCGGAACCAAATTCCAAATAACAATTCCTATGAAGTGGCAAGAAGGTCAAACAAGTGACGTCATCATTCCAATCACTAACAAAGAAACACTGAATTGTGGCTCATTAAGCATTCTTCTTGTCGAAGATAACCGTATTAACGCGATTGTTGCTCAAGGTTTCTGTGAAAAACTGGGGCATCATGTAGACCACTCGGAAAATGGTAAATTGGCAATTGAACGCCTCAAAACCAAACGCTACGACCTTATCTTAATGGATAACCACATGCCTGAAATGAACGGGGTCGAAACAACGCACTACATTCGTGAACAACTAAAACTCGACACCTTAATCTTCGCCTACACAGCGGATGTATTTAAAGAAGCACACGACAACTTTATTAATGCCGGTGTCGACCACGTCCTAACCAAGCCTCTGCAACAAGAAAGCTTCTTTGATGCTCTGCAGCAATTTTCGACTCGGTTACCTAAGAAGACAAAAAGTGAGGGAACGAATACTAATGAAAACATCGTTGAACTTCGCCGTAAGCCTATTGAAGCATTAAGGCTAACAGAAGAAGAAATCAGCCACTCTGAGGTCATTAATATACTGAAAGATGATGCGGAAGGTTTTGAGCTCCTAATCGACTCGACCATTATAGAGTTCGAACAGTCGGTGGATCGGGTAATTGAACACTATTTAGCGAAGGAGTTAACACCGTTATGCCGCACTCTTCACTCCATCAAGGGTATGTCGCTGAACCTTGGCCTTAATATGCTTGCGAAACAGGCGCTCGAGCTTGAAACCCAAGCCAAGAACCAACAACTGCCAGACATTGAACCACTGCAGAAACTTCTTAACCGACTTATGGTGAACATTCACCAAGCGCAACGCATGAAAGCCAAGCACTCGGCGAGTTCTTTAAACAAAATGAATGGCAATACCTAAAACTGTCTGGCTCATTGCCACACTCCGAAAAATAAAGGGCAAGGTGAAATACCTTGCCCTCTTAAATTCCATATTACAGTGCGTGATTCTAACGGTTTAATACAGAGGTGATCTGCTGCATTTCATCCAACAGTTCTACGCCATTGTACTGAGGCGCCAAAGACAAATCTTGAATGTTCACGGTTTCAACCGACTGTTTATCCGAACATTGAAGCATCAAGTCTCCCTTTGGCGAATAAACTCGACTTCCACCACAATACGTTGCAGTAAACGCATCAACCACATCTTGCCCCACACGATTACACGTTACGATGTGGCAACCTTCTTCTAGCGCCCTCGCCTGCCCAATAGCAAAACTGTGGTGACCACCAAAATTGGCAGGGTGCAGAACAACATCAACCGAGTGATACTCTCTCATGATCTCAGGGAACCAAATATCGAAACAGATCGCCACACCAAACGTTAACCCTTTATGCTCGAAAGTTAAAAGCTCAGAGCCCCGTGAGAAATACTGCTTATCGAATTTGGTTTGACTGACTTTGCGATACTTATGGCGCAGCCCGGTTCCATCAATCACAGCAACGCTGTTGTAATATTCGCCATCGTCTTCCTCTGCAATGCCAGCAACAATCAAGGTTTCATGCTTTGCTGCCAGTTGGGACAAAGAATCAATGGTCTCGCTATTGGCGAAATTTTCGCTCAACTCATGCACTTCTGACGCTTGGTTAAAGATGTAACCCGTAGAGAACAATTCTGGTAGCAGAGTAATGTCACCGACAGAGGCTTGCGCATCTAAAAGCTCCGAAACCAGAGCGAGGTTTTTCTGTTTGTTTTTGTATTCAACTTCAAGCTGAACAAGGGTGATACTGACATTATTCAAAATTGAATCCTTACTGGGTAACACAAATCAGACGCAGAGTAAGGGAATGCCCCTTCACTTTCCTACTTCAAGCCAAACCGTTGAAGCAAGCGCACACTCTCATGCTCATTTTCGCCTATCTAATCCATCAACTTAGGTTCTGGCAACACAGGCGGCGTACTGTCCATGTAAGTTAAGAAGTTTTCCCACACTACATGTGTGCGTTGCTTGGTTGACTTAGTCTTACAAGAGAGCGCCATCAGCCCACGAATTGAACCGTCGCGCCATTGGGTATACACAGAGTCACAATGCGCTGTCATATAAGCTTGCCAGCTCTCCTGAGCGCCCTTAATGGCATCCACCAACTCTGCATCGTCAGCATTGTGTTCAAAGCTGGCTGCTAAGTACTTCTCAAGCTCTACCTGTGCAGATTTAAGCTCAAGTGCAGCACAGTGGTTTATCTCTAGCGTGTTCATCGCATTGTCGCAATCGACCACATCGTCAAAAGCAGGTGCCAACCAAGGTACACACGCTAATAAAACGACCGATAAAACCTTTTTCATTGTCCTCTCCTTGCATTAAACATGCTGATTAGAAAGCAGCTTACTACATCTTTTTATGATGTATAACATTCTGATTTTTAAAGTAAGACCAGAAAATACGCTATTTCAATACACAACACATGCGTACATTCACAATAATTATTATTTCTCTTGCTACCTAATCGTTAAATTTATAAATTAAATCGAATGCTCATACACTCGGTAACGCTTCTCCAATTATGGATATCAAGTACCAACATTTTGCCAAGACCACATTCTACTTTGCCGTCTCTTTCGTTTTGTCGATGGCATTGCTCATCCCTTTTACACCGTCTCATTATCATGCGCTAACCGAAGAGTCTTCACAGTTAGTTGAAACCAGGCTTCAAGAGATCCAAGCTCGATTTGGCAGCTTTCTCTCAGAGATCACGCCCGACCTTACTTGTGATGCCATCGTGACCGAGCTTCGTCAGAATGTATTCAATGCCGATTGGGTAAAAGAAGCGGCCGTATTCAATAAACAAAACCGTTTTTATTGCTCCACCACCGACGGCGAGGTGTCGTTTCGCTTATACAGCACTATCCGAGAAAGGCTCAATGAAGATCCAAATTTAACCACCCTGTCTTACTCGAGTGCAGCGATCACTAAAGTGCAGTCCATCATGCTTATCTTCTCGAACAAAGATGATGCGGGTGTAAGCCTGATGATACCACCACACTTCATCTACGACCTTGTCGAGTCAAACCTGAGCAGCCACGGCATAAGCTCTAAAGTTGAAGTGATCAAAAGAGATATTCACCCGACCGATCCCGGTTCTTACCTTTCGGAAGTACTCATACAGTCAGACGCCTACCCGCTGGCCATTACTTCCTACATCGGGCACCAGTACTACATACACTTCCTCATGAGCTTCTCGTGGTTTGGGTTTCTTATGGCGGGAATCACCACCATTTGTTTGCTCTCCGCAAAACATAAAAAGCAGAGCCAACGCAGTTTAGAATATTCCCTATCTAGCGCTCTGAAAAACAAACACCTGCAAGTTCACATGCAGCCTATTGTCGACCAAAAAACCACTCAGATTGTAGGCTGTGAATCGCTCCTCAGATGGAATGACCCAATTGAAGGCAATGTGTCGCCTGCCATCTTCATTCCACTAGCAGAAAGCTTAGGCTTGATAGAAGAGCTGACCTACTTTGTGCTACGCGAAGTATTGAAAACCATCAAAGGCAATCAAGACCTTTTCGAAGACAAATACATCAGCGTCAACATCAGCCGAAACGTCGTGTCTAACAGTAACTTCGCCCACAAAGTATCAAGTATCTTCAAAAGAAACCCAGAGATTCTAAAGCAGGTGGTATTTGAAGTAACCGAAGATGGCGAGTGCTCAGACGCGGATATGGCAAAGATAAAAGAGAACCTCACCAAGCTGGCGAACATGGGCGTGAAAGTCGCGATTGATGACTTTGGTACTGGCTACTCAGGCTTAGATTTCGTAAGGCAATTTCCGTTCAGCATCCTAAAGATTGATCGCGTCTTTGTACAGAACGTTTCAGACGAATCCAGCTTTGGTGTCCCTTTGCTAGAGTCCATGCTGCAACTGTCCCGCACTTTAGGCATGCAGGTTATCGTGGAAGGCGTAGAGTATGAATCGCAAGTAAAAGTGTTGTCTAAGCTGGGCGTCGACTATATCCAAGGCTTCTATTTCTATAAGCCGATGCCAATCAACCTAACCCTTAGCCTGCTCAGGCAGCAACAGCACATCGCAGCAACTCATGAGTATCACATCTCGCCAACCTAACCGATAAATTCAAACCATTCCGGGGAAGCGCTAAAGAGACAACCAGCGCTTTCCCGATTTTACCCCACAACAGAAAAATTCCTTCTAGTCCCTACCTCCTATTCACTGCGCAAGCAACAAACCTAGCCAGACATTCCTTGTTACATAAGGCACTGAAAAACCGCGAAAGAAAATACAATAGCTATGGGTCTCCTTTGATGAACATTTAACGTCATCGCATCTTGAATGCATAAAAGGAATATCATGGAAAAGACACTTCAAACCAAACTGGCCACTAGCCTACTGCTTCTGAGAGTCGCATTTTTATCGTCTTCTTTTTCTGGGGATTGGATAAGATTTTTGTGCCCGAGCACGCTGTTAAGGTTCTGTCCGGCTTTTATGGTTTGGACATATCAACCAATGCGATGATGGCCTTAGGCGTCGCGCAGCTCGGGTTTTTAGGCGCGTTCGTCGTAGGTATGTGGAAGAAGTACACCTACGGCGTAATTCTAGTTCTACATGCAGCTTCCACCTTCTCCTCTTTCGCTAAGTATATGGACCCGTTCAATAACCTACTGTTCTTCGCCTCTTGGCCAATGCTCGCAGCTTGTGTTGCACTCTTCTTGCTACGCGACTACGACGCTTACAGCGTTGCTAACTAACACAAAGGGCGCCTATTGGTGCCCTTTTATAGTGTGAGCAACACAATACAGAAGCTCCCGCATACTACCTTAAACACTAAACGCAACGCATAGCAAAAGTGCTAAGCGTTGCGAGTCACTCTTAAACAGATTGTTAGGACACTTCTTCCTTATTAGATTCTTGCCAAATATAATCACTACGCAGTTTACAATCTATTGAAATAGATTGTGCAAGTCCATCTAGTCCAGGAAACAAGGTTGCTGGAGTTATATTCATTAAACGAAGCTCCAATAGAGCATCTTGTCTAACGCTTTTATCTAATACAATTTTAATAAAGTGCTGATGTAAATCTTGCTCTTCAAGAGATGCTAAATTTCCTTCAAAGGAGTACTCTCTATTTGACCCGAATAAGAATAAACCCTGTTGTATAATTTGACGTTCATTTAGTGTCTTTGGAACAAGAGGAACAACGAGCTTTACCTTATCATTATATACAAAATCCAAAAAATTCAATTGGCTGCACCATGCGTCACCATGGTGAAAACCTTCGAGCTTTGAGACTTGATTTTGTGTAATAGCGACCTGAGCTTGCGACTGAAGCCAGGTGTAATCTAGCGCCCAAACAGCACTATCAGAACTTGCGTTAATCAAAGAGAAGTAAGCCGCAACATATGGTGAATAAGTCCAGTCCATTAACCTTGTCGGTGCACCATGATGCTGCATAAGAGCCATCCATTCCAGCTCATCTTTGGGCATTAGTTCGCTTTTGATGTAGTGAGGTGCTCTTTGTTTAAATTTTTCAACCAAATCCATTTCAAACAAACTTGGATTCATACCTCCAAGAGCCCGCTCTAGTGAAGTTTGTAGTTTCCAGTTAGCGTCTTCTTGCCCACGAAATATCCACTGGCTATCTAATTGATCGATCGTGTCCTTAAACATCTTCCAATCAGAAATTTTAATTTCTCGGTACATTACTTTTCCCATTGATACATATTTAAAATGTTGTGTCCTAACGCCGCATTAAGGTGTGAGCGGCGCTTGCCTATACTTTGAGCGAAGCGAAAACGGCAAGCGTAGAGAATCACTCTTAAATTGCTTTGTTAACTGACGGTACTTTCGGTTTCACGAATACTTATAGGTGTCATCAAATGCTCTTCAACAAGTCGAGTAACTACACGACATGCAAGTGAAAGTTGATCCAATGGGATCGACTTAGCCTCATGGATAGTTAAATGAGCTACACCTTTATTTCCATTTATAACAGCTAGTTTTAGGGCTTCGGTTTCTTCAGTTGAAAGATAATCAGATGCTTTTATATGCAAGGGCAGACGTGTCAGATGAAAACTACTCATTACAATATCCCCATCTTTGGGGTCATAAGCATAAAAGTTACCATTTCTATCAACACTCATACCTAACAATTGAACCATAACTCGTATCATAGCAATCCCACTGTCTAGTATTGGATCCGTTAATTCACGAGAATGCTCGCCGGCATACAGCTCCTTGCCACTCAATTTTAAGCTCACATCCGAAAAGCTCTTAACACCATCTCCGCAGTTCTCATCAAACATGAGTTGACTTACTTTTTCGCAAAGCTTGATCTCACGCAAGCGAGGCTTGATACGTTCGTCGATGACTTGTACTTGTTGTGCCGGAGAGAGAACTGCAACTAAACCACTCATAAACTATACCTCTAAACTCAAATTGTTATTGTCAGTTAACGTCCTGTTAAGGGGTGAGCAACGCAATACCAAAGCTGCTGCAAACCACCTTAATCACTAAAACCACGCATAGTAAAAATGCCACGCGTTGCGAATCAATCTTAAACAATTTGTTTTATTTCAGTTACGATGTTAGTTTTGATTTCGTCTGTTAAATCGGCGTGGTCTAAAAGATCGTTTTTGTCTTGAAACTCTCTCCAAAGTAGAAAAGAACGATCTACTATCTTGACGCGTGTTGTATTCGAGTCATATTCAAAAACTATTGGCTGTATTCGGCTCTTAACCTGAAGATCGACAGATTTCCTTAGTGCTTGTAAGAGCTTCTTATGACTTAACTCACTGCGTTTTGGGTGTTTCTTTTCAATAATTCGTCGAATTGCCGCTGCTGGCAAACCTTTTTCTAGAGCTTGAGTTTCAGTTTCAATTAGCGCAAATAATATCCACTTATATAAATCCAACTTTGTCTGGTCAAACCCGGCACTAAAATCTGTGAGGAATCGTAGATAACGCGAGTTTTGACTTTCTAGTAGCTCTCGGATTTTTGCTTTAACATCAAAATCATCGCCAACTAAAGTGGTTACTAATTGAGTTTTTGTAATATCCTTAGCTTTACAGGACTCATGGCATAACCGTTGAACTAAGAAAATACTACCATTGCAGTATTTCTTGACGTCCTGCACGAATTGTTCTGCGAAAGAAATATTGAGTAGAGATTCACTAATGGTAAATAATTCATCCAAGTCTTCCTCTTTCCACAAATCTGCGTTGATTGAGGTAACTCGACCGGTTAAATCTCCGTTATGAACAGTTAGCCTATCTTCTTCTAGCCAAACACCGACAATAATAAAGCACAATTTTGAGGCTTCATGAAATGCTTTTAACGCGATAGAAAAATCAATTTGCGTATCTTCAGGTAGATAGTGAAAATCTTCAACGACGATGTAACGCTCGAAGTTGATTTCAGACAAAGCTCGAATGACATCATTCACATCACCAGGATCAAGTTCTAGATTTTGTTTGTTGACTTGTTTGGCTTGCTCATATCCAACATCTCCCGTTACCGAAGGACCCTTTACGAAAGGTAATTCAAACTTGAGTCGAATTTTACTTTTACCTTTTATAGTTTTCGATTCTGATGTCGTGACCGTATATCCAGCTTCCTTTAATATTGCAACATGGAGGTCATCCAAATCCCAATTATTAGAACATGTTATGTCTATATAGTCTTTTTCCATCAAGTTATTCTTTCGAAGAGACGTTTTCCCTTGCTTTGAACTTCCATGAATAACTAAATGAGAGTCTTCTGTTAAAGCATCAAGAAAACACTGATCTGCATGTTTTCTTGATACATAATTTAATGGTAACTCACGAGATGTTTTAAATACATCACTCGTAAGAACTTCATTTTCCATCACTTTACCTTTTTATTATCTAACCAACTTTGATTGAAATATAACGCCCTGTTAAGGAGGAGCAACGCAATACCGAAGCCGCTGCATTCCACCTTAATCACTTAAACCAACGCATTGCGAATCCCTCTTAAACAGTTTGTTATGTGCCGCTTATACGTTCAGATGCTTTTTACAACGAAGCCAAGCCGGTATGGCATCAAAGTTTACTATCTTCAAGTACTCAGAATGACAAGAACTTAAGTCTAAATGATTTAAAACCTTTAACGTCAGTAATCCGGGGTTAAATGCAAAGGCAATTAGATCTGGAATTAGATCTTTGTTTCTTTTTAGCAGTAGTTCTATTTTCTCTTTGCCGCATCGTTCATCAAAGAAGAACTTGCTGTCACTGATAGCAGGCATCATATGCAGAACACCCTGTGCTGCTGGATGAGTTAGTTGGCATAATTCACCATACAACTCATAAAACTTTTGCCCAGTTTTTCTATCGAGATTTTTAATGTATTCATAAGGCTGCTTTGCTTTGTGAGTTGTAGGAGCTTTTTCACCTTTTCCAATTCTCCTCGCGTGCGAGTAATGAATCAAAACATCTTCAAGCTCAGTTAGTGTTACAAAGTTTCCTCCGCCCTTTTTCAACTTTTTATTCAAAACTCTGTTGTGCTCGGACAACGTAATACCTACGTGTAACAAGGCATCAAAACTATCTGCGGTAGATTCAATAAGGGAGCGCATTGATGATGAAAAAGGCAAATATAAGCCATTTTCATATGAGAACTTCATACCTTTAAGCCATTCAAGGTTCTTTGCGATTGAAGACATTGATGCAAAATGTGACCGAAATATAATCTCTTTAATATATTGGGCATTTGCTTCATCCACATCACTTTCTTGTAGAGCTTTGAAGTCTGAATGCGACATGAATTGATAGATAGTGTGATTTCTATTATTTAACACACTCTCGACTAACGGAATGTAACAACTAGCTACATCCTTACCCAAAATCTCTTGGAACGAATCCATATACGCAACCTATTAATATTTGATGCCTAGCTTTAGGCACATAGCAGCTATATTAGACAGAATAGTTCTGCATTTTGTCCCTGAAACAATTCTGTCTAGTAATCTAAACCGCTCAGGCTCTGTCTAACAACCCATTTAATAACAGCACCTTACCAGCTTACTTCTTTATCAAACATGATGAAAAGCAGAAAAATTCCATATAGTTTCGGCAAAAAAGCAGAAAGTGAGTCAATATGTGAGTTAGTCATCGTCCTGCTCGTTAATTTCTTCGCCACAGCCTAGGCACCTTGGTTCTAGAACTGTGGGTAGCATGATGATTAAGCCGCAGTATCAGCGAGTCTCTTACTGATGAATTTACAGAACAACGTTCAATTTCGTAAGATGATATGTGAAATTAGTCGTCCATTCAATCAGTATTTCATACTTAAAATAAAACACACTCTATTGATAGTTCTAACACTTTAATGCCGAGCATAACGATTCACTTTCGAGCCGCTTGATGCGTGATGAGCTCTACTAAGCACAGTGCCAAACGTTTTGAAGCGCTAGCTTGGCTACAAACATTACTGGCAACAAAAGCACCACGTCTTATGAATCAATTGTGGAAGATGAGTTATCGCGAATCTCACTCTCTTTAAGCGTGACTGAGCGGGAACGTAGGCACTAAAAAGTTTCACAACCGAGAAAAGGATTAGTTGGGAGCGAACAGCCCAAGAAAACCGGAGGCTTGCACCGTTTTACGCATGGTACGACACAATAAAAACAACAAAAAATTATTGTTATTCGATAATTTTTTGTTGATCTACAGATATTGCAATGTATATTAGCACCTCGACACCAACCCTAGACTCTTACGAGGTATACAATGAAAAAGGCTTTACTGTTTCTTGCTCTTGGTTTTCTTGCTCTTGGTTCTCTTTCTGTTTTCGCTCACGCTAAAGCAACACAAAATTCCGACCAGATGCTTGCCCAAATCGATAACGTTATTGTTTACGCAGGTGAAAATGTAGACAGCTCAGAAGAGGTCTATGAAACGATCAATTCAACTAACTCTGCTGGGTTCGAGAACTGCGCGGTTTATTTACCGGAAGGGGAATTAGAGGCCAGCACGACGATCACTTTACGCCGCACTGAAGATGGCTTTATGTTGGAGTGTGGCTCTAATTAGAACTAACGCATAAAAATACCGACCTCTGGGGTCGGTATTTATTCATTTATTGTTTTAGATGCCTATGTTGCGGCATTTAAAGCCAGTGACTGAGCAAACTCTCGCATGTGCCTTGCGTTGTCTGCATTTTCTGCATCACCACATACTTTTCCGTAGTATTGAATGTTTGGCGAAGAATACACGGGCAATACTTTTTCAGCG
This sequence comes from Vibrio chagasii, assembly GCA_041879415.1. Classification (NCBI taxonomy): domain Bacteria; kingdom Pseudomonadati; phylum Pseudomonadota; class Gammaproteobacteria; order Vibrionales; family Vibrionaceae; genus Vibrio; species Vibrio chagasii. Next base: position 66,480 of record CP090852.1, on the reverse strand, counting down.
TAGGTCATCACGGTGCCTGCTTCTCGGCACAAAGCGCCGAAAGAGTAAGGTTTTATGTAATCATGGTTTTCTTGTAGCAACATACCTTTAAGCCAGTAGTCAGGAGTGTCGTTGTGCCACGCCCAAGCCAAATGGCCCAGTTCATGCTCAAGTACCTCTACCTCTGCAGCAGATGACAGCACTAAAAAGCTGCGGCTTAAATTCAGATCAACCGAACCCACGATTCCTTCGTCTGAGAACTCGTGGTCTTCAGGAAGAACTAATGCATAGTAGCTCCCCTCTCGCTGCATGGGTTCCAACACTTCGTCGCCAACCAGCTTGACTAATTGTGTGTGCAGCTTGCTACTTTCCGCATCTTGGAAACTGGAGAGATCGATTCTAGTGATACCTGATAATGTTCGCTCCATCGGTACGCATGAATTTTGAAGAACAAGATTAGAGTAGCCTATCATCTTCTGAATTTTTGACTCGCTCATCGATGCATCGGTAAAGAAGTGGACGGGAGTTTCGACTTTTTCGCCTATGTCACAAGGAGCAAGGGCCAGTTCTTCGCCACAGCGTTGTCCAACAAAAAAGAGTGTCACAACACCCAACAAGGCGCTGCCAACCACGAGGTTTTTCTTCATCATATTCCTTTATTGCCATATATCTTTACTAAGTTATTGCTTCGGTGCTTAGTGTTTTGGCAAACCATGTTTCTACTAGAGGAACGGAACAACCTATTTAAAAGTCGCATAATATGAAAGAGATAACATACTGAATTGGGAAGGATAGCGACAAAACCCAACGCCGATGTGTTGAAATCCACTCGTTGGGTTTGAAGAGATAGTGCTTTATAAGCCGGATTAAGCGTACGCTTTGAGGTACTTTTTAACTTTTTTCATCGCCATTTGACGCTTTAGTGGCGATAGGTAATCGATAAATAGGTTACCCGATAAATGGTCAATTTCATGCTGCATTACGATAGCGAGAAAGTCATCGCTTTCAATGGTGATTGGTTTCCCTTCTCTGTCGAGAGCAGACACAACCACAGACGTAAAACGCTCTACATCCGCATAGTAATCAGGTACTGATAAGCAGCCTTCTTGGCCCAAAGCTTTGTTGGAGCCACTTGCGACTACCGGATTCACCAAGATTAACGGTTGGTCTCGGCTGTCTGAAATATCGATAACCACCACGGCCTCTTTACGACCGACCTGAGTGGATGCCAATCCGATACCATTATCAGTGGCATAGAGTGTTTCTAACATATCGTCGATGAGTGTTTGTATCATCGATACATCTTTCACCTCCTCCGCTTTCACTTTAAGCCTCGGATCTGGTGCGGTAAGAATGTCTAGAACTGCCATGCTTTCCTTTGAGTTTTCAATTGAATCATTACGTTGTAAAAGAGTGAACAAGATAACCCAATGTACTTTCAGTACCAAGTATGGGCGTTCTGACTAGTCAAAATTCTTGAAGTTTACCGGCTCCTTCAACAAGTTCACCAAAGGTAAGAACAGAGGTTCTGGCAGTTCATCTAAGTCGAACCATTGCCACTGCTTACACTGATGAGGTTCCATGACTCGGGGCTCACCACTAGAACTGGTCGCGACAACATACAAGGTGACGTAGTGCTTGCCTTCGTTTTCGAATATATCGTTGGTAAAGCCGAGCTTCTTAAAAGCGCCGACCTCTAACCCTGTCTCTTCAAGGGTTTCTCGCTGCGCGCACTCTTCAATGCTTTCACCCAACTCAAGGTGCCCACCAGGCGTCGCCCACGTATTCGCGCCATGAGAGCCTATGCGCTCGCCAAGTAGAATGCGTCCTTCCCGAAAAATGACCGCAGCCACACCGACACGTACTTGATTATTCATTCCTTACTCCTTTGAAACACATTACTCGCTACTTGGTGATGTATACCCTGTCGTTGTCGCAACCACTTCAAAACCACGTTTGGATACAATGGGTTTACTCATATCAGAAGCATCGATAGTAAGATATTTAACCCCTCTCGACTTGGCTTCCTCAATACGTTTGTTCAGTAGCAAACTGTAATAGCCATTATCTCGAAATGCTTCGATGGTGCTGCCGCCCCAAATACCTGCAAAGGGGCTACTTCCATTAAATACGATCCACGCTGAGGTCACAGGCTGGTCGTCGACATACACGACATAGATAGACACCGAATCTGGCGCGTGCTGTTTAAGGCTGACTAAGTGGTTGTAATGCCATTCGAAATCGCCACCCCAAACTTGTTGTTGGACTTTGATTGCATCGCGAATGCCTTTGCTATCCGTCACCTCGGTGATTTTGCCTTCATCAAAGGGCTCGCAGGTGGCCTTAGATAAGTCCAACACCATGAATGACTCGTGCTCATCCTGCTCAAAACCATTCTCGAGCAATACTGCACTGATGTTCGTTGGTGTGTCGGTACTGTACGTCTTCCACTCAAAACATAGGTTACGCTGCTTAAAATACGCCAGTTGCTCTTTGACGATAGAGTCTGTGAGGCTTTCATCGAAGTCGAAAAAGGAGATATAGCTACCATGACGATCGTTAGATACGAACTTAGTCAGGCTGTTCTCTGTTACCTTCATACCATTGAATGAGTTAAAACGTTTTCTCTCGAACTCGTTGTACTTTTGCATTACATCCGTTGTATTCATAATTTTCTCTTGGTAAATAGCCCTATATCTCGTCTTTGCACCATACACTTCGTACGCCAACAGAGCGAAAGCCGTTCGGTCGACAATTAAATCATTTAATAACAATATCTTAGCAAGAAATCCGCATCATACATGACAAGAAACAGAAGTATTCCTAATAGCTCTAATTAAATGTAGAAATAATATGAATATGTGTATTACTTATCATTTTATCCATACACATCCTTGTTCAGGCGGGATAGTTGATTTTAAGTCTGTGTATGCCGGAAAGCCGTAAGATTCTCTGTCGAGAATGATGGTCACTTTGGAATAAGCACCTGATATCTATGGCTAAAAATACTTATCCATTTGAAATTAAAACATCCATATGCAACCATGCGCAATTACACATGAATATATGCACCATGTACAATAAAAATTAAACAAGGGATATTTAATGAAAAAGTCAGTGCTAATGTTGTCTATGGCTATTATGGCGAATGCCAGTGCATCGGATCTGGTTGTTAGTGATCCAAAAACTCTTCTTCCAAATGAAAACGTACAAAGCTTCTCAATGGCCGATCTGAATGGCGATGGTGTTCAAGAGTTAGTCTTCGTGACTGCAAACGGTGAGCTAAAGTACTCTCAGTTAATTAGCCTTGGGAATGGCTTCTTAGACTCTAGCGATTACGACCAAATGCGAAGAGAGCAAGGGAAATCTTATAAAATGAACATCTCATTAAATGGAGATAACTACAAAAACACGGTAGTAATTGCAAATAGTGGCTATCTAAGCCTACAAGACGGTATAAATACACGATGCAAAGCTAGAATGGCGCTACAAAATGGCACTATCGTTGCCGATTCTAGTAGCGGAAAGATTACATTGACCTATGTATCTAGAAACCATATTGCAGGTAAAGTTAAGTGCAATTCGGGTAAATTTAAGCAACTAGACGAAGTGAGCTTTAGCGCCACTTGGTAATTGCCTTGAACCAACCAGATATTCGTGGCACCCGCCCTACTATATTCTCTGTTTTATCATCGACTGACATAGTGGCTGGAGTATTCGCGAGTAAATAAAAACGCCGACAGAGTAGTCGGCGTTTTACATGAGGCATGAATAGGTTAGAGGCAGTCAGCTACTTCGCCAATGTACTCAAAAACTCGGCTTCGAATTCTTCATCAGCTTCTCGGGTGAGACATCCCACCAGCCAATCGATACTTTCATGATCGAGCTTACTGTTCACTACAAAGGCTTGCTTTACACCAAACTGATCCAGCTTGGCTGAACCGTAGTTCTTGAACGATTTGTTGCCGTGGTAATGGAGTGATTTGATGGCATCAGCGTTTGGCTCTGGTAAGGCATCAAGGGTGTTAGCCAACTGAATCACCAACTCCATTGGGTTCTTAGATGAAGAGATACGATATAGAAAACCGCCCTCCACTCTTTGGCGAACCCAGTAATCAAACCCGCTACAATCCATTACCTTGTCACTGACCAAAGCGGCTTCACTGCGATAGCCACACGGCTCTACCACGACAGGTGTGTGTTTAAATTCAGGTTGGCCTGAAGCTGCATCGGTATGAGGCAAGATCAGGTCACACGGCTTGCTGTCTTTGGCGGTCGGCGCATTCCAGTGAATTGGCATAAACACCTGTTCACGACGCATCTCTTTGGTTACGACTAAGCGGGCTTGGCATTCACCTTGTGCGCTGCGCACTTTCACAACCGGATTAATAGTGGCGTGGTTGAAGGCATCTAGCCCAAATTCATCTAAGCCAAGCTCTGCAACGGTATCTGGGTGCATGGCAACAAAAGGCTCTGGTGTGTGTTCGCCTAAGCCCGCCGCCAAGCCAGTGCGGCTCATGGTGTGCCATTGGTCTCGGATTCGGCCTGTGTTCATAATAAGTGGGAATTCGACACTGCTATCGGCAATCGGCTTATCATGTTCAACCGCAATAAACTGGGCCTTACCCGATTCAGTAAAGAACTCACCATTGGTGAACATGCGCTGCTCGATGATCTCTGGTTGATATTCCATTACTGGCCATTGCTGTGGAGTCAGCTCGCCATAACCTTTTTCGTCTAGTTTTGTTAATCCAATTAAGCACAGGTCACGCGCTTTGCCCGTTTCATTACCGAGCGCTGTCATCTCGCAATACTCTTTGAATATCTGACCTTCGTGGCGGTAATCAAACTGGTCTTTGAATCCCATTTTTTGTGCGACTTCTTTTAAAATCCACCAATCTGGCTTGGCTTCTCCGGGGCTTGGTAATACGCGGCGTTGGCGTGAGATTCGACGCTCAGAGTTGGTTACAGTACCCGACTTTTCACTCCACCCCTGCGCAGGCAGCACGACATCTGCCAAACGTGTGGTTTCCGTATCGGCAATGCAGTCCGACACCACAACAAACGGGCACTTCTCTAATGCAGTTTTGATTTTTTCGCTATCAGGCAGGCTCACGACAGGGTTCGTCGCCATGATCCACACCGCTTTTATCTTGCCTTCATTCATAGCATCAAACAGGTCGATGGCTTTTAGACCCGCATAGGTTGCTAGGTTATCCGTCTGCCAAAATTCGCTCACGGTTCGATGTGATTGTGGATCACCAAATTCAAAGTGCGCTGCTAAGGTATTGGCTAAACCACCCACTTCACGCCCACCCATCGCGTTTGGTTGACCTGTGACAGAGAATGGTCCCATACCCGGTTTACCGATTTTGCCAGTCGCTAAATGGCTGTTGATAATGGCGTTTACCTTATCGCACCCTTGTGTGGATTGGTTTACGCCTTGGGAGTAAATGGTGAGCACTTTCTCGTTAGATGCGAACAAATGATAGAACTGTTCGAGTTGTTGCTCGCTAAGCCCTGTCAGTTCAGGAACGCTTTTTTTGCCCCAACCTGATTCGGTATAGCGGTAATCTGTAGCGGTTCGAATCGCTTCCGTAAACCCTTGGGTGTGATGTTCAATGTAATCAGAGTCAAGCTTGTCGTTATCATCTAAGTAAGCCAACAAGCCATTGAATAGTGCTACATCAGAGCCAGATTCCAATGCCAAGTGCATATCGGCAATTTCACAGGTGTCAGTGTAGCGCGGGTCAATGACGATCACTTTCATGTCTGGATTGGCTTGCTTGGCTGCTCGTAGGCGCTGGAAAAGAACCGGGTGACACCAAGCGAGGTTTGAACCAGTGATAACGACGACTTCGGCTTGCTCTAGATCTTCATAACAAACCGGAACGGTATCAGTACCGAACGCACGCTTATGCCCAACGACACTAGATGCCATACAAAGGCGAGAGTTACTGTCGATATTGGCGCTACCGATAAAGCCCTTCATCAACTTGTTAGCGACATAGTAGTCTTCTGTCAGTAGTTGGCCTGACACATAAAAGGCGACAGAGTCCGGACCATGCTCTTCTATCGCTTGTTTGAATTTATCAGCCACCAGCTGAGATGCGCTACTCCAAGGCAGAAGTTGTTGTCCGCTTGCGACTCTTTGCATTGGCTGAGTTAAACGACCGATTGGCGTTACGGTGTCTCCCAGTGCTGCGCCCTTTGTACACAACTTGCCATAATTCGATGGGTGGTCTTTGTCGCCACGCACTTCTAATTTCCCCGAAGCAGTTGGCCTTACTTCAATGCCACAACCTACGCCACAGTAAGCACACGTTGATTTGATCCAATCCTTGTTTGAACTCATCACTCTTCCCTCGTGCAATGTTCTTTTTATTGTTTCCACCGTTCTAACAGAGCGCCTTTTATTCCCCACTCTTCGCGATGAAAATTTCTCTTTTTTAATAAAGCAATTTACGCACCACTATTCACCCCAATAATGCACATTAAAATTTCTATTAAAATACAAGCACTTAAACACAATTCAATTACAAGAAATAAGGTTATCTCAATCTAATCAAATAAATATTGAGATATTTGCACCATGTTGATCAATTTTGCACCACAAAGGCTCATTTTCATAAATATCCCACTCTGAACAACTACCACTTTAGGGGTAGGTAGCCATTTAGTGATTCACACAATCAATTGATTTTATTCGATTTAATTATTTTTATTGATCGCCTTTTTTATCTGGCACCCTACTTGCTCCCATAAATACCAACAACCCAAAATTTACAGTTTTTAGTTCATTGGAAGAACAGCACATTATCCACCAGAGAGTGGGAAGTTTTAGAAACGCTAGGAAGCCAGCAAAAAAGGAATTTACTATGAGCAAACAAAAGATTGTCGTCGTTGGTAATGGCATGGTTGGCCACAAATTTATCGACAACATTATTCAAGCTGACTCAGACCAATATGAAGTCATCACTTTTAGTGAAGAATCACGACTTGCTTATGACCGTGTTCAGCTCACGGCCTACTTCAACGGTAAATCAGCCGACGACTTGTCTTTGACGAGTGAAGCTTACTATCAAGAAAATGGCGTCAAATACCTAATCAATGCCAAAGTCACTGAGCTGGATACCGAAAATAAAGCGGTCGTAACTGACAATGGTCACCGTGAAAGCTACGACAAACTGATTCTGGCAACAGGCTCATTCCCGTTCGTACCGCCAATTCCAGGGAACGACCAAGAACACTGTCACGTCTACCGCACTATTGAAGACCTTGATGCCATTGAACTATCGAGCAAGCAGAGTAAATCTGGCGTGGTTATCGGTGGTGGCCTACTGGGCTTAGAAGCCGCAAACGCAGTTAAAAACCTTGGCTTAGAAACACATGTCGTAGAATTTGCGCCTCGCTTAATGGCTGTTCAACTCGATGAAGGCGGTGGCGCCCTGCTGAGACGCAAAATTGAAGACCTAGGCGTACAAGTTCACACCGAGAAAGCGACCTCTGAGATTGTAGAGGGTGAAAATGCTCGCTACCGCATGAACTTTGCCGATGGCACTCACCTTGAAACCGATATGATCGTGTTTTCGGCCGGTATTCGCCCTCAAGACGCATTGGCTCGTAGTTCTGACATCGCGATTGGCGAACGTGGCGGTATCGTGATTGATGATAACTGCCAAACCAACATCGATGATGTTTACGCGATTGGTGAATGTGCGCTGTGGGACAACAAAATCTTTGGCTTGGTAGCTCCGGGCTACTCAATGGCGAAAGTCGCAGCAAGCCATATTCTTTCCAATGGCGAAGATGAGAGCAGTTTTACGGGTGCCGATATGAGCACCAAGCTTAAGTTGCTAGGCGTAGATGTAGCGAGTATTGGTGAAGTACACGGTCAAACAGAAGGTGCGCAGTCTTACACCTACAACGATGAAATTGAACAAGTTTATAAGCGCTTAATTATTTCTGCTGATGGCAAGAAGATCGTCGGTGCTGTGTTAGTCGGTGATGCTGAAGCCTATGGTTCACTGCTGCAAATCAAGCAAAACGATATGCCTTTGCCAGAGAACCCATCGGTACTGATTCTACCAAACCTTGCTGACGATTCTGGCAGCGCCATGGGTGTTGAAGCGCTTCCAGACAGCGCTGTAATTTGTTCATGTTTCGACGTCACCAAAGGCGACATCAAAGAAGCCGTTTCTGCTGGCTGCACTACAATGGCGGCGCTGAAAGAATCGACCAACGCTTCGACCGGTTGTGGTGGCTGTTCTGCCCTTGCTAAACAAGTATTAGATAGCGAATTGAGCAACCTGGGTGTCGAAGTTTCTAACGACATCTGTGAGCACTTTGCTTACTCGCGCCAAGAACTGACCGACATTATTCGCGTTAACAAAATCAAAACCTTTGATGAGCTGCTTGAATCTCATGGTCAAGGCTTAGGCTGTACCGTGTGTAAGCCGGCGGTGGGTTCTATTCTCGCCTCTTACTGGAACGACTACATCCTGAAAGATGAACACATCGAACTGCAAGACACTAACGATATCTACCTTGGCAACATGCAAAAAGACGGTACCTACTCTGTGGTTCCACGTATTGCTGGCGGTGAAATCACGCCAGACAAACTGATCGTACTGGGGGAAGTGGCAAAAGAGTACGACCTCTACACCAAGATCACTGGTGGACAACGTGTCGACCTATTTGGTGCACAACTTAATGAGCTGCCTGCCATCTGGAAAAAGCTGATTGATGCAGGCTTTGAAACTGGCCACGCTTACGGTAAATCGGTTCGTACAGTGAAGTCTTGTGTGGGTAGCACTTGGTGTCGCTATGGCGTCAACGACAGTGTTGGCCTCGCGATTAAACTAGAGAACCGCTACAAGGGCCTACGTTCACCACACAAGATCAAATTTGCGGTATCTGGCTGTACTCGTGAATGTGCCGAAGCGCAATCAAAAGACATTGGTGTTATTGCGACAGATAAAGGTTGGAACCTGTATGTCTGTGGTAATGGCGGCATGCGCCCTCGTCACGCAGACCTGTTCGCAACCGACCTAGATGAGCAAACTCTGATTCAATATATCGACCGCGTGTTGATGTTCTACACACGTACTGCAGACCGCCTGCAACGTACTTCGGTTTGGATGGAAAACTTAGAAGGTGGCTTGGATTACCTCAAAGAGGTGGTAATTGAAGACAAACTCAATGTCGCCGCTGAACTTGAAGCCGACATCGCGCTCAACATCGAAAACTACCAGTGTGAATGGAAAACCACCATCGAAAACCCAGTCAAGATGAAGCGCTTCCAGCACTACATCAATAGCGATGAGATGGACTCTAGCCTGTCATTTATCAAAGAACGTGAACAGCGCTTCCCGAAGCCTTCGGTCAACACAGACCAAGAAGCAGAGCGTAATCAGGCATTAAGCAACACACAACAAATTGAAATTACGGAAGTCTCGTAACCGGTTTGGTCGTTAGCAGATCCTTCGTTCTCGGCAATTCACTGCTAGCGACCTTCTTTCTTTACGACCTTCTTTTTACGAAATTGAACAAATCAAAGACTCTATAAATTACCAAGGAGACTGTCATGGAAAACTGGACCACTGTTTGCTCTCAAGAGGAACTATCACCCAATGCGGGTGTGTGTGCCAAGGTGGCTGATCATCAAGTCGCTATCTTTTACTGCAAACGCAGTGACAAGCTTTATGGCCTTTCGAATTTCGACCCAGTAGGCAAAGCCAACGTTATGTCACGCGGCATTATCGGATCGTTAAGTGGAGAACCCTATGTGGCATCACCACTCTACAAGCAGCATTACCACCTAGAGACAGGTGCCTGTTTAGAAGAACCTGAACATGCCCTAACCCGTTTTGAAGTACGCAGGCAAGGCAACCAGATTCAAGTTCTGGCTCCAGAAGCCTTAGCGAGTTAGCTCTTAGCTTTAACTAACGAAAAGCTTTCGACTAACCAAAAGCTATCGACTAACCAAAAGTTAGCTACCTAAAAGGTTGTACTTTCAAATTCACCCATTAACATGCCTTAGCCGCCTATAATTAACAGTCTAGGCAAGCTATGGAGTTGGCATGTGGACGGCTAGATAACTCTAGATTCCATATTTAAAGGATTTAATACATGGATAACTCAAAATTTTCGCTGTTTTCGTTTACCGGTAAGATGAAGGTCTTACACCTTAGCTGGATCGCCTTTTTCATCACCTTTGTGGTTTGGTTTAACTTCGCACCACTACTGCAGATGGTAAAAACCAGCCTAGGGCTAACCACTGAAGAGATCAAAACCCTTCTAATCCTAAACGTTGCCTTAACCATTCCAGCGCGTGTCGCGATTGGTATGCTTACCGACCGCTACGGCCCAAGACTCGTATACTCTTCGTTACTCGCGATCTGTTCGATCCCGTGTTTCATGTTCGCACTAGCTGATTCTTTCATTCAAGCCGCTATTGCCCGTTTCCTACTCGGCTTTATCGGTGCAGGCTTCGTGGTTGGTATCCGCTTGGTATCTGAATGGTTTCCACATAACGAGCTGGGTACAGCAGAAGGTATCTACGGCGGTTGGGGTAACTTTGGTTCAGCTGCGGCCGCGTTCACTCTTCCTACCCTAGCATTGGTATTTGGTGGCGAAGATGGCTGGCGTTACGCTGTCGGTATCACGGGTGTAATGAGTTTATTGTTCTCTGTTGTGTTCTACAAAAACGTATCCGACACACCAAAAGGTTCTACCTACTTCAAGCCAGCTCAAGTAACGGCAATGGAAGTGACGTCTAAGGGTGACTTTTTCTTTCTACTCTTCATGAAGATCCCTATGTACGCGGCATTAGCTCTGCTGGCTTGGAAACTGTCTCCATCAGGTATCGGTATGCTTTCAGACCCTGCTGTTTACGGTGTGTATGCGGTACTTGCTGCACTGTATGTGTATGAAGTAACTCAAGTTTGGAAAGTGAATAAGAACGTATTCAAAGAAGAAGTACCAGAGATCCACCAATACAAATTTAAGCAAGTTGCGGTACTAAATGTTCTGTACTTTGCGACATTCGGCTCAGAGCTAGCGGTGGTTTCTATGCTGCCACTGTTCTTCTCTGAAACCTTCGAACTAACGCCTGTTCTAGCTGGTATGGTGGCTTCAGCTTATGCCTTCATGAACTTGATGTCTCGCCCAGGTGGCGGTTGGATTTCAGACAAATTTGGTCGTAAACCAACCCTACTTATCCTAACGGCAGGTTTGGCTGTAGGTTACTTCGCTATGGGTCAAGTCGAAAGCACATGGCCAGTATGGCTGGCAGTTGTTGCGGCAATGGCATGTTCGTTCTTCGTACAAGCAGGTGAAGGTGCAGTATTTGCAACAGTACCTCTTATCAAACGCCGTATGACAGGCCAGATTGCAGGTATGACAGGTGCTTACGGAAACGTGGGTGCGGTAGTTTACCTAACCGTACTTTCGTTTGTTAGCTACCAGACTTTCTTCCTTGTTATTGCTGCAACGGCGGTTCTTGGCTTCGTAACTCTGATGTTCATGGAAGAGCCCAATGGTCAGATCGCTGAAGTGAACGACGACGGGAGCGTAACCTTGATTAACGTATCGAGCTAATCACTCATTGAATCGGGAGAAGTAACCGGGCTGCGACACTTGGTTACTTCGTTCAAGGGCTCTCGTTATTACTGAGAGCTTTTGTTCTTTCTTCAAGTAACAATGAGCACCAAAGGAGCAAGGACGTTATGACGCTTTCATTCAGTCAAACTCAAGACGCCACGCTAGAACGGAGCCAGGCTGTGATGCCAAAGGGACCACAAACCAAGGTTCAGAGTATTCACGCGGAGGCTAGCAATCAGTTAAAGCTCAATTTCGGCGGCTACTCACACCAAGGGATAAGAAACGAAAATCAAGACGCGATTATCGTTAAACACCCTCAGACCAGAGCGGAACATGAGTTCAAAGGAAGTGTGGCCTGTATTGCGGACGGAGTAAGTTGCAGCGAACAAGGGCAAAAAGCCAGCCACACCAGCGTAATGCAGTTCATTACCGACTATTACGCCACTCCTGAAAGCTGGAGTATTCAACGCTCTGCCCAAAAGGTTCTGACTTCACTCAATTCTTGGCTGTTCAATGCCTCTTATTCCGGTCTTGATGACGAAAAACAACTCGCGCACAACAATATGGTGTCGACCTTTAGCGCAGTGATTCTCAAATCAAACACAGCGCATATTTTCCATGTGGGTGACAGCCGCATCTACTTAGTTCGTGACGGTGAGATTCAGCAGTTAACTAGAGATCACACCCGAAAAAATCTAGTCAATACCCACTACCTCACTCGTGCTTTAGGCATGGACAACCAACTTAACGTCGATTACCAAACTGTGGCCATCAAAGCGAAAGATCGCTTTATTCTCACCACCGATGGCGTGCATGAATTTGTTGATGAATCTGATCTAATGGAAGCGGCCTCGAATCAACTCGACTTTGAGCTCGCTACACAAACCGTTTGTAATAAAGCACTAGCTAAAAACAGCAAAGACAATGTGAGTTGCTTAATGCTTGAAGTGGCTCAACTCCCTAAGCCTTCTCTAATTGAGTTTCACGAAAAGCTCGCGACCCGCGTTATCCCTCCTGTGCTCAAACTTGGACAGATGATCGAGCAGTTTCAGGTCCTAGAAGTGCTCTATTCTGGAACGCGAAGTCATGTATATCGAGTCATACAAACTCAGACGCAAACCGAGTTCGTTATTAAAGTGCCTTCTCTGCAATATCGCGATGACCCCGCAGAGCTCAAAGCCTTCTATAACGAACAATGGGCTGGGATGCTACTCAACAACAAGCGCATCATGAAGGTGTACCCTACCGATGAGAAGTCGCAGTTTCTCTACCAAGTGTGTGAAATGGTTGAAGGCGTGACGTTAAGACAATGGATGTACGACAATCCTAAGCCAAATCTACCTGAAGTCCGGGCTATTTTAGAGAAGATCGTTCAAGGCATTCGTGTATTACAACGTGCCGATATGGTGCACCGCGATCTCAAACCTGAAAACATCATGTTACTGCCAAATGGTGACATCAAACTCATCGACTTGGGAGCAGTACTCATTCGCGGAATTGAAGAAGGATTACCTTTTGAAGAGGACGCTGTGCCACTCGGAGCGGTAAACTACATCGCACCAGAGAGTATCAAGCAGAATGTTGCGACAACACGCTCGGATCTATTCTCTGTTGGTGTTATCGGCTATGAAATGCTGACAGGGCAACTGCCTTATCCAGAAATGACACCACGCTCACTCATGCAATCGCGCCATCACCAGTGGCAATACCGCCCGATAACTCAACACCGCTCCGATATTCCTGCATGGTTTGATCTGGTACTAAACAAAGCCTGCGCTGAACACCCGACCGAACGATACGGTGTGCTTGGCGATTTTATCTCAGATCTATACACACCGAATTCAAAATTAGTAAAACGTAAAACCAAGCAACCACTGCTCGACCGTCATCCAATCCAGTTTTGGAAGGTACTTGCCCTACTTTTAGGCTTGGTAGCGCTGGTTGAGTTTGGAATCTTGATTCAGTAGCAATATCCATTGCTAATTCATAGAAAAGAGCGAAAAATTAAAAGTTAAAACATTTCAAAAGCTTAACAAGATAAAAAAGCTAAAGAATTATCAATACAAGTACTTTAGCTTTTTTCTGTCCTATTCCGCACAATTCGCTTCTCCTTTCCTACCCTAGCCTCTAACTTGAGCATCAATTCACCACGACGTGAAAAACAATAACAACAAAGTTAACTCTCAGCCTTTTTAATAGGAACCAATGATGCTTAATAAAACAACACCACTTTTTGCTTTTGCCATTCTAACCACAGCGACAACGTTCAACGCCAACGCCGCTGCGAACTACGAACCGTTTATCGGTATTGATGTTGGTACACGTTTAAGTGGACAAATTGAATCAGAGTCCACTTATTACGGGACTAAGAGTGAGAAAGATCTTTCTTCATCAATGGTATTTGGTGTCGAAGGCGGTATGACAATCAATCAAACTCATCAAATTAGTATTGGTTATGATTACCGTGGTACCAGTGTCGAAAATAATGAAAATAGCGAAGGCAGCGATGATGATCTTGAGGTAGGTACACTATTTACTAAATACAACTACATCGTGCCTATTACACAAAAACTCGCTTGGACAGTGGGCGGTAAATTGGGTTATGAAATGTTCAACGCTGACTATGATGCAGATGACCTAAACGGAATCGTCCTCGGTGCTCAAACAGGACTCGACTACCGTTTTCATAGTTGGAGCATAGGTACAGAAGTAAACTACGTTTACCACACCAATGAACTTGAAGCTAAATGGACAGAAGAAGACGGTAGTAGCTACAAAGATACCCTTAAAGTGGGTGATGAGTGGTTATTAATGGCAAACGTGAAATACCACTTCTAACACAGATAGAGTTGATGTCGTTATCTCCCGGTTAGCCGGGAGATAACATTGATTTGGGCTTTGCATTTAATGAGGTAAATCTATAGATTGCTATTACCTAACTCGGCTTAGCATCAAGTAGTTCCGCTCTCTCGAAATGACATCGACTCCTTGTCCGTGATAAATCAATTCGTTTTTCGAGGTACCCGACAGGAACATTGTGGTATAACTCGCGGCTTGGTAACCATCTAATACTTCAGTGGTTTGAATGGCTTCAGTATCGTAAGAAAACTCAAATTCGCCATCGAAAGATTTGGTTATTTTCCCGTCCACTGAAAAAAGTGCGACGCCTTCTAAACCATCCCCTTCTATCGATATTGTTGACTCTATATGACTCCGATTCAAATCAACTTCAATTCTTTCTCTCCAAACCTGCATATCATCAGAATATTGTTGTACCTCAGTAATATACCTGCCATTAAGCAAAAGCTTTTTACTAAGCACGTAAAGTGACGCACCATAAAGAGCAACGGAAGCAATCAGAAGAGCGATCCAAGGTTTTAAGCTAGATTTTAAGCTAAGTTTTATCAAACTAGATTCATCAGGCTATTCATCATTGAACAGCCCCTCCGTTATTTCTGGCAGAGCCTCAATTTCGAAAAAGTAGTTCTCGCTATGATGACGTTTTTTGTCATAAACAGAGAGATTGTATTGTCCCGCTTTTTCACCAATGAAATAAAAACAATCACATTCGAAGCGTTGAATCACCGCCTCAATGTCAGGCGAAATAATCATATCTTTGCGCTTCAACAGTTCATGAGAACCAATATCCACCACTTCATAATCTTCATGTAAATAAGGCATTAAGTGAGTATTCGTCACCCTCAAAAAGTTAAAGCAAGATAAGACAATGCACAAAATAGAAACTGACGCCAACAGTATCTTTGCTAGTTTAGTCGCGTTGAAACGTCGAGCATCTAATGGTTTTGCTTCAAGGGAAGCGTTATTGCAGTAAAGCATGTAACCAACACCCGCAATAGTGCGTAACTCAACCGATTCAGACATAGCGATAGCAAGTCTAAGCTTTTGTACTGACTTTTGAAGGGAGGAATCCGTGACGATGGTTTCAGGCCATCCCGCTTGCTTTAGCGTCTCTTTACTCAGGACTTGGTTTGAACTGTCTAAGAATGCTTTGAACAACAGACATTCATTATAATTCAATGCCCGTTCTGCACGATCTTTTGTGATGGTCATCTTTTCGATATCGAAAACCAAATCACCACAAGAGTACTGCTTAACCACTGTGAGTTTTCCCACCAAAATGTTATCTAAATGACTGTTTATTGTAGTTGAAAAGTGACGACTATACATTAGGTTAAGTGCACTGATCAGACCAAGATATATTCATTCCCGAAGCTGATTCATCGCGCACACAACCGATAACTGACATACATAAACGCCGATAAAATGAATAAGTATTAAGCAAACACAGACAGGTATTACGGAAAACAGGCAAATGTGAAGAAACAAACAGGTAACAGGGTTCAATAGAAAAACAAAAAAGCCTCAGTACCTTAAAAGTCACTGAGGCTCTCTAAAACTTGAATCGTTAGCGCGTTAAGTACGTTTCACCAAACTTCTCGGCACCAATTCAATGCCTGACTGGTAACGTTTTGCTGAAGCGTTCAATGCCAACGCAAACGCACTGTCTGCGATGACCTCAAATTGCTGCGGAAGTGAGTGAACCTTGAAGGGTAAGAAATCCAATAATCGGTTATCACCAAAAGTAGCCAACTTCACTTGATTGATCAGCTCTGGCTTTTCGACCATCACATCAAGTACACCTTCTAGTAAGGTGTAAGACATAGTAACAATCGCATCAGGGACTGTACCTTTAGCTATCCACTCTTCAAACACCTCTCGACCGGATTCACGATCAAAGTGCTCACCGTAGCCGACAACCGTTGGCTTATTTTCATCAAGCCCGGTTTGCTGTGTGTGAGCCTTATTCGCAGCTTCAAAACCTAAGTGACGTTCGCGCGAGATGTTCAGATCAGGCAGTGCACCGATTAACCCAACGCTATGAATGTTGTCATCTAGAATTGAATGTGTCAGTTCAAACGCTGCTTCGAAGTCTTCACTGATCACGCAGGCAAAATGTTCATCGTCTAACGGACGGTCAATCGCGATGACTGGTGTACCTGAGTTTTGCAGCTTCAAGTAAAACTCGTTAGCGTCTGGCATAGAGCTCGCCACTAGCAAGGCGTCAATACGACGGCTCACCAACGCTTCCGCTACTTTACGTTCGGTTTCGGCGTCATCATCAGAGCAACCAATCAGGATTTGATAGCCCACTTTACGTGAGTTCTGCTCTATCAGCTTTGCTAAACGCGCGTAACTGCTGTTTTCCAGGTCAGGAATAATCAAACCAAATGAACGGCTATTACCAGCACGCAGCGAAGAAGCAGCATGGTCTGGACGGTAGTTATACTCGTCTACCACCGCCATTACTTTCTGCTGAGTCTTCTCACTGATTCTGTATTTCTGCGCCTTGCCGTTAATCACATAGCTAGCTGTGGTTTTCGACACACCGGCTAGTTTGGCAATCTCATCTAGTGTCATATGGGTGACCTGTATTTTGTGCGTAGGATCATATAACCAATCTTCTGATCCTTGGATTAGTTGAATTATATGCTGAATCGATTCAGTATAAAAGCTGAAAGGATTCAGCAAAATCTGAAAAGTGACTTCAATCATCCTTTTGTATGGATTGAGCGTCATTTGTCGTGATTCGGCTTCTCGTTATGAATGAAACTGAAATTACGACACGCAGCAAAACTATTTCGGTTAACAGAATTGGCTTTGCTGAATTTTTTTACACTGAATGCTGAACCGATTCAGCTTAGATAAAACAAAGAGCAAGTAACGAGCAAATATTGCTCTAGACTGAATCGTAGCGATACACAATTCTCAAGCGATACGCTAAAGAGGCACCATGCTTAAATTATCAAAATCTGACATCACTCTTGGTCAAACGGCCGATGACAAATTCAAAGCTATCCAGAACATTGCTGGCGACCTAACCGCGAAAGGCCTAGTGGACTCAGGCTACTTTGAAGGAATGCTAAACCGTGAAAACCAGAACTCTACGTTTCTTGGTAACGGCATCGCGATTCCTCACGGCACCACAGACACTCGCGGCCTTGTAAAAGAGACAGGCGTTGCAGTACACCACTTCCCTGAAGGTATTGATTGGGCAGACGGCAACCGTGTTTACGTAGCAATTGGTATTGCAGCGAAATCTGACGAGCACTTAGGCATCCTTAAGCAGCTAACAAAGGTTCTAGCGGCGGATGGTGTTGAAGAGAAACTAAAACAAGCGAAATCAGAAGACGAAATCATCGCCCTACTTAATGGCGAAGTTCAGTTAGAAGCTGACCTAGACGCTTCTTTAGTTCAACTACTGTTCCCAGCAAGCGACATGGTTCAAATGTCTGCTGTTGCGGGCGGTCTACTGAAGAACACGGGCTGTACTGACAACGCATTCGTTGCTGACCTAGTAACAAAAACTCCAACTCACCTAGGCCAAGGCCTGTGGTTATTGGGCAGCGATAAAGGCGTAACTCGCACTGGCGTATCTTTCGTTTCTACAGCGAACGATTGTGAATTCGAAGGCACTCCTGTGAAAGCTCTTGTGGCATTCGCGGCTTGTAACAGCGCGCACCAGTCTATTCTAACGAACCTAAGCAAAATGGTTTTCGAAGGTAAACAGCAACAACTGTTAACTGCTGACGTTGCACAAGTGATTGGCCTTCTTAAAGGTGAAGCAGTTTCTACAGCTTCTGAAGGTGATGATAACTGCGCAGTATTCAAGATCAAAAACGCACACGGACTACACGCTCGTCCGGGTGCAATGTTGGTTGCTGAAGCGAAGAAATTCGAATCTTCTATCCGCGTTTCAAACCTAGATGGCGACGGAAAAGAAGTAAACGCGAAGAGCTTAATGAAAGTCATCGCTCTTGGCGTGAAACATGGCCACCAGCTTCAGTTCGTTGCTGAAGGTGATGATGCAGCACAAGCACTTGAATCGATCGGTAAAGCTATCGCTTCAGGTCTTGGCGAAGGTTAAGGAATCGATATGTCTGATAAACAAATCAAAGCCGTTACCGTTACGCTAAACCCTGCCCTAGACCTAACAGGCGCTATCGATGCACTGAATGTTGGCTCGGTAAGCCTAGTGAATCAAGGTTCTCTGCACGCCGCAGGTAAAGGCGTAAATGTAGCAAAAGTGCTTTCTGAGCTTGGCGCTAAAGTGACCGTAACAGGTTTCCTTGGTCGCAATAACGAAGAAGCCTTCTGTCAACTGTTCGAACAGATGGGCGCAACTGACCGCTTCATCCGTGTTGATGGCGCGACTCGCATCAACGTGAAACTGGTAGAGAACTCAGGCCAAGTAAGCGACATCAACTTCCCTGGTGTTCCTGTTAATGCTGACGCAATTAAAGCGTTTGAAGAAACCCTACTAGAACTGGCTGAAACGCACGATTATTTCGTGATTGCAGGCAGCTTGCCACAAGGCGTATCACCAGAGCTTTGCGCTTCTTGGGTACAACGCTTGCGTGACCTAGGCAAAAAGGTTCTTTTCGATAGCAGCCGTGATGCACTTAAAGCAGGTATCAATTCACAGCCTTGGTTGATTAAGCCGAACGATGAAGAGTTATCACAGCTATTCAATGCAGAGCTGACAACACGTGACCAATGCCAACACGCAGGCCAAGCCCTAAGCGAAAAAGGCATCGACAACATCGTGGTATCACTTGGCGCTGAAGGCGTGATGTGGCTTAACCAAGGTGAATGGTTACATGCTCAACCACCGCGTATGCAAGTAGTGAGCACCGTAGGCGCAGGCGACACCTTAGTTGCTGGCCTATGTTGGGGTCACATGCAGCAAATGCCAAAACCAGAACTTCTCAAATTCGCAACCGCCCTATCTGCCTTAGCCGTTTCGCAGGTAGGTGTGGGTGTAACCAGCCAACAAGAGCTGGATTCAGTACTACAAAATATCCAATTACAGGTGCTTGGTGCTCCAACTAACCAGTTAGACACAAGCAAATAGGACAAAAGGTTTATTATGAATATTACCATTATCACAGCTTGCCCAAGTGGCGTAGCAAACAGCATCATCGCAGCAGGCTTGTTAGAGCAAGCAACAAAAGCACTGGGTTGGAACGCCGCTATTGAATGCCAATCAAGCGTACTACCTGAATCTCCAGTATCACAAGACGCTATCGACAGCAGCGACGTTGTGGTTATTGCAGCTAACACAAACGTAGATAAAACACGTTTCGTAGGCAAAAAGGTTTACCAAGCTGCTATCTCTGAGTGCACTGCAGATGCAAAAGCATTTCTAGAGAAAGCGGTAGCAGAAGCAACGGTATTAGACGCATCTCAAGTTGAAAGCACTGTTGAAGTGGCTGGTACGTCAGTAAACTCTTCTACAACAGCAAGCACAGGCAGCAAAAAGATCGTTGCGATTACTGCTTGCCCAACGGGTGTTGCACATACCTTCATGGCAGCAGAAGCGCTTGAAGCAGAAGGCAAACGCCTAGGTCACCAAATCAAAGTGGAAACTCGCGGCTCTGTAGGTGCGAAGAACCAACTAACAGACCAAGAAATCGCAGACGCTGACCTAGTTATCATCGCAGCTGACATCGACGTTCCACTTGATCGCTTCAACGGTAAGCCTCTTTACAAAACAACAACTGGTCCAGCTCTTAAGAAGACTCAACAAGAAGTTGAGAAAGCGTTCGCTGAAGCTAAGCCATACCAACATACAGCTTCTTCTTCACAAGCAGCACCTGCAGATGAGAAGAAAGGCGTGTACAAGCACCTTATGACAGGTGTATCTCACATGCTTCCAGTCGTTGTTGCGGGTGGTTTGATCATCGCTCTTTCTTTCGTATTTGGTATCGAAGCTTTTAAAGAAGAAGGCACACTAGCGGCTGCACTGATGACTATCGGTGGTGGTTCTGCATTCGCACTGATGATTCCTGTTCTTGCTGGTTTTATTGCATTCTCGATTGCTGACCGTCCGGGTCTAGCTCCTGGTCTAATCGGCGGTATGCTGGCTAGCTCAACAGGTGCAGGCTTCCTAGGTGGTATCGCGGCTGGTTTCATTGCGGGTTACTCTGCGAAGTTCATTGCCGACAAAGTTCAACTTCCACAATCTATGGAAGCACTTAAACCAATCCTGATCATTCCGTTTATCGCGAGTTTGTTCACTGGCCTTGTGATGGTTTACATCGTTGGTGGTCCTGTTTCTGGCGTAATGAGCGCAATGACAGACTTCCTAAATAACATGGGTACGTCTAACGCGATTCTTCTGGGTGTGATTCTAGGCGCAATGATGTGTTTCGACCTTGGCGGTCCGGTAAACAAAGCCGCTTACACATTCGGTGTTGGTCTACTGGCTTCGCAAACTTACGCTCCAATGGCAGCTATCATGGCAGCTGGTATGGTTCCAGCTCTAGGTATGGGCCTTGCAACTTTCCTAGTGAAAGACAAGTTTGAAGCAGGCGAGCGTGAAGCGGGTAAAGCATCATTTGTTCTTGGCCTATGCTTCATCTCTGAAGGTGCAATTCCATTCGCAGCGAAAGACCCAATGCGTGTTATCCCAGCATGTATGGCAGGTGGTGCACTAACGGGTGCTCTATCAATGATGTTTGGTGCACAACTGATGGCTCCACACGGCGGTCTATTCGTACTACTGATTCCTGGCGCTATCTCTCCTGTACTGATGTACCTAGTGGCGATTGCAGCAGGTACGCTAGTAACAGGCTTTGGCTACGCAGCACTTAAAAAGATGAGCAGCTCTAAAGTAACGGCAGAGGCTTAATCCCCCTACTCTGTTAAGCTCCTTCTATAAAGCGGCTTATTATTAAACAAAGGCTCCTCATATGAGGAGCCTTTTTATTATTCGCTATCTTGTGTGGTTAAAACCGGCAGCTGGAAAGAGAAAGTCACCCCTTCCACATCGTCATCATCTATATGGCGAATCACCTCCACCAAATATCCGTCTACGTCTAACTGTAAGCCTTGTTGCTTAACCGCATTAAACAGCGCTTCTAAAGCCGTGCTGTAGGCGACATCGGAAACCAGATAAACATCGCTACACAAGTAGTATCCTTCAGGAATGATCGCATCGTAACGCTCTTTAGCCACTTGCCAATTACCGATTTCAGCGTCTATGTCGTCCCACTTGTTTCTCATCTGCTTAATTGGTGTTGTGCCCATGAGTTGTGTTGATTTCAGACCATACATTTCAAACGCAGTATCCCAGTCTGGATCGTCTAGTTTGAGCTTCTGCATACCGCGCTCTGGATACCAAACCAACTCTGTCGGCATCGACTTAACCAACTCTTTTTCGATGGAAGACTGCACACCGGGATGCGCCAACCTCTGGATAAAATCGGCCGTCTCTTTTGGTGTCGCGTTGTAACCCATTTCTCTAATGTGCTTTGCAGTCACGCCCAGCTCACGCTTGAGCGCCTTGCCTAACGATTGTGACGACGAGAACCCACAATACTGAGCAATCTCAATCACGCTCCATGGCTCGTCATTAATCAACAAACTAACGGCAATCTGTAGACGTACTCGGCTCAGGTACTGCCCCGGCGTTTCATTAAACAGCTCAGTAAACTGACGATGAAAATGGTATGGCGAGATCGCGCTCTCAGTTGCTATCTCTTCCCAAGTGCGACGCTCCCCCCACTCTTCATGCATTAAGTTAAGCGCATGGCTAAAGCGCTTTTGAAGGTGCTCAGGTAAAGATTCCACCAACGCAATCTCAGGCACCAGTTTAAAACCAGGTACCGAGTGATAGTCAGGTTTGCTCTGTTGCGTCATACGGTCTTTGTTCTCAGGCATAACAGCTCTTGTCTCTTTCCACTTGATCGAGTTCGATCGCTTGGCTTCACTATCGTCTTTGTCCTTTATAAAATCAATCATGAGCGTTCCAAAGTGAGCTGTGTCTGTACATGTGGTTCTTGTTCGACCGGTTCTTTTTCAATTAGATCTTCAACTTGAGGCGCTTTACGGCAAAACAAACCAAGCAACACTGGTATCAAAATCAACGTTACTGCAGTGGCGAACAGTTCACCAAACACCAAGGACACTGCCGCTGGCTTTAAGTACTGTGCTTGCTCCGCAGTTTCACTTAGCAATGGTAACAAGCCACACACAGTGGTAATCGTGGTTAAGAAGATCGCTCTCAAGCGACTGGTGCCAGCAATCACTAGCGCTTTCTGTAATGGAACCCCTTGGCGATATTCAGCATTAAAACGCGTGATCAGTACCAACGAGTCGTTAATCACGATCCCCGTCATGGCCATCATGCCGAACATAGAAAGAATGCTGATCGGCAAGTCCATCAAGTAGTGACCAAAAATCGCGCCTGCGAATCCAAACGGGATGA
Source organism: Vibrio chagasii (assembly GCA_041879415.1). NCBI lineage: Bacteria > Pseudomonadati > Pseudomonadota > Gammaproteobacteria > Vibrionales > Vibrionaceae > Vibrio > Vibrio chagasii. The sequence continues at coordinate 43,607 of CP090852.1, read as the reverse complement.
CCGCCATAATGATCATTGGTTGCCAGTAAGACTTCAAAGGCACCGCTAACAAGATATAGATCATCAGCAGAGTCAGAATCATGGCTGATTTAAAGCCATCCGACACTTCCCCTATTTCTTCAAATTCACCACCCGCTTTTATCGTTACACTTGGATATTGAAGGTGCAGAGACTCAATCGTATCTTCAAGTTGCTCACGTGTTTTTTCTGGTGATTGCAGGTCACGGTTTTGCTTCCAGTAGAGGTTAATCACTTGCTCTCGGTCTCGACGATAAACCACTTGCGGTTCTTGCTCGTGACGGAACTCAGCGATATCCCCCATCATCACGCTGCCACCGTTCGGCAACATGATAATGGCTTGCTGTAGCTGAGCTAAGGTTCTGCGCTCATCTCTTGGGTATTGCAGCAATACCTTAGTCTCTTGTCCGTTTTCTAACAGACGATGAACTTCCCTTTCGCCGAACGCTTCACCTGCGAGTTGAGCTAGCGTGGCTTGAGTTAATCCAAGCTGCTGACCATATTGATTCAGCACCAAACGAACTTGTGGTAAACCATCTTGACCATCATCGTAAACATCCGAAACACCTTTTAAGGACGCTAAAGTATCTGTTAGCTGTTCACTGACACGAGACGCCAATTCACGATCGTTGGAAGAGATCGTTAAGAATGTGCCGCCAGCAGGCTCCTCTGCTGCGCTGAATTTGACCGAATAGGCCCCTTCAATTTGCCCAGTACTTTCGCGCCATCGTTTCAGCAGTAAGTTACCCGGCAATAAGCTTAAAGATTCATTAGTGAGCTCAGCAGTGACTTCAATTTCCCCATAGCCATCAGACCAAGCAAGCAGGTTCACCACGGGCTTTTCTTGTAACGGATAATCGTCCATTAAGCCTTTCTCCACCTGAGTCATCGCTTGCTCTACTTGCAGCAAAGCTTGGCGCTGCAGTGGCAACGGCGCACCATCTTCTAGCTCAATAACAGCCGTAATGTAACGCCCCGGAATTTCAGGGAACAGCGCACTTCGAATCGCCCCATTCGACCACATGCCATAAGCCAGTGAGATAACCGCCACAAATCCAAGCAAAGACGCCACTTTGTAGCCAAGTGCAAACTCTAATACTGGCTTATAGATGTTGAGATTGAACCACTGCAAACCGCCTTGAGCGGCATTCTGTACCTTGGCAAAAATACTGGTAGATGGCTTTTTCACTGAAAGCTGAGCCAAGTGTGACGGTAGAATAAATTTGCTTTCAATCAACGAGAAGATCAAAGCGAAGATCACCACTGCCGAAAACCCAGCAAGCACCTTGGCTAATTCATTGTTAATCCAGAGCATTGGAGAAAATGCAGCAATGGTCGTTAGCACACCAAATACAGTTGCCACCGAAACGGAATGCACGCCCTGCCAAGCGGCTATCTTTCCATTTACATTAGAAGAATAGCCGGCGTTACGCGTCCGTTTTTCATGTATCGCTTCACCCACAACCACAGCGTCATCCACCAGCACACCGAGTACCAAGATAAAACCAAACAAGGTGATGTCGTTGATGCTGTAGTTAAAAAGCTGCATTGCAGCGAGCGTCCCTGTCAGCGCAATCGGGATCCCCATCGCGACCCAAAACGCGAGCCTAATCTCTAGAAATATCCCAAGCAAAATCAGTACAATTAGCAAGCCTTGCCATGCGTTTTCGCTCAAACGAAACAGCTGCTCTTCAATGTAAGGCGCCATATCAGCCATAGTATTCAGCTCAATATCCGAAGGCAGAATCGCACGTTGTGCATCCAGAGTTTCACTGATCGCTTCGCTGACTTTAAGCAGATTGTCGGTTTGGCTAGTACTCACCAATAAAGCAATGGCGTTAGAGCCATTGTTACGCACGATAGAGCCGCTGTATTGGTAGCCACGGGTTAGCTTGGCAATGTCTCCCAAGCGTATTTTTCCGTTACTTCCCGAAATCACGACAAGCTGATTGAGCTTCTGCAAATCATTGGCATAACCGTCACCACGAATAACCATTCGGCCTTTGTCACTAATTAGTTCACCACTTCGGGACTCTAGCGAGCGCTGCTCAACTAAACCTGCCAGCTCTTCCAAGCTCAGCCCTAGCGCCTTGAGTTGATCAGGATCTGGCTCGATAACCAACTGAGGCGTTCGAGTTCCCCAATTTGAGACCTTGGAAATTTGAGGGTTCTTCTTCAGCGCTTGCTCAAGTTGCTTAGCAATAGGTTGTAATTCATCATCGGTTCTTGGGCCTGACACCACAACAAACGCAGCTAAGTTGGTAAATTCGTTACGCACCACTTGTGGCCTTTCTGCTTGCACGGGAAAGCCATTGATAGCGTTTACTTGGTTACGAATGTCATCCAACAACTTGTCTAAGTCTGTACTGCTGGTTTTACGTACCACGACCCGAGACACGCCAGCACTCGATTGACTGGTGATCTGCTTGATGCCTGCAATGCCACTGATCGACTCTTCGATTCGTTGCGTCACGCTCTCATCAATCTGTTGTGCAGTACCGCCTGGATACGCCACAGTAATACTGATTGATGATGGTGCAATTTGCGGGAACGACTCGACACGCAACTGACCAAACGCCAGTACGCCACTGATAACAATCGCCATCATCAACAAATTGGCAGCGACTGGGTTATTAATGAACCATTTTGTCATCCAACTCATTGGTTTGCTTCCTTAACCTGTGTGACATCAGATTTACCCGCGAGCATGGCTTCAGAACGGATTCCATTGAACCTAGGCGCGACTTGTTTACCGATAAGCATGGAAGAAAGCGGATATTGCACCACACGGCGAGACTTATCACTTCGATCATTGAAGCGAATTTCAAGCTCTTGACTGCCTTGCCCAATAAGCGTTACCGACTCTTTTCGTAGGCGATCTTCTGTGTCCAATGTCCACACATACCCGTCTCGGGTCATCGCACTCAAAGGTAGGCTTACCACATCATCTTGTAGACCGAGGTTAACCACGGCTTGAACCTGCTGGTTAGGGAAAAGCCTAGGCTTGTGTTGGTAAGGATTTTCAACCGATAGCACTACTTGCCTTTGACGGGTCACCGAATCCACTTCAGGCGACACATAGCGCACCTTCGCCGGCCATTGGCTCCCAGAACGACTCATGACACGAATGCTCGGCTTAACCAAGGCAGCTTGTACTTGTTGCCAATGCATTTCAGATATTGGAAGCTCGATATCAATCGAATCACTGGCGGCTAACTCAAAGGTCACTTGCCCCGCCTCTACCCACTCTCTCGGGCTAATGTGGCGCTTCATGACGACCGCATCAAAAGGCGCCGTAATCACTGACTCTTCGACTAGCTTCTTCGCACTAATATAAGCTTGTTGGGCTTGTTGCAGGTTGACTTTTGCAGCAAGCACTTGGGGTTCTCTGCGCGCAAAGGACGAACTTGTTTTGGGATTGAGCATTTTAAGAGCGACAGTTTGTTCATGCTTAGCCTGTTTCAATTCCAGCTCTGCTTGTTTTAACGCACTTAACGCTTGCGCCAAGTTCGCATCAACGGCGCTGGTGTCTAGCCTCGCCAGCACATCGCCCTTCTTCACTAGTTGTCCCGGTTCAATGTTTTCATTCAGCCACTTAAGTTGCGCACTACTCGACGCTTTAAGTTGAATTGGCCAACGAGCAGCGGTTAAGCCGAGTACCGTTAACGTCGATTCGTGCTGTGAGGGTGTCACCTCCAACACAGAAACCGGTGCCAGTACTGCTTGCTTCTTCACAGGTTCCGCGGCCTCAGGTTCCAATTCATCGACAACAACCAAGGCAGCAAAGATAGCCGCACAACCGACTAATACCGAAAGTGGCTTTTTAAACTTCATAAGGCATCTCCTTGGTAGCCTGTTGGACAGAGGTATGATTGAGTCGCTGACTGATTTCAGTAAGGCGAGAAAGAGTTTGCAGCGTAATTGGCAACATCACTGCGGTTTCAACAAACTCCAATGAATAGGTAACGATAGAGAACACTTGCCCTGCAGTCGGCTGAATAAGCTGGCTCACCATCCACAAATTGCCCACGACTGCGCCAAACAGCACGGTAAAGATCAGTCCGTAAACAATCGCCTCGGTATCTGAAAGCTTAATTTCACACTGTTTAAGTCGCTCAAAGTGCCAACGAAGCGCAGACAAGCGAACACCGCTCAACAGTTGAACCTGCTGTTCGACTTGATCGTTAAATTGGCCATTAAGCCGCGTAAAGGTCTGGTGGAACAAACCATAGATGGCGAGCATCGACAGCCCAGCAAACAACATGCAAAGCGCCAGTGAGAAATGGAATGTGGAGAGAATCACCACAGTCGCAACAAGCTGCACTACTGCCGTCATCAAAGCGGGTAAATCGTCTTCTAAGAAATCAACCAGCTCACGCGACATTGTGAGGCGAGCGTCTTTGGTTGATACAGATAAGCCACGCAGGTTTCGCTCCACGATATTCGCCAGTTTTACACGAATCGCCCCATAAACACGGGTGTCGTAGAAACGGCGAACCACGCTGAGAATGACCAGTACAAAGAGGATCAGTGCCAGCATCACTAAGGGCTGGAAGCTTTGGTTTAATACACCGTCGATGGCATAACCAATAAACAACGGCAGCAAAATAAGCATCACGTTTTCAGCTAGAACCATTAACCAAGTCGCAGCGACCTTTAATGGGTTAAGCCGAATAATCGTTAGCAGAGAGATGGGATGTTTGAATAGCATTATTGAGCCCATAAATGAATATGGCGTCAGTATTACCAATTCGGCATGGGAAAAAGTGTCCCAGATTGCTGTATTAGAAAATTAGGCGCTAGACTCGCCCAACAACCAGCTCGGTTACCTTTTGTTTACCTTGGCTCCGTTACTGTCCTTGATAAGAAAAATGAAAAACAAGGAAATAGCATGAAATTATTCGCTTCATTACTCACGACTGTCGGTATTACTGGCGCAGTTTGGGGGCTATTACATATTCAGCCCGCGATTGCGGATGCCTCAACTGAGCAACCAGTAGCTCAGTCACCAACGAATGACTCCTCAAAGAAACAGTCATCAAAAGAAAAACCACAGGCGACTGCAAATACGACTTACCTGCAAGGTTTGAGCAAGACTATCCCTTTAGAGGATGTGCCTGAGATGTGGGTCGACTTCTACCAAAACCTAGAAGCAAATGATGAGGAGGTCGCACTACAACAGAAAGTGGTCGTGATCTATCAGGACATCAGTTCAGACTTCAGCAAGGCTACTGTCACTATTGGCTTCCCGACTAAGCAATCAATATCAAATAAAAACAATCGCTTAATCCACATTCCAAACAAAGCCAAAGGTACGCTTCTACTTAGTAAAGGCGAACATACTGAACAAGAATTAGCACAAGCTTGGGAAGGGATCGCGATCTTAAAAGAGGTAGATAAAGTTATCGAGCACCACCAATTGAATCAGCATGGGTTGCCAGATTCTAGCGAGTTATACGTCTATTATAAGAATGATCAGTAAAGGATTGGGTTATGGATTTCACTATGGATAGCATTGGGAGTTTTCTCTCTCAAACCTTCTCAGAAACAAGCATCATCCTTACCGAAACTTGGGTAGATGACAATTTTGTATTGCTTGCTGTCGCTCTATTTATCTTTGAGCTTATCCGCTATGCCTTTAAGAAAAAGCTAAGCTGGAACATGTTGGGAGACAGCGCGACTAACTTTGTCACTCTGATCTTCTTGTTGGTGACCGTTTTCTTGGTCGGCCTAGCTTATGTCGGTGCGTTCGTTTATGCCTACGAGAATTTTAGCCTGACTCAGTTGCCAATATCTGGATGGACGATTCTTGGCTGCTTGATCTTGGCGGATCTCGCGTATTACTGGGAGCATCGATTCCTGCACAGCAACGGCCTAGCGTGGGGAACGCACTCTGTTCACCATAGTTCGCCTTACTTCAATATATCGGTCGCCTATCGCTTTGGGCCTTTGGATTGGTTCTTCCCGTTCTTTTTCCATTTACCGTTGATTCTGCTCGGCTTTAATCCGTTCGTCGTGCTGATGTGTGAAACCTTTGTGCAGCTATACCAAACGTTATTGCACACCGAAACGGTTAAGCGGTTGCCACGCCCGGTTGAAGCTGTGTTCAATACGCCTTCGCACCACAGAGTGCATCATGCGACTAACAAGCAATACCTGGATAAAAACTACGCGGGGATATTCATCATTTGGGATCGTATGTTCGGTACGTTCGCCAGAGAAGAGGAAGAAGTCAGATATGGCGTGTTCCCTAGAATCAACTCTGTGAACCCATTTAAGGTATATTTCCACGGCTACGTTAAACTGTGCCAACAGCTATGGCACGCACCAAGTTGGAACTACCGACTGCAACTTCTGATTCAGCCGCCTATCTGGGCTTGGAAACGAGAACGAGAGACAAAGTAAGGACACTTATGAGCATTAACGCCCTGTTGATTGAAGACGACAGTGACTTGGCAGAAGCCATTGCGGACTACATGGAACTCGACGGTTTCGAATTCGACTTTGCCTACAATGGCGCAGCAGGGCTTAACCTCGCCTTAGAAGGACGTTATGACATCATCTTAACGGACATCAACATGCCTAAAATGGATGGGCTCGATGTCTGCCAATCACTTCGGCAACAAGGCGTCACCACTCCTATTCTCATGCTGACAGCAAGAGACACATTGCAAGATAAGCTCGCCGGTTTCGAAGTCGGCTCGGATGATTACCTAGTGAAACCTTTTGCGATGGAAGAGCTCAAAATGAGATTGATGGCGCTGGTTCGTCGTGCTCAAGGTACGGTGACGACTTTGTCTGTAGCCGATCTCAAATTGGACTTGGATAAGCACCAAGCTATTAGAGACGGCAAACTATTGAAGCTCTCTCCAGTGTGTTGGCGAATGCTTGTGATGTTAGTGCGAAACAGCCCAAATGTGGTGAGCAAAGCCAAGCTTGAAGAAGCCTGGGAAGACGAGATACCAAGCTCTGACAGCGTGAAAGCGCACCTATTTAAACTTCGCCAAGTGGTCGATGCTCCCTTTGATACCAAGCTAATACATACCGTTCACAGCATTGGTGTGGTCTTACATGAGGAACAGTCATGAAGCAGGCAAACGTGAATCGAGTCAGCATCAAGCGCGACATCTACCTCTATCTATTTGGCATTGTTGTGTTACTTACCGCCATATACAGCTTAATGGTTTCACAGAGCTATCATATTGGCCTGAACGAATCAGCAAAGTATGGATTCTTATATGAGCTAGAAGTTGCAGAGCAGCGTTACATTGAGACGGGAGAGTTACCCAGCTACCAAAACCCAACCTTTCAAGCCTTTCTAAGCTACTCAGAAGTTCCGACTCAATTTCAACAAGCCTTTGATTGGGACACGTTTGATAACGACGCTATTTATGAACATTACGACTCACCAGCCAGTAATGAGTCTGGGCAATACCTCTACGCTGCCAAGCATTCAATTTCTGGTACAGACGAATCGCTGTACATCATTTCTGAGTACGATGAGGGGATTTATCTGAAGCTATTCGAGCTCAACCCACCTGAATCCGTCAATCAGATAAACAGCGCCTTTATCGCCATTGGTGCACTTTTACTTTTGGTGTTCTTGATCATTCGCCTTTTGATACACCGAGTCACCAAACCGATTATTACTCTATCAAAATGGTCAGAATCGCTTGATGTAAACAACACACAAGGGCTGGCTAAGTTTCGATATAAAGAGATCGACCAATTAGCATTACAGCTTGTTAAGAGTGTGCAAGGTGAACGCCAAGCCAATGAACGTGAGAGCTTTTTCTTAAGAGCAGCGAGCCACGAGTTAAGAACGCCGATTGCAACTATTTCAGCGAGTGGGGATATGCTGGTTCGATTGTCTGACAACATTCCGAACAGCGGTCAGCGAGCTATCGCACGAATTCAACGTTCCGCCACCAATATGAAAGCCTTGGTCACGACGCTGCTTTGGATGAGCCGTAATAGCGAGATAGAAACCAACTATGGACAGATTAAGCTCACTCCCCTTATCAGTAACATTATCGAAAGCCAACGTTACCTTTTAAAAGACAAAGAAGTAGATATCCAAATCAATATTGATCCAGAAGAACATACCCTTCCCCGCGAGCTGACCGAAGTCGTGCTGACTAATTTAGTCCGTAATGCATTCCAACACGGCGGAAGTGGAGAGATCCGTATCACCCTGTCTCAAACTCAGTTTGAGGTCACCAACCGTTTAGAGGATGAAAACATAACCCACGACTCTGAGCAGCAAACCTCATTTGGTATTGGCCTAGAGCTCATTGAGCGCGTTTGTCAGAACCAAGGGTGGCGATTTACTCATGGAACTCACGACAACGAGTTCAGCGTTAAAGTGGTGCTTTAACGAATTTAGAAATCGGAATCAGATGGTGACCAAATGTTTACCTTCGCTTGGTTATGCTAGTCGCACAATCAAGTTAGGAGTTATGTTATGGGTACTTGGATTTTAGAAACACTATTGTGGGCAATTGTTACTGTGGCTGTGTGTGTCGCGATTTGGGGATTTAACTTGCCTAATATTTTAATCGCATTAGGTGTTTCGGTGGCGGTGTCTCTGATACTGGGGAATAGTTGGAGAAGCTAGTTATTCAAGAAGTAAGATGGGTTTACAAGTTAGTGAGCTTTGGCACACCCGACAGCCGTTACCTTAACCAAATGCTTTGATTAGGTGCACACTGTCGGGCGAAAACTAAATTAGCTACTTAGTGTGTCTTCAAAGACACCTAGCTCACGACCCAGCCAGATCGCTCGTACTGTATGGTCTAATGTTTCTTCACCACCGGTTACAGGGTGAATCAGAACCGACATATCACCACGCTCTTGCTCAAGCCATTCCACGATACCCGACTCTTTGTTGGCAAAATGAATCTCAAACATCGGCATTTTATGTGGACCAACTAAGCGTTGTACTAAAGGAAAAACCTCTAATACGTCTTTACGCTCAGATAGAATCTTTTGACGCAGTGTTTCTGCTTGCTCTGCAAATCGCAGAGGGAAATAAACATGACCGTGGTACATGGCACCATCCTTTAGAATTATGATGTCGCAAGTTTATACCTAAACCGCATTCAATAGCTAAAGCTAAATATTATAAGCCAACCAAATCAGCACTCACGATTTTACGCGGTATCGCAGTTGTAGGCTGCCTTTTGCACAAAAGAAAAGCGCCATACATAATCTTATGTATGGCGCTCATTTACTTATCAATCTGAGGGTAAGCCTCGAACCTATCTACGTTAGATCTTTTTACTGTATGGGTTTAGCGCGCATTTAAGTCTCTTTAATACGACCAATGCTGTCACACGTCCCCAACTAAACAACACTCTTTGATGTAAACGGAAAATAGTGTCGTAAAGGTTTCGTACAAATCTACCACGCAAAAGCACTCTATCATTCATCAGCGCGCCGACTGCATAGTCATGCCCAACCGCTACCAACATGCCTCCATCGTGGAACACAAAGGGTTGTAACGCCTTACCTTTCGCTAAACGCTTGAACTGCTGAGCCAAGTGACCCGCGGCTTGGTTAGCAGCTTGAGCTCTTGGTGGAACAAAAGAACCATCGGGTTGTGGACACTCTGCACTGTCGCCAATCACAAAGATATCGTTGTCATTGGTTGTTCTTAGTGTCTGATCTACAACTAATTGATTGATTCGATTTGTCTCTAAACCGTCTAATTCACTTAGCCAATCAGCACATTTAATACCAGCAGCCCACACTTGCAGATCTGCTGAAATAATCTCACCTTCTGAAGTGACTAATTTTGCCTCTTCGGCTCTTTGAATTCGAGTACCAGTTCTAACGTTGATACCGTGTTTTACCAAAGCTTCATGAACTCGTTTCGACATGCATTCAGGCCCAGCAGGCAACACACGATCAGCCGCTTCAATCAAAGTGATTTCAAGGCTGCCTTCCTGACGATAGCGCTGTAGCTTGGCGCTCACTTTGGCTAGCTCTGCCGCCAGTTCAACGCCCGTTGCACCTGCGCCAACAATTGAAATTTTGCGCTGACTGCTTGCTCTCAGTAGAGGGTTGATCTCCTGCCAAGCTTTCTGTGCTTGCCCTGCTGAATCAAGGAATAGACAGTGTTCACTGACACCTTCTGTTTTAAAGTCATTGCTAATGGCGCCGACCGCAATAACAAGGTAGTCGTATTCTAGTTCTTGTGTCGTACCGCTAAAATGATTCAGCTTGATCACTTTATTAGCACGCTCTAAGCCGCTCATTGAGGCTTGAACATAGGTGTAACCATTACAAGATGCATGCTGGAAGTAGCTGACAGCGTCGAGTTCTTCGTCGAATGTCCCCGCTGCAATTTCGTGTAAGCGCGGTTTCCAGTAGTGGTGTGACGATGGCTCAACAAGTGTCACATCATAACGTTTATCACGACCTAAGCGCGTAACCAATTCAAGGCCAGCAGCGCCGCCGCCAACCACAACAATCTTTTCTTTCTGTTTCAACATTCGCTTACCCACCATGCCTAAAGGCAAAATCTTTCTGATGGAGCGCATTATATTTATAACAAAATTAATGATAATCCCAATTTAAATCAAATCACCTTTACGAATTTGTAATAATTAGACTAAGATTGATTAAATACAGGATCAAAAAAGCGCCACATTCCAAAAGAATATGTGGCGCTTTTATCTACCTTAAATAAAAACTAAGGCTTTAGTTTCAGCACGTTATCAATGTCTTCAGCCGAGTGGCGCTCTGGTACTTGCTCCCACTCTTCGCCCCATGAGCGGTTAATAATACGACCACGCTGGAAGCCTTCACGCGCTTCTAGCAACTTCGCCCAACGAACGACATTGGTGTAAGACTCAACTTGTAAGAACTCAGCGGCGTCATAAAGGTTGCCGAGCACTAGGTTGCCATACCAAGGCCAAATCGCCATATCAGCGATAGTCAGTTCTTCTCCAGCGACAAAGGTACTGTTTGCTAGCTGCTTATCCAGTACGTCTAGCTGACGCTTAGCTTCCATCGCGAAACGGTTAATTGGGTACTCTTGCTTTTCATCTGCGTAAGCGTAGAAGTGACCGAAACCACCGCCTAGGAATGGGGCTGAGCCTTGTGCCCAGAATAGCCAGTTAAACGTTTGAGAACGAGCTGCACCCTCTTTCGGTAAGAAGTGACCAAACTTTTCAGCTAAATGAACCAGAATGGAAGCCGATTCAAAAACGTTCACATCTTCACTGCCAGACTTATCGACCAAAGCAGGAATTTTCGAGTTAGGGTTTACACCAACAAAACCAGAAGAGAATTGATCCGACTCTCCAATGTTGATCAAGTACGCATCATATTCAGCTTCTTTCACACCGGCGGCTAGTAGCTCTTCAAGCATGATCGTCACTTTCTGGCCATTCGGTGTGCCAAGAGAGTAGAGTTGCAAAGCATGTTCACCAACAGCCAGATCTTTGTCGAATCGAGCGCCAGATTCAGGGCTATTAATATTTGCCCACTTGTTACCACCGGCAGCATCGTTAACCCACACTTTAGGTGGTGTGTATTGTTCTGACATGATATTTCCTTATTAGTATAGGGTCTTACCAACAGATATTAGGTCACATTTACTCGGTTAAAACCCCTCAATGCGTTTTCTTTTCAAACTGTTAAGCATGCCTTATTCCAGAAAGACATATCCAACATACAGCCCCCTTTGTCTAAGCGTTCGCAAACCAGCCCAGCGTAAAATTGATGTTGGTTAAAGCAAAGTATCATTTAGTGACAACACCTCTAGAGCTTCAATAAAGCTGTGATAATATCGACTGATTACAACAAATAGGAATTTGGCAATGTCTTCAGATTACAATGGCTCAAGCGCGGCATACGCTCGCCAAGAGCAAGGTTACCGTGAGAAAGCACTCAAACTTTACCCGTGGGTTTGTGGTAAGTGTGCACGTGAGTTTGTTTACTCGAACCTAAGAGAGCTAACGGTTCACCACGTCGACCATGACCACACGAATAACCCTGAAGACGGCAGTAATTGGGAACTATTGTGCCTTTACTGTCACGATCATGAACATTCTAAATACACAGACCACGAACGCTACGGTGTCGATGCCACAGCGCGTTTAGATGACCACCAAACGGCTACACATAACCCGTTTGCTGACCTAGCGAAGATGATGAAAAAGTAAAACGCTCTTCATTTCAGGCTCGACAACAAGAAACCCCAGTATGTCGCCATACTGGGGTTTCTTTTATCTGCGGCCAAATAAAATCTCGCAGGATCAAAAAAGCCTTCCGAAGAAGGCTTTTGAAAATCTGTTTTTAACTATGCTGCAGCTTGCTTGCGAGACTCTTCAATCTGTTTCTCACGTTTCTTTAATGTCAGCTTATCGCGGTAAGAGAACCACACGTAAGACACAACCACTAAGAAGAATAGGTAAGACAATGAGAAGATGAATGGTGACTGGATAATATCGTTAGAGATACCCCAAGACACGCCTACCACTGTTACCGCGATTTTAGCAAAGAAGCCACACAGTAGAAGCACTAGAGCCAACTGAGGGAAACGTGTGCTGCGGAATGCAAGCCAGTAGCAACTTCCCACTGCAAGTGCTGCAATGTAGAAACCGAATAAGAAAGAATGAATATGATCAGCGGCTGCTACACCACCAGTAATCGACATCAGTAGAATTAAAAATAGTTTCATAACACTTGCCTCTTAGTAGACTAGAAACGCATCCTTTCAAATTTGAAATCTCAGTTTGCAGACTATTTTCCCACTTTTTACGGACAAAACAAGCCCAAAAAACGAACAAATTGTAACCAGCAAGAAACATAAAGCACCATGTTAACAATCAATTAACATTCATAAATTCAACAAACTAAGTCCCTTCTAGGGTTGTGGCGATTAATGTCCAATTTGATTTATTTTGTTACACAAAATTAACCACAGAAATAATTTAAAATTAATTGCAATGATGTGATGACAGCACGGTTTGTAGGGGCACTAGCAGGAAGAGATTGGGTAAAAGCATGAATACTGGAGCCTAAAGCAGCAAAGTGTACAAAAAAGAAAGGTGTTAACAACAACTGCAACACGCATAAAAAACAGTTCTTTAACAACTCAAGTTTAATTTTGATAAAAATGGAAAAAGAGATTCCAATCACATTTTTATTGGTTATAATCCGCGCTCTTTTGCGCTATCTGTTGATAAACGCAAACTAATTTTGAAGAAACAATCACAATAACCCGTCTTTAGTCCTGTGGCTCTCACTAGACCAAAGACAAAACTGAGAATAAAAATGAGCAAGATTGATAAAGCTACACGTATCCTGCTAGCAGGCTTCTGTATCAACCTTTGTCTTGGCATCCTGTATGCTTGGAGTGTATTTAACAAAGCCCTACAAGGTGAAGGCTGGTCTGCAGCTGAAGCATCAGCACCATACGCGACTGCAACAATCACATTCTCTATCTGTCTTCTTGTTGCTGGTATCCTACAAGACCGCATGGGTCCACGTAAGATCCTAATTCTTGGTACAGCTCTTACTGGCCTTGGCATGATCGCATCAGGTTTTGCGACTTCTCCACTAATGCTAAACATCACATTCGGTGTTATGGCAGGTGCGGGTATCGGCTTCGGTTACGCATGTCTTTCTCCTTCAGCAATGAAGTGGTTCCACCCTTCTAAGAAAGGTATGGTTAACGGTCTTATAGCAGCAGGCTTCGGTCTAGCGGCAATTTACCTTGCTCCAGTTACTGCTGCTCTTATCGAGAGCATGGGCATCCAAACAAGCTTTAAGATTCTTGGTGTTGGTGTACTAGCAATCGCTGTACCTCTAGCAGCAACAATCAACAACCCACCAGCGGGTTACGCTCCAGCTGAGCCAAAAGTAAAAGCTGGCCAAGCTCCAAAAGCGGTTAAGAAGAGCGAAGACCTATCTTGGAAAGTAATGCTGAAGACTCCTCAGTTCTACTCTCTATGGATCATGTACGCATTCGCAGCTTCTGTTGGTCTAATGATCATCGGTAACATCACAAGTATCGCAAGCGCTCAAGCAAACCTACCAAACGCGGTTTACCTTGCTTCTATCCTTGCTGTATTTAACTCAGGCGGTCGTGTTGCTGCTGGTATGCTTGCTGACAAGATCGGTGGCGTTCGTACTCTTCTACTTGCATTCATTCTGCAAGGCGCAAACATGGCTCTATTCGCTACGTTTAACACTGAGTTCACGCTAATCATCGGTACAGCGGTTGCAGCGGTTGGTTACGGTACTCTACTAGCAGTATTCCCAACGCTTACAGCTGAATTCTACGGTCTTAAAAACTACGGTACTAACTACGGCGTGCTTTACACGGCATGGGGTATCGGTGGTGCAATCGGTACAGCGGTTGTTGGTTACTCGATGACTAACGGCGATAGCTACGGTCTTGCTTACACTATCTCTGCAGCAATGATGGCAGTATGTATTGTTCTAGCAATCATCACTAAGCCAATGTCTGAAGCAAAAGTTGCTGAGCTAAAAGCATCTCAAGCTTAATCTGATAAAAGATTGAATTTGAAAAGAAAGAGCTTAACCTTAGGGTTAGGCTCTTTTTGTATCAAGCGACGTATCAAGTGACATTAGAATCCACTCCTCAACTGCACCCAACTTACTATCTCGACAACTTCAATCGACTGATTGAACACGCTCAAACGCACTACCATGACTTACTGAGCGCCGATGAAACTCGTTGGCTACAAAGTTACAAGCACCTTTCTACACATAGCCAGTGTTTAATGGTTCGTTTGCTGTCTCGTAAGGGGTGCTGGTTTCGCAGTGATAAACTCGACTACGTTGAAATACCCAATCTCCCCGGTGCGTTGCATGAGCTAAGTACATCAGGCTTTATTGCTCTGAGTAATCCTAAAGCTTCGCACAACCTTGTTATCACAGAGCTTGAGCTAGGCTTACACTTGCTCACTAAGCCTGAGCTAGTCAACGTGTTCCCTACCCTAAAAAGCAGTAAGTCGGCTAAAAAAGACGTGCTATTAGGACTGCTGACTCAACAACCTTTTGAAAATTATGAAGTGTTAACATTTGACTGTATCCATGTTAATGAAGCCGAAGTTATCGATGTATTGCTGCTACTCTTTTTCGCCAATACATACCAAGATCTCAGTCAGTTCGTGTTAAGCGATCTTGGCCTGAACACCTTTGAAAACTACCCATTGAGTAAGCAGCGTCGCTTCTTCAACTCCAGAGAGCAGCTCAACCAACTGCTCTCAATGCGCGACGTTCAACGCCAATATTATGAAGGCGACCGTAAGGACAGCGACGTTCTTGAGCACCTTTTGCAATCCTTGCCGTGCGAATCAGAACATCGCACCATTGCGCGAAAGCGCTCGCGCCTGATCAATGACATTGCTCGGGATCTAGAAAGGCTCAATCAGAACGAAAAAGCCGTTCATTGGTTTAAGCAATCATCACTTCCACCGAGCAGAGAGCGGCTTGCTCGCATCTACGACAAGCAAGATGAGCTAGACCTAATGGGTGACACCGTCACGGATATGCAAACCAACCCATCTGACGTATCAGAACTGGAAGTCGCCGTTAAGCTTGAGCAAAAGTTGCTACGCAAGCAGGGACAAAAGGTTCCACGCACTTCAAAACCAATTTGCGAACAAATTAGATTGGAATTAGACCTAAGCCAAACCAGAGTTGAGCTTGCCGTTAAGCAACATTTTGAAGCTCAAGGTTGGGAAGTCTACTTTTCGGAGAACAGCTTTCTGTGTGGGTTGTTCGGTTTGGCGTTTTGGGATGTAATTTTCTCAGATGTCGAGGGGGCGTTTATCAACCGCTACCAATATCGACCATTGGATCTCTATCATTCAGACTTTCAACAAAAGCGTGAATTGCAAATTAATGCCGTATTCCAAACCATCTCGAACCAAGGCATTGAACACTTGCTCGATGTCTATGATGAAAAGCTTGGCATTGCTAATCCGTTTGTGCATTGGAATCACTTCCCTAACGCTCTGATAAAACAGAGTATCAACACCGTGCCGAACGTCCTGCTTATCGAACTATTTAAGGTGATGTTGAGCGACCTAAAGCTATTTAGAACCGGAATGCCTGACCTGATCGCCTTTAAAAATGACCAATTTCACTGGATAGAAGTTAAAGGCCCTGGAGACAAATTACAAGATAACCAATGGCGTTGGATAAAGGAATTCGAGCGACTCTCAGTCCCCTTCTCCGTTTGTTACGTTAACCAATAGACCTGAATACTAAGCTCTATGCCCACAGCCAAGCCTAGCGAATCACTCAATCCTATAGAGATCTTGTCTACAAAATTGTCAGAACATGAGCATTTTCAATCATTTTCGATATAATTAGAAAAAATGCCAAATATCTAAGTACGTATGAATTTGAAAAAACTCTTCATTTTGTCTCTTGTCAGCGTGTTCTCAGGTTGTGCCGTGTACGCGGGTCTAAACTTCGATGAGCTGTTTGGCGAACAACAAGTTCGTGATCGCCAAACGCCTATCCTTTCAGCTCAATCGCAACACTTTCTCAACGAAGTTAAACCGATCATTGATAACCGATGTGTTGTTTGTCACGCCTGCTACGATGCACCTTGCCAACTTAAAATGTCTTCTGTGGAAGGTATCGACCGAGGTGCAAGTAAAGCACTGGTTTATCAAGGTACTCGTTTAACGGCATCGGCTCCCACTCGCTTGTTTGAAGATGCGTTAACCACACAAGAGTGGCGCGACGCTGATTTCCACCCTGTACTCAACGAACGTATGCAGAACTCGACCGCCAACTTAGATGCCGGGCTGGTCTCTCGTATGTTGATACAGAAAGAGAATCACCCACTTCCAGAGCAAACGCAGCTAGAAGGTTTCGACTTTTCAATTGATCGTGACCAACAGTGCCCGACTATCGAAGAGTACGCTCAATATGAAAGAGATTACCCTACGTGGGGGATGCCTTATGGTATGCCTAACTTAGACAAGACAGAATACGCGACTCTGATGAGCTGGCTAGAAAATGGCGCTTTGATGAACGAACATATTCCGCTAAGTGAAGCTGAGCAAGAGCTGGTTAATACTTACGAAAAGTTCCTTAACAAGAGTTCAAGAAAGAGCCAACTTTCAGCACGTTACATCTACGAACACCTGTTCTTATCACACGTTTATTTTTCAGAATTAGGTCAACCGACACGCTTCTTCTCGATTGTTCGTTCTGCTACACCTCCTGGCGAACCGGTCAAGCGTATCACCACTCGTCGCCCTTATGACGATCCAAAAGTCCCTCGTGTGTACTACCGTCTTATCCCTGAGCAAGGCACAATTGTCGACAAGACACACATGCCTTTCGCCCTCAATGAAGAACGCCTGAAAAACTGGAACACTTGGTTCGTTGATGCCGATTACACTGTAGATAAGCTGCCAAGTTACGATATTGATGTTGCCGCGAACCCAATGACCTCGTTTGAAGCCTTGCCTGTAAACTCTCGCTTTAAGTTTATGCTCGACAACGCTCAGAACACCATCATGGCTTACATTAAAGGCCCTGTGTGTCGTGGTCAGTTGGCATTAAACGTGATTAACGACCGATTCTGGGTATTCTTTATTGATCCAGACAAGGCCGATCTTCCAGAGATCAACGCCTTCTATGCAAGCCAACGTGACAATCTTAAGCTTCCTAGTGAACTTGAAAGTAACACGGTTCCTGCAACGAACTGGGTTAGATATTCAAAACAGCAAGCACGCTACCTGGAAGGTAAATCAGACTTTGCTAACAAGTGGTTTAAAAATGGTGAGAACTTAACGACAGACGTTATCTGGGATGGCAATGGCACCAACCCGAACGCTGCCCTTACCGTTTTCCGTCACTTTGACAGTGCATCAGTGGTACAAGGCTTAGTGGGTCCTCAACCTAAAACGGCGTGGATTCTGGATTATGCACTTTTAGAAAGAATTCATTACCTACTTGTAGCTGGCTTCGATGTTTACGGAAACTTTGGCCACCAGCTTATCACGCGTATGTTTATGGACTTCTTGCGTCTTGAAGGTGAAAGTAACTTCTTAACCCTGTTACCAAAAGATGTACGACACCTTGAGCACTCAAGCTGGTATCAAAATCAAAGCGTCCAGTTGAGCGACTTCTTACAACGTAATATCGCACCTTTTGATCAGCCAACTAGCGTGGTGTATAAAACCGCCGATCCAAAACGCGAGCTGCTCGATAAGTTGAAAGATAAGTTGAGTCCGATACTCAATGACCGTTATGAGATCGTCGATACAGGCTTTAGCCGTAAAAATGAAGCGCTGCTTAAACAGGTGAGCTTGGTGAAAGGTGAAGGCCTACGCCATGTGCCTCAACTCGTGATGATCATGATTGAGGGGGAAAACGGTGAAGAACAACTGTTCACCATGATTCACAATAACGCTCACAGCAACATTTCTAGCCTGTTTAACGAAGAAGGTAACAGAGATTACGCTAATGACGACTTAACGCTCGTCCGAGGCATTGTAGGCAGCTATCCAGCCGCTTACCTATCACTGACAGAGAAGGAAATTCCAACTCTAGTGAAGTCTCTTCAAAACTTACAGACTGAAGAAGATTACGTAGCGCTACTCGATAAGTTTGCTATCCGACGCAGCTCTAGTGAGTTCTGGCCGTTCAGTGACCGAGTTCATCGTTGGTACCAACAAGACCGACCGATTGAGTTCGGACTATTGGACTACAACCGCTTCGAAAACCGTTAGTCCGAAGCATCGCTTTAAAAACAAAAATCCTCTGTCTTGGCAGAGGATTTTTTTTCTGGATACTCAGTTAGACAGAGCTCAGATTAGCCTGAGAAGCTCATTATGTGGCAGAGAACATTCAATATCAGACATGTTGTTGCAGTGCCGCTAGAGAGTCTTTAACTAACCTCGTTAACTCTTCAGAGCTCTCTCCGTATTGCGTTAAAGGCTCACTGCTAATCTCAATGTTCTTACACACGTCAAACAGGGCTAATAGCCCTAAGCTGCCCGCTGACCCTTTGAGCTTATGAGCGAGCGATTTCACCTCACGGGCATTCTCCGCATCATTGGCGTCAGCCATTTCTTTTAACGTCTCAAGGCTGCTTTGTTCAAAGAGCCCGACAATCTGCTTCATCTTGTCCAAACCAAGAATAGACAAGTCGCCTTCGATTACTTTGCTATCAATTATCTGTTTGCTATCAGAAATGGTCACAGGACTTTCCTCTTGGTCTGGCTGCTCAATTTCGCTTTCGACTATAACGTGGCTCTCAATACGCTTTTCACAAAATCCATGCTCGTTTCTCTTGCAAGTTGAATCATTAGGGTCAGGTTGTGGCAATAACAAGGTCTTGCCATCTAGCTGAGTCACTATCAGCCTTGCAAGCGCTTCTTTCTCCAAAGGTTTTGGTAAGAAGCCATCAAACCCATTCGCCAAATAACTTTCTACTTCTTCATTAAACACATGAGCCGATACCGCCACCATAGGCGGCGCATACTGCACAGAGCTGTCTGGTAAATATTTTAAAGCAGATGCTTGAACCTCAATCTCTTTAAGTTGCTGAATGAGGTCAACACCATCACAGTCTGGGAGATTGATATCAACAAGCGCAATATCGAAGACTTGTTCACTGTATATCTCACAAGCTTCTTGTCCCGTTGTGGCAATCACGACCTCATGCCCCAGGTTGTTTAAGAAGCCTTCAGCAACGATACAGTTCACTGGGTTGTCTTCAATCAACAGCACTTTAGCTCGAATGCAAGTTTCAACCACTGCGGCTTTAGTTTCGATTTTTTCGCCTGCTTGAAGCGGTAAGGAAAACCAGAACTGACTGCCTTCCCCTTCTTCTGAATGAACGCCAATATCACCGTCCATTGCCAACATGATGCGCTTACTGATCGCCAGACCTAATCCAGTACCACCCGTTGTGTTTCGACCACTGTTGGTTTGGCTAAACGCATCAAACAAGCATTTCTGTTCGCTTTCATGTATCCCAACACCTGTATCGGATACTTCAAACATCACGCGGTTTTCATCTTCGAGATCTAAGCTGATGAAGATGTCGATATCGCCCTTTTCAGTAAACTTAATCGCGTTACCAACCAGGTTATTCAATATTTGGCTAATACGGGTGACATCACCGCGCCAGTAGCGCTGTACATCGCTTTCAATATGGTAGCTAAAGCCAAGCTTCTTCTCAGCTGCACGCCCTTCCATTAATTGATATGTGTCTTGAACCATTTGATGCAAATCGAAAGACGCAATCCTTATCTCAAGATGTCCTGCTTCAATTTTAGAGTAGTCCAATACATCGTTGAGGATGGCTAATAAATTCTTACCGCTGCGATTGATAATGTCAGCGTAGCCAGATTGCAGAGGATTCAAACCAGTATCTTTGAGCAAACGTGCCGTTCCCAACACCCCATTCATTGGCGTTCTGATTTCGTGACTCATGGTCGCCAAGAAAGCTGACTTAGCACGGCTCGCTTGTTCAGCAGCACTGCGCGCCTTCGCGTGGTTGGTTACCTCTACATTCAACTTCTCGTTAGTCTTTTGCAGTTGGTAGGTTCGCTCTGTGATCAACTCTTCAAGGTGCTCTTTATGTTCTTCTAGTTCTCGTTTCGCTTTAGCCTCACCCACAGCCACCACTTGTAGCGCCTGCGCTGTATTTCTTGCTGTGATGATTGCTTCACCCATATGCGCAAGCTCATCATTACCTTTTACTGAGATATCAATATTAAGGCGCCCTTGTGCAATAGACATCAGGGCTGCCGAATATTCAGCAAGGCGTTTCACGACCGACACATACACCACGCGCCATACAATAAACGCCACTATCACCAAGCCAATAATAGAGATCACAGAGAGCGACCATTGCGCGAGGCTTAACGTAGAAGTCAGTTCATCTACCGCTTTTTTCGTACTCAGGTTGGAGTCATCGATCAGTTGGTTTACCGTCGTGTTCAGCTGTGAGAATAACTTCAACGTATTCTGCATCAACAGCTCAGACTTTTTGGTGTTCTCATACTGCTCCAAAGAGATATCAAACACCACTTGACGTTTTTGTAGCTCTTCCAGAAGCTGGGACATCTGCTCTGAACGTGTTGGATCTTCTACCGCTTTAACACGACGAACCATGATCCTAAGATTAGATTCAAACTCAGTTTGGATTTGATGGATACGCTCAACATTGGTTACCGTTTGAGTTTCCTCAATCTGGTTGAGCATTTTGAACGCTAGAAGATGCAATTCGTGTAGGCGCTCTGAAAGGTCAAGATCGACTTCCACCAGCGCATCTAAGGCTTGGTAGGCTTTATCGGTTTCTTTGGTCTCTAGCAGATCATAGATATGGGTAACGTTGGCAACGGCTATGGTTGCGGTATTCAGCACTTGAGTTCGAGTCAGCTGTTCTAGCTCTTCAGCCAGTAGGCGCATCTCTTCAACACGAGACGATAGCTCTTGGGTTAGCCAGAGTTTACGTTCTACTGAAACGCCCAGCTCCGCCAGCGTGTTGATAACGCTCTGCACATTGTTTTCAAGTTTATGCAGCAGTTCTGAATCAAAGCTATCGACACCCAAATCTTTGATGTGTTGTAACAGGGCTTCTAGTTGGTCGAACAGCAGTGTGCCAGCCTCTTTTCGCTCAGCTTCATTTCTCGCATTAGAGAGGGTTTGCACAGACGAAATAATGCGATTACTCAACTCAGAAACCTGACGAGCTTCAATCATCGCTGGTAGCGCTGAATCAACAACGTTTCTCTCTGTTTTTGCAACAAAGCTAAATCCAGATACCCCGATCAATGCAGACAAAAGAACGAGCATCGCCATCACTAAAAATGAGGCCAGCAGCTTGCGTCCAATACTTGCTGAAGCTAACAACATAAAACCTAAACCTTAAAACGTTCTTCTTTACCCCTGCAGAATACGCTATATTTTGCAGTGTTTCTTATCTAAAACCAATAAAACGGCAATTCATGCGCACTAAATCCTTCGCGTCAAAACTTCTTTTATCTTTACTTGCGTTAGCCGCTTCTTCCGCTAGTGCTGATGTGCTATTAAGCCCTATCAAACCGGCGACTGCGACGTCACAAAAAGAGAAGATTTGCGCCATCTACCCACACCTCAAGGATTCCTATTGGTTATCTGTGAATTACGGCATGATTTCCGAAGCCGAAAAATTGCAGGTTGAACTACGAGTGCTAGAAGCTGGCGGCTACCCTAATGTTGGCAAACAAGCCTCACAACTCGTCCTGTGCACTAAATGGGGTGCTGATGCCATTATTTTAGGCACAGTGTCACCAGACGCCTATCACGATAACCTTACTGACTGGGTTGGTTCGACACCTGTGTTTGCAACAGTGAACGAATTGACGTTAAGCAAAGAGCAGCAAAAAGTACTTAAAGGTACAGTTGGTGTTGATTGGTATCAGATGGGCTTCCAAGTAGGTGAGTATTTAGCGAAGCTTCATCCAACAGGCTCTGGCGAAACCCCTATTGCATTATTGCTTGGCCCTCAAGCAAGCGGTGGCACCAAACCTGTTGCATTAGGATTCTATGACGCGATTAAAGATAGCGATGTAAAAATCGATGTGAGCTATTGGGCTGACAACGACAAAGAGCTGCAACGCAACCTTGTACAACAAGTGATAGAACAAGCAAAGGTTCAATACATCGTTGGTAGTGCCGTTGCTATAGAGGCTGCAATCAGTGAGCTAAGAGCGGCGGGTAAAACCGATGAAATTGGTCTGATTTCCAGCTATTTGAGTCATGGTACTTATCGTGGCTTACTGCGAAACAAGGTACTTTTTGCACCAACAGACAAAATGGTGGAACAGGGTCGCTTGTCGGTGAAACAAGCGGTGAGTTATTTACGAGGAGAACCTTACGAGATGCACAGCGCACCAAAAATTGAAGCTCTAACCCCTGCAACACTCAAAGATCAAATTATTGCCGATTCATTGTCACCTTCTGAGTTTCGGCCGGTATTCAGTGTGAATCCATAGTGTTATATTGAGTTAAGCACTCATAACAATAAAAATACGAACGATAATTTAGGGAAAATTCATGCAAAAAACAACGCGTACTATGCCAACGCATAAGCATATCGCTCTGGTCGCTCATGACCACTTCAAACCTGAGCTACTAAGATGGGTAAAAGAGAATAAAGAGAAGCTACAAAGCCACTTCCTTTATGCGACTGGTACAACGGGTTCTCTGCTAAGCAAAGAGACAGGTTTAGCAATCAAGAGCATGATCAGTGGCCCAATGGGTGGTGACCAACAACTTGGTGCTCTGATTTCAGAAGGCAAAATCGATATGCTGATTTTCTTCTGGGATCCACTTAATGCCGTACCGCACGACCCTGATGTAAAAGCACTACTGCGTATCGCGAGTGTTTGGAACATTCCAGTTGCAACCAACCGCGCGACTGCGAACTTCCTTTTCAACTCTTCAATGCTAGAAGAAGAAGTGATTATCGAGATTCCAGATTACGAAGCGTATCTAGCTGAGCGTATCTAATTCTCGTTAAGACAGAGCAATACGTCACAGACTAAAAAGCCTGCTTAATCGCAGGCTTTTGTTTATCTGAATATAGCAGTTCTGAGAAGAGGCTATTTGTCACTCCAGACTGCCATTTCATTTCCACTAGGTTCTCTAAAATGAAAACGTCTGCCACCAGGGAAACTGAATATTTCACGATTGACCTCCCCGCCCGCTTCAAGCACGTCACGTTCAGTCTGTTCGAGATCTTCGCTGTAGAAAACCATCAACGCCCCGCCCTTTTCTGCATCAGAAGACAAATCAGCCAAGTAGAAACCGCCCATTAACCCTTTACCTTCAAAAGCAGAGTACTCAGGACCATAATCTTCAAAGCGCCAACCGAACACTTGGCTGAAAAACGCCTTGGTCGCTGCGATATCTTTCGCGGCAAATTCGATGTAATTGATTGAGCCATGTTCCATATGTATGTCCTTCTGCTTTATGTCTGCAAATAAAATACAGCGAAAGCAATTTGAGCTCTTAGTTGGCACCCCGTCTAAGTGGCTACTTCTTACGAACCACTGGGTAGTCAGAACCATGCAGTTCTTGTACGAAGCCCGAACCATCGCCGCTGTGCGTGATCCACACTTTCTCTTTAGCACGTGTCATCGCTACGTAGAACAAACGACGTTCTTCCGCGTATGGGAACACGTCTGACGATTCAGTTAATGCGCCATCAATGTGTAGTTGCTTCTTCTTCGCTGGGAATTGTCCTTCATCCACGCAAAGGATAATAACGAAGTCTGCTTCTTTACCCTTACTGGCGTGACAAGTCATGAAGTTGATATCAATAGAGGTGTAGATCTTCTTCCAGTCTTCCAACAACTCAGGTTTATGGTAGTGATTACGGCCAAGCATCAACACCGACTTATTGGTTTTACCTTTAGATTGGCGGTTGAGTTGATCAAGGATCTTCTCAACCTCTTTACTTGGTGCACTGTAGACCGCCTTTTGCTTCTGTTGCTTGAAGCTGTTTAGCTCTTTCGGTAACTGAATTGGGTTCTCTTGCACAAAACGATTCGCCACAGCACCTAACTGATTGTTGAAACGATACGTGGTATCTAGGTGATGAATGGTCGAGCTCGCGAAACGATCTTTAAAGCCTGTAGTTAAATCAACGTCTGCACCCGCGAATTGGTAAATAGACTGCCAATCATCGCCCACGGCAAAAATAGAGGCTTGGTGCTCCGCTTTAGACTGATTACACAGCGCCTCAACCAAAGCAAGACGATCAGGAGAGATGTCTTGATACTCATCGATCATGATGAACTTCCAAGGCGAGATAAACTTACCTTTTTCGACGTACTGAGTCGCACGGCTGATCATGGTCGAGAAATCGATATGGTTCTCTTCTTTCAATGCCTTCTGCCATGCCGTCACACAAGGCCAGCACAGGGATAGCTCACTGTTAAGACGTGTGTAATCACGGTGGTCGATAAGCTGCTGCTGTACTTCTTTCTTGGTTAAGCCTGATGCATTCAACTGTTCCAGTTGCTTTTCAAGCCAACCAATCAACTTAAGGTTTGAAACGTGGCTGCCTAGCTCGTCATCACCCGTTAGGTAAGCAATTGGCCATTTAGATAAGTGCTTCTGCCAACGCTTGAAGTTGGTCGGCGTCATCCAGTGCTTCTTCAACCAATCAATGCACCAGGCTTGGCGCTGATTGTCATCTAAAGCAAGGGGAGAAATAACCACACGTTCGGTTTCAACCTCATTCAAGATCTTCAAACCCAACTGGTGGAAGGTATTCACTTGAACTTTCTCAGCCGACAACCCAATTTTACTGTCGAGGCGCTGCTTCATTTCTTCGGCCGCTTCACGACCAAAGGCAAGCAATAAAAGCTCTTCAGCTTGCGCTTGGTGACTTTGCAATAAGTAAGCGACACGCGCTGTCAGAACACTGGTTTTCCCTGAGCCCGCACCTGCAAGAATCAGGTTGTGGTCATCGTTCATTAGAACCGCATATTGCTGAGACAAGTTCAACGGCGATGACTCACATTGAGCAAACAAGACTTCCCAGTTTTTTCTCTCTGTCTCGAGCCATTGCTGGTTTCTTTCCGCTTGCTTAGCCTCGGTGTCAGACAACCACGGCTGCAGCCTTGCGATGCGATTTGGCATACGCTGCGCCGCTTCGTCCAGCGTCATCGTCATACTCTCTAAGCCAGAGTTAACCTTCTCAACCCAAGTGTTGACCTTAGAATGAGGAAGAAAGGCTGGAAGTTGCTCTAAGCGCAGTAATTCAGCTTCCCATTGAGGCACGTGTTCAGCCAGTTGTTCACATTGTGTATCATGCCACTTCTGGTATGCCGCCACCGATGCACGTGCAAATTGACGACACTGGTCCCAAGGTAGACCTTGAACTAACCAACTGCGCTGCTTACCGTCTTGTTGGTTAGCAAAAAACTGTAACGATCCCCAAAACAATCCGCGTTTGATCGCGATCTTGCCACTCCAAATAGTAAACGGGATACGTTCCTCACTGCCTACTGACGACAACAGCAGACGTGAACCATCGAGTTCAACCTGATGGTATTCATTTTGAATAAAAAATTGTGCAGTCTTGTTAGCGCTTAGCTGCATTGGAGTGTGCTCTTAATTGGGAATATTGAATTTATATCATGATGCAATGAGAATTAATAATATCTCATATCTTATCGACGCTTTCATGACCACCTACGGACAATTATGGATAAGTATCAAATTCTTGTGCTTGATTTCTGTTAGGATTATGGTTTTTAGTGCGTCAAGCGAGTGACTGTGGAATTTTCAGCCAAATTACGCCTCTATTGGGCAAATAAAACCATAAATTACAGCGTATTAATTCTCATCACTCTGCTCGGTGTGGTGGTGCCTGCTTGGTATTATGGACAGAACACACTCATCACCCCACTGATTCTAGGTGTCATCGCAGCCGCACTGGCGGAAAGCGACGATAGCTTTACAGGTCGGCTCAAAGCCCTGACGTTAACCTTTATCTGTTTTGCTATCGCTGCCTTTTCTATTGAGCTGCTTTTCGACACGCCGTGGCTGTTCGCGTTAGGTCTATTTGCGTCAACATTCTCTTTCATCATGCTGGGCGCAATTGGCCCTAAGTACGCAAGCATTGCGTTTGGCTCGCTGCTAGTGGCCATCTACACCATGCTAGGTGCCCATGAGAGCACTAACTTATGGTTCCAGCCTTTGTTGCTATTAACAGGCGCGGCTTGGTACTACTTCATGTCGATGATTTGGCAGATTGTGTGGCCAATGCAACCCGTACAGCAGAACCTTGCCACGGTGTTTGACCAAATTGGTACCTACATGGAGTCCAAGGCAGAGCTTTTCTACCCAGTATCTGACCTTATTCCTCAGCCACATCGCATTATTGAAGCCAAATTAAATGCGAGCACCGTGAACGCGCTCAACATGTGTAAAGCAACCCTGCTTAACCGTTCTAGGCGTGGACACATTGATGGCCCTAGTGACCGCTTCTTAAATACTTATTTCATCGCACAAGACATTCATGAGCGTGTAAGTTCGACCCACTATCGTTATCAAGAGCTTGCTAAACACTTTGAACGCTCTGACGTGCTGTTTCGCTTCAAATATTTACTAGAAGCGCAGGCAACGGCATGTAAAGAAGTCGCGAGCTCGCTTAAAGTTGGATCTGAGTATCAACATGGTGACAAGTCTGTATTGGCGCTCGATGAGCTGATGTCTTCACTTAATCATCTTCACCAGCAGAATAAGCCTGAATGGAAGCCGCTGTTGAACCAACTGGATTATCTTTTCAATAACCTAGCGACCGTTGAAAAGCAGTTATCTAACATCAGTAACCCAGATGCAGAAAAGCTAGAAGAAGACGTATTAGACGACACAAACCCACATACGTTGTCAGCAATGTGGCAGAAGATCAAAGCCAACCTACATACTGACTCTATGCTATTTCGTCATGCGATTCGTATGGCAATCACACTGACACTTGGCTACGGAATCATCCAAGGGTTTGAGATCGAACGCGGTTATTGGATCTTGCTAACGACACTGTTTGTTTGCCAACCCAACTACAGTGCTACTCGCCAAAAGCTGACTGCTCGTGTTATTGGCACCGTAGCTGGTCTATTGATAGGTGTACCACTGCTGACCTTCTTCCCTTCTCAAGAGAGCCAGTTGGTCTTCATTGTGATAAGTGGCGTGATGTTCTTTGCGTTCCGCATCAATAATTACGGCTTCGCGACAGGCTTCATCACCCTATTAGTACTGTTCTGCTTTAATCAGCTTGGTGAAGGCTACGCTGTGGTTCTGCCGCGGCTTGCAGATACCTTTATAGGTTGTGCTCTGGCGGTATTGGCTGTCGTTTATGTGTTACCAGACTGGCAATCAAAGCGACTACACAAGGTGATGGCCGACGCGCTCGATGCCAACAAGAATTACTTGGCACAAATCATCGGTCAGTATCGTGTCGGCAAGAAAGACACGCTGAATTACCGTATCGCTCGTCGTAGCGCGCACAATAACGATGCGAACCTGACCGTGGCGATCAGCAGTATGCTAGTCGAGCCTGGGAAATATCGCACTTCTGAAGATGAGAGCTTCCGCTTCCTAACGCTCAACCATGCCCTATTAAGCTACATTTCCGCTTTAGGTGCGCATAGAACACGTATCGACGACGAGGCAACCCATAAGCTCGTTTTAGATGCTCACCGCGTTATCCATGAGCACCTCGACGCGCTCAATGATCAGCTCTACTCACACTGCGAGCAGTGTGAAGTCAAAAATACCTATGATCCTGACTTGGATAAACGTTTGAGTGAGTGGCGAGAAGAAGATGAAAGTTCTGTCAGAATGGTTCTACAGCAGCTGCATTTGATCTATCGAATGCTTCCAGAACTGCATACGCTAGCAACCAAATTTGCAGTTAAGGTAAAAATCGACAAAGCGTTTGAAACGGACGCCTCTTGAACGAAACACAAAATACCGTAAAAACAAAATGATAGCGTTAATTGTTTATCTTTTGATCATTTGTTAAATTTATAGATTGCTCTACCAATACCTATAATTAGGTAGAGCAACTCCTCACCTAGCCTTACTACATAAGGGCTGAGTCGATTTTTACATTGTCATGACTTTCTGACTTTGATTGACCAAGCCTTAACTTTGCTTAACATTCCTCGGACAAAAAGCGACCACAGAAATTTATAGTTGTCTTAGTTCTAGGAAACGACAAAATAAGTTTAATATTCGCTTAATCTTGTTTGATTTCTGGTAACAGTAGTCTATGCTCATTAGAGCATATGGAATTGCAGCAAGGTCACATTATGAATACACAACAATTTGAAGCATTTAAACAGCAGATCCAACTTCTCAGCCCACAGCAACTCAAAACATTGCAAGGCGAGATAGACGGCACTTTGGAAACAGAAAAAGAAACTCTGCTTACTGATGAAGAGCTAAACGCATTGAACGATCTGTTCAGTTAATAGACAGACATCACTATTTTAGCTTAAGTTGATCCTTTTATTGTAGATCTCTCCTGCTCACCATTGCGCTTAAAATATCGTCCACCTAGACTCTTCCCATACGTCAATTAAAGGTCCTGCTATGTCGATATCTGGTATTCAATCTGGTTACGCCATTATTCAGCAGTCTGCCAACATGGCTGAAGAAGCGGCTATCGAACTCAACCAAGCCTCAAAACATAATCAAATCTCTGAACATGTGCCCGAATCTGACGACGATGTAATCGAAGGCAGCGATTTCAGCTTTAATCAAGTTGAACCTGAGCAATCCCTTTCATTTAAAGACAAAGAACCAGAACCCACTTCTTCTTCAAGCGATGCGTTGGTCAAATTAACGCAGAGTGCTAGTTATAACCGTGTCGGTGCTAGCGTCGTGGAGCGCCAAAATGAAGCTATTGGCAGTCTGCTCGACATCCATATCTAAACCTTGCTGATCATTTGAGCTGAACTACAATCAAGTTTAATGACGATTTTGTAGGGTGTGAAACCAGACAACTCAAGCACTTTAGCGACTTTTTGATGTAATAAGCACACAAACTGTAACTCATTATATCTGGCGCTTGTTTCTGGTTTATTACTCGGTAGAATCAGCGCAAACCAATTTGCTGCACAAACTTTACTTCATACTATTTATGCCAAAACTAAATCTGCATCGCCGCGACTATGTTTCTATTTTAGGGGGCGATATCTCCGCAGACGAATTAGAAAATAAACTCCAGCCTCATTTTGAAAAGCCAGCAAAGAAGCTGACACCTAGCCCTTACCTGACAGAAAAGAATGTGACACGCCGTTGGACGACTCTCGACAACGCAGAATCACAACAAGAGCTACTCGACCCTCATACCGAAAGTCAGATGCAAGCCTACGAAAAAAACATCGAGCACTTCGTTGGCACAGTGAAAGTGCCTGTCGGTATTTCTGGTCCGCTGCGTGTTAATGGCCTATTTGCCCAAGGTGATTACCTAGTTCCACTGGCAACAACCGAGGCAGCACTTGTCGCGTCTTATAACCGAGGCTCTAAACTCATTAGTGCTTGTGGTGGTGCGAGTGCAATGTTGCTCAATGAAGGTGTCACACGCACCCCTGGCTTTGCATTCCAAGGTTTGGTTGAAGCTGGACAGTTTGTGGCATGGGCAGTAACTCAGTATGAGAAGTTTAAAACCCTAGCTGAATCTACGACTTCCCACGGCAAACTTACCGATATCAATATCAACATTGAAGGTAACCATGTTTATTTGGTGTTTGAGTTTCTGACGGGAGATGCATCTGGTCAGAATATGGTGACCATCGCGACCAATGCGGTATTTGAGTACATCATAGAAAACACCCCAGTTAAGCCTGACCACGCCTTCCTTGATGGCAACTTGTCGGGCGATAAGAAAGCGAATACCCAAACCTTGCGCAGCGTTCGTGGTAAAAAGGTCACCGCTGAAGTTAATATCCCAGCAGAACTTGTGGCTAAGTATCTACACACAACGCCAGAGAAGATGGTTCAGTTTGGTCAAATGACTACTGTGGGCGGCGCTCTTAGCGGCACTATCGGTATCAATGCCCATTACGCTAATGCACTGGCTGCACTTTACATCGCTTGCGGACAAGACGCTGCGTGTGTTGCAGAATCTGCCATCGGTATGACTCGCATGGAGCTAAACAAAGAAGGCGGTTTATACGCAAGCGTAACGCTTCCTAACCTAATGGTAGGTACTGTTGGTGGTGGTACTAGCCTTCCAAGCCAAAAAGCGTGTCTTGATTTGCTAGGCCTGCACGGCAATGGTAAATCCCAAGCCTTAGCTGAGGTTTGTGCTGCATTGTGTTTAGCCGGTGAGCTTTCAATCGTAGGTGCATTTTGCGCAGGCCACTTTTCACGAGCTCACCATAAGTTAGCTCGTAAATAACCTTTATCAATTTGGCTTGTTCGGTTTTGGTGTAGATTCAAAATCACAAGCCAATTTGAATTCGTGAGTCATACATGGATTACTTACACTTATCGAGAGTGAGCCTTAAGCACCTCACTGCCCTGCACATAATGCTTAATACCCATAGCGTGACTCAAACCTCTGAGCAACTCTATGTAAGCCCATCAAGTGTAAGTAAGACTCTGTCTCAGCTTCGTGAGATCCTCAACGACGAGCTGTTCTACCGAGATGGCACTAAGCTCATCCCAACGCCCTTCGCACTTCAAATTGCTCCAACGGTTCACGCAATTCTTTCCAGCATGAATGGATTGCTTCATCAGAAGAGCTTTGCTCCTGAGGAGTACCAAGGCAGCTTTTCACTCTCGATGCGTGAGAGTACCTTTGAAGTGTTCGCCTCTAAGATCAGCAGAATCACCACAGAGCTTGCTCCAAAGGCCAAACTTCATATCTATTCGAAGCAACAGCTCGGGTTCGATGCTTTGCTTAGCGGTAAAGTTAACTTGATCTTATTGCCTCACGATATTTCCCAGCCACCTACCGACAACAAAGAGTTAGTGTGGGAAACCATTCTACCTGATGAGATGGTGTGCTTAATGGGGGCTCATCATCCGCTGGCACAAAAAGAACTGACGGTTGAGGGCTACCTAGACTACAAACACATTGGCATCTTAGATAATGAGTTGTCGCAGCCTTACTTTGAGCAGAGTTTAGTGCAACGTCATAAGCCTAGAGAGATGGCTATTTCGGTCGCTGATTTTGGGGCCGCGGCTGTACTTTGTCACAATACCCCTTTCCTGTTCACTTGTTCGAAACAGTGGGCCGAACACGCGAAACAAGCGCATGGATTAGTGAGTAAGCCACTCCCCTTCGATTACGGAAAAGTGGCGTACAGCTTAGTGTGGAACAAGCCAAATATGAATGATCAGGCGATCAAATGGCTGTGTGACCTGTTTTTAGAAGCCTAGCTCTTTGGTCCTTGAAGAGCGAGAATATTAGGTGTACACCTCTGGCGTTTGCATCGGTCTTTGAACAATCGCATAGAGCTTGTCGTGGAAGTTTTGCATCTGTTGTTTTGTACA
This sequence comes from Vibrio chagasii, assembly GCA_041879415.1. Taxonomy (NCBI): domain Bacteria; kingdom Pseudomonadati; phylum Pseudomonadota; class Gammaproteobacteria; order Vibrionales; family Vibrionaceae; genus Vibrio; species Vibrio chagasii. Next base: position 11,555 of record CP090852.1, on the reverse strand, counting down.
CTTAGGCCAATCCAACGCCTCACCAATCACGCCGTGATGTTGAAAAGCATTAAGTCGAATCTGAACATCACTCGGCAATCCTTTTAAGTAATGCCCAACTTGCTCTATCTCTTCCTCAAGGTCACTCTTACCCGGAATATGCAAAAGCCTAACTTCGTGTAACTTACCTTGTTCCGCTAGATAATTGATGGTTTCAAACACACGGTGATTACCTCTTCCCACTAACCAGTTGTGGGTTTCTGATTGCCAAGATTTAAGATCAATCATTGCTCCATCAAGATAAGGCAACACCTTGTCCCAGCCCTGTTTTGACAGCGAGCCATTGCTATCAATAAAGCACGTTAAATGTGCTAGTTGCGGATCGCTTTTAATCGCTTCAAATAGGTCAATGATAAACGGCAGCTGCATGGTCGCTTCGCCGCCCGAAATAGTAACACCACTCAGGAAGAACTGATTATGTCTCACCAGCTCTAATACCTCTGAGACCGTCATCGTAGTGATTTTCGGACTCGATTTGTGGCCACAAACATCAATACACTGGTCGCAATTGGTGCAAGCCACCGGATCCCATATCACTTTGCCACCAACAGAACTCAAAGCACCGCTTGGGCAGTCACTAACGCAATCTCCGCAATGATTACAGTGATTGATGGTATGAGGGTTATGACAGGTTATACAGTCGAAATTGCACCCCTGTAGAAACAGTACAAGCCGATTTCCCGGTCCATCAACACAAGAAAAGGTCAGCACACGGCTGACCTTCGCTTGTTTTTCTGTCTTATTGTTATTAACCCTAGCCATTTGAGTTGTTAGATCAGAAATTTTCATAATTAATGCGATTCGAACACTTGGTTATTCGTACGTTGGCGACATCTCTAAGCTTGCCACGCGCGGTTTACGCTCTAAGATGCCCGTATTTTTCGCCGCTTCAGCTCCTAAGAAAGTAGTGTTGGTGCGCGAACCTTCTTCGTCATATTTAGCGATGTCAGACAACTTAATCATGTAACCTGTCACACGAACTAAGTCGTTTGATGCAACGTTAGCGGTAAACTCACGGTAACCCGCTTGAATCGCGCCTTTACACAGGTTGAACATCGCTTCAGGATTTGACTTCACGGTTTCGTCAATGGTCAAAATGTCACTGATACCTGAGGTGTAGAATTTATGATGCCCCGCAGTCGCACGAACGTAAGAGACTGGGTCAGGCTCCGTACCATAAGGAATACGCACACCTGGAGTGACACCTTCATCTAAGCTGATACCACCTTGAGCATGCAATAGAGCCTTGCCTTCTAGACCATATTTCACTTCAGAGCGATCAACGATCTCAGCCAGTTTTTCTGAAATGCGATGTCCAAATTGGTTAGCTTGTTCGTCATGACCATAACGCCCCGCTTTGCCCTCTTTCTCCATCAAGATATTCACGGCTTCAGCCATACCGTAGATGCCAAACATTGGTGCAAAGCGATCTTCCTCGATCAAACCTTCTTTGGTTAAAAAGCCCTCGAAGAAGTTAGATTCCTCATGCAAGAAGCGGCTGCGAGCGTTCATAAGCTCAACCATGATAGCGCTGTAGTGTGGTAACACTTGCTGTAGGAAATCGACACTGTCCTCAGACTTCAACGCCACTTGTTTCAGGTTCATACGTACTAACGTGTTTGATCCACCAGCCAGAGGCAGAGAGTTGTAACAGCTCACGATGCCAAAGCGCTTATCACCGTATGCCGCAGCGTGTGCTGGGTAGTTAGCGATGTGTGGTTTACTGCATTCACAAATATTGCTCGCAGCATGACGCAGCAAATCATCAGGTGTTACGGCTGGGTCGTACATAAAAGTAAGGTTTGGCGCAATCTGCTTGAGTTCAGCATCAACTCGTAAAATAGTACGGCAGATAACGTTGTCTCTTGGCCCGATATTCACATGCATGAACGCGTCTGGCAGTGTGCGGTCTAGCATGATCCAGAATAGCTTAAGCTTTTGATAAACCTGCTCTTCTGTTAGATCGCCAACGAAAGGCATTAACACATCATCCAACTGACCTAAGTAAACCGGAATAGATGTGACCGAAGGGACGTGATGGTACAGGATGGTAAGCATGTTCAATGCTTCATCGAAATTAGTTGCCGCGCTAAGCTCTAAATACTTTGAGCCTTGATGTAAGTATTTAGAATAGTCAGGAAGCACATAGCGCGGCTTAAATGGAGCGTGACCTTCAAACATGTCACATAGCACGCCTTGTTGTAAGGCTTGTTCTACTTCGTGACTTACCGACATGTACGGTAGGCTCGCTTCAGCTTCTAAGGCAAGATAGCTCGATTTCTGTTTTGGCGACAGGTTGGCATCTGAAATGATATTGCTAAAGCGCTGTTGTTGTTCTGAAAGTTGTGGAGAAGCAGATTGGTGGCTCATGATTAAACCCTTAGTATTGTTATGGGCTTATTCTATATCTGACGATTTAATTTCCACTAATGAAATCTATGCAACACTACATTTCCAAAATGGAAATGACATATTTATAATTAGCGTTTTCCAATCCCCTGAAATCACACGTTTAAAACATAAGTTATCGAGGTTACTAGAAATAGAAAACCCACATAACTGGCACTAAGACCGTTGATGTGGGTTCGGTTATTTATGTTTTAATTTGTTGGCTAAAACGGGCTTTGGATTTTAGTTCTTGTTAATCACTTAGCCATAAGCTTCAAATGAACTACTTACGTCCAACGCCCATCAGCACTTTTAGCTTGCCTTGTGGGGTATCAACTGAGAAAGGTGTCGAGACTTCAACAACAGAAAACCCAGCAGCACTCAATACGTTCTCTGAACGCTCAGGGCTTACGCCGTAATCATCGCTGTCGTTTTCTAAGCACCAGTCCCAATGAACAAATGTGCCATCATTTTCGAGTAGCGTATAAATCAGGCTTACTGTGTCTTGTAGGTTCGGGATAAAGCCACAAACCGACGATGCTACCACTACATCGAACTGATTTCGGAATGCTGGATGCTGAGCTGCAAGCCCGCGCGATAGAATATCAACAACCGGTTCAACGTTGGATAGCTCTTTCTTGTCTAGCTCTTCAATCATCCCTTCAGACATGTCGAGTGCGATGATCTCTTTTGCTAAAGGAGATATTTTTTGGCTGAGTAGTCCTGTACCACAACCAAAATCAAGGACACGGGTTCCGTTTAAATCAACGAGCTGTGTTAACTGGTCAAATACGGACTGTGCGAATACTGCGGTCGCGGGATCTTTATCCCAATCAGCGGCGTACTCGTCCCATTGTTTCGCCATCATGGCCTCCATCTTTACTTCTTGTAGGTTCGGAACCTGCCCAGAGTAAACTAAATTAGTCAATTCGTCATAGAGTTATCATGCAAAGATGGACTATTTCTAAGATAGTCAGCACAATATTCATATAATATGCACCAACAATCGCTCAATCTGGAAATGAAATGAACCTATCTCAAGTCCAAGCCTTCTGTTCTGTTGCTGATTTAGGGTCAGTCTCTGAAGCTGCTCGCCAGCTAGAATGCAACCGAACCAAGCTTAGTATGTCTATCAAAGCCTTGGAGAAAGAGTTAGATGTAGAACTTTTCGTACGTAGTGGCAACCACGTCGAGCTGTCTGAAGCAGGCAAAGCCATCTATAAAGATTGCGAAGGAATGTTAGTGACTGCTGCGCGTATTAAACAGACCTGCCTCCATGTGTCCGGTGAGTTCAACGCCGAGATATGGATTGCTCGCGATGATTCTCTGCCCGATGAAATGTGGCAAGATTTATCTCACACGCTGAACAACAAGTACCCTTCTACTTCTTTCAACTTCGTTCTTGCATCAAGTGGCGACTTAGCAAACCTCGTAGAAACTCAACAAGTTGATTTTGCATTCGGCGTTGATTACGAACGTGTAGACGACCCGCGCATTATCTATAACCCGCTTGGTAAGATTCGGATGATGTCTGTGTGTAAGAAAGGACATGACCTGAGCGCAATGCGCCGCGTCTCCGACGAAGTACTAAGAAATTCGATGCAAGCGACCATGGTTTATCTCAACGAAAAAGATAATCCAGAGCTTGAGCCTTTCTCTCGTCGTTACATTGGTTTCTCTAGCTTTGACTTTATGCTGGATACAATTTTGCGTGAAGACGCATGGGGTGTAATGCCAGAGCCGCTGATACGTCATCTGCTGCGTGAGCAAGAATTAGCAGTGATCAAACACACCTACGGCCTAACGCAAGAAGATTACTGCATGTTTACGGCAGCAGGGATGGCAGAACACCCAGGTATGAACTGGCTCGCGGACCAGCTGAGTGATTACTTGTTCGATTTCTAATTGAGGGTGGTTAGAAGACCATCACGTGATCCACTAGATAGCGTCCGTCTTCTTCAACTAACACCATTTCAGCAACGAATTCGCCTTTGGCAATGGTGTACGCTTGCTTCCATATAAAAGCAACGGAATCAGAACGCCTAAACACCGCAACAGGTTCGCGCTCTGCAAAAAAGCCGTTGCTGTGTTGATAATGATGACACACCTTTTCTAAATACTCAGGCGTCACTATGTCCTTCATTCGTTGAGTAAAGTCGCGACAATGTTGGGCATGATCCACATTGGTTGAGCCCTCCATCAAATTATCCATAATAGGGTTAGCGATTGCCCACAAATCGCTGTCGCTAATATCATCAAACTTCATCGTCATCCTTTCTTTCCCACTATCCCAAGCGCTAATGCCCTTCACCGCGCTATAAAACACCGCTCAATGATGTGTTTTATTAATGATAAGCGATCTTGATTCTGTTGCACACTAGTCCACGAAAACAGTCATCGTCAATTTTACTGACACCTAAAAAGTAATTTAAGTAACTGAATTAAAATGAATAATATAAAAAACCATGTTCTGTAACATAAACATCATCAGATAAAGTTTGAAAATCTCGCTCAATATTAGAACAATGAAATTATCAAAAACATCTGGAAAATATTATGTGTGACAGGAAAAGCCAAAACGAAAACCGAGTTCTATTGTTCTCAGCCCTTTTAGCATCAGGCTTCGCTATTGGCGGATTGGTGTTGGGTCTTCTCGTTGGCTCTCTGGTCATAGTATTTGACGGTGTCTACTCTCTTATCAGCTTACTGTTAACTTTATTGTCACTAGCTGCCTCAAAATACATTAATCGCCCTTCTGACCGTGAATTCCCGTTCGGTCGTGCGATCATTGAACCTATCGTCATCACGATTAAAGCTACTGTCATTTTACTTGTGGTTGGTTATTCACTGTATTCAGCGATTGGCGCCTTGATGACAGGTGGTCGTGAAGTTGATGCTTCTATCGCAACTCTGTTTGGTATTTTTAACGTATTGGGCTGTGGTTACGCGTGGTGGTACATCGCTAAGAAGAGTAAGAGCATTTCATCTGGCTTGATTCAGGCTGAGTCTAAGCAGTGGCAAATGGATACGCTATTGAGTGTCGCGGTAACAGCAGGTTTCGTCGTGGCTTGGTCAATGACATTCTCGCCGTTCGCAGAATACGCTGTGTATGCCGACCCAATGATGATGTTGCTGATGTCTTTCTACTTCATCAAAGTACCGTTCGATATGCTAAGAGAAGCGATGCGTGAGCTACTAATGATGTCGGCAAACAAAGAAATTTGTGACGCGGTAGATAAGAATGTTGTCGCGGTAGACAAAGAAGCAGAACAAGATTTGGAGCTAATCGGTGTGACTAAGGTTGGTCCTGAGCTAAGAATCAACGTTGATATTCATACCAACGACCAACAAGCGATTGCGGTCGATGATATTGAACGTACGCGCCGCCAACTAAAGCGACGCTTATCTAAGATGCCATATGAGCTTCAACTGAACCTCAATATCGCAAGCTAATTCTCACCCCAGCAATCGGTAGATAAACACAATTGCTATTGAGATTGAATCTCTTCAGAAGCCGACGCCTTAGCCGTCGGCTTTTTTTCTCTTGTGACCCACCAGCAAGCCAGTGACCCAATCGTCACCATACATACCCCCTGCCAAAATGTGATAGTCAGCGTTAAACCTAAAATCATAGAAGAGAGTAAGGTTGCAAAAATTGGCGTGAAGTAAGACATGGTAGCAAGAAAGACCATGTTGCCCCCCAAGATTGCGGTATTCCAAAGCGCGTAGCCCGCGCCCATGCACACACCAGCTAAAGCCAAATCAATCGCGGCACTGCTCGTCATCACCATACCGGTTTCGCTGCTCAGTGCGTATTTGATCCACAAGGTGATAGCTGTAGCAATAAAGAACAGCACAATCGCATTCTGCCCTTTCGCAACTTTCTGAGTGTAGTTACAGTAAACCGCCCAGATAATCGCGCCGAAGAACGCCATCGAATAGGTTTTAGGGTTAGTCGCGATATTTGCCGCAATCTGTTCAACAGAGAGGCCTTGGTCGCCACTGATACTCCAAGCCACCCCAAAGAAAGCTAAAAAGATACTTGGGTAAACCAGCCAATTTATCTTTTTATCGCTGAGTAATACCGCAAACAATACTGTCAGTGCTGGCCAAAGGTAGTTGATAACCGCCATCTCTAAAGCCTGATGTCGGTTATTTGCCATGCCTAACGCCAAAGCCAGAAAGATCTCGTAGCAAACAAACAGCGCGCCACCAATCAACAAATAAGACTTTGAGAAGCGCTTCAGCTTAGGTAACCCCATCACGCAAACCAAAAACAGTGAACTCACTGTATAGAGGCTGGCTGCGCCGCCAATTGGGCCTAATTGCTCTGACACGCTACGAGACAACGCAATTAAGCAGCTCCAAAGTAAAATGGCAGCAATGCCGTAGCAGCTATGGCGATGAGATTTCAGCACGCTTATTCCTTCTATTTGTTATGAGTGGTTATCGTGGCAGCTTAAAGCATAAATACGCCTGAGTACCACAATCGAAAAGTGAAACCTGTAGAAATTAAGTAGCCGAGCACAGAATTGTACTCGGCTAGTAGTGATCAACGAATAAAGCTAAAGGCGATGAGCCGTTACGCTAGCAGAAGTGCTTGCAGCTCAGCCAAAGACTTCACTTGGTAATGAGGGTTAATACCTTCTGGCGTCGCCTTCTCTTGGCTGTTTAACCAACAGGTCTCGATACCAAAGTCTAAGCCACCTAAAATATCAGAGTGTGGGTTATCACCCACCATCAAAATGCGCTGCTTCGCTGGTAAGCCGACAAGCTTGTGTGCATGTTCAAAGATCTCAGCATCTGGCTTAGCAACGCCGACTTCTTCAGAAATGATCACATGTTCGAAGTAATCTGTCATGCCAGTGCGCTCTAAACGGATCGATTGCAGCTCAGTGAAACCATTGGTAATAATGCCCATGTTCACTTTGCCTTGTAACGATTCCATTAGCTCTTTTGCACCTGGTAACAAAGAACAGATGTCCGCCATTGCTGTTAGAAATGCGCTGTTTAATTCTGCAGTTGTTGTTTCTAACTTTTCAGCCCAGCTTTCGAAGCGTGTGTGCTTCAGTTGATCAGCCGTAATTCGGCCATCTTGATAATCTACCCATAGTGGTAGGTTAACTTCTTGATAAACGGAATAATCCTGCTCGCTAAAATCCACACCAAAACGTGAGAACATTAGCTTCATTCCTTGAAAAGCGTCAAAGTGGAACAAGGTTTCATCCGCATCAAAGAATATCCAATCGTACTTCATTATCTGTCCTATTATTCGCGCTATCGAGCCGTGTTTATATTTTGTTCTTTCCTAACCTCACGGTTAAGTGTGCATTCTACTACCATTTTTGTGAGCCTGAATATAGTTCTAAGAATTTATAGAAAACAAGCAACAAGTCATGATGTATCGCAAATTTTGCCACATATTAAACCAATACCATAAAGGAAATACACGAACTGTACCGGGAGGTACTATGAAGCACTTCTTACCGTCATCCGTCATGCTCACCCCATTCCTGGTCAAATACTACGATGAAGAGCCACAAGAGGCGTCAAATTCGCCTGAGCAACCAGAAACTCAGGTCGAGTGCAATACTGGTTCTGTTCAAGAGCGAACCGAAGAAGAACGTGAACCGGCACTGTCTGAATAACCTTTATTTTTCATGGTTATAGAGCAGCATACTGGCCAAAAATCTATCAATCATTCGCCATCCATAACTGACAATATACACATCAGAAAACTATAAAAACGATTGCTATATGAGCCCTATCACAACCAATAACCAGAAAGTGGTAGTTCGGAATCAAAGTTGTTCCAGATCAATGGTCGACCAGTTATTTGCCGACAACATAGAGGCAATTAAAAATCATAATTAACCGGAGTTTTCCAATGTCTAGTGCATTTTACATCCCTACAATCAACTTCATGGGTACTGGCTGTTTAAAGGATGCTGCTGATAGCATTCAGTCTCAAGGCTTTAAAAAAGGTCTTATCGTAACCGATAAAATCCTAAATCAAATTGGCGTGGTTAAGCAGGTTCAGGACCTTCTTGGCGAACGCGGTGTAGATGCTGTGGTATTCGACGGCACTCAACCAAACCCAACCATCACAAACGTAAACGATGGTCTTGAGCTGCTAACAAACAATGACTGTGACTTTGTTATCTCTCTTGGCGGCGGCTCTCCACACGACTGTGCAAAAGGTATTGCACTTGTAGCTTCTAACGGCGGCAAGATTGCAGATTACGAAGGTGTCGATCAATCTGAAAAACCGATGATGCCTCTTATCGCGATCAACACAACTGCGGGCACAGCATCAGAAATGACACGTTTCTGCATCATCACTGATGAAGAGCGTCACATTAAGATGGCTATCGTTGATAAGCACACAACACCGCTTATCTCAGTAAACGATCCTGAACTAATGCTTGCTAAGCCTGCATCATTAACTGCTGCAACGGGTATGGATGCGCTAACACACGCAATCGAAGCTTACGTTTCTATCGCAGCGACACCAATTACAGACGCAGTAGCGATTAAAGCGATTGAACTTGTGCAAGCACACCTAAGAACAGCAGTAGCGCACGGCGAAGACATTGAAGCTCGTGAGCAAATGGCTTACGCACAGTTCATGGCGGGTATGGCGTTCAACAACGCATCACTGGGCTATGTTCACGCGATGGCGCACCAACTAGGTGGCTTCTACGACCTTCCACACGGTGTATGTAACGCTATCTTGCTACCACACGTTCAACGCTACAACGCGCAAGTTTGTCCTGAGCGTCTACGTGATGTTGCGAAAGCAATGGGCGTGAATGTTGAAAGTATGACACCAGAGCAAGGTGCAGAAGCAGCAATCGAAGCGATTGTTCAACTAGCAAATGACGTGAATATCCCAACAGGTATCGCGCAACTTGGTGCGAAACTAGAAGACATTCCTACACTGTCTGACAACGCACTGAAAGATGCATGTGGTTTTACTAACCCTAAACAAGCGACTCACGAAGAAATCTCTGCGATTTTCGAAGCGGCAATGTAATCCAGCGTTAAATCACTGATAAGTTAACCAACAAACGGGCTCACTTTCAGAGCCCGTTTTCTTTGCTTGCCATACGCTATTCAAACCTCTGTTTTGAATAGCCACAACCCCAGTTAAACATCATTAAAAGTCGCATTGTTGTAACTGCTTAGTTATAGTCAAACTATTGATACATAGAATGACAAACAGGTTCCATTGAGTCGTTGGATAGTTAGCACTTCATTATTGGCATCACTCGCCACCCACTCTGCTCTTGCAGAGGAAACGGATGATTGTCACAGTCAGCCGTTAGAAGATACGCGTGTCGAAAAAGCCTATCACTACCTAAATAGCAAATTTTGCCAACCAGCCCTATGGTTCGATAACTTCTTCGTTGATGATCGTATTACCGAAGACGCCAGAGCCGGAACCTCTGTACGTTGGTATAACGATTTCATCTATTCTGAAGGTGGTGACGTTGATTATTCCACCAAACTAAACGCCCGCTTACATTTACCCTTTGTCAGCAAAAGGCTCAAGCTAATCTACGAGTCGGTTGGTGATGAAGAGTTTTTAGACTTCTTCCCACAAGACTCTGAAGAGTTAGAGAATGCACTTGGACTTCGTTATGACGCCTATGCTAAGGGTTACAGTAGTTTCAATATCAAAGCGACATTGCGCCCAAGAATAGAGGCTCGCTATCGTTTTACCTACCCACTCACCACAGATGCAGTATTCCGGCTGACTCAACGTGTGTATCAAGAGAAAAGAGAGACGGGAGAGATCACTGATATCGACTTTGACCTTTCATTAAGTGACGATTTCTTAGCGCGTTGGTCTAACTTTGCTGGCTATAACGATGACCTCAAAGGCTGGGAGTATGGTACGGGAATCACCTTGTACCATTACCTTTCTCAAGACCAAGCTCTGCAATACAGCGCCACGATAACCGCGACTAGCGAGCCATATAACCACTACGAATACTCACAAGTGTCGGTCACCTATCGAGAGAATGTATGGAAAGAGTGGCTATTTTACGAAATCATCCCACGCTACCAATGGGAACGCGAGCCATACGAAAAGCATACAAAAGAGGCCAATATCACGCTTCGAATCGAAGTCTTATTCAACAACGTATAGCGACTAGATAAGCTTGAGAATACAAACCAAGAACCGAAAACCAAGAACCAAAAAAAGCACATCAAATGATGTGCTTTTTGGTTTCAGATAAAGGTTAAACTAAATTCTTAACCTTTGTAATTTCTTACTCGTGCCGCTTCTGCTTCACGTTTATCTACCACTGTTTTACCGATTGGTGCCAGTGAGATAACGGCTAGCTTAAGGTGCTGAATCGCAAATGGAATACCGATGATGGTAATGAAACACGCCACCGCTGACATGATATGACCAATTGCAAGCCAAATACCTGCAAACAAGAACCATATGATGTTACCTATCATGCCTAATGGGCTTGTCCCGATATCCATTTCATTAGTCAGTTCATCACGAGAAATGGCTTCTTGACCAAATGGAAAGAACGAGAAGTTCCCCATAACAAAACACGCTCTGCCCCACGGAATACCAACGATGGTAAGGAATGCAAGCAGCCCAAAGAACCACCACGCCAATCCCATAAATACGCCACCGAACAGAAACCAAATGATGTTACCTATTGTTTTCATTCTGTATTCTCCAACTCTCTGAATGCTATTTAATTACTATGCCAAATAAGGCAGTACTTGTTTCAATAGGTTCATTATTGTTGAGCCTTTATGAACCGTTTATGAATCAACGCGATTTTCTGTGTTTGATGCACGCCACGAAACACTAAATCCACATAGGGCTCTTTGAATTTATTTGATACCATTCAGTTCTAACTAAAGCGCAGACTCAACAACGAATTTAAGGTCGAAACTATGAACAATACAGAGCAACCTAAAAAGAAAATGAAAAACTGGGTGCCTATCGTCTTCTTCGGAGTTCTTAGCACCGTTCCAGTATTCATGTTTCTAGTCGACGTGTACATAAACCAATATATGTAACACTCTACTGCTATCTCTGTCTGAATGAATACAAGCAAGCCCGCCTGTATTCATTCTAATCAGCACTCCTC